>QCFY01000038.1 GCA_003280085.1 Prochlorococcus sp. AG-363-O06 | reverse complement strand
GCTTCTGCGAGGTCACACCCATCGCACTGGGAGATTGCTATTAGATTGCAACTTGGCACAATTGCAAAGAATGCCTGGTTGTTGGGTAGAGATATAAATCCACTTATTTCTTATAGCGATGGGAGAACATTCAGAATTTGCATTCAACTTAAAAAAAGAGTGGAAGAAGCCTCAGAAACAAAGCTAGGTTTAATTGCAAGATGTGATCATTGTGGATCTCAATTTGCCCAATCCCTAATAAAGCTGAAGCAATGGGAATCTTGCCTCTGCGATATTGACAAAGGATTTTTGAGCATCAATGGCCCTCTTTGGCTAGGGCCAATACAATCAAAAAAGTGGCTTCATTCAATAGAAGAAATTCCAGACCATCTTGAAATCCCAATCCAGAGAGAAACCAGAAAGTTAATCAAAAAGTTGAAAGAAGATGAAGGTTTACCAGTTTTCAGTTGGTCCACCCATGAAATAGCACGCAGACTTTCTTTAAAAGCTCCACCATCAAATGCTGATTTGATTAAGGCCTTAAATGCAAATGGGCATTTTTCATGTGCAAACGCGATAATGCCTGGACAGCTTCGAACAAATGCTCCTATGGAGACGCTTTTAAGTGTTTTCAGAAAAAGTGCCTCTAAGAAGCTTTAAATTAAGTTGAGAATCAACTCCACAATGGCTTCAGAAATTTTCGGAATAGCAGCTATCTTTTGGGTCCTAATACCTTTGGGCCTAGTAGGCGGTGCATTGTTGCTCAAGTTTCAAGGTGACTAAGTTATTATTCTCACGTTATTTAGTTCTCCCAATTAGGCTTCTCTATTGAAATGACCTTAGCTATGCAGGTTCTAATAATTGGGGGAACCGGCACTCTTGGAAGACAGATTGCTAAATGCTCTATTGATGCTGGCCACAATGTTAGGTGTATGGTCCGCACTCCAAGGAAAGCCTCCTTTCTTCAGGAGTGGGGATGTGAATTAACACAGGGAGACCTTTTAAATAAAGAGTCTTTGGACTATGCCCTTGAAGGCATTGACGCCGTAATTGATGCTGCAACTGCTCGACCAGATGACGGCAAAAGCGTTTATGAAATAGACTGGGAAGGCAAATTAAATCTTTACCAAGCTTGCGAGAGAAACAACGTTAAAAGGATTGTCTTTATTTCTTTATTAGCAGCAGAAAAATATAGAAATGTTCCATTGATGGACATTAAGTACTGCACAGAACATTACTTAAAGAACTCGTCTCTTGACTTCACTATTCTCCAAGGTGTTGCTTTTATGCAAGGAGTAGTTGGCCAGTTTGCAATACCCGTTCTCGATAGCCAAACAGTTTGGATAAGTGGCAGCCCAACAGAAATTGCATATATGAACACTCAGGACATGGCACGCTTTGTAATTGCAGCTTTAAACCGTCGTGAAACTATTCGCAAAAGCTTTCCCATCGTTGGTCCAAAGGCCTGGAAAGCTGACGAACTAGTAAAATTATGCGAGGAATTCAGCGGAAAATCAGCCAAGGTACTTAGAGTCTCACCTTTTCTAATAGGAGCTGCACAATCAATGGTTTCTTTCTTTGAGCCAACTGTGAATGTTGCAGAGAGACTTGCATTCGCTGAAGTCACGGGCGGAGGTGAACGCTTAGATGCCCCAATGGAAGAAACCTATACATTATTTGGACTCGACCCCTCAGAAACTACAACGATGGAAAATTACATTCGTGAGTATTACGAAGTAATCATTAAACGCCTTAAAGAGATGGAAGCGGATCTCGATAAAGAAGAGAAAAAGAAACTTCCTTTCTAAAAACCGTTCCTAGCACTTGCAAACAATTAGTTAGTTTGTACTATTGGCTTAACTGCCTATTTGCATTCATGTCAATCGCCCAAATTAGAAATTTAAATCGCCGCCTAGACAATTTGGCAATTGAAGCTACTAATGAACTCAACAAGGCATGTGGGCATGAATTATGGATAAACCTTGGATTTGATGCATTAGACGGACTAGAAGACAATGATCGTAGAGCACTTGCTAATTACTACT
>QCFY01000037.1 GCA_003280085.1 Prochlorococcus sp. AG-363-O06 | reverse complement strand
GATCTTAGAATCTAAAAATATTAAGCCTGGTCTTGTTGAAAGTGTAATTAGTCATCGGCAGATAATTGAGAATACTTATAAGTATATTTTTACTCATGATACACGGCTGCTCTCTTTAGGAGAAAAGTATAAGTGGGTCCCTGCAAATGGATTTTGGATTAAAAAACCAATGATTTATCCTAAAACAAAGCTTGTATCGATGATTTCTTCTAATAAGAATATGTGTCACGGCCATCAAATTCGTCTTGACTGGATAAATAAATTAAAGGACCAAGTTGATCTTTATGGTAGAGGTTTTAATGAAATCAATGATAAAGAACAAGGCTTATGTGATTATATGTTTTCTGTGGCAATTGAGAATGGGCAGTATGAAACGTATTTTACTGAGAAGTTGCTTGATTGCTTTGCTACAGGCACAATACCTGTTTACTTGGGAGCTCCAGATATAGGCATTCACTTTAATGATGAGGGTATAATTACTTTAAAAGATGGAGTCGTTTTGTCTGGCCAGCTTTATAAAAGCAAAATGCCTGCAATTATCGATAATTTAGAAAGGGTTATGAATATAGGAACCATTGAAGATTTTATATACTTAAATTATCTTTCAAAATAAAATTTTTTTTAATGCTTCTAGATAGTGAGGTTTTGATCGCTTAGCAATGAACTCTTTACTTAAATAGACTTCATAGTAAGAATAATTTTCATGGCAATCATCAGAACAGCATAGGCCTGATTAATTCCTTATCACTTATATCATCAATAATAAAAAATTCGCTTGAATCATAATGTTTAAATTAAAATTCAAGCCTTACAAGACAGAATTCTTAAAGTTTTCAAGTAAAGATCAGTGTACACCCACTGACAGGAATAATTTCCACGGACAATTTATGTATACTTATTTAATTCTAATGCATACTAATATGTCTGTCTCTTTTAGTCTGATTAGATCAGAAATCAGTTTAGTCAGCTATAAGGCTTGAAAAAACTGATGGTTATTTAAATCATATACTTCTATACATGTGATAATTGTAGATGGAAGCCTTTGCTTTCTGCAATCTTCGTCATATGTCATAGTGGTATCTCGGGTTACCTACTTATCTAAAACCCAATATGGTTTTTACATTAATAAGCTAACATATATCAATATTAATTATTTTTAAGGTGTTAATATAAATCTAAATAGTGCGCTGCTATATTTCTGATTTCAAATCGTTCAAATTGAGTAAGAGAGGAATATGCATTTCTATGATGTTGCTTTAAGCGGCCACTATCCAAAAAAGCTAGAAGTCTTGCTAAAGCCATGTCAGCACCTGCAAGGAAATAAATTCCATCATAATTTCTTCTACGTGCTAGAAATAGTTCAATAAGTTCTGAACTTACAACTAGGTTATTGAACTTAAATATATAACTTGACCAGATGTCAAACTTAATTACCAACTGGTTGTTATATAAAATATCTAGCTGAAGATGTGTATCGGAAAGTTTGATAAAAGAATGTTTATGACTAGCAGTATTGAACTCCGGTAATGTATTAATAATAGAACTTATCTCATTTATAAGTTGAAAGACTTTGTTCGTTAGAATATCGATATCCTTGCCAACAGGATATTCGTCGAGTGCATATCTATTCTTTTCAATAGCATAACATGTTTGAAGTGAACGAAAAATAAAAGACAAGTCAATTTTGTCTAATTGGCCTGACATAATTTAGTAACTTTAACACCAAATGTACTCATTATAGCAATTCTATGTACACCATCTAAAACCTGAAGTGAATTATTCACTATAGGGTAGGTGCACATTAAGTTGCTAAAGCTCTTATTAAATAAGTAATGCCTTATAAGATAATCGAAATTATCAGGAAAATGGTCTTCAGTAAGGTATCCACCTACATATTTGTAGAAATATCGTATATAAGGCAACATATTGCCATTGACATATTGGAAATGAGGCGTCTCTTTAATATTAAGAAGATGATCATATCCTAGTATTTTACATTTCAATTTACCTATATCAAGCTGAACCAATTTTAGCTTTCTAGCAATGAGTAGGTCTTCTAAATGTTGTGGATAAGATTTCATTATAGAGAA
>QCFY01000036.1 GCA_003280085.1 Prochlorococcus sp. AG-363-O06 | reverse complement strand
GACTAAACGTCCTGTCAAGCCAAGCGCTGCAAGTCCCGTTGGCAGAGAAATAAATAGAGTGCCTACTGTTGATTCAGTGATAATATCTTTAAGATCGAAACTCATTACAATCGGGAAAGTAATCATCCCCGCTAGTAGTCCTACAGCTGTATCAAGGCTAATTATTGCAAAGGCTTCTTTAGGGAGGCGATTCTTTCGATCCAGATAAGCAGCATATGCAAGTATGCAGCCTATGCCAGTCCCAATTGAGAAAAAGGCCTGAGTGAAAGCATTCCTTACAGTCGTTGGGTTGAATAATTCGCTGGTATCCCATCTCAATAAAAAGTTTCTATAACCTTCCCAAGCGCCGGAAAGCGATCCAGCCCACAAAGCAAGAATCAATAACAATATAAATAGCAAGGGCATTGCCCAACGAGTCAACTTTTCAATCCCGCCTTGGATGCCTGCCGAAACAATCAATGCCGTCAGACTTAGGCTGGCTAATTGGCCAATTAATACACTATTTCCACTGCTAACAGAGTTAAAAAAGGCTTCTGCTTCGCTCATGTTCCCTGGGAGGCCAAGGAATATCGAATGTAAAAGTGTATGTGCAGTCCATCCCATTAGCACTGCATAGAAGGCAAGGATTCCAGAGGATGCAATTACAAACAGCCAGCCCATTGGTTGCCAATTGACACCAGCAGCTTTTACAGGGGCATATAAAGGACTTTTCCCAGTGCTTCGTCCTAGAACCATTTCTGCTACAAGGACAGGGAGACAAACCAGAAGAACTATTACTAGATAAAGCAATAGAAAAGCCGCGCCCCCGCCCTGAGATGCTCTATATGCAAAACCCCAAAGGTTTCCTAGCCCTACCGCACTACCCGCTGCAGCTAGTACAAAGCCCAATCCTGAGCGCCATTGCTCTTTAGCTGCCATGATATGCCCTCATTTTTAATCTCAGATTCAATTGGGTTTCAAACATGCTGAGATTAAACCTTGTAATGGGAAACTGGTAAGAACTGCTTGAACACTGTGAAAGCAATTTCTGTATTGGGCTCCACGGGTTCTATTGGTACCCAGACTCTTGAAATTGCAGAAGAGTTTCCTGAACAATTCAAAGTTGTGGCTTTATCTGCAGGTCGAAATTTGACTCTACTGACCAAGCAAATTCAAAGGCATAGGCCTGAAGTTGTGGCTATTTCTGATGAGTCATTATTGCCAGAGTTGGAAGAACGTTTAAAGGTAAGTTCTCAAGAGAGCGAATCAAGCGATTTGCCAATACTTCTTGGTGGAAGTGATGGCATAAATACAGTCGCCTCCTGGGATCACGTTGACATGGTAGTTACAGGAATTGTCGGTTGTGCAGGATTATTACCAACTTTATCTGCAATTAGAGCCGGGAAAGATCTAGCTTTAGCGAATAAGGAAACTCTTATTGCCGCAGGCCCAGTAGTGTTACCTGAATTGAAGAGGAGCGGCAGCAGGTTGCTTCCTGCTGATTCTGAACATTCTGCAATTTTCCAGTGTTTACAAGGAACTCCATGGGCAGATAATGCTCGATTGCTAACTGGTGTTCCTACTCCAGGACTTCGGTCTATTCATCTAACTGCTTCAGGTGGTGCATTCAGGGACTGGTCAATTTCTGATTTAAGTAAGGCAACAGTTAAGGATGCAACCAGTCATCCGAATTGGAGCATGGGAAGGAAAATCACAGTTGACTCTGCAACTCTTATGAATAAAGGGCTTGAGGTGATAGAGGCACATTATTTATTTGGACTTGATTACGACCAAATAGAGATTTTGATACATCCACAAAGCATTGTTCATTCAATGGTTGAGCTTACGGATACATCAGTCCTGGCTCAGTTGGGCTGGCCAGATATGAAATTGCCGATTCTCTATTGCATGAGTTGGCCAGATCGATTCAAGACTCCTTGGAGAAGACTCAACCTGACACAAGTTAGTCAATTGAATTTTAATGCTCCTGATAGATCAAAATACCCATGCATGGAACTTGCATATGCTGCAGGAAGGACAGGAGGAACAATGCCTGGTGTTTTGAATGCAGCAAATGAAGAAGCAGTAGCACAATTCTTAGAAGAAAAAATCCACTTTCTTGAAATCCCTAAAGTA
>QCFY01000035.1 GCA_003280085.1 Prochlorococcus sp. AG-363-O06 | reverse complement strand
GTTTTAAATAAACGTTTTAATTCACTAGGGTTAGCAGCTACCAAAGTCAACAACTTACTACCTGATCTGAACGGTACAAATAAAACCAGCACCAAAGATTTAACACGTGCAATTGAACTTGTTGACATTGGCCAAGCACTAAGCAGAAATTCAAGGGATTTATTTAGAGAGGTAATGAGTACTTCTAAAACCAACAGGTTATTACCAGGAGGAATATTAAAAGGTATGAGCGTCAATCAAGGAGATGCTGACTACAACTTATTAATTAGAGGCCTTAAGGTTTACAACAAGACTGGTGATATAGGCATTGCGTATGCAGACGCAGGGTTGATCCAGCTACCAAACAATACTAGGGCTGTAGCTGGATTTATTGTTGAAGGGCCTTTCAATGCCCCCCGGTCAACTCAACTAATTCGAGAAATGGCAGCGGCAATGGTGCCATATTTAATGCCTGACAGGAACTAACCGCTCAACTTAGTGAGAAGAAACACAGTCATATCAGCTCTTGACCTTCTAAGTAGCGATATTCGAATTCACCAAAAGATGCTTCATTCCATTACGACAATCGACCTCAAGAAAAAGAAGTTAATTTAAAACCAAAGAAATTATTTTAGACAAATCATGTTAAGAATAAGACTTGGTGAATCTACATAAGATTAATTTGTAAGCCGAACTTTAAGGGAAGCCAGTTGATCAATCCTATCCTTTAGACCAGGTTTTATTATAATTAATGCAATATTTAAAGTCTCCATTCCTAACAAGGATTCCAAAAAGGTACTCTTTGTGGTCCAGAAAAGACCAGCGAAATCACTTGTTCGCAAACTAAACTGCCTATGAAACAATCCCAAACAACACACCAAGTCAACTCGTGAGTTCAACAAGGAAGCGCAGGGTCTTCCCCTTCACAGCCGTCATTGGCCAACAAGAGATGAAGTTAGCCCTTCTGCTAAATGTCATCGACCCACGCATCGGCGGGGTAATGATCATGGGAGATAGAGGTACTGGAAAATCCACAACAATCAGGGCACTGGCAGACCTTCTGCCTGGCATTGATGTAGTTGCTGGTGACCCTTACAACAGCTGTCCTAACGACCCTGATCTACAAAGCACTGAAGTCCGTCAAAACATTGAAGAAGGGAAAAACGTAGATACTGAGCAAAGGCAAGTGCCAATGGTGGATCTACCTCTAGGTGCCACGGAAGATCGTCTATGCGGAACTATTGATATTGAGAAAGCTCTAAGTGAAGGAGTTAGAGCTTTTGAACCCGGGTTATTGGCAAAAGCCAATAGAGGACTTCTTTATGTAGACGAAGTAAATCTGCTTGATGACCATCTTGTAGATGTTCTTTTAGATTCTGCAGCATCTGGATGGAATACAGTTGAAAGAGAAGGTATTTCAGTAAGACATCCTGCAAGATTTGTACTTATTGGTTCTGGCAATCCTGAAGAAGGAGAGCTAAGACCACAACTTCTAGATAGATTTGGAATGAGTGTTGAAGTCAGGACTGTTCGAGATGCTGAGCTTCGTGTAAAGGTTGTCGATCAACGCACATCATTTGATAACGATCCAGATACTTTTTCAGAAAATGCTCAAAGCAATCAAGACTCACTGCAAAAAAAGGTTATTGATGCACAGAGTCTTCTTAATGAAGTTGAATTAGATGATGATCTTAGGTTAAGCATTTCAGCAATATGTGGGGAACTAGATGTTGACGGATTAAGAGGAGACATTGTTACTAATAGAGCCTCAAGAGCATTAGCAGCCTTTGAAGGAAGAAGAGAAGTAACAGAAAAAGATATCGCGAGAGTAATATCATGTTCTTTACGCCATCGCCTCAGAAAAGACCCTTTAGAACAAGTTGATTCTGGAGACAGAGTCGTAAAAGCATTCTGCAAGATATTTGAGCATAACGAAAACATAGATATTAGTGAATTTGAATTGGCAATGGAGAATTAAAATAGTTGCGAATTTTAGGTATAGACCCTGGCCTAGCAAGGGTTGGATATGGACTTATTGAAACAAATAACGGCATCAACACAATGCTTGACTGTGGAATTATACGTACAGACAAAAATCAAAAAGAAGGAGCAAGGCTAGTAGAAATTGCAAAAGATTTAAGGGTATTAATTAGGGAGTGGAAACCAGAATATGCAGCGGTGGAAAAATTCTTTTTCTATCGTTCAAGTACAACAATTAGTGTTGTACAAGCTAGAGGAGTGGTAATGATGACTCTTGCACGTTTTCAATTACCTGTTATGGAATTTCCTCCAATGCAAATAAAGCTACAGCTTGCAGG
>QCFY01000034.1 GCA_003280085.1 Prochlorococcus sp. AG-363-O06 | reverse complement strand
TTTTCAAAAACTATGCCACGTGTTGCGATAGAAACAACTGAAACTGAATTATCTAATAAGGCAATAGGGCCATGTTTCATTTCCCCTGCGGGATAACCTTCTGCATGTATATAACTAATTTCCTTCAGCTTAAGAGCACCTTCAAGAGCGATTGGATAATTAATACCACGACCTAGGAAAATTACATCTTTAGTATCTGTAAATCGAGAGGCTAATTCTTCAGACAAACCATCATGTTGATCTATTAAATCACGCATTAGCTTGGGAACAGACCTAAGTTCTTCTGCAAGCATTCCAAGCTCTTTAGAAGAACGACTCTTCCTTCGAGATGCAAACGCAAGACCTAATCCATAAAAAGCCAATAATTGAGCTATGAAAGTCTTTGTTGCAGCAACTCCAATTTCTATTCCTGCACCTATATCAAGAATATGTGATACCTGGCGTGAGATAGAGCTATCAATTCTATTAGTTATTCCAAGTTGTCTAGATGCAAAATCATTTTTTCCGAATGAATCCCTACGCTCTGCCTCCATCGCAAGAGCCGCGAGCGTATCAGCAGTTTCACCAGATTGTGTCACCCCAATAGTGAGAGTATTTGGGGATAATGGCGGTGGTGCATAACGAAACTCACTCGCATAAAAAACTGATGTGGGAATACCTGCAAATTGCTCTAACAAATAGGCTCCTACCATTGCAGAATGACGACTAGTCCCACAAGCTAAAATTTCTATTCGATCAACACCAGAATAAAAAGATTCATCAAAAGGCAAAGCAACTGGGTTTGCTTTTGGCATTCCCTCAGGAAGATGACGGGCCACCCATAACTCTGCAGTCTCAGGTTGTTCATGAATTTCTTTAAGCATGAAGTGTCTGAAATTACGTTTATCAACAACTTGCTCAATTCCACTGATAAAAGATGGGCTCCGATTCTGTCGTTCACCATGCTCGTTGTATAACTCAATACCTAAAGGGGTTAATAATGCCGCTTCTCCATCTTTCATTGGCAAAATTGTACGAGTAAAACCTGCCAAAGCTGGGGTATCACTTGCACACAAGAACTCACCTTCTCCAAGTCCAATTAGAAGTGGAGCCTGCCTTCGAGCAACTACTAACGCATCAGGAAGATTCGCCCAGACAACAGCAATCGCATAAGCCCCTTGTAATTTTGTGCAAACTTTTTGGACAGTTTCTAACAAGATCTGTCCACTGGCTTGTCGGCCCTTTGCCTCATAGCATCGTAATTCTCTAGCTATTAAGTGCGGTATTACTTCTGTATCGGTATCTGAAAGAAACTCAACTCCATCTAATTCAATTTCTTTACGTAGGGATCTGTAATTCTCAATGATTCCATTTTGAACTACTGCTAAACGATTAGAGGAATCACAATGAGGATGAGCGTTTTTCTTTTCTGCCTTCCCATGAGTTGCCCAACGGGTATGACCAATCCCTAAATGACCAGAGGCCCCTTCTGAAACCACTAGATCAGAAAGATTAGTGAGTTTCCCCTTAGCTTTTTGGCAGGTCAAAAGGCCCTTATTGCCACCTTCAACAGAGTCAACAGTTGCAAGGCCGGCAGAGTCATACCCACGATATTCGAGCTGCCTAAGCCCTTCTAGCAGCAAAGGAGCCGCTTCTCTAGAACCAATTACTGCAACAATTCCACACATGACTAAGCCCGGCTATGGCCGGGCTTAGCTTATGTGGTTGTTACCAGAATCTGAACTCTCGAGCTCAAGAAAGTGGAAAAACCTCAATAAGCCAATCCCATACTTCGGGATGTTTCATCTCCAAGATAAACACGGATGCTTAGGAAATCGGTAGGGCAGGCAGTTTCACACCGCTTGCATCCCACACAATCCTCAGTTCGTGGTGATGAAGCGATCTGGGCGGCCTTGCAGCCATCCCAAGGAACCATTTCAAGTACATCGAGAGGGCAGGCCCTCACACACTGAGTGCAACCGATGCAGGTGTCGTAGATCTTGACAGCGTGGGACATAAGCCCGTTCCGGAACAAAAGGCGTGTAGTAAACCTAACCCTCATTTGTCAAAGTTAAACAAATTTGTGGCTACCCCGTCACTGTTGTTAACTACTTTGCGCTCCCGTAGGATGCGTCGTCCCGTCTTCACGGCTATGTCCCAGGAAGAGATCCTCCAAAAAGTTTGTTCTATCGTTTCAGAACAACTCAGTGTTGATGCTGGCGAAGTCAAGCCAGACTCAAATTTCCAAAATGACTTAGGTGCAGATTCACTAGACACAGTGGAACTCGTAATGGCTCTTGAGGAGGCATTCGACATTGAAATCCCTGACGAAGCTGCCGAAGGCATTGCCACAGTGGGCGATGCCGTTAAGTACATAGAAGACAAGCAAGCCTGAGGGTCGAATGGTCGAAGGTCTTAATCGCGTTGTGATCTCAGGTCTCGGCGCGATCACCCCGATTGGGAATTCCGTCGAGGAGTACTTAGGCGGATTGACGTCTGGCCGCAATGGAGTTGCGGCCATAACTTTGTTCGACGCTTCGGCCCATGCATGTCGCTTTGCTGCTGAGGTCAAAACCTTTGATTCAACTGGTTTTCTTGAACCAAAAGAATCAAAAAGGTGGGATCGATTTTCCAAATTTGGAGTTATCGCAGCCAAACAAGCTCTTGCTGACTCAGGCTTGACAATCAATGACAAGAATGCGTCCCGAATAGGAGTCATCATTGGCTCCGGGGTTGGCGGTTTAATGACCATGGAAACCCAAGCTCATGTTCTTGAGAACAAAGGTCCTGGGAGAGTTAGTCCTTTCACTGTTCCCATGATGATTCCTAATATGGCAACTGGCCTTGCTGCCATTGCTTTAGGAGCCAAAGGACCCAGTTCAGCAGTGGCCACTGCATGTGCAGCAGGCTCCAATGCGATTGGAGACGCATTCAGATTGCTTCAACTTGGCAAAGCAGATGCAATGATTTGTGGTGGAGCAGAAGCAAGCATTACTCCCCTGGGAGTTGCTGGTTTTGCAAGTGCTAAGGCTCTTTCATTCCGAAATGATGATCCTTCT
>QCFY01000033.1 GCA_003280085.1 Prochlorococcus sp. AG-363-O06 | reverse complement strand
TGATAATCTTGCATTTTGTTCAGCTAAAAAATCTCGAATTGAAGAGAAAGGGAAAGTAATTGAACAAATATTTCCAGATTTTTGTATAGAGCCTAGGGATTTGATTCGGGCTGGTGATGTTCGCCCCTTGGAATTTCATTTTCAAGATGGATTTGTTGAACATAGACGTAAGGGGGATTCAAATAAAGAAGCTTCTTTTTTGTCAAAGGAATTAAGAGAGAGTTGGCGGGCACGTAATCTTCGGAGGGCTATTTGTTTATCTGGTGAACGAAGTATTGCTTTACATGTACTCATAAGAGCGATGAGGCAACTTAATAAAGTCCGTTGCAGTCACTCAAAAGCTGCGGGCCTTGTGATTGCAAAAGATATCGAGCATGCAATCGCCATTACTAATTTTCTTCAAGAACAAGGCTGTGCTGTTGACTTAGTACATTCGCAAGACAGTACTGCCACTGAGCGTCTTGCCAGGTTTCAGCATAGTGATGCCAAATGGCTTGTTAGCGTAGACATGTGCTCAGAAGGCTTTGATGCTTCTCGACTCAGAGTCGTTGCTTATTTGACTACAGTTGTAACCAGAAGCAGGTTTTTGCAAGCAGTTACAAGAACTGTTCGTGTTTCAAAAGAAAGATCTTTATTGGAACCTATCCCAAGGAATTCTTCCTATGTATTTGCACCTGCTGACCCACTTCTTATGCAATATGCCCGAAGCTGGTCAGTTTCTCAGCCGTATTTGATACGGTCTATAGACTCAGAAAGTTTGCTGGAACCAAATAGATTTGAATCATTTGTACCGGCTTTGCCAATGGAGTCAATAAACGATCAAGCCGTTCAAATGATCAGAATAGCTGTAGCAGAATTACCACATTTCTTGAAGAGATAATTCTTTTTGTACAGAAAAATCTTGATGTACTTAATAACAGACCGTTTTCAACCATCAGCGTGTCAATGTAGTGCGCATTGGGGACAAATCATGAAATCATCGATGCAGCGAAGAGTTGGAGTTGCGAGCTACTGGGCAAGCTCCAGGATCTCTGTCTTGGACTCACTTGAGAGATACGAAGACAGTTATGCAATTACGCAGGAATTTAGGGAGTGGATTACAAGCAGTAGAGATTTTCCCGAAAAATTGGAAGCTTCTGTCCTTGAGGTTCCTTGTATTGCTAATGAAGTTTCCGAGAGAGGACTAAGCGGCCTGGATGAAATGCTGGAAATTTAAAGAAAATATTAAATTATTGCCGCTTCCTTGATAATTTTTAGGTATAAATAACCCCCTATCTCTAATCGTTTGTGTAAGCAAATTGCTTTTTATTTCTTTAAGATTTTATTTAAATTATCTAAAGCCTGTTTTTATTCATGGTTGAGAGGCCAAACCTATCTGAAGATACTTCGGAAAATCTTGTAATAGTCGGTTCAGGCCCAGCTGGTTATACAGCCGCAATATACGCCGCAAGAGCAAATCTAAAACCTGTCTTGATTACAGGCTTTCTGTCTGGAGGTATTCCAGGGGGACAGTTGATGACTACTACTCATGTTGAAAATTTTCCAGGATTCCCCAATGGTGTTAGGGGTCCTGAATTAATGGATTTAATCAAAGAGCAAGCTTTGCGTTGGGGGACTCAGCTGATTGAGGCAGATGCTGAGCATATAGATTTGAGTCAATTTCCTTATTTGGTAGTTGGAGATGGGTTTTCGATTAGAGCAAAAGCTTTGATTATTGCTACGGGCGCTAGTGCAAAGAAATTAGGCATACCAAATGAAGATCGTTTCTGGAGTAAAGGTATAAGTGCATGCGCAATTTGCGATGGCGCAACTCCGTATTTTTTAAATGAAGAGCTTGCTGTTGTTGGAGGAGGTGATTCTGCGTGTGAGGAGGCTATTTATTTGACTAAATACGGAAGTCATATTCATCTCTTTGTTCGTTCAGGCCAGCTTAAGGCAAGTGCTGCAATGATTGATAGAGTAAGGGCAAACCCCAGCATAACTTTGCATTGGAATTTAGAAGTTGTTGATGCTAATGGTAACGATTGGTTGGAAAGTGTAGTTGTAAGAAATAGAGCTACAAATAATCAGGAAGTTTTTAATGTAAGAGGGTTGTTTTATGCAATAGGACATCGTCCAAATACACAACTTTTAGTTGGGCAAATTAAATTAGATGAAAAAGGATATCTTTTCACAAAGTATGGCAGACCTGAAACTGATATTGAAGGAGTCTTTGCCGCAGGTGATGTTTCTGATAGTGAATGGAGACAAGGCATTACTGCAGCTGCTAGTGGCTGCAAAGCAGCCTTGGCTGCAGAAAGGTGGCTTTCTAAAAACAATTTTTCAGTTCCAATTAAAAGAGATGTTGTGCAACCACCTGAATCTAAATGCAACAACCAAGATAAAGATGAAGTAACAACTAAAGATTCATACCAATCAGACGCTTTTTGGCAAAAGGGAAGTTACGCCTTGCGAAGGCTTTATCATGAGAGCAATAAGGCCCTTTTGGTTATTTATACCTCATCTGATTGTGGCCCTTGCTATATTTTAAAGCCTCAGTTGCGAAAACTTTTGGATGAATTAAAAGGGGAGGTGCAAGTGGTGGAAATTGATATTGAATTAGATCAAAAAATTGCTAAGCAAGCAGACGTAAATGGCACACCAACTGTTCAATTATTTAAGGATAAAAAGTTGTATAGGGTTTGGAAAGGTGTTAAGCAACGAAGTGAATTCAAAGAAGCTATAAAGCAGCTTGCTGCTAAATAATGATTTCAAATTAGTAGATTCGTTATCATTTCCTTCTTGGCCCACCAGGACGGTTACCTCCAGGCCTGCCTCCATGTGAGCCAGCATTTCTTTCTCGATATGTAATTCTTCCCCTGGTCAAGTCATAAGGGCTTATCTCTACAAGGACTTTGTCGCCTGCAAGCAATTTAATTCGAAACTTGGTGAGCTTTCCAGCAGCTCTGCAAAGACATTGGTGACCAGCAGGTTGTTCCAATGTGACCAAATAAAAACCATTGCCTTGTTCTTTCTCAATCACTCCTGCGGTTTCAATCATGCTTTCTTACCTTGTTTATGTCTTAAGTATAAGCTTAGTTCTTA
>QCFY01000032.1 GCA_003280085.1 Prochlorococcus sp. AG-363-O06 | reverse complement strand
TTACACAGAAAATCAGGGTGCGACAAGAATACCAAGTCAAAGACTAATTAGCAGTTTTTGGATTATTTATTCCCAAAAAATCTTTGAAACTGCCAAGCCAAATAGACAGATGTTCCGATGAAAAGAAACAGTCCAACAGTTCCCACTGCTCTATTGGCTGCCTCCACTGTTGGCATCTCACCCATAATTTTCTACATTCGTTTTAGTGAGTTACTGAGCCATCCATAATCGTGATATTAGTATCAGAAGAGTTAGCCCAGCGTAATTTGCTTAACTCTTGATAATCAGCTCTATTATAAGCCTCCAAAGCTACTTCTTTAGAGGAAAATTCAATTATCACGGCGAGATGACCACCTTTACCTTCAACAGTTTTTGCATCCAAATCTTTAGCAGCAATCTTGCCGCCAAGTGAGTCAATCCAAGTGGCAAAGCCTTGTACATATTCTCCAAACCCTTCTGGATTGGTGACTGTTGTTGTAACGATCCAATAACCCTTAGACATGAAAACTTTGTAGAAGCATCACGAGCATCTCATAGTTTGAGAAAAATTCGATGTATCAGCGAGCAACTTCTTCAGGCTGCACTTAAATGAAGCATTTTTAACATCTATAGGCATCACCGCAACGTCTAAGGGCAAAGTGATTCTTCTACTGCGAGTTAGTCGATTCACAAAAGCCAGTAATCAAAGACCTCAAGACAAAAGAACAAACTCAGTTTCTTACTGACCGTTCTCTGTCTAATTCACCTCCAAGGCCAAGTCTTGAAACCCAATAATCCACCCTTTAAAAGATCAAATATGATCTAGTTATTACACATCTTCCTATTTGAATGGCTTGCGAAACCACCTTTTATGATTTCAAGATCAGTCAAAATTGTCAGGAGTGAGTTGCTTGCAAAGTGTGGTGAAAACAAAGCAATATTTAAAGCTGGCGGAATCACTTCTCTATATCCAGGTTAAATAAAGCTGATTCCTCAAGAGCAATTGTTGTTTTCCAAGCAGAAGAAAAAGTTGCTATGAGTATTTGGAATGATCCAGAAGCGAAAGCAATGATTGATGGTTAATTAGACAACTTCATCAACATTACAAACCAGATCACATTGAGTGAGCTCTGGGTTCTCAAGTCGGTCAAGAATCCTTACCAGATCAACTGCAGAGAGTTCGCCATCGCTAGACCATTTAAGTGTGGTTTTGCGTTGAATAGGGGTTTCTTCTTGTATACCTGTCAGCAAAAAGTCTTTTTCTCTAAATCTTCTAAATGCGCTTTTGCGGAATGTAGATCACCGGAGTACAAGCAACGAGTTCTTGAGCATGATCGAAAGATTCGACCAGAGTCGCTTTTGAAACAAGTAATTGAACCGCCATCAAGACTTATACATAAAGGGTTTGTAGAGGTCAATGTTATACCTCTTTTTTTAGATGAAGATCAATACATTGAGTCAAGCAATGGACACCATCATCATCTAAGGAACAGGCAGTAATACATTCAAAATACTCGTCAATAGCATCGTGCTCGATGTTGATTTCTGCCATTAATTGGTTAGGTTCGCGAATCATAATGTTTACCTTCCTGATTGACCAATAAAACTAGCATTAAATGCATATTTATTGCTAGTTTTATACAAAAGATAAAGTACCTATTTTTTAAATGGTTAGGAAGAATGGCATAAATAAAATATGAGACTTGTCATTAACTTAAAAACTGACCATTCCTTCTTCGAAATAAAAGAATGGTCAGTGTAATTTTTAGTTTTTTGAGAAGCTTCTTGATATTGATCGCCTGGGGCAAAGTATCTAGATGAAGGCTGATGAAGACTCCATTAAGGGCACCTAAACGATGCGAAGGAGTGTCAGTAATGCAATGGAGAGCATATGTGACCAGCCCACTTATAAAATAAGACTGTTGGAGCAGGGACCAGAAGTCAATTTGCTTCTATTGAATGCTCAGGCGGAGTGTCGATCATGAATCCCTCCGAACGTCAATAAAGTCATTTTGTAGCAGTTGCTACAAAATGACAACCCGCCTTAATACTTAATTTCCCTTCTGACTGCTCTTTTGGCAAATGCCAGCTTTTAAGTTGCTAATTGCTTTACTTTTGAGTCTTCATATTATCTACGATAGAATCCTTAGGAGAGACGCAAGCATTGAGAAGGGGAGCTTCATTAGCTCCCAAAATATCGACAGTTAATCAAAAACAAACTAACTACTGCTTTGCTTTAATTTGTTGGGCAGTAGCCTAAAGGATATTTACAAAAATCCTTAATTTAACTTGAAATAAGAGCAAAGAGCTACGTTATCAGGGCTGATATCTACTCTATTTTCGCCATCTTGCCAATAAATAATATCTCAAAAAAATCAGCACTAAATTCTACAAACAATTTAACTCAACCAATCCAGCTTCACTTAAGCTCAAAGTCCTAGATTATGAGACCACAATATTAGAAAAGTTGGTTGCATGATCGGAGTTTTCTATATAGATTTTTTTTAACTAGTGGAATCTTAATGGCAAGGATTAATCAACGTTTCTCATACATAGCATTGATGAGCATTTCCTTGTTCATTCTTGGCTGTTCAACAGAGTCCCCCAAAGGGACTACTGCTCTTTTTAACAACAAAGCAGATGCTGAAAAAGCTGCTAAGAGTTTCAATTGCAAGGGTGCACATAAGATGGGAGACAAGTGGATGCCTTGTGAGAGTCATAAAACTCATCAGCCAAATCAGAAGCATGGGGGGCATGGCCACAAACACTAAAATTTTTGGAGAACCAAATGATGAATAACTCTGAAAAACCGCAAGCTGAAGGCCCCAGTCATTGCGGTAGCAAGCCTAAAAAAATTGCCATCGGGATAGCTCCACTTGGCGTCATTTCAATTGGAATAGTACCGATGGGTATTGTCACTATTGGAATAGTTCCCATGGGTGTGGTCTCTCTGGGAGTTGTAGCGATGGGAGTTGTGAACGCATCAATTGTGGGCATGGGAATATTTTCTGCCGGAATAACAACCATGGGACTCAAAGTTTGGAGCCCGGAAGGATCAGCTCTTAACCAAACAATTCAGAATGTAGAGTCTTCATCTCGAAAGAACATATATGCATATCCCACAAGATCTAAAGCAGAGATTGAGGCTAAAAAACT
>QCFY01000031.1 GCA_003280085.1 Prochlorococcus sp. AG-363-O06 | reverse complement strand
GTCGCAATTGCTTCTTCCGCAGTAGGAGGTTTACCAATTGTATGTAATCCGCATGGAAGAAGACGACTTTCAATCTCCATCAATTGACTATAAACAGATCCCACAATTGAATCCCTATCGTCAATAGTCATTGACTCAACATCTCTATCGGGAAGTTCTACATCTTGGTCCAAATTACATTGCTTAGCGGTTTCTATAATTGCATTTACTATTTGAATACCTCTGCTACTTTCCCTTAATTGTTGATAAGAGCCAACTAATTCGCCGAGTTCTTTCAAACCTTTATACAAACCTGCATTTTCAGCTGGAGGAGTTAGGTAGCTGATAGTAGATGCGTATCCTCTTCTCTTGGCTATTGTTGCTTCAGATGGATTGTTAGCAGCATAATAATAAAGATTTGGTAATCCTCCGATTAATGAATCTGGGTAGCATGTCTCACTCATTCCCATTTGCTTTCCAGGCATAAATTCAAGCGACCCATGGGTACCAAAATGAAGAACTGCGTCTGCTTTCCAAACCTTTTCTAAATAAGTATAATAGGCAGCAAATCCATGGTGAGGACTAGCACTTCTAGAGTAAAGCAATCTCATTGGATCTCCTTCATATCCAAACGTAGGCTGCACACCTACAAAAACATTTCCAAAGTGTCTTCCATATATAAGTAAGTTCTGTCCATCACTATTTAAGTTGCCTGGTGGCTTACCCCAATTTTCTTCTAAGCGACTAGAATATGGCGTTAGTTTTTCATATTCTTCAACGTTCATTCTATGAGCAATTGAAAGTTCTGGCGCCCCTTGTAAGGCTTCAGGATCATTTATTAATGCTTCCATTAATTGCTTAGGTGTAGCGGGTAGGTCCTTTATTTCATATCCCTTAATCTTCATTTCTTCTAGAACACGATGTATTGATCCAAATACATCTAGATATGCAGCAGTACCTACATTTCCTTTGTCAGGTGGAAAACTAAAAACAGTAATAGCTAATTTCTTCTCTGCCCTTGGCTTGATTCGCAATGAAGACCATCTTATGGCTCTTTCTGCAATTGAATCAACTCGGTCCTGAAGGGTATGTGCTTTCCCAGTAGCATCATCTCTACCTGAAAGAACTATCGGTTCTATAGCACCATCAAGTTCTGGAATTGCAATTTGCAAGGCAACTTGAACAGGATGAAGTCCTAAGTCACTTCCTTCCCACTCCTGTGTAGTTTGAAAAACTAAGGGCAAAGCGACCATATATGGTCTATTTAGTTTTTTTAAAGAGTCGATAGCCTTTGGATGGTCTTGTCTTGCAGGCCCCCCTACTAAAGCAAAACCGGTTAGGGATACAACTCCATCTACTAATGGGATTTCTGTATCTATTGGATCATAAAAAAATGATTCAACTGGTTTTGAAAAATCAAGTCCTCCGCAGAAAACTGGGATTACAATTGCTCCCCTATATTCAAGCTCTTGTATAACAGCAACATAATGAGCATCATCACCTGTAACAATATGGCTTCTTTGAAGTACTAGTCCTATTGTTGGTCCTCGTTTAGATTGTTTTGATAGGTCTGTTCTACTGTCTATCCAGTTTAGATACTCTTTAATATCCTCGAACATATTTGAGGCTAATGGATGCCATATTCCAAGATCTGGGAATACCTCAGGTTCTTCTATTTTAAGATTGGGCCTATCTTCTTCAGTAGTTGGAAATACATACTTGTCAGCAATCATCAACAGAAAGTTTCTAAGATTGTCTGGAGTACCACCTAGCCAATATTGGAAGCTCAACATGAAGCTCCTTGCATCTTGAGCTTTTTCTACTGGTAAATATTTGAGAATTGTTGGCAAGGTATTAAGTAATTTCAGCATTGAGTCTTGGAACCCTGCTCCACCGGACTCTTTCCTTTTCTTCATTAAGTTTCCAATTATGCTATTCCCTTGCCCAAGTTGAGCCATAGAAAAACTTCCCAATTTATTTAGGCGCATAACCTCAGGCATTGAGGGGAAGACGACCGCTGCTTTTAATCGATCTCTGCATGGCTCAACAGCCTCTACAACCTTTTGAGCTAGGTCTTCTATGAAAATCAATGAAGCAATAAAAACATCAGCAGACTCGATGTCAGCTTTGAAATCTGAATAATTCTCTTCATTCCTTAGCTCTTCAATTAAATATCCATTTAATTCAATGCCTAAAGGCCCATTCTGGGAATTAAGGGATTTTGCTGCTTGTGTTAAGGCATTTTGGTATTGAGGCTCAAGTACTACATAAACAGCCTTCATGACGGAAGAGTGTTTATGGTCATTAGCAGGAGAAACTCTGCGATTGGCGGAGCGAACCTGCGTAAACATTGCTTTTGTTGAGTATTTTGTACCAGACTAGGACTGAGTGGACCATGAACGTGAATCTTTTCAGCTTGGTGTTACATCTGAGTTATCTAAAGCCTTTATTCTCCTGATAATGGAATCCAGTTCAATCAAAAAAATCCCTGTTCTTGTATCAGGAGCGCTTGGTCGCATGGGCTCTGAGGTGGTTAGAGCGATTTCAAAGGCTCAAGATACTTTTTTAGTTGCTGCGATTGATACCTCTGAAGCTAAACAAGGTCTTGATATAGGCACAGAATTAGGTTTAGCCCCTATGGAAGTTGCTGTTACCTCTGATTTGGAAGGGAGTCTATGTTCAGTAAGTCAGCAATTTTGTAAAGATCCAGCCAGTCCAGGTGCCGTTTTGGTTGACTTCACTCATCCAAGTTGTGCATTCAAACATACAAGAACAGCAATTGCTTATGGAGTTAATCCCGTAATTGGAACTACAGGATTAACTCCTCAGCAATTGCAAGATTTAAATCAATTTGCTGAGAAATCCGACATAGGCGTAGCTGTTATTCCCAACTTCTCTCTTGGGATGGTATTACTCCAGCAAGCAGCAGCAGCAGCAGCGCGTTTTTATAGCAATGCCGAACTAACAGAATTGCATCACAATAAAAAAGCGGATGCCCCCAGTGGCACATGTATCAAAACAGCTGAAATGATTGAAGAGTTAGGTAAGTCTTTTAATTCTGAAGAAATAGAAGAGCATGAAACTATTGAAGGCTCTCGAGGAGGTTTAAGACCAAGTGGTCTGAGAGTTCATTCGATTCGTCTACCTGGTTTAGTCGCTCATCAGGAGGTCATGTTCGGGGCACCTGGTGAGGTATACACTCTGAGGCATGACACTATAGATAGAGCTTCATATATGCCTGGCGTGTTAATAACTGTACGGAAAGTTAGGCAAATGAAAGGCCTTGTCTATGGTTTAGAACGTATTATTTAACTCAATAGATAATGT
>QCFY01000030.1 GCA_003280085.1 Prochlorococcus sp. AG-363-O06 | reverse complement strand
CAGGAGTTTCTTCTTGAATTGTAGTTTGGGCTGGGATTGCGACAAGAGCAGCACCGAGACCTAGTAACCCGCAAAGTATGAATGTGAAGCTCATTGAGCCGTTTGATTGGCTAAGCATTATTAAGCTGCAGGTAATTAACCAAAGACCCAAGGAAGTTAAAAGTTTTTTTGTAAACCTGTGGCCAATTTGCGCTAAAGCCATTGCGCCTAAGGCCATCCCCGCTCCAGTAATAGCGAGGAGAAGCCCAAATCTTGTTGGACCAAGACTTTGTATAGATGATGCAAGGCTTATTGCTAATACATAAAGTGCTGCAAGTAGGCTATAGAGCAATACGAGGTGCAACATTGCACCTCTTAAGATTGAATTTTCTTTGACTACTTTTAGTCCATCACCTATTTCCTTCCAGATACTACGTGTAGGATTTATTTTTCTTTTTTCATGAATATGTATTCTGCTAATGCTTATGGCTGCCATTCCATAAAAGAATGGCAGTAATAAGAACTCACCACCACTTATTCCTATAGAAAGAAAGATTTGTTTGAATATTCTTAAAATAGGGTCGCCAATCGCGAAGCCAACAATAGTTGCACCCATGCTAGTTGCTTGATAAATAGAATTAGCTGCAAGGAGATGTTCTCTTGGCACTAAAATTGGTATCGCAGCTTGCTCAGCAGGTGAAAAGAATTGAGTAAGTATTGACTCTATAAATGTCATCAGAATTAACATCCAATATCCCCATCCAATTCCTATCCATGTTGGACCTGGTAATAAACAGATTGGAACAAAAAGTACAAGTATTGCTCTGAATGCATTTGAAGCAATCATTACTTGCTTCTTTGGCCACCAATCTGTCCCTACTCCTGCCAAGCTACCTATTAACATTGCTGGCAGCGTATTGGCGATATATATTCCGGTGGCTAATAAAGTTATTTGCTGTGCACGAGTCTCAACATCTATTCGCATAGCAGCTGCAACTTCTGCCAAAACTTGATCGTTATCAACTGAGTTGCTTACCCAATATTGGGCAATCAAGTAAACCATTAAAACTATATAGAACTTGTCAGCCAACTGAGAAAATATTTGGCCTGCCCAGAGCTTCTTGAACCCATTGATTCTCAGTACGGTTTTTATGCCGCTGCTTTGATTTTGATAGTTATTACTAGAGATTGGAGGATGGCTAATGGTTAGGACCTTTAGTTTGAATATATTTTATGGCTATTTTACTAATTGTTTTTAGCTCATGAAATGATGATTTCTTTCAGCATGTCAAGAGCACGAACTTTTTTAGCTAGATGACTATCCATCCAAACTTGGACTACAAATAAAAGACGAATCCAAACTTCCTTTGGACCTAGAAGCTCACCATCTTTCTTTTTAGGCAGATTGGGTTGGAGCAATCGTTGTAGTAGAGCTAATTCAGATGGGTTGAGATTGATAGCAGCATTAGCTACTGGACCAATAGCTATCCCTTCTTCTGGAATAAGACTGCACTTCCAATCCCATTGACCAATGGGAGGATCTAAAGGGGCTCCGCTTTTGCAACATTCTTGAACTGGAACACCATATCCTCCAAGAGCTAGTAAATGGATACAAGACTGGACACTTATAGCCAGACTAAGAAGTGGGTTCGGTTTGTTGTTTTGGCTTAGATATTCAAGACGTTCTAAATGAGCTAGGACTGTGCTTAACATCCCAGATATTGGATCATTATTTGCAACTAATAACAAACTGAGCTCTGCTAATACTTGGGCTGCAGCAAGGGTTTCTAAATGTTGCCCTACCTTAGTAAAGCTATGGAGCAAAGTTAGCTGGCGTATTTTCTTAAGACTAGAAGAGCGCCCGACAACTTGAAGCTTAAGGAGATTTAAGGGTGCTGCAGCTGAAAGGCTACTGCGAGGTCGTCTTGCACCTGGTACAGCGAGTCGAGTTGTGCCTTCTTCGTCACTTAGTAGTGTTAGAAGACGATCGTTCTCCCCCAGTGGGCCTACCTTTAGACATAAGCCTTGTATTTGTTTTGCAGAGCTCAAGGCTTATTACGTCGAAAAGCTTCCATCAAGTCAGCTCCGTAGCTTGTGCCCAAGCTTGATGCGCCTGCCTGTATTAACTCTGAGGCATGATCTAAGGATTTTATGCCTCCCGCAGCCTTAATAGGACATCTGTTATTAGCTATTTGTTTAATTTCAGCAATATTTGATTTGTCTACCGAACGGCCAAAACCATTCCCAATTTGTATCCCGAGTGTACCCGCATCAAGAGAGGCTTCTATTGCTAGTTCAAGTTCTTGTCGAGAAAAAGTTGCGGTATCGAAAATTACTCTGACAGGAATTCCAATTGAGCAAATCATTGCAATTTCTTCTGCAAAAAGGCTTCCTTTTCCTTCTTTTAAAAGGTAATAGCTGGGCACCACTTCCAATTCATCCGCTCCATTGTTGGCAGCAAACTCGGCTTCGGCTTTTTTCATGGAAGGGGGAATAGTTCCAAAAGGAAATGCAATGACTGCAATTAACTTTGTCTCTTTGTTTGAGCACCCAAGCTTTTGCCTTGCTGAACTTAAGAAGTTGAGGTTTGTGCATAGACCTGAAAACCCGAAATGGATTGCAGTATCACAAATGCGGTTAAGCGTGGTTAGGTCACAATGAGGGTTTAAAGCAGCTTGATGAATGAGTGGCGCTAACTCATTCAATTTGGCTTCAGATTTCTTCGGGTGCATTTGGAAACTCAGTAGTCAATCCCTTGATTGAATAACTCCGTAACCACCATGGTTTCGTTTGTAAATCACTTGCAGCTCACTTGTTTCTTTATCTCGGAATAAATAAAAATCATGATCAATTAGCTCAAGTTGGTGCCTGGCTTGATCAATACTCATTGGATCCATTGCAAAATATTTTCTTCTGATTCCTCGGTTTGGGAGATGAACTGCTTTGTTGTCCACTAATGAATCACTTGTTGGGAGACCAGTAGTTGAGTGGTTTTCAGGATCTTTGTCTATTGAGTTGGAATGTCTGTGAATGTGATTGCTATGACGTTCTTTGTGGCGACGTAATTGACGAGCAATTTTGCTAGAGACTAAATCAATACTTGCATAAAGATTTTCTCCTCGCTCTTGTGCGCGTATTACTGTGCCATTAGCGAATAGTGTTACCTCCGCTGTTTGTTGCGGAACACGTGGGTTGCGCGCGACCGAGAGATGGACATCTGCTTCCTTCACCATTTCTTCAAAATGATGGATTGCTTTTTCTATCTTTAGGTGTGTGTATTCACGTAGTGCAGCAGTTATTTCAAGATTGCGGCCATGGATAACAAGTTTCATCGCATTACTCCCTTGTCTTCAGATATTGCAAAGCTAATGAATACCTCTGGATTGGGGAATAGTATTTCAACGTTTCTTTTTGAGCCTAAAACTTTAGTTCCTTTTCAGACTGCTTGGGCATGGCAAAGTAAGTGGCAAAGAGACCTCATCAAAAATCCTATGGGATCTCAGGCTTTGTGGATTCTTCAACATCCGAAATGCTACACATTGGGCAGAGGCTCTTCTGAGGAAAACTTACTTTTTAATTTAGACAACTCCTCTATTGATTTGCATAGGATTGATC
>QCFY01000029.1 GCA_003280085.1 Prochlorococcus sp. AG-363-O06 | reverse complement strand
GGTTTTTGGGGTTTATAGATGGTGGAAGTCTTTTTTTGACTGGGTTCTCGGCTGTCTGAATGAGTTTTGCATTGATTTCGGTCAAGCTGTATTTAGTCTTAAATCGTTTGGATCTATTAAATCTTAAGCAAATCACATCAAATACTTCATGTATCGATTTAGGATCTTTGAAGGTTAGGTAAAGGCAATGACTGCAACGACAACTACAGCTCCTTCTTTTGACAGCGGTTTAGCCCGTAATGAGCTCCCACCACATCTTGATGAGAACCTCTTAACACCACGTTTTTATACGACGGAATTTGATAAGGCTGCAAAGACTGATCTTGATATAGCGAGAGTGGACTTTGAAGCCATGTTTAAAGAAATGGAGGCTGACTATAACTTGAAGCACTTTGATCGAAAAGCTTCTTTAGAGCGTTTGCAAGATCTTTCGCCTGAGGACAAGTCAGTTTATGAAAGCTATCTTGTTAGATCAGTTGTTTCAGAGTTTTCAGGATTCTTACTTTTTAAAGAGATCTCCAATCGATTTAAGAAAGCGGGTAGAAAGGAGTTGGGGCAATTTTTCCAATTCTTAGCCAGAGACGAGGCTCGTCATGCTGGCTTTTTGGGAAGAGCGTTGAAAGCGGAAGGAATAAATGTTGATTTGCCAAACCTGCCAAAGAAAAGAGCTGCAACGTTTTTCCCTTTAAGTTGGGTGCTTTATTCTCTATATCTTTCAGAAAAGATAGGGTATTGGAGGTATATATTAATAAACAGGCATTTGAAAGCTAATCCAGAAAAGGTTTGTGCCCCTTTGTTTGACTTCTTTGAACCTTGGTGTCAAGACGAAAATCGACATGGAGATTGTATAAACATGATGATGCGTTGTTGGCCTGGAATGACTAAAGGTTTAAGAGGTAAGTTGTTGAGTAGATTTTTCCTTTGGAGTGTATTCCTAACTCATACCCTCACTGTATGTGAACGTGGGGATTTTTATAAACTATTAGGAATCGATCCAGTGCTTTTTGATGAGGAAGTTATTATCCAGACAAATAACACTTCTAGAAACTCATTCCCTTGGGTTTATAACTTTGAAGATGGTCGCTTCTTAGAAATGAGATTGAAGATCTTACAATCTTTTAGAGATTGGAGAGAAAGTTCATCATTAGAAAAGCCATTTGCATTGCTTAAATTTGTTGGATTAATTTTAAGGCAATTCTCATTGCCAATGGAGAAAACAAATGCCCTTAGGTATGGATAGAGAACTATTTAACTTCATTCTAGTTGATATTTAGAGATTGAAAAAATAGTTTTTTTAAACTTACATGTCAAAAGGGTTTCCAGCTTCTGACTTTACTTGACCTAAATATTTCCCGAACTGCATTTCGTAAACTTCATCCTCATCTTGTGTTTCCACTTCAAGAGCTTCACTGGCTTTGCTAATACAAAGTAGGCCATAGCCTTTGGCTTGCATTTCTTTTGAAAGACCAATGCCTGCAGTTTGATCCATTCCTCCAAAAATAATTCTGACTGCACATGATGTACAGCATCCATTTCTGCATGAAAATGGAAGTTTTTCTCCTTGCATTTCAAAGAATTGAAGAATATTTTCTCCTTCAGGAACCTGATGGGTGATGGTGCGACCTTCTTGGCGATAATGGACGATTACTTTATGAAGTTTATTCATATAGATAGGTTGGATTGCTAAGGAATAAATTCCTGTTGGTGTTGGTGGTTACATTCTATCTAGAACTATTTGCGGTGATTCGGATCCACTTTTAAGTTTCAATTTAAGTTTATCGCTTCTTTGGAAGAAGTTAAGTACTTTCTTGTTGTTTGGATGTTCAAAGCTTAATCACTTATATCTCTTTCTGCGGGGCCTGGAGGAAGGCCTTTGGCCTGGTCAAGAAGTTCATCTACGTCAAGCTGAGCAGTCATGTACTCGCCACCAAAACGAAGCCTTAGCCAATTAATTGCTGTTAGGTCTAATGCCACTACAGCTTCAACATCATTGCCTGAAATGTTGAATCTCTTGACTAGTTCTGGTGAGAGGTACCAAAAAGGAACATCATCTCCATTTCGTTTGCGACGTTCCCTGACTGTTTCCCTTAATTGACCATTGCCACTAAGTTGGCCAAGAGGAGCAATCAGTACATGTAGAGCTTTAGGCTCTGGCATGGATAGTTATTCGAAAGTCAAATTAGAAACAAAGTATAACGAATCACTTATAGCCCTTCTGGTATAAGCTTTTCGGTTAGATGTTTACCATTTCGGCACCCCATCCTACTTATTTCAGATTAAGTAGATAGCTTTTTTATCCAGATTCTTCTTGAAAGGCTTTTTGACAAGAAGAAAAGACTAATGAAATTTGCTTTATTGCTAACTCATGGCTTGACCCCAGGATTTTTCATAGAAAAAAATAGGCAAAATGATCGATGCTTTGGAAACCAATTCAGTCTTATAACTAGGAGAGCCCAAGCTTTTCCTTATGGACTCAATCATTCCATTGGCGCTATCAATAGTGCTTTCTGTCTTGGCTCTTATAGGGATCCAGGAGCTATTGAAGGAACTATTGCAAATGGGTCAAAACAAAAAGGCTTAGAGAATTGAAAATGAATGTAAGAGTCTTGCCTGGGGTGTTAATTATCTTTCTATGCACTTCTTGTTTTAATTCAAATAGCAGCAAGAACATGCATCAATCTCAAAATCAGCTTGATGCTGAGGTCGAAAAGATTCAACGAGCTTTGAAAGCTGGTAAAATGAAAGAGGCCTGTAGTCTCCATTTAAGTATTAAAAAGAAAGTCACGTCCTTAGAAAAGTTAAGCCCAGAAATACTTAAAGAGTTAAATCAGCTTCAAATCAAATGTGGCACAAGAGACTTCTTAATTGAATTTAATTAGTATGACTCTAGGAGGTTTTATGCAAAAGAAAAATTCAAGTGATGCTGATTCTTCCAAAGATCCATGGACATCTGAGGGCTTTGGTTCTTCTAGTATTGATAGTGAAAACAATTCTGTATTAGAAGGAAAAGAACAACCTATCTCACAAGAAGGATTGATTAGTGTTGGTCAAAGCGAAAAATCAAACAATATTAGTGATAAAGAAACAACTTTTTCTGAGGAAAATACAACTGAAGGAGTTGATACTGAAAAAGATTCTTCAGTAACAGATAAAACCTTTCATGCGGATTTACCTTCTTTAAAAGCAGATTTTAATCCTGATACGAATGACCTTAGTAAAGAAGATGACGGATTGGAGACTAAAGATAAAAATGATTTTTCCAAGATTTCTAATCCTAATTTTGGCATTGAGAGGAATATTAATTTCAGTAAATTCCAGAGACTTCTTGATACGAAAACCGTGTTGCAAGTTCTAGGACTTATAATTACGCTTGAAACCTTTAGATTATTTCTTGCCCTGTTAACTAAGTTGTAACTCCTGAAGTGATATGACTCAAGGAAGCAATTCAAATCTATCAAAAGAGATCAAGCTCCTTTTGCCTGGATTAAAGGATGCCTTGATGACTCTGCGCAAGATGACAATTGCGCTAATCTCTATTTTAATAGTTTTATTGGAGAAAATCTCTGAGGTTTATAAGAGCTGGCGGTCGAGTGCTTCACTTAATAAAGGCTCAATGGTTGTGGATTTGAAAAATAACAAGCAAACTTCAAACAATACTGAGCCTAAGATAGTGAAGCCTAAGGAACCTAATGTGCTGTTTAGAGCCT
>QCFY01000028.1 GCA_003280085.1 Prochlorococcus sp. AG-363-O06 | reverse complement strand
TAGAATCACATTTATATATTTGACTGAGAATTTGATCTAAATTACTTCTAGCTGCTTGATAAGTAACAATCCAACCATCGATCGAATTAACGTTTAGTTCAAATTCTTTACCATTAAGATGTAGTTCTTCAACAGATAATCCATTCATTTTTGCCGCATTCTTCCATTGGCTAACTATTGAGTTCCTATGACAAAAGACAATAAAGTGAGAGAGAAATCCCTCACTCTTCATTTTTTTAAAGCCCAATAGAGCTCCTATTGTCTTGCCTGCCCCAGGCGCAGCATAAATTAAAAGGTCAGCGCTAGACAGTGAACAAGATGACAAACGTCTTCTCAACAATTGAATCAAACGTTCCTGCCATACTCGAGGCTTAATTCCAGAGCTGGAGGGATCTAGATGAAGGTTAAAAGAAAAAGCAATGATGCCTAATAAGAAATTCACCTATTTGTAACCTCTTATCTCATAGGAAGCACCATCTTTTAAACTTTTCAACTTGATCTCTATCAGATTATCCAACAACAAATGAAGTTGATCTGATAAGTTCAGAAAAAATCCTATGAACTAATCCCATAAAAATGTTTTACCAGCACTTATCCCGATAAGTGCTGGTAGAAATACTCTAAATGAGTATTTTTATCTAGATTGATTCTGTATGATTTACAAGCAATCTTTTAACCTCATCGAGACCTTCATTGGCTGCATTATGGGCCGTCTCAAAATTACCATTCGCATCATTTAATAAGTCTCCTGCTAATCGATCGAGAAGTTCCTCTTTTCTTTCTTCAAGAATCAACATTAATTCGTTTTCTATTAATTTTTTAATTGCAATTGAACGGAGCTTGTCATTAGTGGCTTCTGCAAAGGTGCCTTCAACTAACTCTTGTATAAACAAACGATGAACTTCATTACTTCGAAGAAAGCTTTCAGTGGCATTAATAATGCCCTCCACAAGCGCTTCGTCTGGTTCTGAAGTTTGATTTTTTAATTTAAACTCCCAATCAAGATGCTTACGCTGCCAACCAGAAGAGTGAAGGCTAGGCATTACCGTCTGAGAGAAAGTGTCTACAGACATCTCGTAGATCCTTTCTGCAAGACGCTCGCACCATTCACGACCATGCCCTTGCAGATTTTGCTGCATTGCTGTGCGTTCCACGGAATGACCTCCGTGATGGCTATGGCATACTCCATCTGGGCATTCGATAGCTGTAAGGCCCATTGAAAGAAATTATTTGAAGTTTCATATTATTAATAGCTAAAAGATCGACGTTTAAATCAATTCTTCAGGAAACCTCAATCTATTGGGCCCACGACCCCGTAATCTCAAATTGGTAAATTGGTTATTTGATCTTGCCCAGATTATTAATCCCACGGGAATCTGCTCCAGGCGAAACAAGAGTCGCTGCCACTCCTGAAACGGTTAAAAAGTTTCTAGCACTGGGTTGTAGCGTGGCTGTAGAAGAAGATGCTGGAGTTAGCTCTGGATTTACTAATGATGCTTATCACAAGTCAGGAGCCGAATTAGTACCTGCAAATAATGAAGAGTGGAGCAAAGCAGATCTTGTTATTTGTGTTCAAAGACCTAGCGAAACTTCTTTAAAAAGTCTTAGTCCAGGATCACTGGTTGTTGGATTGTTAGCGCCTTATAACAATCCAACGCTGGTAAAAACACTGAAAGATAATTCCCTTTCAGCAATGGCACTTGAGATGCTTCCAAGAATTAGCCGCGCTCAGTCAGCAGATGCACTTTCTTCACAAGCAAACATAAGTGGATACAAAGCAATTCTCATTGCAGCTGCCTCACTAGATAGATATTTCCCAATGTTGATGACAGCGGCAGGAACTGTTCAACCTGCAAAGATTGTTGTTCTAGGTGCTGGCGTAGCAGGACTGCAAGCAGTAGCAACTGCTCGCAGGTTAGGAGCGGTTGTTTATGTAAGTGATATTCGCCCTGCAGTCAAAGAACAAGTCGAATCACTTGGAGCTCGATTCATAGAACCACCTGATCTTGAAGAAAGGCCTTCCGAATCAGGAGGATATGCAAAACAAGTTACAGAGAACTTTTTACTTGCACAAAGACAGAAGCTTTCAGATCACCTTGCAGAAGCCGATGTCGCTATATGTACAGCCCAAGTACCAGGCAAAAAAGCCCCTAGACTTATAAATGAGGAAATGCTTGATCGAATGAGGCCAGGTTCGGTGATAGTCGATCTTGCAGTGCAGCAAGGGGGCAATTGCTTTGGTACAAAGGCAGATGAAATAGTTAACCGGAAAGGTGTAAAACTTATTGGTGCTGCAAACTTACCTTGTAGTGTGCCTAATCATGCAAGCTATCTCTATTCAAGGAACATACTTGCTCTGCTAGAGCCCTTTTTTAAAGATAAGAAGCTAGATATCAAACTTGAAGATGAGCTAATCGCGGGCTGTCTAATTAGTTATAAGGGTGTAATCAAATCTCAAGAAGTACTTACTGCAGGAGGAGGAATCTGATGTCTTTTTTAAGTGAAGCATTGTGGGTGCTGTTGCTAGGAAGCCTGCTTGGATTAGAGCTCATCGGGAAGGTGCCTCCAACATTGCATACCCCTTTAATGAGTGGAGCTAATGCAATTTCTGGCATCACAATGCTGGCTGCACTGACTTTAATTCTCAAAGCAGGTAACAACACCCCATTATCAATAACTGGCTCTATTGCACTCGGTTTTGCACTATTCAATGTAATAGGAGGCTTTCTTGTAACAGACAGGATGTTGGCCATGTTCAACAGAAAAAACTCTCCAAGAAAAGGGCTTAGAAAATGACAAGTACTCAAATTATCAAGTACTCAATAGACCTTATTGCAGTATTGCTACTTGCCCTAGGTATAAAAGGGCTTTCGAAGGTTAAATCTGCTAGAGGCGCAAACCGTCTTGCAGCAATAGCCATGGGATTATCTGCGTTAGGGCTACTTGTCGACTCATATATAAGCCAAGGCGTTTCCACTTCAGCATTGATCTGGATAGCTATTGGGACTACCGCAGGTGGATTGCTTGGCCTGATAACTGCTCAACGAGTTCCAATGACCGCAATGCCAGAAACAGTGGCTTTGTTTAATGGTTGCGGTGGCATGTCGTCCTTACTTGTTGCAATTGGAGTAGCTCTCTTTCCAGTAGCAAAAAGCCAAGGGGACTATATAAACAGCTCTATTGAGACTATTTCAATCACTGTTTCAGTGTTTGTTGGAGCTATTACTTTCACTGGTTCAATGATTGCAATGGCCAAATTGCAAGGTTGGCTTTCTACCCCTAGTTGGACAAAGAGCAAAATTCGTCATGCAATCAATATTGGGCTTGCCTGTATATCACTGATTGCAATTTTTGGAACCTTGCAAGGTTCTGAGAATGCGCTTTGGCTACTCATTTTTGGATCTTCATTATTAGGTGTTGGGGTCACAATGCCAATTGGTGGAGCAGATATGCCAGTTGTTATTTCTCTACTAAATAGCTACTCAGGAGTAGCTGCTGCAGCTGCTGGTTTTGTAGTAGGGAGCCAATTACTAATAGTTGCTGGTGCAATGGTTGGAGCTGCTGGGCTAATTCTTACCAAGGTCATGTGCAATGGAATGAACAGATCTCTTATATCAGTTCTTTTTGGTGGGGCTCTTAGTACAGATTCTCCAAATACCGGCAGCACCTCTGAAGGTGAATATACAAACATTACCGCCTGCAGTACAGAAGAATGTGCCCTAACTCTAGAAGCAGCAGAGAGGGTTGTAATTGTTCCAGGTTATGGGCTTGCAGTTGCACAAGCTCAACACACACTTAGAGAAGTTACAAGGGTTTTAGAAGCAAGTGGAATTGATGTGACATATGCAATTCATCCAGTAGCAGGAAGAATGCCGGGTCACATGAATGTGCTTCTTGCCGAGGCAGATGTTCCATATGAGCAGCTAATAGAGATGGATGTTATCAACCCTGAGTTTCCTGCTACAGACGTTGTTCTAGTTCTTGGTGCAAATGATGTAGTCAACCCTCAAGCGAAGCATGACCAAACTTCACCTTTATATGGAATGCCAGTACTTGATGTTCAAGAAGCTCGCACAGTCTTTGTTATCAAGAGAGGAATGAGTGCAGGCTACTCAGGGATAAAAAATGATTTGTTTGAACTATCAAATACATCAATGGTTTTTGGTGATGCCAAGAAAGTCTTGGGTGACCTTTTAGTTGAACTTAAAGAGTTAGGTGTTGGAAAAAAACACTGATGTAAGCCTCCAGCTCATAAAAAACTTAGAAATGCCTTGTTTTAAGGAACGTTTCCCTTGGTTAGGTGGTGATTTGCAAACTCTTAGGGACACATTTAGGCAAGAAAAACTAGCTGAAGATGTTGGTAAGAAGCTAAAAATAAAAATACCAGAAACCCCAAGCGGAATTTGTGGCTCAGGTGAATTAATAGCATTCTTGGATCATCCAAAAAAATCTTTAAGACCACATGGACTGGTGATGCTGGTGCATGGATTGGGAGGCTCCAGTCAACGTCAGGGCCTACGAAGAATGGCAATAACTTTGCAAAATCAGGGGTTTGCTACTCTCCGAATCAATCTGCGAGGGTCAGCACCTAGTCGCATGCTTGCCCCTGGAACTTATGCGGCAAGTTGCAATAGTGACCTATTACCACTAATAAATACCGCTAAAGAGCTTTGCAAAGAATTCGCGGAAAAACATCCAAACCAACGCATTAATTCACGGATACCTTTGTTTGGAGTAGGGATTTCTCTTGGCGGAACAATTCTTTTGAATGCTTGTTTAAACAACTCGATTAGAAAAAATCAGAGAGCAGCTTTATTGGATGGACTAATTTGTACAAGTAGCCCCCTGGATTTGCAGGCATGTACAGCTTCTATTGAACGCCCAAGAAACAGAATTTACCAAGCATGGCTAGTTAAGAGGCTGATAAAGCAAACACTTTCCGACCCTTTTGGGTTAAAAGCTGAAGAAGCAAAAACGCTTACAAGTAAATTCTTTAATAGCTACTACTCCTCTTCAATACGTGCCTTTGATACTGCCATAACAGCTAAAAGGTGGGGGTATCAAAGCGTAGATGACTACTACAAAAGAGCATCACCAATAGGGGAGCTATTTCAAAATCCTAAATGCATGCCACCAACACTATTAATTCAAGCAAAGGATGACCCCTGGGTTCCGTCAAAACCTATAGAAGATCTACGAAAAAAACTTAGTTTTGAAAGTCAAACTAAATTGCAAATCATTTTGACCAAGCATGGTGGGCACAATGGCTTCCATGGAATCCAAGGTTGTTGGGGAGACTTACTAGTAGCAAAATGGCTCAAACAAATACTTAGCCCTTAATAACTTAAGAAGTTTTCAACCGGAGGAGTCCTTCTAATAATCCATTTTTCAAGCGGGGTTCTTCTAACAATATGTTCTCTAACAATTAAATCTATTCTCTGAACCGTTACACCTCCATACCAAATGCCATCTGGCCAGATCAACAAAATTGGTCCTTGTTTACAAACTCTGAGGCAGTCAACCTTGCTTCGCAAAACGACACCCTCTTTTCTGGATGGATTG
>QCFY01000027.1 GCA_003280085.1 Prochlorococcus sp. AG-363-O06 | reverse complement strand
AATAGTAACTTATTTTGAACTCCTGCTTTTACTATCATCTGAGATGTTAAATCTACGTCATCACGTATAACAATACCTTGTAGCAAGCCCCAGCCTCTAACCCCGGAGAAATGATTGGAAAAAATATTAGTTATTTTGATTAACCCTTCCTTTAGTTCCATACCTCTTGTTTGGACATTATGAATAATATTTCGTCTTTCAATTTCTTTTGCAACAGTCAACCCTGCTTTGCAAGCAAAGGGGTTGCCTCCAAAGGTACTTGCATGATCGCCAGGTTCAAAAAGGTTTGCATGCTCCTTCACCAATAACGAGCCGATTGCATGTCCTCCTCCTAGACCTTTGGCGGTTGTAAAAATATCAGGCTCAATTCCTAATTGTTGATAGCCCCACAAGTGACCGCATCTGCCCATGCCTGTTTGGATTTCATCTAAAATTAATAAAGTTTTATTCTCTTCACATAACTCTTTTAAGCGTTTAAAGAAGACTTTTTCGCCTGGATTGACCCCACCTTCTCCTTGTAGTGCTTCTATAATTACTGCAGATATCTGTTGCCCTTCACTAGGTATTTGTTTAAATAGATTTTCAATTTCATTTACGTTATTGTATGAGAAGAACCTAAAACCTTCTAATAAAGGTTCAAAGCCTTTCTGATATTTTTTCTGGCCAGTTGCACTAAGTGCAGCGAGGGTTCTCCCATGGAAACTTCCTTTTGCACTTAGGATTATTGGTGTATCTAAACCTTGTTTTATGTGGCCATATTTCCGCGCTAATTTAATGGCAGCTTCAACTGCTTCTGCTCCACTATTGCAGAAAAATGCTTTATCAGCGCAACTGTTATTTATTAGCCAACTAGCAAGTTCTTCTTGTTCGGTAATTTGATAAAGGTTAGATATATGTTGCACCTTATTTAACTGTTTTGAAAGTTCTTTTCTTAAGACCCTGTCGCTATGTCCAAGACTGCAGGTGGCGATGCCTGCTACTGCATCAAGATACTTGTGGCCATTTTGGTCCCAAAGCCAACAGCCTTTCCCCTTTTTAAAGCTAAGGGGTAAACGTTGGTATGTATTCATTAGGCAAGTGGGAGCGGTCGGACTCGAACCGACAAACCCGAAGGTGCCGCATTTTGAGTGCGGTGCGTCTACCAATTCCACCACGCTCCCATATAGATAATTTATCTCAGTAATTGTCCTGTGATCCAATTCTCAGGATTTGGGCTCCGAGATTATTCAGTTTTGCTTCTAGAGCTGAGTAACCTCTATCGAGATGGTGAAGCCCTTCGACTTTGCTAGTCCCTCTTGCTGCAAGGCTTGCTAAAACCATTGCTGCAGTTGACCTTAAGTCTCCTCCAGTTACTGGTGCGGCGCTCAATTCAGCGACACCTTCAATTATTGCCGTGTTGGATTGAACCCTTATAGCGGCACCCATTCTTTGTAGTTCTGAAACATGTTGCATACGATTTTCATAGATTTTTTCAGTTACGACACTTGTTCCGCGAGCAGTTGAAAGTAGAGCCATAAAAGGCGCTTGCAAGTCTGTTGGGAAGCCAGGAAAAGGCTGAGTGGTGATATCAACTCCTCTAATTTCACCAGGAGTGATTTTTACTGAGTTGTTAATGATTTCGATATCGCAACCACAGTCCCTTAGTTTTTGAAGTACTGCACTTAAATGCTCCGGTATTACTGGAGAGACCTTAATACTGGAGCCTGTAATGGCGGCCGCAATTAGGAATGTTCCGGCTTCAATTCTATCTGGAATGACTGAGTATTCGCAGCCCTTTAGATGTTCTACCCCCTCGATAGTTATTTTTGGGCCTCCAGCTCCATGCACTTTGGCTCCCATCAAGTTGAGCATTTTTGCAAGGTCTTGTACTTCTGGTTCTTGTGCGGCATTTTCAATTGTTGTTTTACCTTCAGCCAAGACTGATGCCATCAGGATGGTTTCAGTTGCACCTACACTTGGACAATCAAGGATGACATCCGCTCCTTGAAGCTTTTTCCTAGTTCCTGTAATAGAAGCTGTCACTTCACCGTGAGAGACATTCACTAAGGCGCCTAAGGATGTAAGTCCCTTTATATGTTCGACTACAGGCCTTGCACCGATACGACATCCTCCAGGTAAAGGGATTTTGGCTTTTCCTAGTCTTGCCAGCAATGGTCCTATACAGAAAAAACTAGCCCTTAACCCATGCACTAGCTCATACGGAAGTTCTACATGACTTATTTCATTGGCCTGTATCTCAAGGGAATCTGAGTCCCTTTGCAGCTTGACCCCCATTGACGTGAGGATGTTTGCCATCCCCGTCACATCTGTTAAATCTGGAACATTACCTAATTTAATTCTTTCATCAGTTAGCAACCCCGCTGTCATTAGCACTAGGGCAGAATTCTTAGCCCCACTAATTTCAACTTGACCAGACAAACAAGAAGTTCCTTTTATTAGTAAATGCGGCTGACTAATCTCTTTAGAGATTGATGCCACTATTGGCATAGCCTGTTGATTGCCATTTGTTAACCATATTGACAATTGCAATTGATGCCGTCTAGATGGCCGGCTGCCAAAGTGGTTTCTAATTGCATTGGTAAAAAAATAGGTTTTTAATTGTCTTATGGTCATTTAAGCCCCTTTTTGTATGGACTTAAACCTTTTTGCGGATGTGGCGGAATTGGTAGACGCGCTAGTTTCAGGTACTAGTGGCAGAAGTGTCGTGGGAGTTCAAGTCTCCCCATCCGCACTATCTTTGTAGAAGTTTGTAGGTTTTTCAAATGATTTTGCTTGAGATTTCAAATGCTTCTGAATTAGTTGCTTCAAAGGTTGGAAAATTTCTTGAACTTTTAACTCCAGATCAAATTGATCAGGGGGCAGTTGAAGATCAAGTGATCAAGAAAATGGTTGAAAGTCTTTCTTTAGAAGGTTTGAAGGGAGAGATTTCTTTAGTTAATGGAATTGATGTTAAAAGCAATAAATTAATAATTAATGAGGGGCTTAAAGTTCGTTCAAAAATTACATTTTAAGGTCTTAAAACCATAGCCAGGTCTTACCCAATTATTACAAGTCGGCGAAATGATATTGTTCGCCGTTTCAGATCCCTTTCAAAGCCTAAAGGGAGAAAGGACCACTCTTTGCTATTACTTGAAGGCACTAACCTTTTAAGAGAAGCGTTGATAAATAGTTATATTCCTGTCGAGATTATTGCTACATCGGAATGGCTGAAGAAAAATAAAGAGCTGGTTTCGAAATTGCCTTCTTCAACAATTTTATATGAGGTGACAAATTCTGTTTTAGAAGCTGCTTTGACAACAGTCACTCCTGATGGAGTTGCTTCCACTATCACTTTAAATGCTTTGCCCCAATGCAAAGAGAATGCAACTTTTGTACTTGCTTTAGATCGAATTCAAGATCCAGGTAATATTGGGAATTTATTTCGTACGGCGCTTGCGGCCGATATCCAAGCTGTTTGGCTTGCTTCCGGGGCGGATCCATTCAGTCAGAAGTCCATTCGATCTTCAGCAGGTGCAATCCTTAACGTTGGTTTTGATCGACTTGGTGAATTAGAGGCAACTGCTATTGAAGCCATGTCAAGCAAACTTCATTTTGCAGCTGAAGCTGATTTCCAGATTGTTGGAACAATTGTTCCAGGCTTGGCTAGTGAGCTTGGTGCTGTTCCGTATTGGGATTTGAATTGGCAAAAGCCAACAGTTTTAGTCCTAGGTAATGAGGCGAATGGCCTACATCCCAGTATTCAAAAGAGTTGTACGCATTTTGTCACCCTGCCACACAACCAAGCAATTGAGTCGCTAAATGTCGCATCAGCAGCAGTTCCTCTGCTTTTGGAACGACAAAGAGTCAAAATGATATCTGAGACGCAAAATCATCGGTGAGTCTTGCTAATTTCGATTTCGACTTAATAGTGATAGGTGCCGGCTATGGGGGCTTTGATGCTGCCAAGCACGCAGCTGAGAATGGCTTAAAAGTAGCGATTGTTGAATCTCGAGAGATGGGCGGTACATGCGTAAATAGAGGTTGTGTTCCTTCTAAGGCTTTGCTTGCTGCTAGTGGCAAGGTTCGGGAGCTTGCTGATGCAAAGCATCTTTTGCAATTTGGAATTCACTCAGCACCTGTTCGCTTTGAACGTCAAAAGATTGCTGACCATGCAAATAATTTGGTTGCAACTGTTAGAGAAAATTTAACTAGAACTTTAAAAAGGGCTGGTGTTGAGATTCTTCATGGAGTTGGTAGATTAGAAGGCCCTCAAAAGGTTGGAATAAGGGAAAAAAGTGGAGTAGATAAGATATTTAGTTCTAAAGATATAATCATTGCTACTGGATCAGATCCCTTTGTTCCACCTGGGATCACTACTGACGGACGCACAGTTTTTACTAGTGATGAAGCGATCAGCCTTGAATGGCTTCCACGCTGGATAGCAATTATAGGTAGTGGATATATAGGACTTGAATTTGCTGATGTTTATACGGCCTTGGGTTGTGAAGTGACAATGATTGAGGCTCTTGATACGGTGATGCCAACATTTGACCCAGATATAACAAAAATCGCCAGAAGGAAATTAATTGATAGTCGTGATATCGATGCTCGTGCAGGTGTTTTGGCAAGTAAAATCTTGCCAGGTTGTCCAGTAAAAATCGAACTTTCAGATGTCAAAACACGAGATTTTGTTGAGGAGCTAGAAGTTGATGCTGTTTTAGTAGCTACTGGCAGAGTTCCAATGAGCAATGATTTGAATTTGACATCTATAGGAATAGAAACCAATCGTGGATATTTACCTATCGATGACCAAATGAGGGTGTTATTAAATAGCAAGCCTTTCCCAAATCTTTGGGCTGTTGGTGACGTTACAGGGAAGTTGATGCTTGCTCATACTGCAGCAGCTCAAGGAACTATTGCTGTTGATAATATTCTTGGTAAATCTAGAAAGATAGATTATAGAAGTATTCCTGCAGCAACCTTTACGCATCCAGAAATAAGTTCAGTTGGTCTTAGTGAAGTTGCTGCAAAAGAACTTGCCAGTCAACAAGGGTTTGATTTAGGAGTGGTTCGGAGCTATTTCAAGGCTAATTCAAAAGCTCTTTCGGAACTTGAGGGTGATGGATTAATGAAATTGCTTTTCCGAAAGGATAATGGAGAAGTTCTAGGAGCTCATATTTTTGGATTACATGCAGCTGATTTAATTCAAGAAGTCGCAAATGCAGTTTCGAGAAGACAAAATGTTATCGAACTTGCGGCTGAAGTGCATACTCACCCAACATTAAGTGAGGTTATTGAAGTGGCTTATAAGCAGGCTATGCAACAGATTAATGTATCGCCCTCTAGTTGAAGATTATTCCTTGAACTTATGAACATTCGTCGCCGACCTCCAAATCCAAGAGTTAAGGTTGCTAATTTAGAATATTCTATTCCGCATGATTCTGAGTCTCCAAAGAATATTCTTGAAGAGATTGTTTGGGAAAAGGATATTGAAATTGAAGCCTCACGTAGGCGCGTTCCTTTACAAGAATTACAGACTAAAATTAAAGACTTACCTGGAACAAGGGGCTTTAGACAAGCTCTCTTGAATTCATTATATAAACCAGC
>QCFY01000026.1 GCA_003280085.1 Prochlorococcus sp. AG-363-O06 | reverse complement strand
GAACGCAAACGCAGAACTTCAAAATGGAAGGTGGGCAATGATTGGGATCTTTGCTGCACTTGGAACATACATGTTCACTGGTCAAATTATTCCAGGTATTTTTTAGAGCCATGGAATTAAACCCTTTTAAGCCTTTCAGGCAATTTTTTGAAGAAATCATCTTTAAGAGATCCACCTCATATTCTCTTGAGTAGTTTTTGCAAAGGGAATTGGTACGTTATTCATAGGGGTCCATAGTCTGTGGAATTGTTACCCAAGAAGAATTGAGATGGGTGGCCATTAACCAGGTGAATTTCTCAAGGTGTGGTATAACCACTGCTTTAAGGCTTGGACAACTAGTTGATTCAGTTCATATCCAACTTGGATGCAGGCTTTCTCAATATGGCTAATCCTTGTATCTAAATTTCCATCTAGATGCTTATTACAACATTAACTATTATTTCTCAAAGAAACCACTAAAAATAGAAATTTTCTCTTCCAGGAGTTTTGTTTACCAGACTAGCTCTCTTTTTTCGCTGGCTTTGAGATTTTAATTTGAATTAGATTGCCTATCTTTTTGATTTAAAGTTTTTAAAATTGCATCAATGTCTTGGCCACTTATTTGGTAACAGGTTCAAATCGTGGAATCGGTTTGGAATATTGTCGACAGTTGAAAGGACGAGGGGAGGAGGTTATTGCAACATGTAGATCATCTTCTTCAGAACTAGATGAACTTGGTGTAAAGGTTCAGCCTGGGGTAGATGTAAGTTCAGGAGAATCAGTCCTAGGTCTTAAGAAGAAGCTAGAGGGAAAATATATAGATGTTTTGATTCAAAATGCTGGCATTGCTGAATTCAACTCATTATCAAGCCTTGATCCAGAAAGTGTTCTTCGGCAGTTTGAGGTCAATGCATTAAGCCCTTTGTGTTTTACCCAAGCGTTTCTTACCAATCTTGGAGAAGGGTCAAAAGTAATTCTTATGACAAGTCGGATGGGATCTATTGATGACAACACCTCAGGAGGCTCTTATGGCTATAGAATGTCCAAAGCTGCACTTTGTATGGCTGGAAAGTCTTTGGCTATTGATTTGAAACCCAAAGGAATTTCTGTAGCTATTTTGCACCCTGGATTGGTTAGCACAGGTATGACTGGATTTACTTCTAGTGGAATTACTCCTGAGCAATCTGTTAATGGTTTGCTAGAAAGAATCGATTCTTTGAAACTTCATAATTCAGGTACTTTTTGGCATTGCAATGGAGAAATTCTTCCTTGGTAATTTTTGGAGCATAAATATTTTAAGATCACCTAAGGAATAAGTTGTTGGTTTGATTTTAGGGAATAAGTATCGGCTACAGCTCCTATTTGACTTGTAGCTATTTTATAGATTTAAACTATAGGAAATTTTTGTGAATGATTCTCATAGGTCAGGCACTAATTTGTCTGATCATTCTTTAATCTACGTAAATTAGTCAAGTCTTCGCTTAATCTTGAACAAGTTATTTTTCTTAGGATGCCAGGTTTATTATTTTTGTTGTTCAAACCCATGCTTTTCCTAATGGTTAAAAAGCTTTTTAAAAAGCAAATGAAAGCATTCCTGATTCAGTCTTTAGAATGGCTAGTAGCCCAAACCGATAATGATATAGATGATCTATTGGTAGGCAAAGTAAAGACGGCAATGAAACTAGGAGTTGTTTAAAGAATAAAACATGAATATCTTTCCTTTTTTACTAAGTCTTTTTGTAGTTATTACCCCAGCTTCTGATTTTGATTGTGATGGTCAAATACTTAATGCGACTATTAGAAATAATTTGAATGGCGATTTTTCAATCGTTACTGATTTAGAGAAAGTCGATCAAGGAGCATTTGTAGTGATCGATTGGAAGGAAATTAGTTTGATGCTTCCCGTATCCTTTCAAAAAGGAGAGATCACCTTTACTGATAGAAAGTGGCTGTGGAGCTATCAAGACAAAGAAAAGGGCTTGCATCAAGAAACCCCAAGACTGTCTCAGCTCATCCAAACTGGAGAAATTATTGAGCATGAATGTAAGTTGCCAATTAAAGAAATCACTTAAGTGGTTCTCTTTCTCTTTCTCTTTCTCTTTCTCTTTGTCTTTGCCAACCCTCTCTTGTGTGTTCAAAAGAACGAATTGGCTCCATTTCAGGCTGGCTTTTGTAATTCTGTACTTAGGGGATGCTTTTTGGTATTTGGTTCATGTCGTCTACTCACGAGCTGTTAGAAGATTCTCTTGAAGAGCCTGCTATAGGAGATACAGGTAGGTTTCAATGGCATGCGACTCCAATTGGGATTGCTGCTTTATGCAAAGAGAAAGAACCTTACCTTTCAGAAAAGTTTTTTGCTGATGCTATTAAAGAGGGACTGGCAGTTGGATTGGACCTTACAAAAGAGGAAAGGGAATCTCATTTTTCAAAAAAAGGTTTGGTAATTCTTTTTTATTCTTAGTAATCAGATCAACTGGTTCGAATTTTGGCTGCAAGCTTGTATGGAAACGTTTAATTCGTTTAGAAAAGTTGGTGTTTTTTAAGGATCTTTTGTTGAATAGTAAATCAGCTCAGTCATGTTAAGACATCTTGAGCAATGCTTTTCGTTAAGAGATCAGGCCTGCCCTTGGTTCTCCTTGAGGAGAGCCCAACTCAAAAGACCACGTGTAGTAGCTAGCAGAATCGACAAAAATGCTAGGGCTACGCATAAAGGGCAATGTGGAAATCCCATTTAGCTATTCCTTTCTTGAAAGTCTTAATACCTTTCTATTTGCTTAAGCCCTCATGGCATTCCTAATTCCAACATTACTTGATAAAACAATTAGAAAGTTGAGGCTAATTTATGGATTGGGATTCCGCAAAGAAGCATTGCAAGGAGCGTAACTGGGCTTGGTCTTTGGAACTGATCAATAAAGCCCAAACAGAGATGGAAGCTTTGGAAGAAAAGGTCAAGAAGCTTGAAGATCAACAAAAAGCACTGAGGTTGTATAACGCTTGTAATTACTAATGAAATTATCTAAATGGCAACCAACTTGACAAGACAATCAAGTAATGGAGCAATTGTTTTGCATTATGGCGAGCCTTGACTTTAGATATGTTGCACTAGGGTCTGCTTTATTGTTTTCTTGGTTGTTCGGGTTTGGTGGATAGGAATGGAAGAGTTTTAATGAGGCAAATTCAGATGGAGGCAATCAAAACGAGACTCGGGAAGATTTTTCAAAATCTCATTATGCTTCTTTCTGACTGAAAGACTACCCAGTCATGCCAGCATCATTTCGTTAGAGACCTTTTGTATGACTGAAAATAAGCGGCCAACTCCTATGAAAGACTTCACGGATAGGTTGTTCGATTTGTGTAGGAAATACCAGCAAGAAATACCGCCTCACAAAATTGCAGAAGTCCTTAGAGATTACGCGGATAGGCTGGATGCATGATGATGTGTTGAACTCTATTGCATACCTTGAATTGGTAAAGGAAGATTAAATCAAGATAAGAAGGTCTAAAAAGACTTTTTTGTCTTAGAAGCATTGCTTGGCTTTGCAAGCAAGAAAAATAAATCAGTTTGAGGCTTATCTAACCCACTCCTGGGATGTCAAATGGGAGTTTATCTTCTAAAGCTACTAAATATTTTTGGATTGCCGGAATACGCAATAGAGCTAAAGGGACAACAATATTTAGACCGATCCAAACAGCCCCAATTAATGCCCCCCATTTGCCACCTTTTTTTAAAAAACTTTCTTTTTGCTTTTCTTCAGTCATTTCTTAAAATCAAATCTAATTAAAAATCTAGGCAGAGTTATTGTTTTTTTGGGGCTAATGTTTTTAATTTTGTCTATAAGAATTTTTTTGGCACAGGATTTGATTGGGACTCTCGCTTTCTCAGTAGGAGAATCGACTAATTTTGCTTTACTTCACTTGGTATACCTTTGAACGTCCATTGCACTTCCTTACACCCCATGAAATCGGAGCCTGAGACTTAGTCGTTTCCTGCTCAACGCAGATGTTTTGGTTCGAAGCCCATTTAGCTACTGGTCGCAAGCTAAATGCAATTGATATCAGGCTAAGAGCACATAAAAGCAGTACTAGTCCAGTGAAAGCTGAAATCCAGTCAAATTGTTTTTGTTTTTTAGTTTCCTGCAAAATATTTAATGGCATTAGCTCTCTTTTTACTTAGATTATTTTCATCAACTAGCTTTTGCAACTTTTTAGTTGATTTTTTAAAAACGATATTGGACTCTTTGCACTTTTTTGACTGCTTCGAGAAGTAGGTCACTCTAGATAGGCCGGTTGATAAATCAATCAAAAAAGCTAGAAACATATAAATGAAGCTAAATCATTTCAATGAATTCTTTAGTGACTCTGCTCCTATACATCCTTGGAGGGGCAGCTTTGGGCTCTCTAATGCTTGTAACCGGTATTCCTGCAGGACCACTATTGGGATCTATTTTAGGGGCTGGCTTGTTAAGTATTAGTGGTCAGCTTGAGATCGCGAATTGGCCTTTAGGTACAAAAACAGTGCTTGGAATTGGTATAGGAACTGTTATCGGGACAGGAATTAATAGAGAAACACTTGGAGAATTGCAATCGCTTTGGAAGCCCGCCTTGGTCATAACCTTTACCCTTTTGATAGCTGGGATTTTGGTTGGACTATTAATTAGTAGGTTTCTTGGAGTAGAAAAAATCGTAGCTCTTTTAGGCGCAGCGCCTGGAGGGACAATAGGCATGAGCCTCGTGGGCGCAGAGTTTGGAGTTGGCGCTGCTGTAGCGGCTCTGCACGCGGTCAGGTTGATAACAGTGCTTTTTCTTATCCCAACAATAGTCAAGTTCCTTGCTCAAGAAGGAAGTATTGCTATCAATAAATAAGGTTTTGGAATAGAAGAATAAATATCATTAAAGGCATGAATATGCTTATTCTGGTCGTAACTTGATTGTAGAAAAGGCTGATCTGAGTTTGACTTAAAAAAGCTTTCTTAATTAACCCTATAAAAAAGGATTGCTTCTAGGCCAAAAACCAAGAGAAAACCCTAGTAATAAATACTCATAAAGCATCCTTGACTGCGACTGGAAATAAAACCATTTGCCACAGTCAATTAAGGATGCCGAGTTGCCTTGCCGGGCACTTCAAAAAACACTGTAGTTTTGTCATAGGAATAGTTATCACTCTCTTAAGAAAATGCAAACCTACGGGAACCCGGACGTTACTTATGACTGGTGGGCAGGTAACTCTTCAGTTACCAACCGATCTGGACGATTTATTGCCTCCCACACGGCTCATACTGGAATGATCGCCTTTGCTGCCGGGGCTAACACTCTTTTTGAACTCGCACGCTTTGATCCATCTGTACCTATGGGTGCTCAAGGGTTTGTAAGTTTGCCTCATTTGGCCGCTATTGGTGTTGGTTTTGACGAAGCTGGCGCATGGACAGGAGCGGGAGTTTTGACTATTGCGATCGTCCACTTAATCCTCTCCATGGTTTATGGAGCAGGCGGCTTAATGCATGCAATTTATTTTCCAGAAGATATTCAGGACAGCGATGTTGCTCAAGCTAGAAAATTCAAGCTTGAGTGGGACAATCCTGATAATCAAACATTTATCCTTGGACACCATTTGATTTTCATGGGTGTTGCATGCATCTGGTTTGTTGAATGGGCCAGAATTCATGGTATTTATGATCCATCAATTGGAGCAATTAGGCAGGTTAATTACAATCTAGATTTGGCTGCTATTTGGAATCATCAGTTTGATTTTCTTGCTATTGACTCTCTTGAAGATGTTATGGGTGGGCATGCCTTCTTGGCTTTTGCAGAGATAACTGGAGGTGCATTTCACATAGCTACAAGACAGATTGGTGATTACACCAAATTCAAAGGGGCAGGACTTCTTTCTGCTGAAGCAATTTTGTCCTTTTCTCTAGCTGGAATTGGTTTTATGGCGATTGTTGCTTCTTTCTGGTGCGCTACAAATACAACCGTTTATCCAGTTGAGTTTTATGGTGAGCCTTTGAAGCAGGTCTTTTTGATTGCTCCAGCTTTTGTAGACACTGTTGATTACAGCGATAGCCTTCATGGATTTGCTCAGTACTCTGGACGCTGTTATTTAGCTAATTTCCATTACATCGTGGGATTCTTTGCCCTTCAAGGTCATCTATGGCATGCACTTCGTGCTATGGGTTTCAATTTTAAAGATATTGGAGCAAAGTTGAAAGTTGCAAGCTAGCCTTGAGAACTGAATGTTATTTAGCCTCGTCAAAATGACGAGGCTTTTTTATATAGATTAATTAATGGGTTTCTATATTGATCAGAGTTTGATCATTTATCTTTGTAGGAAAAATATTTTGTATAGCACCTCCAGTCAACATGGAGACTCATCTAGATATAGGGAATAAGAGAACTAATTATAAGAATAAATTGGTCACTTTTGATTCAAGGCTAACTGCTTTTGTTGGTAATTCAGTTAGCCACGTTGAAGATATGAATCTGCAAACTTATTCCCCATATTCAGATGGTTGTGAGGCGTCTTACCTGCTTGAGTTACGTGAAAAAAGAGGGTTAGGAAATAGTTGATGCACCAAAGGATGGTTTTGGGTGACCCTGGTTTTGATTACCCTTTCTTATGGCTTAGTGAAAAAATTGTCTAATGTTTTATTTATTCTTTATCAAATTTTATGTTTATAAGCTCAAGCCTTGATTTTTAGAAAAATTTATTGAGCTTTTGCTAAAGCCTAATGGTCAAAGGCTTGCTGCTAAGTGAATTTCAAGAAATCTACAATATTTTCGTTTTTTCTGAGTGTGTATGGTGAGAGCCAAGCATCTTGTAAGGGTTATGAACTGTCATTACCCTTTTAAGGCAATGGACTTATGAGGAAATTGTCTTTACTTCTGGATGGCATTGATTCTGCTTCAAGTCCGATTTTTCTTGTCAATAGGCTTTCCCTTTAATCAAATATTAATCTAAAAATACTAGTAATTAGCTTAAATCTTGTGATTAGTCTTTGTGAATTACTTAAAGAAAAAAGTTTAAGTTATAAATGAATTGCCGCAGTTGATTTCAAGGAACCCAAAATAGCCTTTTATTAATGATAAGAATGCTTGAATAAATAAATATCCTTCCCCTCCCCCAAGTGGCAGAAAGAAACAGAGACGCCGAGAAGAAAGCAGCTGACAGGAAA
>QCFY01000025.1 GCA_003280085.1 Prochlorococcus sp. AG-363-O06 | reverse complement strand
GAACCATAGAAATCTAATATGGAGTGATAGAAGTTTTCAAACAAATCTAAATTATCTATATGGAAAGCATAGATAATATCTGATCTGGCAATTATCTCAGACTTCCTGAGAATAGTTTTGAAGCCATTTAAGATATGGTACTCAAGCAAGAATGGATTTAAAAAAGCAATATCGGTTCGCATTCTGAGGACAGAGTTAAACTGCTTGGATTTCCACTCGTGCTTCCATAATTGAATAGAATATTTAAGCTTAAGCCATTGATGCATATTATTTGAGAAAAACCCATGGTTACATTCTGAGGAATATTCTTCTATGTCCTCGCTAAAAGATATATCAGATATAACATTCTCAAAACGTCTGCGCACATCAATTTCCTGACTCAAGTAAGAAGATCTATCTGTATAAACATAAATATCAGCTATTAAGGAAATTTTTTCCGCCCAGGTAATAAAAAAATCTAAAAAGCGTATTTCTCCATTTATAAGAACTGCGCATTTCTTTTCAACTTTTTGCGGTAAAGTAAATTTGTTGATATATTCCGAATGTCTTAATAGTGAGATTTGACTTAAAGCTTCCTCGAAATCTGCTTCACCAGGCAATAATGCATTTAGATTTTTGATTTGATCTACAAGATTCTTGCTCTCCCAGGGCGCTTCCATAAGATTGCTAAAAACTCTTCGTTTCCCTATAAATATGATAGCATAACTGTAGTTTGATTCTAAATTTAAAGGGTCTAAACATAAGTATTAAATGCTTTAAAATGGATTATTATTCCCATGTCAATAAATGATCAGGTAAATACTCATATTAACTCTGGGAGAACACTCTTGGGGGTAGGAGTTATATCGAAGCAGTGTGTTGACTCAGCAATTATGCTTGCCAATAAATATAAAAGACCTATTTTGCTTATTGCAAGTAGAAGCCAAGTTGATGATGAAGAGTTCGGTGGTGGTTATTCCAATAACTGGACTACCGGAGAGTTTAGTCGTTATGTAAGAGCAAAGGATAAAGGCGGTTATATATTATTAGCAAGGGACCATGGTGGACCATGGCAAAATCCAAGAGAAACAGAGGAAAGACTAAATGATTCGGAAGCTTTTGAATCCGCAAAGCACTCATTCCAAGCAGATATCAACGCAGGCTTTAATTGTATTCATATAGACACTTCAAAGGCTCTCAATATGAATTTCACACTCGATGATTCAATTGAGATGTTGTTAGAATTATATTTATTCTGCTGCAGGGCTTCATCAGATATACAGCAGGACCTCATTTTTGAGATTGGTACTGAAGAGCAGTCTGAGAATACAACTAATATCTCTGACAATAGATATATTCTAAGCAAAGTGTATACATTCCTAAATAAAAATAATCTTGTAAAGCCAAAATTTATTGTAATGCAAACAGGTACAAAGGTAATATCAGATAGAAATTGTGGGATTCTTGATTCATATCACCGATACCCAAATCAAATACCGCCAGAAATAATTATCCCCCAGATAATTTCGTTATGTAATGAATATCATATATTCTTAAAAGAGCATAATTTAGATTATTGCTCTGAAGAATTACTGCATTGGCATCCAAAACTTGGGATTCATGCTGCAAATGTAGCTCCCGAGTTTGCGGTAAGGCAAACACAAGCAATTTTTAGGCTTTTGAATGATAATAAGCTGACTAAACATGTTGAAAGCTTATATCAAATAGCTACAAGCTCACTAAAGTGGACAAAATGGGCTGACAAATCAATTGACACTTCTGATTTTCGAAAGGCATGTCTTTCATTGCATTATTCGTATTCTCAGTCTAGTGTAATCGAAATTCTAGAAGATGCTTCGATCTGCTTATCTGAAAAAGATATTTCATTTGATCGTAAAATACGTACAACTTTAGATAATACAATTCTTCGCTACTTGAAGGCATTTAGATACGTATAATTATGGCTAAAACTGCTGCAATATTACTCAATCGTAACCTACCAGAAGAAGCTGATGCTCTATACAATAATTTATTAGCTTCTAATCAGCAAATTTTAGATATTTATGTTGTAGAATCCGGAAGTGATCCAGATAGATTATCAAGCTATTGTAGTTTTTATGCAGATTGGCCTTCCGCTATAAAACATGGCTTACGCTATCCACAAGGCATGAATTATGGACTAAAAAAAGTTAGAGATCTTTTCCCTAGCCGATATGACTCTTATCTATTGCTTGCAAATGATACAAGTTTTGTTAGTACTAATCCAATTAATCTACTTAGAGAAACATTATTTTCGACACCAAGATGTGGTCTTGTTTCACCCTGTGGAATTGATTGGGGTGAGAGAAAACTTATGAATCCAGGAGAGCCCAAAGCCTTCTGGTACATTCACAATAATTGCTACTTAGTTTCAGAGTTACTTGTAAATAAAATAGCTAATGATTCTGCTGATCATATGCAATATTTTTTCGACTCTACAAACTTTAGAGGTTATGGGACAGAGTCAGAACTACTTGCTAAGGCATATCTAAATGACTATCAATGTCTAATTACACCTGATGTAATCTCATCTGAAAGAGTTGAATTCCTTAGAGAGAGGTATTCTATAGTCAAAACAGAATCTGAAAGCGAGAATTTCAAATTATATATTCAAGAAGGATTGAATTGGATGAGAAATAAATATGGTTTTTCGTCTAGATGGGATATGAATAATTACGCTTTGAATGCGTATAGACAGTTTTTTGGCTGGTATCCTGATTTGAAGGAAACTTTTGCGATTATATAGATCATACCAAAGGCACTAGAATTTAAAGTAATAAAAACTTATGGTTTTAATCTAAGATTCATGTATATTATTTATTAAGTTAAATTTCGCTAGCTAAAGTATCTAATTCATTCCATGGATCTTCAGGTTTTTATTCTAGATGTAGATGGGATCCTTACTGATGGTAAATTTCACTATGACAAATATGGCAATAAATCCCATAAGATTTTTGGTCCTGACGACTCTGATGCTTTAGCTCTGTTGTCGAACGCGATAGAAATTAAATTTTTATCAGCAGATAAAAGAGGCTTTGAGATTTCCAAGTCAAGAGTTCTAGATATGGGTTATTCAATTGATAATGTAAGTTCTAAGGATAGATTAAATTGGATAGCTTCTAAGTATGAGTTGAGTAAAGTTGCCTACATGGGTGATGGGTTTTACGATCCTATGACACTCATGAGAGTTGGGTATGGTATATCAACAAAAACTTCATCCAAAGCCTCGCAAATTGCTTCTGACTATATTACTAAAACTTCAGGATCTGAACGAGCTATATCTGAGGCAGTGCTACATTTATCAATTAGATTTATACCAGAATTGTTCCACAATTACTGTAATACATTAGGCTTCACTAAAGAACTAAAAGATCGTTTAAAAGGCTATTATCTCTAATTTTATCTAATATGATAGAGATAGATATCTAACAGATTTATATTAAAGTTTTGGCTGATTATTCGAAATGATAATTATACATAATTAACTTATGCTTTAAAGCTATTTATAGATCTAGTCGTAAGGTATTAGCAAATAAATCATTCATCCCAAGCCATTGAAAAGAACAGCCTTTGTTAAGATCTAACTGTTGCTTAGACAAATATTTACTATAATAATTAATAACCGAGCTAGGCATGAAATAACAGTCGTGCCCAGAAATAGGTAATATATTTACCGAAGCATTGCTGCCTAATGAGCTTATATTAGATATATATGGAAGAATGTAATAGTTAAGATAGGGGTTAACAAGCTCTGCTTTACCAGGGATATCTCTAATGGTAGTAGTTATATGAACAAATCTCGGTTGACTTCGGAACTCCAGTTCTTTATCACAAAATCTAATTGGCATGTTTCTATTTATTGGTTGCCTTAGGTCCAAAATTGGATATTGAGCCTTTTGAGCTTCATATCCTGAAGCATGTATTCCAATTTTTGAAAGTATCTTTTGCTTATCTCCTTTAAAATATGGACCAGCAGGGTTTAATGTTGTCTGGGGAACCGATACAAAGCATTTTACATTTTCATAGAAACATGCATTCATTAAAGCCCCAAATCCCCCCATGCTTGAGCCACAAAAAATAAGATCAGAAGCTAGACCATTAGATTGCAGATGACTAATAAAATATTTAGTCAGAAGAGGATAATGCCAATCCTCAGGGCTTGATCCGCCAAGCCACCAACTTCCTGAACGGTTGTAACCATTTCTATCTTGTGGGAAGACGATATTAAATCTACCAAGATGTTCAGGGTGCAGATCATAAAAGGAGGTCTCAGCATGCCAACCATGAAACCAAACGATTAATGGTTTGTTGTCCTTTGAAAATCTACCTATAAACCGCTGCTCATAAACTCTACCTTTTGATGAAGTATAGGAGACTTTATAATTTAATAATCTATTTTCAACACTGTCTACAGGGGAAAGAAGGTGGCCAGCTAAGTTAATACTTTCTCCTCTTATTCGTTCGATTTTGAACATTTGGGATGATAATAGAAGATTTAGAAGAGTACAGCTTAAAAAGGGATTTTTAACTAAAATTAAATTGATAACAGAGCAATAAAAAAGAGGCAGATGGTTTTCAATCCAATTATAATTTAGGATCTTGTCCTATTGCAAGAATTCTTTGAAAAAGAAACCAGAAAATTCGATGCTTATAAGTGTAGAGGGGACTCCTAGGTCTCAAAATAGTTTCCTCTATGATTCTCTTTACGAATTAGAGCAAGGTATGCCAGGAATTGGCAGTACATATCATGCTAGGTTTAATTGCGCAGAGCCTTTCCCTCATATTGTTTTCGAAGGCTTATTCGATCCACTAATACTTAAGGTGGCTTCAAAGAATTTTCCTAATCTAGATAAGAGCAATCATGGAGCAAAAAGATATAGTGGCCTTACTATGTCTAAGTTGGAATCTAATTATCCACCTTATTTATATCCCTTGTCAATAAGATATTTGTGCCAATTCTTTTCATCCCCAGGTTTTTTACAGTTCTTACAGTTACTTACTGGTTTTAATGAGTTATTAATTCCAGACCCTAGTTTATTGGGTGGGGGGCTTACCCAATTAAATAGAAATGGGTTTATTAAATTACATAATGAATTGAATTTGCATCCAAAAAATCACTTGGATAGGAGGGTAAATGTTATCTTATATCTAAATGAGTTTTGGGGTGATAATTGGGGCGGATATGTAGAGTTATGGGACGAAAAAATGAATAAAAAGATAAAGAGATCTTATAAACCTTTGATCAATAGACTACTTATTTTACCAAATAATGATTATACATTCTATGGAACTCCAGACCCACTGAAATGTCCAGCAAATATCTTTAGTAAATCCTTGACTTTATTTTTCTATAGTAATGGGCGTCCAAAAGTAGAGCTGAAAAAGAATAGGGAGGTGAATCAAATAACCTATAAAGAAAGGCCTGGCGAAATTTTTAAAGACCGAATCAAGTTCTAAATTGCCTTAATTTCATAATTTAAAAAATATCTTATACTAATCTAATTATCCATTCAGTTTAATACATATCTTATTAAAAATAGGCCAAATATTAACTCTACATATAAACTATATCTAAAGTATCTAGTTTATAGGCAAAGTCTAAATTCAACTGACTACTATTGTAGATTTATTGATTGTTAGCAATTGCTCTTTTATTTCTTTATCATACGAACCAGCCCTTAGAACAACTATAGGATTACTCTCATTTGAGATTACATCTGGAATTAATGAGATTAGATTAGTGCCATATAAACGTTGATTTTGCTTGCTTCGATTATTATCAAGAACGTTATCAAATAATTCTTCACTTAACCCAAAGGCTAGCAAAAACTGTGTAAAAAGATGAGCCCCAAATATATAGGTCTTAGATGATTGGTTCTTATGTTGAAGAACCTTTTTTTTGAGCCTATTCGCTGCTGTTGAAAATGATTTATAATAGTGGTCATACCTTTTTCTATTTACATCATATAAATTATGCAATTCAATACGTGTTTGTGTAGTATCTGACGTTTTATGTAGTACATAAAAAATACTATGTCCTTCACCAAAGTAGATTTTTTCTAAAACTTTAAAACCAGTAGAATTCATTAGATCTTCAAAATGAGTATCAGTCAATAAGTAAATATGTTCGAAGTTCAAAGCATTTGGCTGACCTTTCTCAACCCAAAGGGCTAAGTTCGGAATGGCCGCAAACATTAAGCCATCCACAGGAAGTCGCTCGCTGATCTTCCTGCTAATCTGGAAAGGTTTCTGCAAATGCTCGAAGACATGTGATGAAACAACACAATCAACCTGGCTTGAAATATGCTTCGCTGGATCAAAGTAATCGTTAATAACCTTAATTCTCTTATTATTAACAACAGGATTAGGTTCAACAATACACCAATTGTCAACTAATTGCTTATTTAAACAGTAATCAGCAAGATAACCATGTGCTCCTCCGAATTCCAGCACATTAGTTGGTTTGTATTTGCCAATCAAGTCTCCAAAAGTATGATGATGATTCTTCCACATATCTCCAATAATTGCTGTTGTAGTTTGACCCTGGTATACGTCACTTAAGTTTGGCATATTAATCAATTGAATTACACCATTATCCAAACTAATAGCGAATTGCATATCATACAGACGATCTTCATCCCTAGGTGTGGTAACTGTCCCATTGAATATGGGAATGGATTCAAATGTATCGAGGCTCTCAAATTCCTCAATGTTTCCAGTTAGTATGTTTTCTAATTCCATGTTAAACCCTTGTCTAAACTAATCTATCACTTACCCTTTACTAAGAAAAGTAATTGATTTTTAAAAAATCATTATTCAAGGATCCATTATTCTATTAATCGATACATATTTTTTACAGTCTACCAATTGACGAATGTTATTTTTTTAGCGATTTAGAAGCAATAGAAAATATTTATGCTATATATAGTTCATTAAGATGCCCACAATGAAATCAATTGAAAAGCCTTGGGGAAAAGAGGAGATATTGGAAGTGAATGAAAGGTATATGTTTAAACGTCTATTCATGAAAAAAGGACATAGATGTAGTCTGCAATACCATAATTATAAGCATGAAACAATATACATTTTACAAGGAAAGCTAAATATATATATAGGGACTTCTAAAGACAACTTAATTTGCAAGACTTATTTACCTAATCAATCAGTTGCTCTTCAACCAGGTGTAATTCATCGAATGGAAGCAATTGAAGATTCCATATATCTTGAAGCCAGTACTCCAGAAAATGATGATGTCATACGATTAACAGATGATTACCATAGAATAAACTCAAATGGGTTATAGAGTTTTACTACCAACTGCTGGTCTTGGTTCAAGACTAGGGAAATATACTGTTCACCTGAATAAATCTTTAGTTAGTGTAGATAACAAGCCTGTTTTAAGTCATCAAATCGATAGCTTCCCTAGTGATTGTGAATTCGTCATAGCGTTGGGATATAAAGGAAGCCTTGTCAGAGACTATATAGAAATAACACACCCAAAAAATAAATTCATCTTTGTAAATGTCAATCCCTTTAATGGAAAAGGGTCTGGTCTGGGATATACAATTAAATCCTGCCATGATTTTCTTCAAGAAAAATTCGTTTTTATTTCTTGTGATACTTTAATTAAAGAGACAATCCCACCGCCAAATTGTAATTGGATTGGCTTATCTACAGAAGGTGACCATAGTACATATAGGTTGGTTCAACTTCAACATAATAAAGTCAAAGATATTAAGGAAAAGTCCTCAGAAGGTCAAAATCTATTTCCTTATATAGGGTTGGCTGGGATTTATGATTATAGGATATTTTGGGAAGCCATTCATCAAGGAGGTGAAGAGGCAATAACTATTGGTGAAAGCTATGGCTTAAAAGTTCTTTCGTTAAATAAAAAAGTAGAAGCTGTAAAATTTACTTGGTTTGATACAGGACAAATTCAAAACCTCGCTCATGCCAGAAAACATTATAGTAATTTCAATAAATACAATATTTTAGAAAAGGATGGTGAGAATATTTGGTTTGTCAATGACAAAGTAATTAAATTTTCATCTGATCAAGAGTTCATATCTAATCGGGTAGTGAGATCAAAAGAGCTTGAGGGTTTTGTTCCAAAGATACTCTCATCCAGAAATAATATGTATTGCTATAGAAAGATTACAGGGACAGTGCTATCTGAGTGTATAACTATTGATAGATTTATTAATCTACTAGATAAATGTAAGAAGTTTTGGAGAATATCGGATCTAAGTAAGCAAGAGCTCAAGCAGTTTCATTCTAATTGCAAACAATTCTATAAAGATAAGACACTCAAGAGAATAAGGCTGTTCTACTCTAAGTTTGATAAAGATGATTCTATTACTATAATTAATGGTAAAGAAGTTCGATTACTTTCTAAATTATTAGATCTAGTTTCCTGGGATTATATGAGCTTTGGAATTCCAGGAAGATTTCATGGTGACCTTCATTTCGAGAACATCTTATACTCGATAGAAGATAATGAATTTACATTCATTGACTGGCGCCAAGACTTTGCTGGCCAACTATATATTGGCGACATTAATTATGACCTTGCAAAGATCCTTCATGGATTAATTGTTAGCCATGAAGTAATTCTTAATGATGGTTTTACGGTAAGCTGGGGAAAGGACTCTCTCAATTACACACTTTATAGAAAGAGCATCCTATGTGAATGCGAAGAATATCTATACGACTGGTGTACAGCTAACAATTACGATGTAAGGAAAATCAAGATCCTAACCTCATTAATATACCTAAATATAGCTGCACTACATCATTATCCATATAGCCTTCTTCTTTATTCACTAGGAACTGAGATGTTGAACGACCTCATATGAATTTTATCTCTCAACTGCCATATTCAAGTATTATACAAATCCTGTATTAATAGAAAATGTATGGAGTCTAATTTTAGTACTATGTTTAATATTAAGCTATGCACATATCTCATTCACTGCTGGAAGGCTCTTTATCAAAATGCCCTAGGGCTTCTATTGAGTAGCCCCTACTTCAGATTGGATAATTTGAGATCATACATACGCAAAAAAACCTTCCGTTCAGATCGGAGGATTCCCTTGCGATTCGACCGACTGATCCCCATCACCCGGACCTGCTTACCTTAGTGCCTGTCAAGGCATTTGTCATCGGTAGATGCACTCTATTTATAGCGTGCTGAATATAGGCCAATAAGAAAAAACACTACTGATGGGGCTTGATTTTGAACTCAATTTCTCTTAGAAACTAACTTAACCATCAGCAAGGCCCAATGCTTTAAGTGAGAGTCTTTTTTGTTTAATGATTGCAGCGGCAAGGTTTTGCCTATAAGTAATTTAATTTGGTATGGTGAAAGACAATGAA
>QCFY01000024.1 GCA_003280085.1 Prochlorococcus sp. AG-363-O06 | reverse complement strand
CTCATGATCAGAGGGAGTTACAACTAATCCTCCCATGGAATAATGAGCAGTTGGTGACACTTCCATAGGATCTTGAGTTATATCGAGCTTTTGTGCTTCTAAAAATTGTCTATAAATATTAGGTATCTTGTTCAGAATAAAGTCCCTGTCTTTATGACTAATATCTAGAAAAACTCCACCATTAGGTGTTGATCGTCCTTCAATGATTTCAGTATAATTAGCAAGAGCGACTATATCTCTTGTAGAAAGTTCCATTCTTTCTTTATCATAATTAATCATAAACCTTTCGCCTTTACCGTTGAATAGTTTCCCCCCTTCACCTCTTACAGCCTCAGTAACTAATGTCCCAGCTAAATCTTCAGGGAACAACATCCCCGTAGGATGGAATTGAACCATTTCCATATCAGTAAGTTGGCAACCCGCTTTTAGTCCTAGATAGTATCCATCTCCAGTATTTTCAAGCCTACGAGATGAGCTCTTTCTCCATATTCGAGTATGTCCACCTGTACAAAGAATAACAGCATCGGCAAGGTGAATCACTCTCTCGCCATTCTTAATATTAAAAGACATCGCTCCAAAACAAGTACTCTTACGAATCAAAAGATCAGTTACGTATTGACCATCTTGTATTGGAATATTGATATCTTCTGCCTTTTTAATTAAGGCAGAAATTATTGATTTACCTGTATAATCACCAGAATAACAAGTCCTTCTATACGTATGAGCTCCAAAAAATCTTTGATCAAGCTTCCCATTCTTTAATTTAGCAAAATTAGCACCCCAACTATCTATTTGAGAAACCAATTCAGGTGCCTCCCTAGCCATTATTTTAATAATTTCAGGCTCTCCAATCCCATATCCCTCTAAATATGTATCAGCAAAATGTTGTTGCCAAGAATCTTGTTTATCTAAATTTCCAAATGCTGCATTAATCCCTCCTGCAGCAAGAGCAGTATGTACATCGTATTTATTACGTTTTCCTAGAACTGATACGACTAAACCTGCTTGTTTAGCTTCTATAGCGGCCCTAAGACCAGCACCTCCACTTCCAATAACTAAAACATTAGCAGCATCAATCATGTGGTTCTTAGTCAACATAAGAATTCATGCGTCATTAGGAATCAAAGCTGAAATCAAGGAATTCTGACTAGAGGGATAGGTTGACAAGTGGTAAAAATACAAGCTAAAGAAATAAAAGCTGTTCATGTGTTGAGGGAGCTAATATAAGTTCAGTAATGAATCCGTATATATTCGCAGGAACCCTTATAAAGTTTTCTAGGCTGGGTACAAACATAGATCAAACGTGACATTAAACAAACCGCAAAAGCAGAGAAGTCCAGGCAATAGCACCCGTTCTATTCATCATGGTGAAACCTTTGCTGCCGATACCGGCACAGTAATGCCACCTATCTTTCCAAGCTCTACATATGCGCATGGAAATAATTGTGGTTTCGATTACACCCGCTCTGGTAATCCAAATTTTAGAATTCTTGAGTCTGTTCTTAGTTCAATCGAAAATTGCGAATACTCAACAGTTTTTGCATCTGGAGTAAGTGCAGTTACAGCTATAGCTAGTTGCCTCAACTCTGGTGATCTTGTCCTATGTGAAGAAAACCTGTATGGATGCACTGTCAGGCTTTTTGAAAAAGTTTTTAAAAAATTTGGCCTAAAAACTGCTTGGCTCGATTTTACAGACAACTCTTCTATTCATACCATTTCAGATCTAAATCCAAAAATGATTTGGATTGAAACCCCTACCAATCCATTATTAAAGATTATTGACCTAGAAAAAGTTTGCAAAGCAGCCAACAAACTTTCTATTCCAGTTGTAGTTGACAATACTTTCTCTACAGCACTTATACAGAAGCCCCTTGAACTAGGGGCAACTATTTCTCTTACAAGTACGACTAAATATATAAATGGCCATTCAGATGCTCTTGGAGGTGCTATTTGCACCAACAATTTGGAATGGCAAAAAAAAATGAGCTTTGCACAAAAAAGTCTTGGTTTACAACCTTCTCCTTTTGACTGTTGGTTGATTACAAGAGGCGTCAAAACACTCCCATTACGTCTAAAACAACAAGTAGCAACAGCAGATAGCATTGCAGATCAACTTGCAATGCACAGTGCCATTAAATGGGTTAAATACCCGTTCCACAAAGACCATCCTCAACAAGCTATAGCACTTAAACAAATGAAAATGGGCGGTGCAATTATTACAGCAAGTCTTAAAACAAATCAAAAACAAACTTATTCTTTCTGTAAAAGTCTTCGTTACTTCACAATGGCTGAAAGTCTAGGAGGAGTTGAAAGTCTAATTTGTCATCCTGCAACAATGACACATGCCGCAATTGCTCCTGAAACAAGAGAAAAGCTAGGGATAGACGAGTCTTTGATACGCCTTTCAATAGGTTGCGAAGATTTTGAAGACCTCAGCATTGATCTAAAAGAAGCTCTGGATCCACTGAAGTGAATAAAAGAAACCTTCTAGATAATCCTTGCTGGAGCGCTGATGATCTTGGCCAAGCTCTCCCCAATAGTCCTCATGCTGTCTCCGTTGCACTGCCACGGTGGGAAGACGTCATTGCCTACGAAGAAAAAGACCCTAAATGCCTGAAATCATTGCGTTCTATTTATCCGCGGTTTGGTCAAAATCCTCTTATCTCAAAAATTTCAAGCCAAGCACTAAAGCTTCAAGGAATTAGTACAGGTAGTGCTTGGCCATTCGCAAATATTGACAGTGCAAAGAAAGCAAAGGTTTTTTGCACACAAGCCTCTGGACAAGGGGAGGTGAGCATCTCGGAAGTCTTTGGACTTCAATGTTTAATCGCAAGTCCATTAGCTACTCCTTTTGCAAAAGCCTTCTGGCAGCACACGGGGCTTGGAGCTTCATCTCGATTGGCAGCCATAGCCCTGAATATAGATGAAGCTCCTTCAGGTGAAAGGGCCAAAAAAGCTTTCTCTGAACTAACTCATCGACTTGCAAAAATATATTCCTGTAATGCATCAAATATTCAATTACATCCATCAGGAATGGCTGCACTATCTACCGCCCTAGATGCCATATTTAAAATCAAGCAAAGCAATCCTACTTTGCAAATTGGGTTCCCATATGTAGATGTCCTTAAATTGCCCGAAGTTATATACGAAGGTAGTGACCTTTGTTTAAAAAACAACCCAAAAGAAATAGAAAAAGTTCTTGATCAAAATAATCCTTCAGCAGTAATCGTTGAACTTCCAAGCAATCCGATGCTGCAATGTGTAGACCTTCCGATAATTTCAAAACTGGCGCATGAAAGAGACATCCCGTTGATTGCTGATGACACAATTGGTTCGCCGATCAACATAGATGCACTTCCTTATGCAGATATAGTTTTTAGTTCCCTTACAAAAAGTTTTGCTGGTAGAGGAGACATACTTGCAGGGGCATTAGTAATTAGTCCATATTCCAAATGGAATTCAGAACTAACCAAAGTGATTCCCAATTGCTGTCTCGCACCATTGTCTCCTCCAGATGCAATTGCACTTGAAGAAGCAAGTAGAGATGTTCTCGAAAGAATTCCCAAACTAAATAAAGCCTGCTTGACTCTGAAAAGCCAACTCGAAGAACACCCTGCAATAAAGCGAGTTCTCCATCCTGGGAATTGCAAAAACTTTGAAAAACTCATGAGACCAAAGGCTGGTCATGGTTGCCTACTTTCTTTCGAATTAAAGGGAGGCCTAGAAAAAACAAAAGTTTTTTATGACGCCTTAGAGGTTTGCAAAGGCCCCAGCTTGGGAACGAATTTCACACTCGCTTGTCCCTACGTACTTTTGGCTCATTACAATGAGCTCAAATGGGCAGAGAGTTGTGGTGTCCCAAAACATTTAATGCGGGTATCAGTCGGCCTTGAAGATCCTGAGAAACTCTGGCAAAGATTTGAAAAAGCTTTAGCAACCTAAGAGGAATTCACAGCAAATCGTTTTGAGATCCACTCAGCAAGATGAAATCGGTTTAAATTCCAGCTAATAATTAAATGCTTGAAATTTCACCATGTCCAGAATTTTTGAAGACAACAGCCTTGCAATAGGTAACACCCCTTTGGTGAAACTTAATTCGGTCACCAAAAATTCAAAAGCCACGGTTCTAGCCAAAATTGAAGGCCGTAATCCCGCCTACAGCGTCAAGTGTCGGATCGGAGCAAACATGATATGGGACGCAGAAAAAAAAGGTTTGCTTAGTAAAAACAAAACAATTGTTGAGCCAACATCCGGCAACACAGGAATAGCACTTGCTTTTACAGCTGCCTCTCGTGGCTACAAATTGATACTGACAATGCCTGAGTCAATGTCAATCGAAAGGCGAAGAGTAATGGCAGTTTTAGGTGCAGAGTTAATTCTGACTGAAGCAGCAAAAGGCATGCCTGGTGCAATAGCAAAAGCCAAAGAAATTGCTGATAGTGATCCAAATAAGTACTTTATGCCTGGGCAATTTGATAATCCTGCTAATCCAGAAATCCATTTCAAAACAACTGGTCCAGAGATTTGGAATGATTGTGATGGAGCTATTGATGCTTTAGTTGCTGGTGTAGGTACAGGAGGAACTATTACTGGAGTTTCTAGATATATCAAACAAGAAAAAGGTAAAGACATCATTTCTGTAGCAGTTGAACCCTCACATAGTCCTGTTATCACTCAAACATTAAATGGCGAAGACCTTAAACCAGGCCCCCATAAGATCCAAGGAATAGGAGCAGGATTTATTCCAAAGAATTTAGACCTATCTGTCATAGATCGAGTAGAGCAAGTTAGCAATGAAGAATCCATTGCCATGGCACTTCGTCTAGCTAAAGAAGAAGGATTGCTTGTGGGTATTTCCTGCGGTGCAGCAGCAGTAGCAGCCTTAAGGCTGGCAGAAAAAGAAGAGTTTAACGGCAAAACAATCGTTGTTGTTCTTCCAGATATGGCTGAGCGATATCTTTCCTCAGTAATGTTTGAAACTGTTCCTACTGGAATAATTGAAGGCGTTTAAGTAATCTTTCTAGCCTCAGAAATAACAGCCTCAGGTGATACAAGCATCGCATCTCCATAAGAGAAGAAGCGGTAATGTTTTTTTATTGCCTCCGAATAGAGAGCTAATAATCTTTCTCTTCCAATCAATGCACTTACAAGTAACAATAAGGAACTTTGAGGAAGGTGGAAGTTGGTCAAAAGTCCATCGATGACACCAAACCTAAAACCAGGTTTGATTACAAGGTCTATATATCCCATATAAGGCACAAGTTTTCCATTGCCAATAGAAAAAGCACCCTCAATTGCCCTAACACTTGTCGTTCCAACAGCAATTACACGACCACCACGTTTCTGACAATCAAAGACCGCCTTAACAACATCTTCCCCAACTTCTACCCATTCACGATGCAACTCTAAATCAGTTAAATCTTGCTTTTCCAGAGGTCTAAATGTGCCTAAACCAACATGCAAAGTTACTCGAGTCTGGTTCACTCCCTTTAAATCGAGCTCTTTTAACAACTCATGGCTTAAATGGAGGCCAGCTGTGGGGGCTGCAACTGCTCCTGGGCTTGATGCATAGCAAGTTTGATATCTTTCCTCATCTTTAGAGTCTTGCGTGTGGATATAAGGGGGTAACGGCACTTGACCATAAAGCGTCAAGAATTGCTCTATAGAGCGCCTATCAAAAAAACAAGTTGGAAACTGCACAACACGACCGCCCGTCTCAGGTTCTTTACTAATTACCTTTAATTCAACTGGTTGTTGACCTGGGGCCTCTGCCCAAAGAGAGTCTCCAGGTCGCAACCGTTTTGCTGGTCTCGCAAGACATACCCATCTCCCTCTGTTTAATGGCTCTAATAAAAACAACTCAGAGAGCCCTCCTCCTGACCGTCTCACTGTCAATCTCGCCTTAATGACACGGGTATCATTAAGGACCAACAAATCTCCAGCTCTTAACTCACTTTGCAAATCCCAAACAGTCAAATGTCTGCCCTCAGAAAGCAAACCTTTGCATTTATCAACAACTAAAAGGCGTGCAGAATGTCTTGGTTCAACTGGCCTTTGGGCTATTTGCCTACTATCAAGCTCGTAGTGATATGAACTAAGCAACCGATCTTCAGGGAAAGGCACGTGAAAAAATGTTTACGCTATAAAAACTAGAAGCCAACCTAAAGGAAGACAAGTAAATCAAAACTCTAAATTACTCTGCAAGACTTTCAGGATTAGTCTCAATCAAATGAGCAAGGTCTCTGAGGAATGCAGCTCCATCAGCTCCATAAATAACCCTATGGTCTGCAGTGAGATTAACTTGCATCTGATTTTTAACTGCGATTGAGCCATCCTGACTTGCTACAACAGTAGGACGTGAAGCTGCTACTGCAAGAATTGCGCCAGTCCCAGGAGGGAGAATCGCATCAAAACGATCTACTCCAAACATTCCCAAATTTGAAAGAGTGAATGTTCCACTAGCGTATTCATCAGGTTGCAACTGTTTACTACGAGATCTTTTTACTAAATCAGCCCATTTTTTTGAAAGCTCATATAAATTAGTAGTGTCAGCATTTTTAAGTACAGGTGTAATAAGACCACCATCTTCCATTGCTACAGCTACAGCTACATTAATATTATTTGGATAAGACATTCCAGCTGAACTAAATGCAGCATTTACCTGTGGATGTCTTGCTAGAGTCTTCCCTACAGCCTTAACCAGCAAGGCAGTCATTGTAACTCCATTAACCTTAACTTGCTTATAAAAAGAATCAAACTTATCAGTTAAAATCCTATAGCCAACACGAAAACATGGCACGGCAAGGCTTGCCTCCATATTTCTATTAACAGCTTGTTGAAGAGTATTAAACTGAATATGCTCGCCCGGTTTTCCAAAGGAATTACCTTCAAGAGAAGGAATAGGCTTGGGCTTATCTTTATTAATAGAGGGAACATTTTCCAAAGAGGCCGTCAATGTAACCGGGGCATCACTTTCAGCTATCCATGGAACACTAATTGGCTCACCTTTTGCCTTTTTAATGTCGTCAGCTTGTATTCTTCCATGTGGGCCAGTCCCGGAAACTGTTGCTAAATTAATGCCCATTTGAGAGGCAAGCTTTTTAGCTCGAGGTGATGCAACAATTCGCCCTGTATTAATTACAGTCAAGTCTGCATTTACTTCTTGATCAAAATCTTTTTTAGCAGGCGATTCACTCTTAGAAGATGAATCATTAGCTTTACGATCAGCCTCACTGACAGGAGGCTCTGCCTTAGGCTCAACAGCGGGCTTGGGTTCTTGAGAAGAAGAGGAAGGAAGCTGATCTTTGACAGCAGCAATCTCTTCCTGAGTTTCAACAATCAATCCAATCGTTTCACCGACAGGCGCCATACTCCCTGCTGGCATCAAAACAGCAGCCAGAAAACCATCCTGAAAAGACTCAACGTCCATGTCTGCCTTGTCAGACTCAACCACTAAGACTGACTCTCCTCGAGAGACCTTGTCTCCTGGCTGCTTAAGCCACTCAACTATCTTCCCCTCCGTCATCGTGGAGCTGAGAGCTGGCATAAAAATGTCGTGGGTGGCCAAATATCTTCTCCAAATGGACTAACTAATCAAATTTTAAAGACACGTTGCCCTATTGACGCAAGAAATTCACTTACTCCTTTTCAATAGCTTGCACAACTCCATCTTTAACCACCACTGCAACCTGCATCTTCTCTATCAAATTGTCCCCAACTTTTAAATCACAAAAGCTTTCTATTTGACCCTGCTCAACAATTTCATCAAACTCTAGTTCTCTTATCTGAGCTTGCTGTTGTAGCAAATTTCGCTTTTGCTCTTCTAGCTCTGACCTCTTCGCTGCCACCTGCTGTTGCACTTGTGCGACTTGATCTTGCACCCTTGGATCTAATGGGTTTGCACTCTGACGCCTTACATCATCAATAACTTGTTGACCTTCTTGCTCAAGCTGAGAAAGCTGCTGGTCAGACGCAGAGACGGCATTACTCAATTCTCTTTCTGCCTCTTCCTTCCAGCTTGGCGTAACAACCGCTCTCACAGTGATAGAGCGCTTAATTGTCAAAGTAGTGTCTTGTGACATTGGACTCACTAATACGAATCAAGATTCTCAGCCAGAGTCCAGAAGGTCAACAAATATTTTGGATTGGGGTCTAATTTCGATCAAAAATTGATGAAATGGCTAAGTCATCACGTTTAGAAATTCTGTCTCGGCGTTGCTTAAGAGTCTGGGTCAGCAAACCATTCTCAAGAGTAAAAGGAGCCACCAATGCAATACCGATAACACGCTCTTCAGAACGTGATCCTGTTCTTTGTTTAAGCAACAAATTAATTTCTTTGCGTAACAACGCTCTCAAAACTTGATCTCCTGGAGAACCGCCCAAATCAATAGGCAAATCAACGCCATTTTCTTCCTTGGCCCAGATCAAAATGTTTTCAGTCTTAGGAACTACTAAAGCACCTAAATGCTTTTGATCCTGACCTACCAACATCACCTGTTCAAGTAAGGGGCTGGCAACTAAAACCTCCTCTAAAGGTCCTGGTTCAATGTTTTCTCCATTAGACAAAACGATTGTGTCCTTCGCTCGCCCAGTCAAAACGACAGACCCATCTGGGAGAAGCATGCCTAAATCACCTGTATCAAACCAACCTTCAGGATCTAAAACTTTGCGAGTCTCTTCAGGCTTATCCAAATAACCACTCATAACTTGAGGCCCCTTAACAAGGACTCTTCCTAATTCACGATAGTTTTTTAGCGAGCCTGTTTCTAAATCAACTATCCGAAATTCAGTTTCAGGCAAAGGCAATCCTGAACTGCCTCGAATATTTCTCCAAGGGCGCCTACAACTAACCACAGGACTAGTCTCTGTTAACCCATAACCAACCAAGAGTTCAACTCCTAAAGCCTCAAAAAAGGTGTCTACATGAGGAGCAATTGCACCGCCACCATTTATTGGGTAAAGAAGGGCTCCTCCAGAAAGCTTCTTCAAAATCTTTGGCCAGATTAAGAATGATGCAAAAGCATGGATCGGACATCTAAGTGCCACCTGCAAAGCAGCCAAAAATCGATATTTTAAAGGTGTTGGATCTAACAAAAGATCTCTAGTCGTTCTTAATGCGAGTTTGAAAGAAGCGCTGTTATTAATAAGTAATCGCAAAAAAACTTGTCGTGAGTGAGGCATACTTTTTAACGCATCATCAAACCCCTCCTGAATAGCCTCCCAAAGTCTTGGCACAGTAGCCATAACTACTGGCCTAACCCTTGGAAGATCTGCTTTTAGATGCTTAATAGTTGTATAAGTCTGATGACAACCACAAGAAAAAAAATAATATTCAGCACTTCTTTCATAGGAATGCCAGATAGGCAGAACACTCAAAATTGAAGAGCCTGGAGGAGGGTTCGCAACGCAAGCCAATGACTTTATTTGATGCAAGAAATTTGCATGCGTCAAAGGAACTCCTTTTGGTCTACCAGTTGTTCCAGATGTATACAAAATAGTTGCAATTGCATCCTTTGCAGATTCGCGACCTCTATCAACTTTTACTTCAGATGTAGATAGACTATTGCCTTGTTTTAAAAATTCTTGCCAGCTCAATAAACCATCAATTGATTCACCTTCAAGTTGAAGAATTAATTTAAAACGGTTCTTTACCGAATTATTTAAATCAAGTTTCTTCCACAAATCAGCATTTTGAACAATTAATCCAACTGCTTTTGAATCATCCAAAATATATCTCAACTCTTCGACAGGAGCCGACAAGCCCCTTACTGCGTCGATGGCCCCTATTCTCATGAGTCCTTGATCTGCAATTAGCCATCGAGGACTATTTTCTGAAAACAGTGCTACCACATCTCCTTTCTTAAAGCCTGACTTGAGAAACGCCGCCGCCGCAAAAGTAATCAACTCTGCGAGTTCTTTATAAGTAAAACTCTCTGGATGAGTTACATGTGGAGCATCAACCGCAATGAGCTCTCCATAATCGGCCTTAAGCCAGTCCCAAATTTGATCGACTCGACTCAATCCGTCAACATGGCTCCGCCTACACAAAGCCTCTATTTCACTGGCATTAGGAGTCCAAGCAGATTGAGCATTTGCTTGTAAAGAACGAGTTTTAAATCTTTCAAAAAAAGCCAATTGCTTTAAAAAAGTTCGATTTCACAAGAGTAGTTCTGAAAATCAAGTCCCGATCCAATTCAAATCAAAGTGTTCACTTAGAGCATCCTTTAACAAAGGCTGAATATCCTTCACAGTCAAGCCAGGTAACCAAGTGTTAAGGCTGCCAACTTCTCGATCCCTAATCCCACAAGGGACTATTTGCGAAAATCCCT
>QCFY01000023.1 GCA_003280085.1 Prochlorococcus sp. AG-363-O06 | reverse complement strand
GAGTTTATGGGATTTGTTCAATACAGAAGTGGCGGGGAATTCCATCTAAATAGTCCAGAGATGTCGAAGGTATTACATTCAGCAGTTAAAGCAGGGCCAAATTATGACCACTTTTCTACATATCAAACCCTATTAACAAATAGACCACCTACAGCATTACGAGATCTTCTAACACTAGTTCCAGCTGCCAAGCCATTACCACTCAATGAAGTTGAAAGTGTCGAAGAAATATGCAAAAGATTTTGCACTGGAGGAATGAGTCTGGGCGCACTATCAAGAGAAGCTCATGAAGTATTGGCTATAGCAATGAATCGAATAGGCGGGAAAAGCAATAGTGGAGAGGGAGGAGAAGACCCTGCTCGTTTCAAAGTCATTAATGATGTAGACGAAAATAACCTTTCAAAAACACTCCCACATGTGAAAGGTCTTCAGAATGGAGACACTGCATGTTCTGCAATTAAACAAATCGCATCAGGACGTTTTGGTGTTACGCCTGAATATTTAAGAAGTGCAAAACAGTTAGAGATAAAAGTTGCACAAGGTGCAAAGCCAGGAGAAGGCGGCCAATTGCCTGGGCCAAAAGTTGATCCTTATATAGCAAAACTTAGGAATAGCAAACCCGGCGTAGCACTTATATCGCCACCTCCGCATCATGACATCTATTCAATTGAGGACTTAGCTCAATTAATTCATGACTTGCACCAAATTCATCCCACAGCAAAAGTAAGTGTCAAACTTGTTGCTGAAATTGGTATCGGCACAATTGCTGCAGGAGTAGCAAAAGCCAATGCAGATGTAATACAGATCTCAGGCCATGACGGTGGCACAGGGGCTTCACCATTAAGTTCAATAAAACATGCTGGCAGTCCTTGGGAACTAGGCTTAAGCGAAGTACACCATTCTCTAATTGAAAATGGGTTACGTAATCGAGTATTGCTTAGAGCTGACGGAGGCTTAAAAACAGGCTGGGACGTTGTTGTTGCAGCCTTATTAGGGGCAGAAGAGTATGGATTTGGTTCTGTTGCCATGATTGCAGAAGGCTGCATAATGGCGAGGGTATGTCATACAAACAAATGCCCAGTAGGTGTCGCCACCCAGCAAGAAATACTTAGAAAACGTTTTCCAGGGATCCCAAGTCATGTAGTCAATTTCTTTATTTTTATTGCCGAGGAAATACGTCAATTAATGAGCAAGCTTGGAGTCTCAAAACTTGAAGATCTAATTGGCCGAACAGATCTACTCGAACCAAGAGATTTAGAGCTAACAAAAACAAATTCTGTTGACCTAACTAGTTTACTGAAAGAAGTTAAATCTAAAGATGATCGGTCTTGGCTAATCCATTCAAAACAAGCTCATGGAAATGGACCAATCCTAGAAGAAACATTATTAAAAGACCCAGAAATAATCAAAGCAATTAATAATCATGGTTCAATAGTCAGAACAATTCCAATAAAAAATACTGATCGAAGTGTCTGCGCAAGAATAGCTGGAGAGATAGCTCAGATCCATGGTAATAATGGGTTCCAAGGTCAATTAGAATTAATATTTAAAGGCGCCGCAGGCCAAAGTTTTGGTGCTTTTAATCTAAAAGGTATGAAAGTACGGTTAACTGGCGAAGCAAATGACTACGTTGGGAAGGGAATCAATGGTGGACGAATAACAGTATTACCTCCTCTTAATGCTTTTGAATCATCCAACCAAGTAATTCTCGGGAATACATGCCTATATGGCGCCACAGGAGGCGAGCTATTTGCGCTTGGGAGGGCAGGCGAACGCTTTGCAGTTAGGAATAGTGGAGTGAATACAGTTATAGAAGGCACTGGAGATCATTGTTGTGAATATATGACAGGGGGAGTGGTAGTCATACTTGGCAGCACTGGTCGCAATGTCGCAGCAGGGATGACAGGCGGAATAGCATTCTTTCTTGATGAAAGAAATAATTTAACTGAAAAAGTCAATAAAGAAATTGTTGAGATAGTGAAAATAACTAATTCACAACAAGAGGCAATTTTAAAGCCGCTAATTGAAACTCATTTAGCTGAAACAAATAGCTCTAAAGCAAATGAAATCCTTTCAAATTGGACACATTGGAAAACTTGTTTTAAATTAATTGTGCCCCCAAGTGAAAAATCAAAAGTTGGTCTATTTGAGAAGGAGCCGTCGACTGTTCAATAATGCCTTTTTTCATCAAGACTGAGCAATTCAATGAAAAGGCTAGAAAAATTGACATAAAGATGAAAAGGGACCTAATTAATGAGCATAAGCAATGGGTTTCCAACTTATCTTTATTAGGTCACATCATCTACAGCGGATATTTAATTAATTACAAAAAAGAACCAGGGGGAGGAGGGCTAATGATCCTAAAAGCTGAGTCATTTTCTATGGCCAAAAAGGTAATCGAAACCGATCCTATGATTCTTTCGGGATTAGTAAGTTGGCAATTAAATGAATGGATATATGTATCTGGGAAAAATCTTTTTTGAACTACCTAGGATATCTTTGCATTAATTTGCGAACTTCCCCTGCATGGTAACTACTTCTAGTCAAGGGCGAACTAATCACTTGCAAAAAACCAATCTCACTTTCGCCCTTTTCCTTATAGTTTTGGAATTGTTCCGGACTAACAAATCTTTGAACTGGTAGATGTCTAGGCCCAGGCGAAAGATATTGCCCAATCGTGACAATGTCGACCCCATTTAATTTTAAATCAGATAAAACCTCAAACACATCTTCATCTGTCTCCCCAAGACCCACCATGATTCCTGATTTTATATAAATCTTTGGACATAACCTACTAGCCATTTCTAATAATTCTAATGACCTTGTATAGCAAGCTTGAGGTCTCGCCTTTTTATAAAGTTTAGGAACAGTTTCTATGTTGTGATTTAAAACATCTGGAGAGGCCTTCATAACTAAAGACAAAGCCTCCCAATTGCCACAAAAATCAGGAATCAACAATTCAATCGTAGTGTCCGGAGAGACTTGCTTTACTGCCTTTATACATGCAACAAATTGACTAGCACCACCATCAAACAAGTCGTCTCTATTCACTGATGTAATGACAACATGTTTTAAGCCCATGCGGGAAACTGCTTCCCCAAGTCGATTTGGCTCGGTAGGGTCCACTCCCCTTACACTTTTATCAAAATCAATATCGCAATAAGGGCAAGCTCGTGTACAGCCTGGCCCCATAATCAAAAAAGTCGCCGTACCTCCTGCGAAGCACTCTCCTATATTTGGACAACTTGCTTCCTGACAAACAGTGTTTAAGTTCAGATCATGCAAAAGATCTGCAACTTCACCAATGCGTTCTTGCTGTGGTGCCTTTACCCGGAGCCAAGGAGGTTTTAGCAACGCTTCATTCACGACAAATCAATTCTATAAAGTTCTGCACATAAAGCGCATTCGAGAAACAGCTTCTAAAATAAAATTTTCGGGATGTGGCGCAGCTTGGTAGCGCACTTCGTTCGGGACGAAGGGGACACAGGTTCGAATCCTGTCATCCCGATAATAAGAACTAAATATAAATAACAATTTTCAAAGATAACCTCTTGGAGTAAAAAGCCAATTATCGATATTAAGACTCTTACTATTCCCAATAACTATAATTGTAAGCATATCAACCTTATTTATAGGTATATTGTCTAATTGGTAGGTCGCAACTTCCTCTTTTAATCTTCCAAGTTGGCGTGCAAATAATAGTGGTGTTTTGGGAGAGCGGTATTTCTTAAAAAGCTCAATAGCAAAAATTAACTGCCAGTCTCTCTCTATAGATTTAGGGTTATAAAGTGCAACTACAAAATCACCCTTTACTGCAAAAAGAAGGCGCTCTTTTATTGTCTGCCAAGAGGTCAAGCGGTCACTTAAGCTGATTGTACAAAAATCATCCATAAGCAAAGCACCAGCTCGACTGGCTGCCATTTGAATGGCAGATATCCCAGGATGAACTTCAAACTTTGGTCGTTCTTTCTTCGGCTTATCCAACCAAAGTTCAAGCGCAAGACCAGCCATTCCATAAATTCCACTATCCCCAGAGGAAACAAGAGAAACAATTGCTCCTTGAGTCGCAAGATCTAAAGCTTGAATACACCTTTCGCGCTCATGAGTTAATTCACCATCTAGTCGAGCTTGATCACTTCTTCTTATTCCTTCCAAAAGTTTAAGATAACGTCGATAGCCAACCCAAATCGAGCTTCTAGCAAGAGCTGATCGTGCATCCTGTGTAAGAAAAGATAAATCCCCAGGTCCACTTCCTACCAAATGTATCTCGCCTCTCGAAGGGGCAAAAGGCTCAACCGCTTCGGCTATTGCGATAGTCACAGCACCTTTTTCAAAAGGCTCTGAGGGGAAAATTTCTTTTTCTTTCAACAATTTGCCATTTTTACCAGCCGCGAGGAGTGCGGAAGCTTCAGCTACTGAAGGAGTTTGGACCTCAGCTTTCACAACAAGAGATGGATTTGGAACATCAATGGCTGCCAATTGTTGTGACGAAAAAAATCTGATATGCCAATCTCGATGATTCACAAAATCAATCAAGGCATGTTCATCTGATTTCAGTTCAAGAGTTGCGATTCCAGCTATTGCTTCTTTTGCCAAACCAGCTTGATCTAAAGAATTAAACACAGCTCTCTCTATTAGAGAATGGCTTGTACCTCTTTCGCACCCAAAACCAATCCATAAAGTTGGGGGATGCCAACAACACCCTTCAATTGCTTCAGCTCCAATAAATAATTTAGAAGTCAACTTTTGATTATTGTTTTCCACTTGTGAAAGCAATAATTCGCATCCCCCTGTGGTTTGCCAGAGCAGAGAACCGGAGGACTGAATTAATTCGATTTTCTGATCATTGGCATTAGCGAACATAAGTTTTTTCCAGGCATCTGCATTTCCTGTTCTTTTCCACCCCCAACCTTCACCAAAACTATCAAGTGGAATCCTAGATTGAGAACGCGTATCACTAGTTAAAACGGGATTACCCCCTAAATCTTCAGCCAACTGAATAGCTATTAATTCTGCACCAGCTTGATGTCCTCCCAAAAGAGGTACAACATGATCACCAAAAGCATCTAAAACTAATACTGCAGGGTCAAGACCTTTCCCTTGGAGTAAAGGTGCAACTAATCTTGTTACAGCTCCAATTGAGCCGATAATTAAAATAAGATTTCCTTTTTCCCAAAATCTACCAATCAATTCAGAAGCAGCATCCACTAATAAACCATCTGGAGGCTGAGCAATATTGGAAGCCGCAAGAGGGGTTAGGGCAAAATGATCTATATGACTTCGTCTTTTAAGCCTAAGAAGTAATTGCAAGGCATTCGAAGATAGCCCTATAGCAATCCTTTGGGGCTGAATATTAGGAATGGGATTTTCCAGAGGCCTGTTCAAAAACTTTCTACAGTCTGAACCTAAACTATAAATCTATTAAAAAAATTGAATCAATCCTTCCAATTAAAACTTTTACGACATCAAATTATTTCAACCTGAAAACAAAAATTCCCTCCTAGTACAGGTCAAAGAATTATTTTTTCATCGATTCTGTAATCGAGGGGAAGGGATAAGATATAGATAGAAGTATGGTTTTAAACATTAATTATACCTAGCTAATTTACAATGAATTCTTATTCTGATTTCACCTTTATAAGCTTAATTTGATTATTAAAGTAAGGTTGCATAGGGACTCCTTCAGAATTAACTAATTCTAGCTGCAATATCTTATTTTCAAAAGGGGGTCCTTCTATCCAAATCGCCTCCTCACGGTCAAGAAAAAAATTCTGATCATCAATAGATATCTTTAATCTCCATTTATCGTCTCCTTCTTTTAAACCTTGCAAAGGAGCATTCCAAATCAATGCATCTATTAATAAAAGATCCCCAGTAGAGATCTCAGACGGGCTTACTGAAGTTAGCCAGGGTGAATCATTTTCGGGCTGGGTCCCTTTTGTTCTTTTAAGTGAATGCAATCGCCACTGAATTCTTGCGGCAGGTTGCTTTACGGCTTCTCCCCATGGATAAGCCATATAAGCTGAAAACCTGTGGGAACCAGGCTTTAATCCCTGCATAGGAATAGTCACTTGACCTCCTTCAACCTTGGTTACTCGGATAGGAAGAAAATCATCTTGTTGAACTACAACATGGGGACCGAGTTGATTATCTGAATCAATTGATATTGGCCAATTTTTCAACCCAAGAACTAATTCCCAGTCCTGATCGTTCAAAATCTCATCTGAAGTTGGACTAATTAATTCGATTTTGGGGTGATATGTGTCTAACTTCTCACGATTTTGCTGAACTATGACTGGAGGGGGAACTTCCTTTATTATAACTGGAGATATCGATTGTTTTTCTAAATTTAAATTAGTCCGATTATCTCCTGCAGATTCAGGAAGAGATAGAGCTTGAGACTGAATTCCAGCAGAAGTAAAAACAAAAGAAAGGAGTGCTATCAGCAAAATTAACTTCATAAGCGAATTCGTGATAAGGCAAGATTTTTAGGCCCTCAACTAAAATTACTATAGGAAAGAGGAAATCCTAGTCAGGATGATTGCTAAGGGGTCGAATAGAGTAGTTCTTGTACAAAGATAGCTCCAATAAATGCTCTCAATTTCCTAGCCATGAAAAGGTGTTTAGGTGAATATTTATCCCCTATTTGAAAAAAATAAAATATTTGTAAAGATGTAAAATTAGTTGTTAATTTTTTAAAGCTCAACCTAATACCCATCATCCCTAGACCCTAGGCGGAGACACAAGAGCGAGCGTATAGAACATTTGTTACTTGCTTCAGTAGTAACAGGCTCTCGCACTTATGCTTTCAGGAGCGGTCCCCTCTTTGGGGCCCAACCTGCACCAGTGCCAACTAAGGCTCCAACCTAAAAAGCACTGGCGCCCGGAGTCGAAATTGCCTAGCAATTAAGTCTCCGAGGCCCTTACAAGCCAAACGGCTTGTAGCTGGGGTGGACCTCCACCTCGATCCCGTACCTCGAGGAACCTCTCGATGACCATTAGCCCACCAGAGCGTGGGAATAAGGCGATTTATGACCAGCCTGTCGATAGGGATCATGTCCCTGCCGATATTGAAAAAGCCGGCCAACCCGGTTTCTGGTCAAGAAGTCTCGCCAAAGGTCCCAAAACCACAACCTGGATTTGGAACCTCCACGCTGACGCTCACGACTTTGAAACCCACATCGGTGATGTGGAAGAGACAAGCCGAAAGATCTTTTCGGCCCACTTCGGTCACCTAGCCGTCGTCTTTATATGGATGAGCGGTGCCTTCTTCCATGGTGCCCGCTTCTCTAACTACACCGGTTGGTTGGCCGACCCTACGCACGTGAAACCAGGTGCGCAGATTGTTTGGCCCATAGTCGGCCAAGAAATACTTAATGGCGATTTGGGAGCCAACTATCAAGGCCTCCAGATCACCTCAGGCATCTTCCAAATGTGGAGAGCTTGGGGCATCACAAGCGAAACAGAACTAATGGCCTTGGCTATTGGTGCTGTTGTGATGGCTGCCTTAGTCCTCCATGGAGGGATCTACCACTATCACAAGGCTGCACCAAAGCTTGAGTGGTTTCAAAAAATTGAGTCGATGCTCCAACACCATCAGATTGGTCTGATTGGTCTTGGATCCATTGGCTGGGGAGGTCACCTAATACATGTGGCCAATCCAACAAATGCAATGCTCGATGCCATTGATGCAGGAAATCCTCTTGTATTAAATGGTCAGTCAATTTCCAGTGTTGCTGATATACCCCTACCTCACGAGCTGTATAACGCAGATCTTGTTGGCCAGATTTTCCCTGGCTTAGCTTCTGGAGTAGGAAATTTCTTCAGCCTCAACTGGTGGGCCTTCAGTGATTTCCTCACCAATAATGGTGGGTTGAATCCAGTAACAGGAAGTCTCTGGGCTACTGACATTGCTCATCACCACCTTGCTTGGGGTGTATTTGCAATCTTTGGTGGTCATATGTGGCGCAACACCATGGGTGTAGGCCACAGCATGAAGGAAATTATGGATAACGCTCAGGGCGATCCAATCCTTTTCCCAGCTCCTAAGGGCCATCAAGGAATCTTCGAATTCTTAAGCAATAGCTGGCATGCTCAACTAAGCATTAACCTTGCTTGTGTTGGTTCTGCAAGCATCATCATTGCGCATCACATGTATGCGCTTCCTCCTTATCCCTACTTGTCTAGTGATTACGCCACAGTGCTTGGGCTCTTCACTCATCACATGTGGATAGGTGGATTAATGATCTGTGGAGCTGCAGCTCATGGCGGTATTGCAATGGTTAGGGACTACGACCCAGCTGTTGCTTTGGATAACGTGCTTGACAGAATGCTCAAAGCACGAGATGCAATCATCAGCCATCTGAGCTGGGTAACAATGTTCCTTGGCTTCCACAGTTTTGGGCTTTACATCCATAACGATGTAATGCGTGGACTTGGACGTCCTCAAGACATGTTTAGCGACACAGCTATCCAGCTTCAGCCTTTCTTGGCTCAGTGGGTTCAGAACCTCTGGAAAGATTCTGTTGGCTCAGCTTCTTTAGTTGGAGCTGGCGATCTACCAGGAGCAGTTAGTGATGCTTTCTCAATTCCTTTGGGAACAGCTGATCTGATGATCCACCATGTTCATGCCTTCACTATCCACTGCACCTGCTTGATTCTTCTTAAAGGTGTTCTCTACGCCAGAAGCTCAAGGCTTATTCCTGATAAGGCACAGTTAGGTTTCCGTTTCCCTTGCGATGGCCCTGGTCGTGGTGGCACATGTCAGGTTTCTTCTTGGGACCACGTGTTCCTTGGCCTCTTCTGGATGTATAACTCCATCTCAGTAATCATCTTCTACTTCTCTTGGAAGATGCAAAGCGATGTATGGGGTCTAACAGGTGGCAACTTCGCGCAAAGCGGTATAACCATCAATGGATGGCTCCGTGATTACCTTTGGGCACAATCCTCTCAGGTTCTAACGGGTTACGGCACTTCGTTAAGTGCTTATAGCCTTCTATTCCTAGGCGCTCACTTCATCTGGGCATTCAGCCTCATGTTCTTGTTCACTGGCCGTGGCTATTGGCAAGAATTATTCGAGTCCATAATCTGGGCTCACAACAAGCTGAAGGTAGCTCCTACCATTCAGCCCCGAGCACTTTCCATTACCCAAGGTCGTGCAGTAGGAGTAACACACTTCTTGTTGGGCGGTATCGTCACAACTTGGTGTTTCTTCCACGCTCGCCTTATTGGGCTCGGCTGACCTCTCCTGACCTTTCCCCACATGGCAACGAAATTTCCTTCGTTCAACCAGGGTCTGGCACAGGACCCTACAACTCGCCGAATTTGGTACGGCATCGCCACGGCTCACGATTTCGAGAGTCATGACGGTATGACCGAAGAACAGCTTTACCAAAAGCTGTTCTCTACACACTTTGGTCACCTTGCCATTATTGGCTTATGGGTTGCAGGCAACCTGTTCCATATCGCCTGGCAGGGCAACTTTGAGGCTTGGGTCGCCGATCCAACTCATGTTCGCCCAATCGCACACGCAATCTGGGATCCACACTTTGGTCAAGGCCTTACTGATGCCTTAACCCAAGCTGGTGCTTCTGGACCAGTGAATATCGCCTATTCAGGTCTTTATCACTGGTGGTACACAATTGGCATGCGATCAAATATCGAGCTTTACCAAGGCGCGATATTTATCAACATCATGGTTTGCTGGCTATTGTTTGCCGGCTGGTTACATCTTCAGCCCAAGTTCAGACCTTCCTTGGCTTGGTTTAAAAATGCTGAGGCTCAACTAAATCACCATCTAGCTGTTTTATTCGGCTTCTCCAATATTGCCTGGACCGGTCATCTAATCCACGTAGCCATTCCTGAGTCACGTGGACAACATGTTGGTTGGGACAACTGGCTTGAGGTACTCCCTCATCCAGAAGGATTAACTCCATTCTTCACTGGCAACTGGGGTGCTTATGCACAAAACCCTGATTCGCTAGATGCTGTATTTGGAACTTCCCAAGGCGCAGGAACAGCGATCCTCACCTTCATGGGTGGATTACAGCCAGATAGTGGTGCCCTTTGGCTAACTGACATCGCTCATCACCATCTAGCTCTTGGTGTAGTAATGATCATTGGTGGCCATATGTACCGAAATACTTTTGGTATAGGTCACACTCTTAAAGAGATCACTGAAGCGCACAACACTAATCACCCTAATGATCCACACAAAGATGGATATAGGGAAGGTTGGGGACATTTCAGTGTTAACCACAATGGTATCTACGAGACAGTAAACAACTCATTGCATTTCCAACTAGGACTTGCACTTGCTTGCTTAGGTACTGCATGCAGCTTGGTTGCTCACCATATGGGAGCATTGCCCTCATATGCCTATATAGCTCAGGACTACACCACCCAAGCCGCTTTATATACCCACCATCAATACATAGCTGTTCTTTTGATGGTTGGAGCCTTCTCTCATGGCGCAATCTTCTTTGTTCGTGACTATGATCCCGAGCTCAACAAGGACAATGTCCTAGCAAGGGTTCTAGATAGCAAAGAAGCTTTGATAAGCCATTTGAGCTGGGTTTGCATGCTTCTTGGTTTTCATACCCTTGGCCTATATGTACATAACGATGTATGTGTAGCTTTTGGTACTCCTGAGAAGCAAATCCTTATCGAACCAATCTTTGCCCAATTTGCTCAAGCAGCAAGTGGCAAGGTTATGTACGGATTCGATGCCTTATTAGCCAATGCAAATAGTGCAGCGACTCTGGCTTCAGCAAATGTTCCAGGGAACCACTATTGGATGGATATGATCAACGCTTCAGACGCGTCGAGCAATTTCCTACCAATAGGACCCGCTGACTTCTTGGTACACCACGGTATTGCCTTGGGTATCCATACAACTGCATTGATCCTTATCAAAGGAGCTTTGGATGCGAGAGGCTCAAAGCTAATCCCTGATAAAAAGGACTTCGGCTACTCCTTCCCCTGCGATGGGCCAGGACGTGGTGGCACATGTGACAGCTCTGCATGGGATGCCACTTATATGTCTCTGTTCTGGGCTGTCAATACCATTGCTTGGGTGCAGTTCTACTGGCACTGGAAGCATATGGCTATCTGGCAAGGGAACGTTGCTCAATTCAATGAGTCTGGCACCTACCTAATGGGTTGGTTTAGGGATTATTTGTGGCTAAATAGTGCTCAGCTAATTAATGGCTACAACCCATTTGGAGTTAACTCTCTATCTGCCTGGGCCTTTATGTTCCTCTGGGGACACTTAGTATGGGCAACAGGATTCATGTTCCTAATTTCATGGCGTGGATACTGGCAAGAGCTTATTGAGACCCTAGTTTGGGCTCACCAGCGCACTCCAATTGCCAATCTTGTTGGCTGGCGTGACAAACCAGTAGCTCTTTCAATTGTTCAAGCTCGTTTGGTTGGTGTTACTCACTTTGTAGTGGG
>QCFY01000022.1 GCA_003280085.1 Prochlorococcus sp. AG-363-O06 | reverse complement strand
TGCAAATTCTTCATTTTCATCTCTTGCTTTCCTTTTATCAAATCATGATAATTTTATAGACATCTCCAGATATAAGGGGATTGACGATCAATACTCTCTTAGCCACTGTATTGAAAATTCTATTATCGTTAACCCTGACAAGTCATTCCTTCTTAGTGAAAGGCTGCAAGACATAAAAAATATTTTATCGAGGCAATTCTCTTAAGGCGTTCGTATTTGTTTTTTTAATAAAAGTGCATTATTGAGTGGTTTATTTCTGCTGCCCCGCCAAGGCATTTAAGAGGAATTTTATTGTATCGTCTTCGTTGACAATATATTCTTTTCTTTAACCCCTAAATAAACCACCCCTTTCTCATGTTTCAACTAGAGGCTCATTTTTTCGAGAATGCTTGCCATCCTTTCGAAATTAGCTTGCTTCTACTTCAAGACTTTGAACCTAAAAATTTTAGAGTGTTGAATTACATTTATCTACTCTTAGAGAATGTGTCTCTTCATTGAAGTAAATAAAAGTGGTGTGAATTTGGTGTGAACAGAAGATGCCTTTCAAGGCTTACTCTTTGTTCCCTTCTAACTCAGTTGATTCATGTTTGCCTTCTCTCCAATAAATGTACTTAGATCCTCTGGTGGTAGCCAACTTCTATTAGCCCCGTTCTTAAAAGCAAAGCGTAGGAATTCCGCTGCGTATTGGACTCGGAGTCGTCGGCTTGCTGAGCCAGGCTCTCCTCCATGATGTTCAACAAGGGTTTTTAAAACTGAGTAACCACTTGATACAGAAGTTTCGCCGTTAAGGATAAGCAATGTACGGGCAATAGGAGTTCGATAGTTTCGGTTCCAAACTCGTGATCCTTTCTTACCATTTCTTATTTTATGTGATTTGAATTCTCTAGCTAGTTGTTCCCAGTCGAGTGAAGCATTTAATCCAGATTTGTTCTTTTGTTTCACTAGCTCATATGCTTCAGCCAAACCCTTTCCTTGAGATTTCATTATTTGCGAAATGTCTGTGGAGATTTTCAATATCCATCCTGCACTTGTTCCTACCCATGGAACAAAATCTGGATTATTCTTGGCCTTTGGCCCAAGAATAATGCTGGCTCGGTTTCCATCCTCAAAACGAACTGTCAGCTGAACCTTTTGAACAAGACCTTTACCTATGCCGCGGACCATCCATCTCTCGCCACATTCCTGACGAATTTCTTCACGCAGGGAGGCAATCCATTTCGAAGGCTTATCTGGCATTATTTTTTATTGAATAAAATATAGGAGAAGTGGTAGATCTTTAATAACCCATCCAACCTTTCAGAAAATCTATTCCAACTTTTCATAAATTGCGACTGATACCAAGGAGGTTCGCTTTTATGTAAACAATACGAGATGTCAGTCGTCTGTTAAAGGTTTGCTTTGACGTGCTTGCTTCAGCGCACCCCGGTGCTTCTTGGCGGCAACCCGACGTTTTTGTGATGCATGAGTTGGTTTAGTCGTTTTCCTTGATTTTGGAGGAGGTTTTAAACCCTCTTGCAAAAGGTTTGCTAAACGAGCCATGGCTAATTGTCTGTTCTGATATTGGGAGCGTTCTTTCGACGCAACGATATTTAGACAACCATTGACACATCGATTCTCAAGTCGTTCAAGCAACCTCTTTTTGTGAAAAGGGCCAAATACAGACGACCGCTTTATATCGAAAACAAGCTCAACTCGGCTGTCAGTTTTATTTACGCCTTGTCCTCCAGGACCGGAAGATTTAGAAAAGCGCCATTTTAATTCGTTAGAAGGAATAACTAAACGAGAGTTGATAGTTAAATCCATGCATTAGGCCTCCCAGGCGACATCATCTTCGTCGCATTCATAATTCAGTAGAGAGTTCTTATCTTTTTCTTCTTCCATTTTTACCTATTCATCAATCAGTACTTATTAAAGAAGAATGGTGTGTATTTGGTGTGTATGGATTCTTCAAATTTCCTTTAATCACTTTCAGTCACTCAAATGCCGTTTTTCATTAGCCAGTGGTTGATTTTATTCATGTCAAGCGATTTAGGAAGGATGGTCAGTTTGGGTGAAGTTTGAATAAATCCTCCTCTGTCTTCCTGAGTATCGTAGGTCGTCTCAATTGGACTTCTTTGCGTCATTTTTAACTCTCTGAAGAAGATCCAGCCAAATCGATATCATCTAACTCTTTAAGTAAGACTTTTCGTATTCACGGCGTTTAGAAAAGCCTCGTTTAAGTCTTCGAAAGAGTCATTGGACCATTCGACTAGAGCAGTCCTCATTGCACAAGACCCATGCCTATAAGCCCTTGTCATTTCTTGCCCTGTTAACTCATGATTGCCTAATAGGATTTGGAAGATTAATTCGGGAGAGCTATGAGGAAGTTTCTCGAGATATATAGCTAGTTCTTTTAAACCATCTGATTTAGAAATCCCCTTCTTTTTCAGGTGTAATTCAAATAATTTTTTAGCAACTTCGCCATATTTTTTTGCTCCCTGATCAGTAAAAATCTGCCCTATACTTTTTTCTTGACTTGTTGAATCCTTTTCTAGATTAAGATGCCTCTCTATTCTTGTTAGTCTTTCTTCAAGCGCATCATTTCTAGATATTGATTCGATATCGGATAGTTTCTCAGTGACAAATGCTGTTAATGTTTTTCCCTCCTTAATTGCTTCAGACTTAAGCTTTATTAGTAATTCTGGATTAATATTGATATTTAGCTGAGTTCTTTCTTGGGCCATTTCTATCCTTCATTTCTAATAATATTAGCTTTTTTGGAAAAGCCTTGTTGCGGCTTGTTCAACTAGGCTATCTAGGTTGCTTAGTTCGCGGGCGTAAACCGGTCTAGCTTTATTCGGTCAATAATCTTCTTGTTTGAAGTCAATAGGAGTTTGGATAAAGTTTAGGCAAACGTCTAGTCTCGGGGTTTTCATTGACTTGCTAGTTACCAAAACGATAGTGCTTTCGTACTGCTTTATGGACTTCCCATGTACAAGACATCCCTTTAGGAAAGACAACTAAATCACCGATTCCAAGCCTTACAGGCTGACCTCCAACTTTCATTTTTCTCTGATTAGAGCTTTTCTCTCAGCGCTAGACATCGGCTTGAAGCGTTCTTTTCTTTCTTCATTGCTCTTTTTAGTTGCCATGTTTTATTTCTTTCTGATTGGCCATCACTTCTAGGGCCTTTGTCACTTTGAAAATGTGTGAATAGTGTGTTAATGGATTTAGGCTTTGATTTGCAGGGCTAGTTCTCACCCTTTTATCTTTACTAATAACCCATCACGAGGAGATGGACTGGGAATCTGTCGCAGAGTTAAGTTTTGATCTGGAATGACTTCAAGTTGTAATTTACGAAATAACCCAACCACCATCAGTCGGATTTCAAGTTCAGCTAATGTTTTACCAAGGCATACTCGCTCTCCTCCACCGAAAGGCATTAGACCTAAAGAACATTCATTCTCTAGGTGACGTTGTGGTCGAAAGATATCTAGATCACCAACCCCATGACGGTTAGAAGCAATTAAAGCTACTTGTACTACACGATTATTAGGCACGACAATGCCATCTAAGATTAAGGATTTCTTAGTGCGGCGAAAAAAACCACCAACTGGTGGAGTGAAGCGCATGACTTCTTTTGTGAGGGCATCTAGTCGTGGGGCATTGGCAGGGTCGTAGACCATACTTGCCTCCTCGGGAGTTGGAGGCCAATCCAGAGTATCTATCTCTTCACGAAGCCATGTTTCTATTTGTGGATTGAGAAGTAATTCCCGCATTAGGCAGCTCAGCGTAGAGGCTGTGGTTTCATATCCAGCAAATAACAGTAGAAGTAGTTGTTCTCCTAAATCTTCATCGGCTAAAGGAATGCCTGCTTCATCAAGCCCCCCTGCGAGTAAATCCAAGCCACCCTTGTCATTGATGGGTTGGGTAAGTATCTCTTGTAGTTTTTCAAGTAAACGTTTTCTTGCCTTGAGAGCTTTGGCAAAGGGACTGCCTGGAAGAGCAATTGGGATTGAGAAGAGAGCTTTGGTCCAGATCTCGAAATCAGAAAATAACTTGTCACGATCATTGCCTTCCAGTCCAAGAACAGTTGTAGCGATAACGGAAAAAGCAAAACGTCGCATTTTCTCGGCTAAAGGGAGAGGAGTTTTTGCAGTTTCTAGTTCTTCGCCGAGCTCATCAATTAAGTTGATAATGCTAGGGCTATAGCGTTGAAGTGCTGAAGACGAGAATAATTGGGCTACTACCCTTCTCCTTGCTTTATGAGCTGCTCCATTGCGGTTCGCGAGTGAATGGCTACCTAAAAGTTGTTGAACACTTTCTGGCCACCATCCTTCAATCGCTTCTGGTTGAGATAATAAATCAGCAATAGCTTTGTCCCCCTGAATGAATACCATTGGCTGGCCAAGCATTGATGTCTCAAAGACATTCCCAAGACGATCAAATCGCCTTTTGGCGAAGTTAGGGTCGCGAAAAAATGCTAGAGCTTCCAACATCCCAGATAAGGCACCAGTAGTTGGGAGCGAGCGGAATTTAGACATAGTCATCAAATGTTTTTACCTCATGGACAAACGGTCCAAAAATTTAGAGGGTTTTTCAAGAGAAATCTTTTAGATCACTATCATAAAAAGGGATCTAAATTTAAGAAGTCTGTTTTTGGCTAGTAAACTTAAAAAAAGGTGTTTTTACTCTTAGAGCGTTGTTCTTAGTTGGCTAGAAATGAAATAGGAATTTGCCCTTGTTGGTAACAAATAAGAGCTGGACTCAAAGGGTTAATAGCAGACATCCCCTTCCTTCATACCTACAAATGTCCTTACGTCACCCCCTGTTTCATCGAACGATTTTAGCTCTTCTTTTAGATATCCAAGAGTCAGGATATGAGCCCCCAACACTTGAGAATCGAAAAGCTTTCCAGGATGAATTAATCCAAGAACTTGAAGAAGGGATTTTGCCGATCATTCAAAAAAGTTGTTACCACAACCCTTCAGTGACAAGAAATGATCAAGAATCAAATCTTCCTATGTGTTGAATGGGCTCTTTTTTGGACCCTTTGGAAATGAAAAAATGTGTGAATAATATGTGGATTGATTTTGCTGATTCCTTTAGGTCTTTTCAGTTACTCAAATCCACTTCTTCATTAGCTAGTAGTTGATTCTTTTGATATCAAGGGACTTGGGAGGAAAATGGGCGGTTTAGGTAAACCCTCGATTTCAGGGATTCATAGGTTCATTGATAGTGCTTTCAGGGCAAGGGGATGTGATGGTTAGTTCCAACTATCTATCTAGTGCTCAATTTCTTTCTGGTTATTTTCAGCAGATCTTATGTGGAGAGTGTTAAGGCTGATTTTGATGAGTAATGGAAGAATTGGCCAAAAGGGGAAAGAGCTTAAAAAGAGAGATCAATGCTTAGAAGCAATGCGGAGATACTAAGTAAGACAAAATAAATGATTTCTGTTGCTAAATTACTTCTATGATTTCTTATATGGAAAGCAATGAATGGTTACCATCAGAGGAAGAGCGAGAAGTAATGGAAGCTGTTTGGATGCAGGTTAAAGGTGCTTGCGAGAAACTAAAAGAAGAAACCAGCGCTCAAGATGCATACATCCGAAAGATGCTTCATGAAATGGGGGATCGTTATTATTCATGATCGGGGACATCAACGGAGGCTATGTCGCACTGGTAGTGGTTGGACTTGTATTTTTTGGCCTTCAGGTCTGGTGGATAAGTATGACTATTAGAAATGGGAGGAATGAAAGATTGCTAATAAATCAGAATCAGACTGACGAGATCAAAAAGAAACTTGAAAAGATCTTTTCTAAGTGAAAGATGCACGTTTTTTAGTCGATTAGAACCTCAAAGGTGTGAACGGAATTTTTAAATCTCTTACTTGAGTTTTGATATTGGGAACTTTTTAAAACCTTTTAAAGATAAGATTTTTAAAATATAATTGTAGGCTGTTTAATAAATTTCAATTCAAGGGTGCAACCAAGCTGGTTTTATAGGTGTGTCCACGCTGCCTCAGAAAGGCTCGCGATCCCAGAAGAAAGGAGTAATTCAAAAGGGATTAGCGACGATTATTAAAGCTCTTTTTCCTTTTAGCTTCATCATTATCTAATGTGGTTTTAATTAGATCCTGGTACCCACCCTTTGCAGAGCTGTAACCAAACATCACTAAAAAACCTAGTCCAGTAAATAAAATTAAACCTATCTCAATTGGATTTAAGCCAAGGGCAACAGACAAAAGGCTAGGCATAGTAAAAAAACTGCTTAATGAAGTTTTAGCGCTATTTCTAATTTTTTAGTTCTCCGACGAGGTCAGCATCTTTTTTGCCATTCTTCTAACCAAGTATTGAAGCTGCTTCTTTCCCTCCAGGCTCTTAGGCATTGGCTACTTAGTTTTGGTTTCATTTTTTTTATTACCCAGGCTTGGATCGAGCCTTGATGGGAATTTCTGATGTTATGACTATTTTCTTCTCCAAAGACTTCTATTCTTTATCAGGTCTTCCAGATTCGGCCAAGCGTCTATAAGTTCTTTAAGAGCTTTCCTGTTTGGGGTATATAAAATACAAGAGAAAGCACTTGTTAAATAAAGAAAGAACCACCATTTATTTTCGCTATAGATTGAAGAAAAAGAAAATAGAAAGCTTGCTAAAAACACTAAGAATAAGGATCGATTGAGAATTTCAAGAGGCGATCTTTTTAATCTTCGAAAAGGTTTATTTGTAACCCTTCTTGCTTTTTCTTCCTTCCTTTCTTCTATAAGTATCCTCGCCTCTTCTTTGTCTAATGCATCATTAGACTCCACTAGCTCTAATAGTTGATCGCCTGTGCAACTATCTAAAGGGTGAGAGTCTTCATGAATAGAAGTCATATGAGTTGAGAGTCGATAATGCTAGGGGTGATCCCCTTCATTCAAAAATAACCGTTTTAAATCGAATGAATATTACTTAAACGTCCAGTAACAACAAACTTATTACGTATAAAGGCTCTTGGTTGATTTTCTACTAATTAATTTCAGTTCTAGCAAGCTTCTAAGTGAAAGTTAGAGTTAAAATGGTCTTGTCAAATCTATTGAGACTTGAGTGACTGGGCTCTGAGTTCGCCTATGTCAGAGAAGGAAGGCTTTGGGGTTGTGATCCTTTAAAATTCTTGTAATCGGTTTAGCAGTCAAGCAAACTGATAAGACTTCTTGAAAGATTTTGGTCGTTTTCTTAGAGGAATTGATTTATGAGAACAAAAATGTCTCCTAGGAGAGCATTTCTTACTGCTGCAGTGCTGTCGATTGTTCCAACTGTTCTGTTTTTTATTGCTTCTGAAAAGGTTTCATTTTATGGGGTTTTAATAGCCTCAACACTGATCAATTGGCCACTCATCCGTTGGCTAGATGATCGTCAGTGGTATAGAGAATGGAAGAGAGAAGAATTTAGGTAGCAGTAATTTCTAACCTTTCATTTTCTTTAGGTGATGTCTCTCCCAGACGGTGAGGCCCGCCAGGCAGAAACTTAGCCATAGATAACCGACGGCTGCACCTGCCAGGATGTCGCTTGGCCAGTGAGCTCTTACATAGAGTGTGCTCAGCCAAACCATAGCAACCCAGAGGCTGGCGATCACAAATAAAGGCTGGCGAAGTCGCGGGTAGTGCGCTGCCAGGAGGGTGCAACTCATGAAATAAAAAACTACTGATCCGGCGGCATGGCCACTTGGAAAGCTGGGGCCGCCGAGGGCTAGAAGTTTTCCGTCCGGACGATGTCGATCAAACCAGGGCTTCAAGATGCCGTCGACGATCACTAAGATGCCTGCACTCCCAATTGCGATACAAATTAAGTCTGGCCAGAACCGCTTCAAGGCCAAGAAGCAGAGCACTGCAAGGACTAACACTGCGGTTACGTGCATTCCGCTCAGTTGATAAACGATTAGCAGCACCGATCCCACGCCAGCGGGGATTTGCTTGTGCAAGCTTCCTAATAGCTGACTGTCTAGTGAATTACCAAGATTGTTGAAAAAGCTTGGACTGGCGAATAACGACAGAAGAAGAAGCACCACCACGAAGGCGAGTCGGGGCAGTCCCATAGCCTTAACCCATTCACGAACCGCACGAGTCATTGATATGAAGGGCGTATTTGCCGATGATGGAGGGTGAAGCTGTTCAATCGAACTGATGAAGCTCACTTGGATTCTAGAAAAACGTTGTATTTACGAACGTTCGGCTTATTTTTTAGAAAGATCTTTGGAATTGGTTTTTAACCAGTTCACTAGTGCTTTTTGTGGACTTTTAATTTCTTCAACAGATGTATAGAAATAGTCCTTCCAATTAGCTGCTGATAATCCTGCAAAAAGCATCAAGTTAAGTGGATAGTCTTCTGAGTCAGTACATCTTCTGAAGTCATCACGAAACAGAAAGGTTGGTTTACCTAAAGCAATGGCGGCACCTAGTTCAATCATCACGCCTTCATCTGGAGGTGTTCCATTGACTATGGCAAAAATGGCATCCGAATCTTTCACATCTTGTAGATCAGCTATGGCTACTTTGTGTGCCCAACCTTGCTGAGAAAAATCAACCTGACTATTACGTTGGAATGGCTCCCAGACTTCTGCACCTAAAGATTGGAGAACAGAAACGAATTCAGGCAATAGCTTGGCACTCCACTGCTTAGAGAAGCCATAAGGAGAAGCCAAATAGATTGTTTTCCGAGTCATTTGGTTAGCCCTCTTGAGACTTGGTAAGCCTTCATATCTTCTTCAGCATGCGCAATGTCTTCCCATGGAAAAATTAGCCATTCATCAGGATTAGAGACTTCGATAGCATTCCACCATTGAGGAATCACTTTGCTATACCAAACAAAATAAGTTGCATCGGGAATATCTATGACCTTTTTTAAAGTTTTTCCTGTTTCATAAACATCATCAACAACAAGGCAACCAGGCTTTAATTCTTTTAGGTATGGAATATTCAATGAATGACTCAGTGCAACTGCCAAGCAAAGACCACCTCTAGGGAAGCCATATACACCAGAAAATTGCTTAGCTTGGCATGAATTTGTGATGCTATTGATGCAGGAGTTGAAATCTTCCCAGCTGAGTACTTTCATTGTTGGTCAGTCCTAGTTAAGTCTCCCAGTCGACACCATCGTCCTCTTCATCGTATTCGTAGTTCACTAGAGAATCTTCCGGTACTTTTTTATTAGGGACGAGTTTTTCCTCTTTTGTTTTCATAGGTTCTCTATTGGCCAGTTTTGATTCGTTTGTATCTGCATTCATGCTATGGATCTTTATCGGAGTATTACTCATAGACACTTGCAACCCCTTAATCAACCAGTCGTTGCAAATTAATGAATTTAACTAAGTTCCTACTCATAGATGCCTCTTTGATTCTTTTAGGGGTTGCTTTATTGCTGCTATTAAAACCCAGTAAAGCAAAGGCTTTTCTTTTAGAAGATTTCAAAGGTAATGAAGTGGCAAATCAAACTTTCAGAAACCTTCCTGTTCAGCAAAAATTGCTAGAACTTGAAAAGATTGCTCAGAAAGATGGAAGTGGCATTACACCTGACTCTTTAATTGGTCTCTGGAAATTTACTTCTGTGTGGAAGAAGGGGACAGAGAAGGAAGATTTGATTGCGAGTTCATTGCTTCGACTCTTTTCGGCAAGCTTAGAGATCGAAAAAGATCAATCTAATCAGCTTGCTATTACTAATTCTATTCAATTTGGACTGTTATCAATTCGATTTACTGGTACTGGCAAGTTAAAAGGTAAACAACCGTTGTTACCTTTCTTTTTTGAGTGTATAGAGCTTAAAGCTGGATCAGTTAAAGTATTAAGCCGGTCTTTAAAAATACCTGATGAAAAAGATTGGCCTTTTTTTGCATTGATTTCAATGGAGAAAAATAGTACCTGGCTTTCAGCTAGAGGCCGAGGCGGTGGACTTGCTCTTTGGATTAATAGTTCAAAAAGTGATAATGAAGTTAATTAGCTTCCTTGAGACCTTATTTGAAGACTTAAGCTTTTGAAAATGTTCTTTTTTTATGACTGTCCTTTCTTTTGAGTTTCCTCGCTTTTGCATGGCAGCTATCAGGTGACCAGCGATTTCTTATTGCTTCCATGAAGTCGTAAATAAATTCGTCTGGGCAGTCAAGTTCTTCTTGCAATTCTTCTAGTTCATCAATGAAGACTTCAGATACACGGGATATAGGGCCAGTGTTTTGTTTTTCAGTTGGGTTCCACTTCTTACTCGTCTGGATGGCTTTGTTAAATTCAACCTTTCTCCCTTTGCAACCTAGATGGGACAGATTCAGCCATCAGTAAGTTTCCCAGCTTAGTGTCAAGTGGTTCTCCTGCTTCGGATCGCCTTTCTAAGGATTGTATTAATTCAAGTACGCTCATAGCATTGGCATCTCATCATTGAATGCTAATCACAATGTTCCTTTCTTTTGGTCCATCTAGTTCAACAAGGATTATGTCTTGATATTGGCCTAGTTGAAGCTTCCCATTTTTAAATGGAACATTTACAGAATTACCAAGAAGAAGTGCTTGCATATGAGAGTGAGCATTTTTAGGTTCGTCTTCCGAAATATTTGTGCGAAGATGCAAGTCATCATGTTTATAACCTTGAAGAGGTGGGGCTAATTCCTTTAACCATTTCTCTAAATCCAGGATCAATCTCTCTTCCATCTCATTGACAATTAAAGCTGTTGTTGTATGTTTGCCAGATGCACAAATGACACCTTCTAGTTGTTGGGATGTATCTACAAAATTCTGAACCCTTTCAGTCAGAGAATGGCAAGAGAATGAAGAACTGGTTTGAACGCTAATAGTCTCTGTCAACATAAGAAGCTCCTCTTTGACGAATGCAACCTTTTTGATTTGTGTGTAGTTACGTTCTATTTACAAGCTAGCTAGCACTTCTGATTAGAGCTATTGGAAGAAAGAAACCGATCTGGTTTAAGAATTAGAAGATGGAATACTCCCTATGCTGCCATCAGAACCTATTAGTTAAAGGGGATGAAGACTTGTCAGATTTGCCTAGGCTTCTGAGTTCTTATAAGACACCTTTCTTTGGCTTGTCTTTATAAGGCTGGTCTCCTATATCGGGAGGCATTGTAGTGCTCTTCTCTGAGACAACGGCACCTCCCATCCCTCCTAGGACAGTCTTAACCCATTTCTTGAGTCGACTAAGTGGTGATTCGCTAGACATCCTGAAAGCCTCTTCGACTAGTACCTAAATGTAACTTCTTTCTCTAAGTCAACAAGTGTTCCGAGTTGGAAGTCCCGATAAAGACTTGGCCTGGTATTACTTCTAAGAGATAGGGAATTCTCAATGCTTAGAAGGGCTTTGTTAATATGAATTTAATATTTTAGCTGTTCTTTTGAGTATTTTTAGCTAATGTGATAATTATGACATCCCTACCATACAATTCGGTCTATTTGCAACGATCCACATTCAATGTGCTATTGTGCTCATGCTTTTATTTCCTAAGTACTTAATACGAATCACTTTATTGCTGATTTAATGCTAACTATGACTAGTGCTAACCCAATTAAAAATATTAGTGAAGGTGCCGAAGATAGGATTTCTTGTAAGTTGGTTTCGGAAATAATTCGGTCACGTCTTCAAGCTGAAAATGCTAGATTTCATGCTAATGACAATATTTCAGACTACATCTTTCCAGGTGAATTAGAAACTCTTGAAAAAGAGGTGGCAATAAGAGTAAGAGATTTACTCAAGACCCTATTGATTGATGTTGATAATGACCATAACACTCAAGAAACAGCAGAAAGAGTCTCAAGAATGTATATCAATGAAGTATTTAAAGGCCGTTATCACAAACAGCCAAAAGTTACTAGTTTCCCAAATGATAAGAACTTAGATGAAATTTATACAGTTGGACCTATAACTGTTAGATCTGCATGCTCTCATCATTTGGTTCCAATCCTTGGTGATTGTTGGATAGGAATTAAACCTGGAGACAAAGTAATTGGCCTTTCAAAATTTGCAAGGGTTGCAGATTGGGTATTTTCTAGACCTCATATTCAGGAAGAAGCTGTAATGATACTTGCGGATGAAATTGAGAGTTTGTGCAACCCTAAGGGCTTGGGGATAATTATCAAGGCGCAACATTATTGTATGAAATGGAGAGGAGTTAAAGAACCTGACACCAGT
>QCFY01000021.1 GCA_003280085.1 Prochlorococcus sp. AG-363-O06 | reverse complement strand
AGCTCTTATAGCAACCAGTCTGGTAGGAGTAATCTTAGGGCAATGGCTATCAAAAGTAATAGAACCAGATACCTTTAATTTGCTAGCTGGTCTTTTAATGATATTTATTGGTGCATGGATTGGCTTTGGGACCTTATTAAACATGTTTTCTTCATATGGGAGAATTTAAATGCTAGTTTCCCTATTTATCTCTACTTTTATAACCGTATTTCTGGCGGAAATGGGAGACAAAACCCAGATTGCAACGATAGCTATTAGTGGTAGCTCTTTGAATCCCAGAGCAGTATTTGTTGGTTCAGCTACAGCACTTGTAATGGCAAGCCTAATTGGCGCTATCGCAGGAGGCTCCCTCTCCAATTTTGTTCCTCAAGGCTTAATAAAGCTTCTAGCAGCAGTGGGTTTCCTTATTATCGGCGTTCGACTGGTTTGGCAGACATTAGGCAAATCGCAACCGAATGGATAAAAGGAATCTTATTTCTTATAATGGCTATTGCCCCAGCCCTATCAAGTTGTTTTCTAGTATCCTATTCATTTAATTCACTATTGAATGATAAGTACTTCACAACTTTTAAACTCTCTTAAGAGAAAGTCATGTTTACTGTCTCCAAAATTTTAGATCATCTACCTAGTGAAGAATCTCTTGATATAAAAAGACTTGAAAAACTTTTAAAACTTACTAAGAAAATAGATCGTACTCATTTACATATCGCTCTAAATGCACTTGAAAAGTTAAAACTACTTGAATTAGATAGTTCTGGCAATGTGTTAAAGGTAGATAATCAAGACCTGATTGAAGCTAGATTAAGATGTAGTAGTAAAGGATACAGCTTTGCAATAAGAGACGATGGTTCTGAAGATATTTATATTAGAGACCAGAATCTGAATCATGCATGGCATGGTGATTCTGTTCTAGTAAGAATTACAAGAGAGGGAATTAGGAGAAGGTCTCCTGAGGGAATAGTGGAGTGTATACTAGAACGAAATACAACAAATTTACTTGGTCTAGTAGAAGAAGAGGAAGAAGGTGAGCCTCTAATAGCATATCCATTAGACGACCGTATTAGTGCACAAATATCATTACCAGAGATTGATAGAAAGTATTGCAACGCATCCGAAGTAGATAAATTAGTTGAACTTAAAATTGATAAATATCCAATTGCACAATATCACGCAATAGGACATGTCGTCCGAGAACTGCCTTTGGATGGTGACCCATCATCAGATAAAGATTTAATTCTAACCAAATGCAATCTTCAAGGGACGACTGACCCTCCTAAAACAACATTAAAAGCTCCCCTAGAAAAAAATAGAATAGATTTAACTAATCAAAACTGCCTTTTACTTAAGAGTTGGGAAAGCGAAAACTCACCCTCAATGCCAGCAGTTTATGCAGAAGCGAATAATGGAGGAATCCAACTATGGATTCATGCCCCAACTATTGCAGAAAGACTTAATTTAGGAAATAGTCTTGATTTGTGGCTAAGAGACCGATTTCACTCTAAATGTCTTGGTAATGAATGGATAGAACTTTTAAGTAAGAACTTAAGTAACGTATCTGATTTCAAGGTAAATCAACAAAATGATTCTATAAGTGTTTGCATCAATATTGATTCGCAAGGCAATTTAATAGGTTGGGAATTCGTACTAGGAAAAATTAAACCGGTAGCACAAATAGGCAAGAATCATATGGTAGCGTTATCTAACAAGAAGCCTAAATCAAGAACAACACCCGCACAACTAAAACCTATTAAGGATTATCTTAATGTATTAGAAACCATAGTCTATACAGCGAAGTTATTAACTCAAAGGGACCTCGAACAGGGATTAATAGAACTAGATCTTCCATTTCCTAATATAGAAAATATGTGTGACATACTATGTGAAAATCCAAGTTCAGATCTATATCCTTGGAAACTACCATTAAATACAAATGATCCTCAATCACTTTTAACACCAATAATTAAAGCCGCCAACGTCTGCTGGAATGAACATAGCAAGAATTTAAAGTTATCAGGCTACCAAATTTTTTCAGAACAGCTTGATAGTAATTCGTTAACGGAGGTTACCAAAGCAGCGTTATCATTAAATCTTCAAATAGAATTAGATGAAGACGGCCTAACAAATCCATCTGAACTTGCTAAAGCATTCTCAAACCATAAAAATAGACGTGTACTTGACAAGTTACTAAAACATTCAATGAATGATCTTTCTATTAGGTATATTGACTTTAGAAAGAAATCCAATGAGAAAGAAATAGATAATACTAATAATGACATTAATGAAACTATGCCATGGTGTTCTCCTGGGATTAATTACTACAACATAGCCAACCAATTTGTTATAGTAACCTTATTAAAGGAGGGTAAGACCAGGCCATCTGCAAGACATAAAAATAAAGTAAACCTAGGTGAGTCTGGGGTAGAAAATAAAGTGGATTGGGGCTTATTCTCTGAAAGTGTTGATAAAAACTTGCGCGAACTATCATCTAAGACACTTATAAAGCATATAAATAAATCTAGATCTCTATCCAAGCTATTCTTAAATAGTATTGTTGCAATGTTCCAAGCTAGGTCCACTGAACAAATTGTAGGTCAGGAATTAGAGGCTGTTATAAGTGGAGTTCAAAGTTACGGCTTCTTCGCAGAATTACCAAATTCATTCGCCGAGGGTCTTGTTCATGTAAGCACATTAAATGATGATTGGTATGAATATAGGTCAAGACAAAACAGATTAGTCGGTAGAAAGAATAGAAAGGTGTTTAAAATAGGTGACCCAGTTTCGGTAAAAATAATCAGTGTTGATATACTTAGGAACCAAATTGATCTTGAAATTTCTGAGGTAGGTCAATCATTATCGAATCCCGATAACGATCAGAATACAAATATAAATACGATCCAATTTGAAGAAAAAAGTAGAACCCTGGGAGAGGATTCATAAACGTGGAACCATTTGTTTTGGCTGTTACTGGTGCTTCTGCCCAACCAATAGCCGAGAGGGCCTTAGAATTGTTGTTAACTAAAGGCAAAACAGTTGATCTAATCTTAAGTAAAGGAGCCATTGAAGTATGGAACTCCGAAATTGGTATAAAGATCCCTGTTCACCCAGATAAACAAGAAAATTTTTGGAGAGAACGGTTTGGAGTTAATTCAGGTACACTTAAATGCCATAAGTGGAATGATAATTCATCTAGATTAGCCAGTGGAAGTTATAGAACAAAAGGGATGATCATAGTTCCATGCACAATGGGAACTATTGGCAAAATATCATCTGGTATTTCAGCAAACCTCATAGAGCGATGCGCAGATGTTCATTTAAAAGAAAAAAGACCCTTAATTATCGCGCCTAGGGAAACTCCATGGAACCTAGTACATCTTAATAATATTAAATTACTCATGCAATCAGGTGCAACCATAGTCCCCTTAATTCCTGCGTGGTATACCCAACCACAAACTATAAATGATCTTATTGATTTTTTGATTTTAAAGCTCTTTGAATCTTTTAACGAATCTATTGTTGATGCCAAAAGATGGGAAGGTCCGATATATGGTTAGATTTAAAAAGTTATCATTAATTCCATGCCTTTTGCCATTAATAATTGCTATTTCAATAGGTCTTTTAAATATGAAAAGGCAATCGAATGTAAGAATTCTTTTATGGGAGTCACCGCCAATGAGCATAGGTTTGTGGATTATCTTTGCCAGTTCCACATCAGCTATTTTTACATACACCCTGACATCTAACTTTAAAGCATCTGAAAGGACTTTTAGACGAAAAGTTAATATAAATGCAAGAGATATAGAAAATAAGGATTATTATTCAGATGAAGTAGATCAAATCGATAGCGATGCATTTACTAATAAAGGTATTGAAAATAAATTTATGCCTGAAAGAGATCCACGAGATCCAGCTCCAACTGTTGCGGTACCATTCACAATTATCAAAAGAGGAAATGAACAGCCTGTAAGTACAGTCAATAGCTATCAAGTGGATTATGATGAAGAACCATTAGACAAAAACGAAAATATAGATTATGGAATGGAAAATTCAGATCAAGATGAATATTACAATCAACAAGTGGAGCTAAATACAACTGATGACTGGTATAAAGGAGATTTCGAGGAATGGTAGGTCCAAATAATTATTTTTAGTTACCTATAAACTTATTTTCCTATAATGTGAAAAAGTCCTAAAGTCAAATGGCAGACATCCCCCCCTCCCGAGACATTAATTCGACTGAAAAGGTGCCAGATTCACCAACACAACCAAAACGAACCAAGCCAGAAGAGAAGCCATTTAACGAATTCATACTAGAGAGCTTCATCCCGAAATTAAAAGGAGCACTTAGTGACAGAGGTTTTAATCCAATATCCCTTGAACTGATCGAAGGAGAAAGGCCAGTTCTTCAAGACAAATGCTGGATGGTTATTGGAGAGATTCCACCTGGAAGAAGATTCTGGCTTTGTTTTAATGATAAAAATATTTCATCTAAGAAAACAATACTTTTAGCCGAACAGGGAGCTGAACCAAGCTTAATTGAATCATTTCTAATTGACGAAAAGAAAATAACCGTTGCATTACTGGTATCAAGACTATTACAAAGGTTAAACGGTCAAAAATGGATCGGTCAAAACTAAATTAATAAGTCAAAATTGATAAATATAGTTCAGATTTTAATAATTTATATAATTTTAAGTCCATCTAAAGCGAAAACAGCATTAAAGGTGCATAATCTAGAGAGTATGAAATTAAGTCTAGCTACTATCAATCTGACTCTAAGCAATGGATTCTTTACTATTTAACCCAAGTTGGCACACAAAACTAGAATCACTTTTACATACAGGTAAAGCTGCAGGCGCTGATCTTGTAGAGATATTTCTTGAAAATACAGACTATAGTAGCGTCTTGGCTGAGCAAGATTCTATAACAAGTGTAAACCCAGCCTTTGGTCGCGGTGCAGGCATAAGGGTTTTCCACGGAAGTCATGATGGTTTTGTAAGCACAAATGACTTGAGTGAAAAAGGCCTAAATATTGCTTTAGAACAAGCCTTGGGAATGCTAGGACTGCAAATCCCCAAAACTATTAATTCTAAATTTGATGGGCTACAGGATTTTAACGATTTTGCTATTTATAAAAACAATTGGTTATCTGATTGTCCTTCATTAAATGAATCATCAACGAAATTACTTGAAGCAACACTATTACTAAAGAAAAAAGGAAAGCATTTGAGTGTTAGAAGGTCTAGTTATTCAAGGTCCTGGCAGGAAGTTTTAGTTGCAGCCAGTGATGGTACTTTTAATCGAGATGTTCGCTTACATCAATCAATTGGAGTTAATGCCCTAGCTCAAGATGGGGAGCATAGGGCAAGCATTGGTCGCAGGTATGGGACCTCTGGGATTCCTGAAGACCTAACGCAATGGATTCCAGAAAAAACAGCCGATGAAATTTGTGATAGTACAGCTGTAATGCTTTATGCAGATTATGTAGAGGCAGGTCAGATGCCTGCCGTTCTAGCTAATAAGTTTGGTGGTGTAATTTTCCATGAAGCCTGTGGTCATTTACTAGAAACAACTCAGATAGAAAGAGGAACTTCTCCTTTTGTAGACAAATTAAACTCCAAAATAGCTCATCATTCGGTTACAGCTGTAGATGAAGGGTTCACTGAAGGGGCCTTTGGTTCATTATCAATGGATGACGAAGGAATGGCACCACAAAAAACCATACTTATTAAAGATGGAATTCTAAAAAATTTTCTTAGCGATCGTGCAGGTGAGCTAAGAACAGGGAACAAGCGAACTGGCAGTGGGCGACGACAAAGTCATACATTTGCAGCTGCCAGTCGAATGCGTAATACCTATATTGCAGCAGGTAAATATTCACCTAAAGAATTGATTTCCAGTGTTGATAGTGGTCTTTATTGCAAATCTATGGGTGGAGGGAGTGTTGGACCAACTGGACAATTCAACTTTTCTGTAGAAGAAGGTTATTTAATTGAGAACGGTAAGCTAACTAAGCCTGTTAAAGGAGCTACATTGATAGGTGAAGCTCAAGACATAATGCCTAGAATATCAATGTGCGCCAATGACTTAGATTTGGCAGCTGGTTTCTGTGGGTCTATAAGCGGCAACATCAATGTCACAGTAGGGCAACCACACATCAAAGTTGATTCTATTACTGTTGGAGGAAGATGATAGTGAATAATAACAATTCAAAATCAAACTTTATTGAAGAATTTAATTTAAAAGATGAAATTTACAAGTTAACAACGCAGAAATCTATTAAAAAATGGGACATAGGTGCATCTAGTAGTAATGACATTTCAGTACAGGTTGACAAAGGCAATCCGAAGCAATTGAAGGCCTCACAAAGGAATCAAGTTACAGTCAGAGTATGGAACAAAGAAGATCGTATAGGTATTACCAGTACATCTGACCTCTCTCCAATAGGATTAAGCAAGGCACTAGACGGGGCACTCTTGGCTAGTGAATATGGAAATACATCTGAAACACCACAATTCTCACCATTAGCAAAAGATAAAATTAACGAAATCCACTCTGCAGGCTCTAAAGGACAGGGTATTCAAAAGATATTTGAGTATCTACAAGAAGCAGAAGAGAAGCTAATCAATAGCCACCCAGCAATAGAGAGTGTTCCATACAATGGACTAGCAGAAACTAATTTTGCCCGGATGTATTTAAACAGTGAAGGAGCATTGAGGTATGGTAGTAATCAGCAAGCAAGTATTTATCTTTATGCAAAAGCATTAGAGTCTGGCAGGAAGCCTAGAAGTTCAGGTTCAATAAAAATAGCAAATAGTACATTTGATTTAGATATTCAAGGCTGTATAGAAGAAGCCTCATTAAAAACAATACGACATCTAAATTACGAACCTGTAAAAACAGATAAATATCTCGTATGTTTTATGCCAGATGCTTTTTTAGAGTTAATAAATGCATTTAGCAATATATTTAATGCCAGGTCAATAATAGATGGCATAAGCTTGTCAAATATGGATTCATTAGGTAAAAAAATTGCTGTACCCCAACTATGTATTCATGATAATGCATTAAATCCTTCAAACATAGGTGCTCTTAACTTTGACGGTGAAGGCACACCAGTCTCTAGATTATGTTTAATAGACGATGGAGCTTTAGTCAATTTACTTCACTCAGAGGCGACTGCCCGTAAATTTGGAGTTAATCCAACTGGCCACGCGGGTCTTGGAGCTAAAGTTTCAGTTGGACCGGATTGGCTTGAAATATCCAAATCAAATAATAATTGTATAAACAAACTAGAATTTAATTCAAAAGATTACCTAGGCAAGTTTATTTTAATTGAAAATTTAAATGCGCTACACGCAGGAGTAAAAGCAAGTCAAGGCTCATTTTCACTTCCATTTGATGGATGGTTGGTTGATAATCAAGAAATGAGGTCAATAGAAGCTGCTACAGTAGCAGGAGATATAAGACAATTACTACAAAATATTCAAGCCATAGAAGACACTCAACATGTTACACATATGGGTATTTCTCCACATATATGGATTGACAACTTATCTATTACAGGAGAAGCGTGAAAATAATATTTTGGGGCACACCTCAGTACTCTGTCCCCACCCTTAATGCGATAGTAAATTCAAACCATGAAATCCTATCGGTCGTTACTCAGCCAGATAGAAAGAGGAGAAGAGGAGGGAAACTAGACCCTTCACCAGTTAAGAAAAGGTCATTGGAATTAAAATTGCCAACTATAACTCCGGAGAATATAAAAAATGACATCGAAGTTCAGGAGCAAATTAAAGCATTAGATGCTGATGTATATATTGTTGTAGCCTTTGGTCAAATACTTCCGAAATCATTACTAGATGTTCCCGCCTATGGTTGTTGGAATGCACACGCATCATCCTTGCCTCGATGGAGAGGTGCTGCCCCAATACAATGGAGCATTTTAGAAGGCGATACAAAAACGGGTGTTTGTATTATGGCTATGAATGAGGGTTTAGATTCAGGGCCAGTATTACTTGAAAAAGAACTCGATATTGGCCTAAAAGATAATGCAATAATATTGGCGAGCAGATTAAGTACAATTTCAGCTGAATTAATCATCAATACACTTAGTATAATTGATGGGAAACTCAATAATCAAACCTCTAGTATTAGAGATCTTTTAGACTTAAGGGAACAAGATAGGTATGGTAATGATATCAAATATGCACGATCGATAAAGAAAGAAGATCTTTTGATTGACTGGCATCAAAGTTCATTAAATATACACAGAAGAATTATGGCATTTCACCCAAATAGCTACACATTCTATAAGGGAAAGAGATTGAAGATACTTGATTCACTACCAATAACGAATGATATACCGGAAATCTATTTAAAACCTAATATGAGAAATAAGGATTACAAAGTATCGAACACTAGGCCAGGTACGATTATCGGTATAGACAAGGATAGTGGGATTTTTATTAGTACGTCAGACTATCCATTGCTAGTATTAAAAGCACAACTACAGTCAAAGAACAAAGCCGAAGGCATGCAGTTGATTCAGCTCTTAAAACCTAACATTGGAGATACTCTATTAAATCAATAATTCAATTATTCTTTTTAGTGAATCCCCAGGCAAATAGTAAAAGGACAAATGAGAAAGTTAATAGCTCTGGCAAGTCAAGTTTAGGAAATAAAATAGTAAAAAACAACTTAATACCAACGAAGCCGACTGCCAGATAACCTGCTACTTCGAGCCTGGGGTAAGAATTTAGTAATTTTAAAAAAAGTCCCGAAGTAAATCTCAATGCGATTACGCCAATAATTGCTCCTGTAATAACAAGTAAATATTGATCACTAATTGCCACGGCGGCTGTAACACTATCAATTGAGAAGGCTAAATCTGTTAAGCAAAGAATAAATACAACCGAGACAAACGATCGATTTGTTTTTTCAACATTAATTTGATCTGAAGAGCTACTAGTAGATGAAGATAAGAACAAAAGTTTATTTATAGATAAGTATAATAAATACATACCAGCTATGAGTTGAATTGGCCAGAATACGAGAACCCACTTTGCTGCCAAGATAAGCAATACTCTAAGAGCTAATGCCAAACTAATTCCTATATTTAAGGCTCGCGCCTGTAACTCCTCTGTTTCCAGATCTCTTGTGATAGCAGCTAGAGCTACTGCGTTATCTGCTGATAGGAGTAGTTCTAAAGCTACTAAAACTGGAAGAAGAGGGGCAAGTTCTCCCCATTGGTCTATACCATCTAACCAACTGGTTAATGAGGTTAATGATGCAGTATCCATCTGATGTTCGGCTTAAACTAGCTCAACAAGGTTTTTAAAGCCATTTCAGCCTCAATTTATTTAACCTAGAAAGGATGCAGAATCAATTGCGAATGTCTATCCAGTCTGAGCTTTGCCACATAGACTCTAATCGTGTAATAGTAAAGGTTAATGCTTTTGAAGGAGAGATTCTGATTGGTTCAACCCTAGGCGAAGGCAAAACGGCTGAAGAAGCGGAAGATAGAGGAATAACAAGATTAATCAAGAGGTTAGATTCCAAATTCAATCAGAGAAAAGAAACTCAAACAGAGACTAAGAACAAACTTCCAAAATCTAATCCGATAATTAGCCGAGTCTCTCCCTCAATTACTTCGAACAATAAAACATTTCCCATAGAACCTAACGAACAAACACAAGTAGAGAAGATAGATCAAAATATACCGATTGACTGGAGCAAAGAGCTGGCACAGATTGATCTAGAACTTGAAAGGATTGGATGGAAGAGAGACGAGGAAAATAAATTTCTTGAACAATCTCTACGTATAAGTAATCGGCACAAGATAACTGACTATAAAACATTAGAAATTTATTTGGAAAAACTCAAAAAAATCCCCAATAATTTAAATAAAGAGAAAAATGCGAACATATTAAACAGGGATTCATTGTTAAAGCAATGTAATGAATATATACTAAGACTAAAGTGGGAACCTACAAAAGCAAAAGAGTACCTATATCAAAAAATGAATGTAACCAGCAGGTCAGCATTGAATAATGAAAAATTACTGGAATTTAACATGTTACTAGAATCAATAATAAAGAGCAACATCGAATAATGCACTCAAGGGCAAGCATGGTATATTATCGAGGGTAAATTTATATATAGAAATGGCATTAAGTTCATTAATTAATCACCTAATTGGTTCAACCCTGACAAGGGAGTTAGCAGATCGATGTTCGAGAAAGGAAAGGCTATTAATTAATGGTGCTGGCAGATCTACTAGAGCTATAATTACAACAAGTTTAGCAAGAACAAAAAAAAAGCCGCTACTAGTAATTGTACCAACACTAGACGAAGCAAGTAGATGGTACTCACTATTAGATTCAATGGGTTGGACTAAAACATATATTTATCCAACAAGTGAATCATCACCCTACGACAAATTCGATACCCCTACAGAAATTATATGGGGTCAACTGCAAGTTCTTTCAGAATTGACTTCAGAAAATCCCGATAATCGTATAGCAATTGTAGCCACTGAAAGATCATTACAGCCACACCTTCCTCCACCGAATGAGCTAAAACTTAAGTGTTTTGAACTCCAAAAGTCTCAAGAGTACGACTTAGATGATCTTTCAATGCGAATTGCGAAGCTTGGCTATGAGAGAGTAAGCTCAGTCTTGCAAGAAGGTACTTGGTCTCGTCGAGGAGATATTGTTGATATATTTCCAGTTAGTTCTGAAATGCCAGTTAGATTAGAATTCTTTGGTAACCATATAGATAAAATAAGGGAATTCGACCCATCAACACAGCGATCATTAGATATCATAGAAAATGTTTACCTTACTCCTACAAGTATTAGTAATTTAATAGCCGAGAAACTTAAGAAATCTAGTCCTGAAGAATTAGATAATCTTATTGATAAAGAGACATTAGAGGAGATTTTTAATAACAAGGTGCCAGATGGTTTGAAGTCCTATTTAGGCTTGGCATGGAAAGAAGTAGCATCCTTAATAGATTATCTACCAGAAAATATATTTATAGCTGTTGACGAAAAAAATCAGTCATTAGCGCATGGTGCAAACTGGAGTCATCATGTAGATCAAACATATTCTAACCTTATCGAATCATTTACTAATAATGAGAATTCATCTATTAATATACCTAGAACTGATAAGCGCATTGATCAATTATTTAGATCAATAGAGCACATTGACGGATTAGAACTATCGGAACTTATTGATGATAGCAGAACTACAAATACGTATACAGTATCTACCAGACAAGTTGATAAAACACCAAACCAATTTGGGAGATTAGCATCCAAACTAAAGGAATATCGTATCAACCGTCATTCAATTTGGTTACTATCTGCCCAACCCAGTCGAGCGGTTGCATTACTAGAAGAACATGACTGCATTGCTAAATTTGTACCTAATAATAAAGACTATGCATCTATTAGTTCAATTATTGATCAAAATACTCCCATAGCTTTAAAAACCACTGGGATCTGCGAACTTGAGGGAATTATTCTACCAGCCTGGAAAATTGTTTTAATAACTGATAGGGAGTTTTTCGGTCAGGAGAGTCTAAATAGCAGTTTCTATATGAGAAGAAGGAAGAAAGCAAGTAGTAAGACTGTCGACCCAAATAAAATGACACCTGGTGACTATGTAGTCCACAAGAATCATGGTATTGGACAGTTTATCAAAATCGAAAAACTAGCATTAAGTGGTGAGATTCGAGATTATTTGGTAGTTAAATATCTAGATGGCACTCTTAGAGTCGCAGCAGATCAATTAGGTAGTCTAGGTCGTTATAGATCATCCAACGACTCTAGACCCTCTATTAGTAAGCTAGGAGGATCAGCATGGGTTAACGCAAAAGAACGAGTAAAAAAATCCTTAAAAAAAATTGCTCTAGACCTAGTAAAGTTATATGCAGAAAGAAGTAATGTTGAAGGTTATTCATATCCACCTGATGGGCCATGGCAGGCTGAAATGGAAGACTCATTTCCATTTCAACCAACACCAGATCAATTGAAATCAATAAGAGAAGTAAAGCTTGATATGGAAAGATCACAACCAATGGATAGACTTGTTTGTGGAGATGTTGGATTTGGTAAAACAGAGGTTGCTATACGAGCAATATTTAAAGCAATAACAGCCGGAAAACAAGTAGCACTTTTGGCTCCTACAACTGTATTAACGCAACAACATTGGCGAACAATTAATGATAGATTCGCACCCTACCCAATTAAAGTGGCCTTATTGAATAGATTCAAGACAGCCTCGGAAAAGAAACTTATATATGAAGGTCTTAAAAAAGGAACTATAGACGCTGTTATTGGAACACATCAAATACTAAATCAGAAGATTGTCTTTCAACAGTTAGGTCTTCTAGTTATAGACGAGGAACAGCGGTTTGGAGTTAATCAAAAAGAAAAAATAAAATCATTAAAGAAAAATATTGATGTTTTAACCTTATCTGCGACTCCAATACCAAGAACTCTCTATATGAGCTTATCAGGAGTTAGAGAGATGAGTTTGATTAATACACCACCCCCACAAAGGAGATCTATTAAAACTCACTTATCTAACTATCAAGATGAAACTATAAGAACAGCTATTTCTCAAGAGTTGGATCGAGGAGGGCAAATTTTTTATGTCTTACCAAGAATAGATGGAATAGACAATGTAGCTAGAAATATTAGAGCAATGATACCCAATATAAAAATAATAGTAGCTCATGGGCAAATGGCTGAAGGAGATCTAGAAAGTTCAATGATTGCTTTTAACTCAGGAGAAGCTGATATAATGATATGTACTACTATTATAGAAAGCGGGTTAGATATACCTAGAGTTAATACTATTATAATTGAAGATGCTCATATGTTTGGTCTATCACAACTATATCAATTAAGAGGTAGAGTAGGTAGAAGTGGAGTACAAGCACATGCATGGTTATTTTATCCTCAAAACGAAGTACTAACTGATAATTCTCGTCAGAGGTTAAGAGCTATCCAAGAATTTGCACAACTTGGATCTGGGTATCAACTTTCAATGAGAGATATGGAGATAAGAGGAGTCGGAAATATTTTAGGGGTCCAACAAAGTGGACAGATGGAATCTATAGGTTTTGATCTTTATATGGAAATGCTTCAAGAATCACTTGCTGAAATTCAGGGCGAAGAAATTCCGTATGTTGATGACACACAAATTGACCTACCTGTAAATGCTTTCATTCCTGGTGACTGGATAGTAGATAATTCAGAAAAAATTGCAGCCTATAGAGAGGCTACAGAATGTAATGACGTAGAAGCTTTAATTGATTTAGCAGCAAGTTGGACTGACAGATATGGAGTATTACCAAAACCAGTAGAGTCACTAATACAACTAATGAAACTTAAGCAACAAGCTAAAAGATGTGGATTCTCTAGAGTTCAATCAAAGAAACCAAACCTTCACTTGGAGACACCAATGGAGGAGCCAGCTTTCAGAATGCTTAGGAAAGGTCTACCTAGTCACTTACAAAACAGATTGGTGTTTCAAAAGGGAGAAGGCAAAAATTCTACTGTAATTGCAAGGGGTTTAGGTTCTATTCCAGCAGAAAAGCAAATAGAACAACTAACTATTTGGTTTAATGATATGTTAAAAACTTTACAGGGCTCTGACAGTAAAGTTTAAGCTCTTATTAAAGAATTAGAGTTAGGAATTTATAGTCAGTATTTCTGATAATTTACTCCTAAAATCTCCCTTAGTCATTCCACCCTTGATCTCGCCAACGATATTAAAGTCTTGTTCCAGATTGGAAACTAACAAATAAGTTGGCCAACCCATACCTTCCTTACTAGGGTATTTAGCCAGTAGAATCTTTCTATATTTACGATAAAGTTCAGGGTCCTGCATCATAACACTAATAAAATCACAACCAAGTTCTTCCGAGACCTTTGAATCGTAGTGACTCATACGGTGACATGTCCCACAATCCTCAGAGCTGAACTTAATTAATGTTAGTTTAGTCATTTAAAGAAATTAATTACTATCATAATACGCCGGAATATAAGAAATCACTTGTATAGGTAATGTTCATAAATAATAGTATAGGAATAATCATGAAGTAGCCAAAACTGCGTAAAAAGGATCAGTATTATAATCAAAGAGACCAAAGAGCCTCTTCTGGTTCTCTTGATTTATCATCAAAATATCATCCCAGCCCTGACATCGCAAAACTCGTTCTATATACCCTAGCCTTTGATTAGAATTAGATTCATACCAAATCCTTGGAGTTTTGTTCCAAAAGGCCCTATTCGAAAAAGCAACAATGAGTTTGCCTTTATTTTTAATAACTCGCTTCAATTCAAAAGCAAGGTACTCCGGATACTGCAAATATTGCCAGCCGGCTACAATAATTACATAATCAAACGAATTATCATCTAGTGGAAGGTAATGTTCAACATTAAAATCCTGAATCCAGTAATTATCCAAGACTTTATTTCTCCTTAACTCCTCTGAATTCATTCCATGACCTATTACTTTATTATATTTAATTTCCGAGGGTAGGTAGGTAAACCAACTAGTCATTAAATCAAGAACTAAAGAATTTGGCCTTATAATCTCACCAGCAAGTGCAGTAACCTTCTTCCTAAATGTATGATCCAGGTGAAATACAAATTTCGGATCTTTATAGAAGAACTCATCCTTATTATTGTCTACTTTACATCGATCATAATCTGATAGAATTAATTTAACCATATTGAATTAGAGATTGTTTTATTATAACAAAAGTAAGGCAGATTAGAAATGTCTTTTATTCTGATAGAGCCCAATAATTGAACCCGAATACAAAAACACTAAAGATAGATAAGGAATTAGAAATATGCTTTTATCCCTTATTGGCAGCCAATCTAGAAATATAAATAAGCCGTGAATCGAAGTCAAAGTAAACGACAATGACAAAATAAAGCTAAACACATTAATAATATCATCATTTATACCCAAAGAACTAACTCTTCTTCCGATATAATTACTGCCATAATTCAATGTGTTAAGTGAAATAAAAATAATAAAACCTATATATATCCACAATAAAGAAGATGAATTTAAGAAATAAAT
>QCFY01000020.1 GCA_003280085.1 Prochlorococcus sp. AG-363-O06 | reverse complement strand
AAAACGAGGTTTTCCTACATGAGTGCATATAGGGGGTATACCAACTTTCTCTTGGGTCCTTACTGGCGAAAAGTATGCGGGTAATTTCTAACCTCACATTGTTTTTAGCGATAGCCTTTTGAGTAGTAGACAAATGGACTCTCACCTCGCAAGTCCTTGCAAATAAGGGGGTCCAGGGAATTAAGCCCATTTAATTCATGACTTTTGCCACGATCAGCAAAGCTGCCAGAGTTCTTGGATATAAAAGTCGATCGACGCTTTATACAAAGATTGACCGAGGTGAACTCGATGAGTTTCTGTGCGCCAATCTCAGAGGCAGACGCTTCTTAAAACTGGAAGGGTTAAGGGAGTACCTAATCGCTACTACCGTGCCACGCGCTAATGGGAACGTGTTAAGTCGTTAACTCCATTTGTTAACCAACTGTCCATACTTGTTAAGCATCGAGCCTAGGAAGACTTCGAGCCTTCGGATGACCCACAATCAAATCCCTAGGAAGGACCCTTTCCTTGAGGAAGTCTCAACAACGAAACACCTGTTAAAAGAAGCATCAAGGTAAATATGCCGATCAATGGTGAATATACGGACTGTAAATTAATCACTCCAAAATTCCCAGTGTGTAATTTAATTAACCAAAAAGCATCTATGCCAACTGTTAAAAGAATTGAATAGATCGATCCACTTAGAATTGTTAATAAGAGTGGAATGGCTAGAAAAAAAGCAATTCTCCTATGCCAAAAACGACTTACTGGTGAGGCTTCTCTCATGTTTATCTTTCTCTAAGTGCTTTGTGTAGTTCTTTTTCATTAGCACAAGGCATCCAATAGTCTCCATTCTTGTGAATACCCTCGCATTGCAATTTAACTGACTGTTGGCGAGCTTCATTTTGGGTCTTGTAAAGTCCTTTTAGATGAGCTTGAACAGGCGAAGCAAGCGCAAGTATTAACGGTGCAAGCAGTAAACGGCGCATAAAATAAGGAGGTCGACAGCGCAGTGCTTGGCACTCCATCGACATAAGCGGTCTTTCAATCTAATGAATATCACTGAAACGTACCGTAAGGACGATGTAATTACGGCTACTTGCGAGTTAGCGGGTCAACAAGAGGCACTAATCAAAGACCTCAAGGGCAAACAGAAAACACTCTTTCTATTGCTCAGCATCATCACGACCATTCACCTCATCGCGCCTTAAAGATTTCTGCCTCAGGTACCTCACCTATTCTGGGCAAACCCATTTCCTCTATACCTATATATATCTATTTCTATTATGCAGATCATTTAAAACTAGTCCATGATTGCTGCATCTACGGAGATTATCCTTCTATCAGAAGAAGAAGGATAGTTCTTTGAGTAAACCAACAAACTTATTCTGATAAACATTACTGCTGCAAAAGCTATCAATGTGATGAACATTAATGAAAAATCCAAAATCATGCACTCATCCTTGTAAGCATGTGTGGTGCAGTGATTAGAAGCACAATGATTACTTTTAATCGGAGATGACCTAACCCGCATGTCATCTAGATCACCAGCCAAAGATTTTTGATGGAGAAATAAAAAAAGCCCTTCATAATGAAGGGCTTCAAATGTCTTTTCTTGTGTGAAGTAGGCGATGCTTTGTATCGCAGAAATAAAGTTACAGAATTAGAACTTGAAGGTGGTTTTAACGATTGCTCCCAAGATGTCATCACTACCATCTGAGGCCCCGTTGTAGGTGTCCTCTCCGCCGAAAATGGCTGGAGTTACACTTACGCTGTCAGATATTTTGTGGGAATAGTAAACCTCCCAAAGATAGTTGTCCTCTGCAGGATCAGTTGTACCACCAACAATCTCACTGGCATACATACGTTGTCCGTAAGCCATACCAAGTTTGTTGCCATCGATGAAAGCATCCTTCCATGTCAATCCAACCATCCAGCCTATTTGCTCTTCAACGGAACCAGATGCTCCGTCATCATCAATTTGACGTATGTCATAGCCAATTTGGACAGATGGCACGGCACCTGTATCTTCTGGTTTCCAATAGGCTCTTGCAGAATAACTGGTGGCATTTCCAGTACCGGCTGCTTTGCCTTTCTCAGTTCCGTAATAACTAGTCCAGCCTTTACATGATTCAGTCCCGTCAACTGAGTCACACATGTCTCTTGCAATACCTAATGAAACTTGCCAACGTTTTGAGCCATACTCAATTTTGTTAAGCCACTTTGACTGGTTGTCAGTCAACATTCCTTTACCATCAGAAGCACTGGAAGCTCCTGAGGAGACGTAGTTAGAGCTAATAGCGAATCTAGGTGCAGAACTATCATCAACAGATTGAGTCCAAGCGACACCAAAGCCCCCCCCAGTACTTACTCCATAAGCACCTGCAGCACCACCTTTGCCGAAGTCCTTAAGAATACTCTTATAAATAGATGGCTTACTTGCCAGCATATGATCATTTTCGATCGCTGGACCTACCCATGTTCTGATGTTGTCACCAAGTGGGAATGTATACCAAATTTTGTCAACCTCAAGAGCATCTGCACTCTTGTGAGTAGCGCCTAAATATGCCCCATAGTTCTTGCTGGCAAATGAGGAGTTATCAAAATTACCTGCTTTAATCCTTGTATATAGAAGATCCTCACCAGTGAAACTGGTTTTCACATCAAAACGTGTGCTGTAATTAAGTGTAGTAGCTGTATCAGTAGCATTGTCTCTATCAACACCACCCATCACAAATTCAGTCTTACCGTTTAGCTTGGTGGTTGAAGAAAACTGACCAGCTTCAAATTCGCCAATCTGGGCTTCAAGACCATCAACACGGCCTTTAAGAAGTGCAAGCTCAGGACCGAATTCGTTCATCAAACGACGAACATCTTCAGTTACTTCGCTGACTTGCTCAAGGCAAGTGTTGAGCAATGAAGCTGCTTCAAAGCGAGTCATTGCTTTGTCGCCACTTGGAGAAGCAGCTACACAGCCAGAACGCTCGGCCAAGCTGGAAAGAGCCTGATAAGCCCAATCAGTTGGTTGAACATCTGAAAACTGAGAAACGCTGGTGACTTGCTGGCTATCAGCCGAGTAGTCAGATACAGCATTGATGTTTAGCTCAGCAGCAGTAGCAGCCATTGGAGCCAAAAGGCCCAACGCAGCAGGTGCTACCAGCAATTGCTGGAATAGTTTCATTGAGATTCCTCACACGGAATTATTAATGAGTGGGTAGATTCCCACTAGGATATTTTTACTTAGCCTCTAAATATTGAATGTCATCTGCAACACCATAAGGCTTAAAAGCATACATGTTAATTTTTTAATAACCTGTCCTTAAACGAATGATAACCCTATAAATACCAGACTTACCTGTAGACGCATCAAGTCTTTTTGATGTATACTTTGAGGGCGTTGATCGATCCACGTGCCTCCGATTGAATCGCCTAACCAACTCCTCCCAAGCCTTAAGTTCAGGAAATTTCTAGAGGAAAACTATCAAAATCGTCAACTTATTCACAAAAAACAAGGCAGCATCGTTGTTATTAATAAGAATCAGTATTGGATGGTAATAAGGGGAATGGTTAAGCTTGAATCTATAACAATGCATGGAGACCAACAACTTCTTGGCTTAGTTGGTCCAAATGAGATATTCGGTGATTCTCTTACTAAGGTTCTTCCTTACGAAGTTAAAGCTCTTACAGACTGTGATCTCCTATGTTTTCATAGCTTTGAAATTGAATCTTCTCCTTCATTAGCATTAGCAGTTTTAAAAGGAGTTTCTGAACGTCATAAACAATCAGAGATATTCCTTAGTTTATTTGGTTTAAATCTAATAGAAGAACGCATTAAAGAGTTTTTGAAATTAATCTCCAAAAACTATGGACAAATTTCTGAAGATGGAATTGTTATTAATTTTCGATTAACACACCAAGATTTAGCAAATGCTTTAGGCACGACAAGAGTTACTATTACACGTATCATGGGTTTACTTAAGAAGCAGAGATTCTTAAGGATTAATAGTAAAAAAAATATAATACTTTTGTGACTAATTAATTCAATTGAATCACTGGTATCCTGAATGACATGCACTGAGATAATTGAGCAATAAAATAATTATGTGGGATAGCAGCAATCCCACATGCAACCTCCCCAGATTCAACTTTATTGTCCTCACACAACAGTAAGTTACTACTGGGGAGTGGGATCCAGTTACATTTTTAGCAGTTGATCACTTAATTATGATTTTACAACAAGAATCTGATAGTGATCGTTTAAGTTTCAAGGAAGAGTTTGAAGCATTGATAAATGATATTTTGAATCTTAAATCTACTAAGTCACTTGTTGGGGAATCATGCAAAATTCTTGGGCTTATGATCACAATATTTGGAACTCATACAGCTGCTTCTATTACTTTTGAAACAGGAGATCGTAGATATGTTTTGTCCACTTTGGCTTGCCTTGGTGCAGGTCTTCCTCTTTCTGAGATTGGCTGCATTGCAATCAGTAATAAGAAATCAGCCAATGCTGCTTCAACCCAAGCATGTATTTCTTTTTAAATTACACTTACCTAGTAGGCTCTATAAAAATTCAATCTTTTCTTTTCATCATCATATCACCACATGCTAAGAAACAATTAGAAAGGGGTAATTATAGTTGCTTTACAATAAAAAATATAGGAGATATAAGAATCCAATATACTTATTAATTTATAATTCTTGCTGCAGTAGAATTACTACTATTAAATCATAATTTGTCTTAGATACTTTAGAGAGAATTAGCATTTCAAATTAGTCAACTCTCTGCAGTAATTACATTGAATCTTAATGGTTTAATCAAGTAGCTAGCAAAACTTCTAAAATTATAAAAATATCTGAATCTTACTTGAATAGAAATGAAAGGAAAAATTAATTACTTAAGGCTTAAAAGTACATACAAAAAATTGCAAATTAATTTTAAATTTATTATCCATACAATCACTATTTAATCCTTACAAGGAAAGATCTGATTGACTACTTCTATGAGCTATAAGCAAACATATAACCGAATCCCCTTACTGTATGTATATATCTAGGGACTGAAGTATCGTCTTCAACCTTTTCGCGTAACCAACGAATATGAACATCAATAGTCTTATGATCTATCTCCAGATTATTCGGCCAGACTGCTTCAAGAATCTCGTCTCTCGAGTGAACTTTGTCTGGATAGCTCATTAGGTATTTGAGAAGTTTGTATGCTTTTGGGGCAAGCTTTAGTGGTAGCCCATTTTTAATGACAGAGTATTGCTCGAGGTCAATAGAAATATCTCCCCCACTCAATGTTTTCTTGCTATTAACCCTTTGATTTGATTTTTCTACTCTTCTAAAAAGAGCTTTGCATCTAGCAGCTAATTCACGCCCCCCATAAGGCTTTACTAAATAGTCATCAGCTCCTATCTCTAACCCCAGGACTCGATCAGATTCGTGGCCGCAATTGCTGATTAAAAGTATGGGGATGTTGTTGCTTTTGTCACGTAACTCTTGACAGACTCCTAGCCCTTTTATATCTGGCAACTCGTGAGAGAGCACGACTAAATCAAAAGGATTTGAGATTTGACGATTATTTAGAGCGTTTAGAGCTTCCTTTCCTGTATTGCATGTCACAACCCTAAAGCCTACTTTTTTCAAAATAGTGATCGAGGCTTGACAGAGGTTATTGTCAGTTTCAACTAGAAGAAGTCTAGGTTCTTTAATGTCTGAAGAAACGGAGGAGAGAGTCTTCACTTTTGAGTTCCAATCATTTCGGAATCGTGCATAATTTGACTGATTTGGATGGCAAGAGAGCCCCATATCAGCAAACCATCAACATTTCTTGATCTATCCTTAACCTTCTGAGACAGCTCTAGCACCTGACTTCTTAGCGATTGCAGGCTTTTAGGAGCTTCTTTTGCTAGCACTCTGTAAGCCACAAATCAAGATTACTTGATCTTATCAAGGTTTTTTGATTAATGTATGAGGGCCGATTTCTTATCGCTTCCATGACCTTCGCAAGGAAGGTGACTTCCCTCGTTTCTATTGCCACCCTTGGGGTTGGTATTGTTGCATGTGGATCAACTGATTCAACCTCCGGTGTGCGCCTAAGTGGTGCTGGAGCATCTTTCCCCGCAAAGATCTACACCCGATGGTTCTCTGATCTCGCTAAATCTGGAGGGCCACAGGTTAACTACCAAGCCGTTGGGTCTGGATCTGGGCGTAAAGCATTTATTGATCAAACCGTTGACTTTGGAGCCTCGGATGACCCGATGAAAGCCAAAGACATCGCCAAAGTCACTCGAGGATTGGTTCAAATCCCAATGGTGGGTGGAACCATTGCTTTCGGATACAACAAGCCTGGCTGTGATCTCAAGCTGACTCAAAAGCAAGCAGTCAGGGTCGCAATGGGCAAAATCACAAACTGGAGGGAGCTAGGTTGCTCTCCAGGAAAGCTCACCTGGGCTCATAGGTCTGATGGCTCAGGAACGACCAAAGCTTTCACCAATTCAATGGAAGCTTTCTCAAATGACTCCGGTGAATGGTCTCTAGGTACTGGTAAATCAGTGAAGTGGCCAGCAGGTATAGGAGGCAAAGGCAATGCAGGGGTCGCAGGTCTAATCAGACAAACACCTGGAGCCATCGGTTACGTCAACCAGTCCTACATAAGAGGAGAGATAAGAGCTGCAGCTCTTCAAAACCTTTCAGGTGAATTCTTGAAGCCAAGTACAAAAGCAGGTGCTGCTGCTCTAAACGGAATCAGATTGGATCGAAATCTTGCAGGTAAAAATCCAAATCCAACTGCTCGTGGTGCCTACCCCATTGCAACGCTTACTTGGATCTTGGCCTATGAGACCGGTAACGGCTCTAAAACACAAGCTATACAAGAGTCCTTAAACTACTTGCTTAGTGATAAGGCTCAAAACAAAGCCCCTACACTTGGCTTTGTGCCTCTGAAGGGTGACATCCTTAACAAGGCACGTGCTGCCGTAAAGAGGATTGGAAACTGATCTAAAGGAGGACCAATCATCCCCAATAACCTTAAGAGGGGTCCTTGACCCCTCTTTTTATTGGTCATATTTAGGGCTTATTTTGGGAGAATTGTGCCAACCAAACCAACTCCAATAGTTGTAGCGATCAATTGAAATGGTTTTACTTTATTAGTGATTATCAGTAAAATTGTGATCATTAATAACAATAATCTGGGTATTAATTCAATCATACTATTTACTTCCAATGCAATCGAAGTCATAGGTATTGCTGCTCCAATGATTGCACCTGGCAAGCCAGAAAGGATACCATTTAGAAAGATATTCACGCTTACTTTTCTTTTTAAACCCTCAAGAAAAGGTGTACCAATAAGAACAAAAATGAAACTTGGCAAGAAGATTCCAAAAGTTGCTGTTACTGCTAAAGAGAGTGCCAAAAGCAATCCTCCTTCATTCCATCCAGCTTGATAGCCAACAAATGCACTTGTAAGTACAACAGGTCCAGGAGATAATTGCCCTATTGCTAATCCATCAAGGAAACCTTGAATATTTAGCCATCCCATCTCAATAATTTGATTTTGTAATAAAGGAATAATTACCAGACCTCCACCAAATACAAATAATCCTGCCTTAAGGAAAAGTAAAAATAATTTCAGGTGAATAATAAAAGTATCCTCTTTTTCTTCTCTTAAAACTAAAATAGTTAGAAGATTAAAGGGTGAGATAACACTTGAACCAAAATGTATATGATCTAATCCTAAAGGCCAAATAAAAAGTCCAATATAGTTTTTAGATTTATATCTAAATAAATTAAACAGACCTGCTAATAATAAAAGCATAATCACAGGTAAATGAATAGACGTAAATTGATCAATCAATGTGCCTATGAGAACAAAGCTTGCTATTGATATTTGCCACAAATGAGAACGCTTTTGGAGAAGTCTCCAAGCAAAAGCCCATATAATTGAAGTAACGACTACTTGAGTAATTGAAACAATGTCTGCAAAGCTATCAATAGACTGTCCTTGTCGCCATAGTTGACTCAATAGTAGAACAATTAGAAGGCCAGGAATCAGAAAACAAATCCCACTTATGAAGCCGCCTGCTTGTCCACGAATCTTCATCCCAAGATAGATCGCTAATTGACTAGAGGCTGGACCTGGTAATACCTCACATAAACCCAATCCTTCTTCAAAATCTTGATTGGAGACCCAATTTCTCTGTTTTACAATCTCATCTTTCAGTATTGCTATATGGGCATATGGACCACCAAATCCGAGAAGTCCTATTTTTAGAAAGGTTTTAATCAACTCAGGGAATGAAGGTTGCATTCAAATAAGTTGAGTTAGAGGCTAAGAATATAGAGTTCAAATCATTTGATTTTGGACTTATGGCGAACTTCCTTTAAGCGATACAGAGTTAATTAATGCTGGTAGACGTAAGCTGCTTAGCCATGAGAAGAGCACGAGTAAACTGGAGCACCATAAACAAAGTTGCATCCCTATAGTTGCATTCTCTCCAAGCATAAATAAAGCTCCTGAAAGTAATGTTCCTAGAAGCCTGCCGGCTGCATTCGCCATGTAATAGAAACCAACATTCAGGCTCACGCTGTCTGCATCGGTATAAGCCAACACCATGTAGGAATGGATAGATGAGTTCATTGCAAAAACCACTCCAAAAGCAATTAAGCCAGCGGTAATAGCAATGCCTGGATCACTCTGCCTCCACAACGCAATAGCGATGAGTCCAGGAATTGCAGTAAGAACAGCACTCCAAAACTTAACTGTGGAAACTCCTGGACTGGATTTTTTGCCCCAGGCATTCCTTAAAGTAGGCGCTAACGCCTGCACAAAACCGTAACCAATCACCCATAGTCCTAGAAAAGCTCCAATCTCTGAAAAGTTCCAGTTAAGAGATGTCTCTAGAAAAACAGGTAATGCAACGACAAACCACACATCTCTAGCTCCAAAGAGAAAAAAACGTGCCATAGAAAGTGCGTTGATCCCTTTGGATTTTGAAAATAGATCTTTAAACATCGGCTTCTCCTTCATACGCCCCATATCACCAGGCAAGACCAGAGTCAAAACAAAAGACAGAGCCAGGCCAAATGCCATTAGCTCAACGGCCTTATTGAAACCAAAACTAATCAGCAAAACTCCACCCAGAAAAAATCCCACACCCTTGAGAGCATTTTTGGAACCTGTTAGAACCGCAACCCATTTAAATAATTGCTTTTTACCTTTCTGTTCTTCTTCCGGCGTTTCAGGAACAACTGTTTTGATTGCACTCTTTGCACTCATTTTGTTGAGGTCTTTGGCGATGCCACTGATTGCTTGCGCAACCATGACATAACTAACGCTTAACAACTTTGGCCAACTAGCAGCAACAGGAACCAACATCAGTAGAGCACCTATCTGCAGAAGAGTTCCTGCCCATAGGGTTAGTCGTAAGCCATAGCGAGCACCAATCCAGCCGCCATACAAATTGGTAATGATGCCAAAGAACTCATAAAAGAGAAAAAGAAAGGCAATTTCTAAAGCTGTATATCCAAGCTGATGGAAATGAAAGACCACCAACATACGCAGAGCGCCATCAGTAAGAGTGAACGCCCAATAGTTGGCTGTGACGATCCCGTATTGCTGCAGAGACGACAATTTCATTTGGTTATCTTTTAACCTTTGCTATCTAGATTCACGACATAAGAAGTTAGGTCTGCCATACGACAGCTGTAACCCCATTCATTGTCATACCAGGCAAAAACTTTTAATTGATTCCCATCTATAACCATTGTGGACAAAGCATCAATAATTGAACTGCGTGAATCATTGACGTAGTCAATGGAGACTAAGGGCCTTTCTTCATAGCCAAGAATTCCTTTTAAGTCTCCTTCCGCTGCACGTTGAAAAGCGTCATTAACATCTTGAACTGAGACCTTTCTCTCAAGTTCGAAAACGGCATCAGTCAGGGATGCATTCAACAGTGGAACACGTACAGCATGTCCGTTTAATTTGCCTTGAAGCTCGGGGAAAATCATTCCTATAGCTTTAGCCGAACCAGTTGTAGTGGGGATGAGGCTTTGAATACTGCTGCGTGCTCGCCTTAAGTCGCTTTTAAAAGAGTCAATTGGAACCTGTGTATTGGTGATGTCATGAAGAGTGGTAATGGCTCCATGCATGATTCCAAAGTTTTCATTGACAACTTTGACAACTGGTGCCAAGCAATTGGTTGTACACGATGCAGCTGTGACTAGTCGATGAATCTTAGGGTCGTAAAGATTATGGTTGATTCCATAGACGATATTTAGAGCTTCTGTCCCTGCCACTTCACCTGTCACGGGACAAGCAACAACAACTCTTTTAATGCCACACTGATCAAAGTAAGGGTTTAATAGTTCTGGTGTTTTTATCTTTCCACTGCATTCCAGAACAAAGTCAACACCCGCTTGCTCCCATGGAACATTAGTGGGAGCACTCTCTTGCGAGTAGCTAAGAAATTGACCATCAATCTTGATCCCTTTTAAGTCGGAATCAATGTGCTGGTCCCAACGACCATGAACGGAGTCAAATTCCAGTAGATGAGCTGCTGTTGGAGCATCTCCTGCTGGGTCATTGATATGAACTAGTTCAATATTGGAACGACCCCATAAGGCACGAAAAACTAAGCGGCCAATCCGACCAAAACCATTAATACCAATGCGCATTGAACCAACTAGCAGTAAAAAAAAGAACGCTCTGGGCTTGAAAGAAAAGCTACCTTAGAACGCATCAATTTATTTTGATGTATCAACCCTGCTTGATGCAAGCTATTGTGTGATTGCTTCAAAAATTGATAGCAAAAACCTTTGTAGATCATTTGGATTCATGAGAGCAGTCATTGCTGAAAAAAATGTGCTTGCGGCAAGTCAAGCAAGTGGGCTTCTCAAGGCCTTAGCCGATCCTCTTCGTATGGAAGTCATTCAATCTTTATCAGAAGGAGAGTGTTGTGTTTGTGATCTGATGGAAAAGACAGGTCTTGCGCAATCACGCCTTTCATTTCATCTCAAGGTTCTAAAAGATTCAGGATTAATTACAGACCGTCAAAGCGGACGTTGGGTGTACTACAAATTGGATCTAAAAGCGTTGCAATTATTAGAAGATTGGATAGCTGATCTGAAAAAGAGTTGTAAGAATGCAGCAAAGCCTTGTTCTTAATCCGTACTTATAGGATCTGACTTTAATTGATCAACTCTTTAAAATATCAACAACATTGTCTTCTTCAAGGCATTAATTGGTGTTCTTGTTGCCCTCGCTAATGAACGATACCCCAATCAGTAAAACCGTTCATATTGATAAGTAAATATACTAATTAGTGGCAATATGTCTCAGTGATTCACAAGATTCTAGAAGAACTTCTATTTAACTCAATAGTCATTCTACTTTGTTAATTGATGGGTACAACTAGAGTCTTCTAAGCTCATATCTATTAACCAATTTTTATCAATACCAAGGAGTTCAATAGCTTTTAATTCAAAACTATCAAGTTCAAAGTAGTTGTAAGGAACATTTACCCGTAAGGTTAATTGCCCCTCTTCTCTTGAAATGGAGTGATTGGAAAATTCTAGTTCTTCCAAATTTCCATCAACATCATTTGAGATAGTTAGTTTTAAGATCTTCTTCAGATTCCATGGAGATTTATCCATGAAACTTGCTTGATCTTCCCAGTATTTTTTATAGGCATGGAACCCTTTCTTAATGTTCATTGCTCACTCCATTTAAATTTGATTAGAGGTTATAGTTAGGATTATAAGTCAATGGCTGGTTAACGAATCCTACCTATTTACAAGTTGGGCACCTGTACCCTTATTACATCAACCACCCAAGGAATTAACAATAGAACAAGTGTTATGAACAGTAACAGAAATGGTATTTCCCGTTAGCATTGAATCATCAACATAAAAGAGATATTTCTGCACTGTTCTTTCAGAATCTAATTGTCTATATTTATCAATCAATTGAATCTCGAAATTGCTCAAGACGTACATCACTTAATCCTTGTATTAAAGCCCAAGCTGTTTCACCAGAGATAGTCTTTTCATCACAATATTCCAAGACTGCTTTATCTATTGCTTGTATAAGAGCTTGGACATCTTGATCTTGTAGATATTTGAATTTATTATTCATTACGACAGACTCAAACTAATAACTGAATGAAAGCCTTCTTTGCGAAGATCATTGACCTAGAAGTATGACCTCCCTACTCTAATCAAATATTGTTGATTTAATCAAGTTTTATTGATGTAATGTCGGTCTTAGGTAAATAAGGAAGGTTTTTAGGCGAATCCCATCCCTTTAGTTTTGGTTTGACTGCCGGCGGTAAGGAAGTGCGTTTTATCACTGCCAACGTCATAGAGGGTGTAATTCAAAGTCTGACTCATTCTTGGAACAATGACAGGTAAAGAGAAAATCTATCAAATAATGAAAACGATAACCGTTTTAGTTTTAACCTCAGAACAATCTAACTTTCCCTCCTTTTAGGCGTAGCAATGAGGGATATGAAATTGCTAATCATTGCGACTTACAGAGGGTGGCGATGGCACCGTTTTTAAATGCTCGGAAAGAGGCACTAATCAAAACCATCAAACAACAACAAGTCCTTTTCTATTTACTAGGAGGTCTAACGATGATTTCTCTGATCTTTTGAAACTGCTTTTGCCAAAAGCGAATAACAGAATCAGGAATTGGTTTGTTGATAGGCATGATTAAAAAGGGACCTAGTTGGCCCCTTGAAAGTCGACTGTCAATCTCTTGGAGACTAGCTACTTAGGGCGCTTTGGTTATCTCTATTCATTCGACAGATGCTGCAGCAGAAACTCCTGGCCACATGGCAGCAAATTCGGCATCTGATACAACAGCTGTGACCTCAAACTGGATGCCGTATTCCTTGATCCAAGGTCCAAGATGGGCCCAGACTTTACCGATGTCAGTAGCTATTGCTATTGCAACACCGCTGCCGCTGATGGGTTCGCAAACTCGATACTTCAGCTCAAAGCCATCGAACTTGTCTCCAGGAGCACCAGAGTTGATGTAGTCGGCGAAGCCTGGAGAAGAAGACCATGCACCTTCAACTGTTGGAAACTCCCATGCGATTAGATAGTGATGCATTATCAATTCAGATTGCTCTTAGCTTGATAGCAATACTTTCTCTCTTTGAATACGCATCTTGAAAACTAAATATCTAACCGACTTTTGGAGCAGCTTTTCTTTCTCAAAAAATATTAGCTTTGCTAGCACGACGTACTTTCAATCTTCTGATTCTTCCATCATCCCAAACCCAGAAAACAGGGTCGGCTGCTTTTGCTTTGCGCAAATCAGCTCTATCTCGCAAACTAACGGGAATAAATTCCTTATTTGGATCAAAATCCCTATCTCTTACAGCTTGATTCAATACCATGCTGCCCTCAGTCCCTGAAACAGATTGGTGATAAGTCCCAATAGGTATTTGAAGAGCACCCATTTTTGGATTGAGGTAAATCACGTGGTGAGGCTCATCCCATGCAGGGTTGAGGAGAGTAAAAGTGCGGCTTCCTTCTAAAACTAAGTTGTGATCAATCTGATGGTGATGAACGTAATACTGCTCAAATTCATTGTCGTTAGGAGGAGAAATTGCAGCTCCATGATGAATTACCACATCAGATCCATTAGAGCCGTTGACTCCTGCATCAAAGAACGTGACATCAGGAGTTTCACGAAAGACATTAGTAGCGACAAAATTCAGAGAAGTCTTTTTTTTCTGTTTTAATTGATTCCACTTAACTTTGATTTTTATTGAGTCATTTAAGCTTCTCAAAACAGGACAGTCTTTCGTTGCCTTTTGAAGAACCTTTAATTGATCAGCTCCTAAATTAGTTGGCATATCAATTTGAAGTGATAAAGATCTAATCTTGCGAGGACCATGAGTTGTCATCTTCTTATCAATTGCAACTGTTATTTCATCTAATTTCCACCCTTTTTCTTTAGCAGTGATTCCCATCACTGTAAGGAAACAAGTCCCTACAGCTGTAGCTAATAAATCAGTAGGAGCAAAATTCTCTCCTTTACCTGCATGGTCAATAGGTGCATCGGTCCTAAAAGTTTCTCCAGACTTCACATGCTTAGCTTCTGTATGCAAATCTCCTAGATATCGACAAACAATCCTGTCTACACTTCATAAAGTTTACAAGTAGATTTAGTGGGGTGAAGCTTGCATTCTTGTTCCCAAAAGCCATCTTCATTCTCATTGGGTAACTTGTAATTAAAATCGTGGATATGGTCAAGATCTCTCAGTGGATTTGCAACTACAGTAAAAGGAGTTCTTAGTTTCATAATCCTCCTATTCGGCTAATTCATTTATAACACATTTAAGTGGATTTCATATAGGGTTTTTACGAAAGCATTTAGACTTTACGGTTCTTACTATCTATAGTGTTATTAACCGAATCAGGTGATATTTACCGTATAGATTTCTTCGGCTTACAACATTAGTTCTTGTTGAAACTTGAGGCAAAATAATGGTGTTTCCGCACAGAAAATCATGTACACATCCTTATTCGACGCAGTTTTTGCTGACTCATTCTTTTCTCCAATGAGGACTGTTTATGTGGTCTCTGATAGCCAACTAGAGGAGATCAAACTTAAGCAACGGCAAGAGGAGCTCGACAATCTTGAAGCTTCCCGTAAGAGGCTTGAAGAGACCTATCAATCACGTATCAAAGTCATTGATGAACGTGAGCACGAACTTCAAGAAGAACTTAAAGCGCTAGCTCCAGCAGAAAAAAAAACTGAACTCACTGCTGAAGAAACTGAACAGCTCTCTGTCAAGGGTTAATCCTTTCGGCTAGATGAGTAATGGGGACCACTAAGGACACCTAGAGGGGCCATACAAGGTCCTTTTTTTTCTTTCAAATTAACCAGTCAATACTTCACAGCTAAGAGATAATAAAAGCAACTAGGAGCCTTGCCGAGCAGCCTCCATGCACATTAAATTCACACAGCCCATTCGCCGAGACCCCTTGCTATGAAAGAAAATATCTCTTACTGGCTAATGAAAAGCGGCATTTGAGTGGTGGGAAGGGATCTCAAAGAAACGCAAAAATAAATACCAACTAAATACCAACCATGCTTGTTTCACAAGTACTGATTGATGAATGGGTAAAAATGGAAGAAGAAAAGGATGAAAACTTGCTAC
>QCFY01000019.1 GCA_003280085.1 Prochlorococcus sp. AG-363-O06 | reverse complement strand
ATTTGGATTACCAATCCACATAATCCGACAGGCCAACTTTGGAGTAGAAAGTCTCTAGAGAATCTATTAGAAAAAAATTATTTAGTTATATGCGACGAAGCTTTTCTAGCTTTAGTCCCCAATGGTGAAAAAGAGTCTTTAATCCCACTTGTTAATAAATACGAAAATCTTATTGTGCTCAGAAGTTTAACAAAATTATTTGCTTTAGCTGGACTTCGACTTGGATATGCAATTAGTCATCAAAAAAGACTAGATAAATGGCATTCAATTAGAGACCCATGGCCACTTAATGGGATCGCAATAGCAGCCGGAATCAAGCTAATGAGCAATAAGAAGAATCTGAAGAAATGGATGAAAAAGGTTCATAAATGGGTTAAAAAAGAAGGGGGCTGGCTTCATAGGGAAATAGAAGCAATAGAAGGTTTAACTCCTCTCCCTAGTTCAGCAAACTTCTTACTAATAAAAAGTGATACTTCGTTAACTCCTTTAAGGGAGAACTTATTAGCTCAGAGAATAATGCTTAGAGACTGCCGTTCATTTTTAAATCTTAGCGACAAATATTTAAGAATAAGTTTGCAAAAAAAATCTAATAACCGAAAAATCATTAATGCAATGATTAATTTCTACAATTAATCGAATTAATAATTTCCACCAAGATTTTACTCGAGTGTTGATTAGCCAATTGCCGCATTGCTTGTTTCATATCACATAAGATGTCTGTAGAATTACTTTCTTCGGAAAGGTGGCTTTGCAATAAATGCATTAAAACCTCGCCCAAAGCCTTTTGCTGTGGGTGGTGTTGGTGAACAATTACAGCTGCTCCCATTTCTGCCGCACATAGCGCATTAGCATCTTGATGGCGATCTTTTGCTTGTGGGTAAGGAACTAAGACAGAAGGAGTTCCGCAAACAGCTAACTCAGACAAAGCACCAGCACCTGCTCGACTAATCGCAAGATCTGCATTTTGGAGTAGGCTTGGCACCTCATGACTAAACTTTTTTTCTACCAAATTTCGATGATTTAATTTATTAAAATCAGAGTCATTATCCCCAGTTAAGTGAACCACCCGACAGCCCATTTCTAGGAAAGTGGGCAATATATTTCTAACCATATGATTTAAAGCAACCGCACCTTGACTACCTCCCATCACAACAATCAAGGGTCCCGCACCTATTGGGACCCAATCTGGCAGATCACATTTTTCAAAAAAGGCGGATCTAACAGGAGTGCCTGTTACGACTATCCGGCAACCTGACAATCTTTTTTTCGCAATTGGCAAGCCAAGCGCAACTAAGTCACAAAACCTTCCCAGCAGTCGAGTTACTTGACCGGGAAAAGCATTTGATTCATGGAGCAATACAGGCAAACCGCACCATTTAGCAGCAAGAATTGCTGGTGCAGAAATATAACCTCCTGTTGTAAAAACAACATCAATGGAATCTTCTTTAAGGATTCGACAAATTTTTTTAATTGCAAAAAGTAATCTAAAAAGCTCAAAGAAATTTCTTATACCTGGCCCCTGCAATCTAGATACATCCACTTTAAATAGTTTGTACTTATTAGGAACAAGTCTATTTTCCAATCGATCTGGAACACCTACCCAACTAATTGCCCAATCACTAGACATTGAATCCGCTACTGCGAGGGCAGGGAAAAGATGTCCCCCAGTTCCACTGGCAGCAATTAAAAGCCTAGGCATATAAAAAATACATGTGAGGTATTAGGCTTAAATTATCGAGAGTCGAGAATAGGCCAAAGTGAAAAATTTCCTAAGAGTTGCAATTAGCTGCATTTTTCTAGTTTACATAGGGGGCATAAGGCCAATAGAAGCTCAAAGAGATATAAGCATACGCTTAGAAAAGGAATTAAACAAACAAAAGGATTCTGATTTCACTTCTTTAATGTCAAAGGGAAATGCTGAAAAGATTGAAAGCAAGCATAAAAGGTTCCTAGACCTTTTCCCTAATGCAAAATGGGTAATCAAATCAAAGAGATTACTAGCAGATAATAAATCTATAGTGGAGATTAATATCACTGGTCAAAGACAAGCAGGAGAGCATAAATTTTCACTTGAATCAAAACAGAAAATAGAATTAAAGACCAAGAATAATAGAATTATTGATCAAAAGTTAATTAGTGAATATGCAATGCTTAGCAGTGGAGAGAAAAAATTAGGAATACTTCTAAAAATTCCCGATGAAGTGCTGACAGGAACTGAATATGATGCCGACATTATTTTTGAAAAGCCATTAGATGAAGCCATTCTTGCAGGCGGAATGGCAATGGTCTCTCAAGAGGAAATACGAAAGCAGATAAGCCCAATAATTGAACTAGAACCTATTATGGGAGGAGGGTTATTTAAATCTATAAAAGCGCCATTAAATACAGGAAATCAATACATAGCAGCATTAATAACACATCCAGATGGGATTATTTCAGTGACAAAAACAGTTAAGGTCGTTACAGAGAAATCAAAATATTCTTTAAACAAGGGTAACTAGATAAAAGTCTAATTGAATAACTGTTTATTTAGAGATTATCTCTCAACCTAGTTATCAAGAGCTGCAACACCAGGAAGAGTTTTCCCTTCAAGTAGCTCCAGGCTGGCTCCACCACCAGTTGAGATATGAGACATTTGACTGGCAAGCCCTGCCTTTTCAACTGCAGCTACTGAATCCCCGCCTCCAATAATCGTGCAACAACCTTTGCTACTAAGTTCTGCAAGTGTATTTGCAATGGAATTGGTACCTTGAGCAAACTTTGCAAATTCAAAAACACCCATAGGGCCATTCCAAATAACAGTGGCGCAATCCGACAAAGATCTTTGGAAAGAAGTTATAGATTCTGGCCCAATATCCAAACCCATCCAACCATCTGGAATTGAGTCTATAGAAGCAATCTGGGAGTTTGCATCAGCTGAAAAGTTATCAGCCAAAACCACATCTGTAGGTAATAGCAATTGCACACCTTTTTCCTTTGCTTTTTCCTCTAGCGCCTTAGCCAGATCAAGCTTGTCATCTTCAACAAGACTCTTGCCAACCGACAAACCTCTGGCCTTGTAAAAAGTGAAAATCATTCCACCGCCGATTAGCACCTTGTCACATTTATCTATCAACGATTCAAGTACTCCGATCTTGCTGCTGACCTTTGAGCCTCCAACAATCGCCGCTAAAGGCCTCTTGGGCTCATCAATGGCACCCTGAAGATACTGCAGCTCTTTTTCCATTAAATACCCAGCCACACTTGGGCTCAGGAACTTAGTCACCCCCTCAGTAGAAGCATGTGCACGATGGGCTGCACCAAAAGCATCGTTAACATAAACCTCGGCTATGGAAGCAAGTTTTTGCGCAAAATCAGCATCATTTTTTTCCTCCTCTGAGAAGAAACGTACATTTTCAAGTAGGACCACATCTCCATTGGACAAAGCATTAACCTTTTCCTCTGCGTCTACTCCAATACAACTATCTGTTTTAGCAACTGTTTTACCTAAAAGTTCACCCAGTCTTTGAGCTACTGGTGTCAATCGCATACTCTCATTGACTTGCCCCTTAGGTCTTCCAAAATGTGCCGCAAGAATTACACGCGAACCTTTATCAATTAAATGGGTGATTGTGGGTAAAGCAGCACGGATCCTAGTGTCATCAGTAATAGAACCTTCTTCATTCAAAGGCACATTAAAGTCAACCCTTACCAATACACGCTTGCCCCTTAGCTCCTCAGCCCCGAGACTAGAAAGGGATCTTTTGGCCATGATGTGTATTTGCAATATTGAAACGCCGTGAGACTAACCCTTGACACGCATTATTGAAATCCCAAGGGACAAAATACAACCCGCATAAGCCAGCAAAGAATCTGCGACCCCAGTCATAGAGGCAATTAACTCTTTAAAGCTAAATTTTTCCTATTGAACACTGTTCAGACGATTTGAAGCTAAAAAAGCTCAAAGCTTTCAGATTTCGAAAAATCAAAGCAACACTTCCCCTGACTCTAAATTGATTAAGTGTGCGACGAAACGGTCAAATCTATTTAAATCAACTCACCCACTCAATAATCAATCTCAGAGAAAAAGTGGGCTAGCTGGAATTATTTGTGAGAAATTAGAAGTAGTTGGAAGAGACTTAGTGATTATAAGGTTGCCAACCCATGCAATATGGTCTCATGGCTATACAAGCAACATTTTTCTATTGCAAAATGATTCTAGAAAAAATACATCCCATATCATCAGAAACAAATCTAACACCCCATTTGGATTAACATGAGAAGCCCTATAATTCAGTGGTATCCTGGCCACATAGCAAAAGCCGAAAAGCAACTGAGCCAGAATCTAGACAAGGTTGACTTAATAATTGAAGTCCGTGATGCACGCATACCAAAGGCAACATCTCACCCTAATCTCCAAAAATGGATCCATGGGAGACATCATCTATTAGTCATTAATCGAAGAGACATGATATCTGCAGAAGCAAGAAAAGCCTGGCAGCAATGGTTCCAAGAAAATACGCAACGACCTTTATGGTGCGACTCAAAAGCTGGGAAAGGAATCAACCAAATACTTCAAGCAGCTATTGAAAAAGGGAATGACTTAAACGAACGACGAAAGCAAAAAGGAATGCTTACAAGACCGGTTAGGGCGTTAACTCTAGGATTCCCAAATGTAGGAAAGTCAGCCTTAATTAATAGATTAGTAAAGAGAAAAGTAGTGGCGAGTGCTCGGCGTGCAGGGGTCACGCGTTCTTTACGTTGGATTCGTATGGGAGCAGCTTTAGACCTATTGGATGCACCAGGAGTATTACCTCCGCGACTAGATAATCAAGAAGCAGCACTACTTCTTGCTCTATGTGATGACATTGGCCAAGCCGCTTATCAAGTGGAATCAGTGGCCATTGAATTTTTAAAATTGCTGAAAAAGTTGGAAATCAAAGCAAGCTCAGGCATTCAGCCTGACTTACTAGAAAAAAAATATGGGGTAGCACTGCTCAAAGATGAATATGAATGGCTAGCTAATGCTTCCCAACGCCACACCTCTAATGACACAAATCGAATGGCTCAAAGACTACTTGATGATTTCAGGAAATCCTTCTTGGGGAAAATTTCACTTGAGCTTCCTGCATGACTGAGAAGTTTGAAAAATCCTTTGGAGAAGGCAAAGGAGAATTAATTACCTTGAATTATCAAAAGCCACTCCCTATGCGCTTGGACCGATGGCTAGTCAGTCAACGACCAGAGCAAAGTCGTGCCCGAATCCAGAAATTTATTGAAGCAGGATACGTACGTGTAAATGGTGTTACTGGACGCGCAAAAACACCATTAAGGAATGGTGATGAGATCCAAATGTGGGTGCCACCACCAGAGCCATTGTCTTATTTACAACCAGAGTCAATGCAATTAGATATCTTATATGAAGATGAACACTTGATAGTAATAAATAAGTCCGCTGGGATCACTGTTCATCCTGCACCTGGCAATAGGAATGGCACGCTAGTAAATGGCCTATTGCATCACTGCACTAACTTACCTGGCATAAGTGGAAAGTTACGGCCAGGAATCGTACATCGGCTTGATAAAGATACAACTGGCTGCATAGTCATTGCAAAGAGTCAGGAAGCATTAGTTAAGCTTCAATTACAAATACAAAAGCGAATCGCTTCCAGAAACTATATAGGCATTGTTAATGGGTCCCCACAAGAAAGTGGGGGGATTATTATTGGCAATATTGGTCGTCACCCAATCGATAGAAAAAAATATGCCGTAGTAAATGATGAATCAGGCCGCCATGCCTGCACTCACTGGGAATTAATTGAAAGGTTAAACAATTATTCACTATTAGGTTTTAAATTAGATACAGGTCGTACACATCAAATAAGGGTGCACTGTGCTCACATAGGGCATCCAATTCTAGGAGACAAGACCTATAGTCGCTGCAAGAAATTACCCATTAATTTAGAAGGTCAAATGCTTCATGCTATTCAACTTTCGATAAACCATCCAATCACAAATGATCGCATGACTTTTCAATCACCTATGCCGAAAAAATTCAAACTCTTATTAGAACTCCTCCGACAAAGAGCACAAATAAATAAATAAATAAATTAAATGAAATTATTTTCTTGGCAGTATTGGGCATGCCTCAACTAATCTACGGGTAATCTGAGAATTTGGAGCATTAAATAACTTCTCTCCAAGACCTTCTTCAACAATTTTCCCATGATCTAAAACAATTATCCTGTGACAAAAACCACTGGCAATAGAAAGGTCATGAGTAATTAAAAGAATTGCTAGGCCCAATCTTTTTTGCAAATCTCTTAAAAGAGACAATATCTCTGACTGGGTCTCTGCATCTAGCATGCTAATGCTCTCATCACAAATTAGTAGCTTTGGATTCAAAGCAAGCGCACGAGCTATAACTACTCTTTGTTGCTGCCCACCTGACAACTGGCTTGGATAACGTTGTTGATATAGCTCAGGAGGTGTCAATCCAACTTGCTTTAAAAGATCTCTAGAAATTTGGCGTGTTTCTGTTTTGGTACAAATTTTATGTATCAACAAAGCATCAGCAATTGCTTCTCCTATTTTCATCCTCGGATTCAAGCAAGCCAAAGGGTCTTGAAAAACCATTTGCATTGCTTTCATAGTTGCTTTGAAGTCATCTTGATGCAAATCAACAATATTCTTTCCCTGCAAAATCACCTGCCCACCTCTAATCGGGGCGAGGCCCATTATTGCTCGGCATAAAGTGCTTTTCCCACAGCCAGAAGAACCAACAATCCCCAAACTCTCTCCAAATTGAAGAGTAAAGCTCACTCCATCAACAGCCTTAATCCAATTATTTCCAAAAAACTCTGAACTGGACTGATGCCAACATCGCAAGCTATTAACTTGCAAAATCAACCTATCCTTTGAGGGTAAAGATTTAATCCCCCCCTCTCTTGCACAAGCTGAACTAACAAGTCTTCTCCCAATAGAAGATTGTGGGTTTAGCAAAATTTCTTTACTCAAACCAGATTCAACTATTTGTCCACAATCAAGGATTGAAATTTTTTCGCACCACCTCGCTGCCAAGGCCAAGTCATGAGTAATTAGCAATAAAGAGCTTCCCAAGTCATCGCAAAGGCTTCGAAGCTGGCCCATGACTTGGTTGGCGACTGCTACATCAAGACTTGTCGTAGGTTCATCAGCAATAATCAGAGGTGGTTCTAGAGCTATAGCCAAAGCAATTACTAGGCGTTGGCGCATCCCGCCACTTAATTCATGCGGGAATGCCCCAAAACGTTTAGAGCTTATGCCGACTTTCTGAAGCAGTTCCTTCGCCCTACTTTCTCGCCATGATGAAGTTTTTCCAGGCCTATGTGCCCTTAATAGGTCTAATAAATGAGCCCCTGCAGTCATAAGAGGATTCAATCTAGTCATAGGGTCCTGAAAAACAAATCCTGCCAATTCACCTCTTAATCGCCTCAAACCCATCTGATCTAATTGCCCAGTTTCTTTGCCCGCCAATATCAAATCACCTTCACAAACACTGCCATCAGGAAGTAATTGAATGATTGCTCGAGCCACTGAACTCTTCCCACAACCTGATGATCCAACTAAAGCAAGACACTCTCCAGCAGAAATACTCATATCCAAACCATCCAATATCCAATACATACTGTTTGGATAACGAAGGCGGAATTGCTGAATCTTTAAAACATGCCCTGAAGATTTGGGCATAAGTAGTGGGCAGGTTTGTAAAGCCTGAATAGCATGAATTAATCCTGTTTGAAGGATGCTTAAGGTCACCTCTGCGTCTGATTCAACACAGACCGACATGGTCTGCAAAACAACGCTGCCTGGAGAACCCCAACTAAGGCCTCATCCAATCAATAACCCAGAGGACTATGGGATCCCTCTACCAGATTGGCTACAACAATCTATTAGATCGATTCCACCAGGCATAGGGGAAAGCTGCCCAACAGATGGGGAAGCATTGCTTGCAGCGGCTTTCGATTTTGCTTTCCAATTACACGAAGGTCAATTTCGCGCTAGTGGAGAGCCATATATTGTCCACCCAATAGCAGTAGCAGACTTATTACGAGAAATTGGTGCTAGCCCAAGCGTAATTGCTGCAGGCTTCCTACATGATGTTGTAGAAGATACAGACGCAACACCTGAACAACTAGAGGAATATTTCGGGAGTGAAGTTCGTGCCCTAGTTGAAGGTGTAACAAAATTAGGTGGCATTCATTTCACAAATCGAACAGAAGCTCAAGCAGAGAATCTACGGAAAATGTTTCTGGCGATGGCAAGTGATATACGAGTTGTCCTTGTCAAGCTTGCAGACAGATTGCATAACATGAGGACACTTAGTTCATTGCAATCAGATAAACAACAAAGAATTGCAAGAGAAACTCGTGAAATATATGCCCCATTAGCGAATCGGCTAGGGATTGGCCGTTTCAAATGGGAATTAGAAGACCTTGCATTCAAACTCCTAGAGCCAGATCCATTTAGAGAGATTCAACAAGAAGTTGCAACCAAACGTAGCGAAAGGGAAGAGCGCTTAGACACCACAGTGCAATTACTTAAAGATCGCCTGTCTGCAATGGATCTAGAGGTTTGTGAAATCAGTGGAAGGCCTAAACATCTCTATGGAATTTGGAGCAAAATGCAGCGCCAAGAAAAAGCATTTCATGAGATATTTGATGTTGCAGCATTGCGAATAATTGCTCCAAGCGTGGAAGCTTGTTACCGCGCTCTTGCTGTTGTACATGACACCTTTAGACCTATACCAGGAAAATTCAAAGACTATATTGGCTTACCTAAACCAAATGGCTATCAATCTCTTCATACCGCTGTAATTGGTAGGCACAGACCCATCGAAGTGCAAATACGGACCCATGAAATGCATCAGGTTGCAGAGTTCGGAATTGCTGCGCATTGGAAATACAAAGAAGGGGGCTCCCCTGCGGCAGGAGATGCCGAAAGGTTTAACTGGCTTCGGCAATTAGTAGAATGGCAACAAGAAGGAGGCAATGATGACCATAATGACTATTTAGCTTCTATAAAGGAAGACTTGTTTGATGAAGAAGTTTTTGTATTTACTCCTAAAGGTGATGTAGTCGGCCTACGCAAAGGCTCAACAGCTGTAGATTTTGCATATCGCATCCATTCCGAAGTAGGGAATCATTGCCATGGCATTCGAATAAACGATCGGCTTTGTGCCTTATCAACACCTCTTGAGAATGGTGATTTTGTTAATGTGCTGACCAGCAAAACAGCACATCCAAGTCTTGATTGGTTGAATTTTGTAGCGACTCCAACTGCCCGAAATCGTATTCGTCAATGGTACAAAAGGAGTCACCGAGATGAAACAATCCAACGCGGGAAAGAGTTATTAGAAAGAGAGCTTGGCAGGAATGGCTTTGACGCGCTTCTTCGTAGCGAGGCTGTGACCAAAGTAGCTCAACGATGTAATTTACAAAGCACAGAAGACCTTTTGGCTTCACTTGGATTTGGTGCAATAACATTGCAACAAGTGCTCAATAGACTAAGAGAGGAGGTACGACTTCAAAATATTGCCCCAGATCAATCAAAAGCGCAAAATATTAATCCAAAGTTCCCAGTTCAGAGTACATCTTCGCTAACACAAAATCCTTTAATTGATGGCGAGCCAATCATAGGCGTTGAGGGCATGGAATATCGACTAGGTGGGTGTTGCAGCCCATTGCCGGAGGAGGCAATTGTAGGCACTGTCGCCTTAGGGAATCATGGGATAACAGTCCATCGCCAAGACTGCGAAAATGTTTCGACAATTCCAAGCGAGCGTCGCCTACCAGTGCATTGGAACCAAGCTTCAGCTGTACAAAAGTCAAGGTACCCTGTTCAATTGAGAATAGAAGTAATAGATCGGGTTGGGATTTTAAAAGATATTCTTATGCGCTTATCAGATAGTAGAATCAATGTAAGTGATGCTCGTGTCAAAACTTGCTACGGCAAGCCAGCCTCCATTGACCTCAGAATAGAGCTCAACAGTGCTACCCAGTTAGCGAAAACAATGGGTCAAATCAAGACGATGGCGGATGTACTGGACATTGCGAGGGTGGGCTTGAATTAATAATTCTGACCTAATTGACTAAATAAATGAATAAACTTAGAAACGACCTGCAAAAATACTTGATGGAAATAATAACATGCCTTAATTGAACAAAATAAGATTCAAAGAAGGTTAATAGCTCATAAGCTAAATTATTAGAATCTTTAAACTATTCCAGTCCAGTCACTAATAGAGACAAATGGGTAAGCTATTTTTCCAATGATCATTGGGACCTATAAACCAATGGATTGATAAATTTTCGGAAGAGAACTCAGGCAACATGTCAATTGCACTTAATTGAATCAAACAAGTTTTAAAAAGCCCTAGTTATGAATACCACGTCGAGAATACCTAAAGAGAACATACGCGATCAACCCAATAAACAAGCCGAGGCAAGCACCTACTACTACCGAACCTAGAAATAGTCGTATAACAAATAGCCAGCCCTGATTCACAAGCAATTGCCAGGTTGCTTGATCAAGCAGGAAAGCGTCACTCCCTTGTCCTAGAAAAGCATTACCCACTTTAAAATTCAGCCAATAGAGTGGCAAGTAGGTGATTGGATTGCTAATCCACGTAGCTGCCGCTGCCAAGAAAATGTTCCCTCTAACAAATGCTGCCAATGCAACACCTAATATCATTTGGAAACCAAATAAAGGGATGCAGCCGCTGAAGACACCAACAGCCAAGCCACGCGCACGCTGCCCCGAAGTCCCTTCCTGGCTCATGAGCCAATTAAAAAAAGAGCGAACCTTAGACCTAAGTCTTCTAAGAGATTTCACCATGACAGAATCACATAAATAATTAACTCGAGAACCAAGTCTTCAAGTCAAAAAATTGATTTTCAATGAGTGTGTCATTCGAAAATGATGAAACAATTGCAGCAATTGCTACTGCCGTAGCAGCAGGGCAAGGAGGAATTGCCGTAATAAGGATATCTGGAAGTAAAGCGCAGCAAATTGGCGAAGAGATAATTCAGTTGGGAGGAACACAAAAATGGACAAGTCACAAAATTCTTTATGGACATGTAATGGGTACGGAAGGAGATGAACATATTGATGAGATCTTGGCATTCCTTATGAAGGCGCCAAGAAGCTTCACAGGGGAAGACGTGGTCGAAATCCACTGTCATGGAGGTCTAGTCACAGTTCAGCGTGTTTTAGCAAGAGTTCTTGAACATCCTCATGCAAGAAGGGCCCTCCCTGGAGAATTCAGCCAAAGAGCAGTTCTCAATGGACGCATCAATCTCACCCAAGCAGAAGCAATCAGTGAATTAATTGCGGCTCGCAGCCACAAAGCAGCACAAATAGCAATGGTGGGACTTGATGGAGGCATACAAAAACGCATCAACCTTCTTAGAGAAAATCTTTTAGATCAACTAAGTGAACTCGAAGCTCGTGTCGATTTTGAAGATGAATTACCTCCTCTAAATGGAGCCAATGTATTAATTGCTGTTCAGGAAGTCTGTTTAGAACTGAAGCAGCTGATCAAAGATGCTCAAAGAGGTGCGATCCTTAGAGAAGGAGTCAGAATTGCCATTATTGGCAGGCCAAATGTTGGCAAAAGCTCATTACTTAATCGACTTAGTTGCCGTGAAAAGGCAATAGTCACAGACATCCCGGGAACTACAAGAGATTTATTAGAAAGTGAAATCGTAATTGAAGGAGTACCAATCACCTTGGTTGATACTGCGGGCATAAGAAAAACCAGTAATAAAATAGAAAAACTTGGCATTGAACTTAGTCACAATGCATTGCTAAGTGCAGACATTGTCTTAATGATTTTTGATTTAGCTTTAGGTTGGACAAAAGAAGATAATGATTTATTTAAAAACATTCCTGAAGGCACACCAAATATCATCATTGGCAACAAAGCAGACATCCAAAATAGTAAAGATAATCCTGCTGAGATCATTCGCTTTAGTGCCCTAACTGGTGAAGGGGAAGAAGCACTAATTAAAGAATTACTTCAAACATGCGGGGCTAATGAAACTCATAATTTAGTAGCAGCACTTAATTATAGACAAACCGACCTTGCCGCGATGGCTATTGCCGCTTTAAACAGAATGGTTGAAACAGCAGACAAAAAACTACCCTGGGACTTCTGGACAATTGATTTAAGAGAGGCGATTCACAGTCTTGGAGAAATCACAGGAGAAGAAATTACTGAAGCTATCTTAGATCGAATATTTTCTCGTTTTTGTATCGGGAAATAACGCTTATAAAAATCTGTGCAAATTCATCAGACCAGCTTTTTACCAAACAACCACCTAAATTGATAAGCATCGTGGATCTACTCACACCTTCCCTAAAAAACCTTTTAGATCTTTGGTTAAATGAGGATATAGGTCGCGGAGACCTGACTTCAATAACACTCAATAAAAGCAATGCATCAGCTCATTGGGTGGCCAAAGAAAAAGGTATTTTTTGTGGTGGATTTATAATCAAGCATCTATTCGAACGCGTAGATGGCTCAACAGATATTGACTTGCTTATCAAAGATGGGGAAAGTTTCCTGCCCGATCAAAAAATACTGAAGCTAAAAGGGAACGCATCCTCCCTAGTAGCAGGAGAACGCACTGCTTTAAATATAGCCATGCATCTTTCTGGCATTTCAACAGCAACTGCAGCGCTTGTTGCAGAACTCAATGGAACCGATGTGCAGCTAGCAGATACACGCAAAACAACCCCAGGTCTTCGGATCCTTGAGAAATATGCCGTTAGGTGTGGTGGAGGCATTAATCATCGACTAGGGCTTGATGATGCAGCAATGCTTAAAGAAAACCACCTGGCATGGACAAAAGATATCTCTACTGCAATTAACAGTATTCGCATGTCAGCACCATGGACGACAAAAGTCATTGTTGAAGCAGAAACAACTGAGCAAGCCAAAGAAGCTGTGCTTGCTGGTGCAGATGCAATTCTTCTTGATGAATTCTCACCAGAAGAACTGCATAAAATCGTGCCTCAATTGAGGGAATTAGCCAAAAAGGCTTCAAGTCATAACGGCTCAGGTCAAATTATTCTGGAAGCCTCAGGTGTAAACCCTAATTATTTAAAAGCATATGCAGCCACAGGAATCGATCTCATTTCAAGCAGTATGTCAATCACAAAAAGTTCTTGGGTGGATTTCAGCATGCGTTTTGACGAACTCCATTGATCCAAGAATTCTCATGAAGCTCAACTAAAAAACTCAAGAGTGCTACATCCAAGCAAATGCTAATCCTCCATCAAAAACTTACTGAAATAACTCAGGCAGCTCTTCAACAAGCATTCCCTGAAGAATTTGCAAGCTCGTTAAAGTCTGGTTCACCCCTTAATGCACAATTAGTTTATGCAAGCAAACCAGAGTTTGGAGACTTCCAAATCAATGGTGCTCTTTCTTTATCTAAAGCGTTAAAGCAACCACCAAGAAACATTGCCCTGGAAATAATCAAACAACTCAATAAAGATGAAAAGTTTTTAGAAATATGCCAATTGCCTCAAATTGCAGGTCCTGGGTTCATTAATTTAACTATTAAAGGGAGTCAAATAACTTCCGCATTAATTTCTCGCCTTAATGATGATCGTCTTGGCATTCCTTTAGTTCAAAAATCAAAGAAGGAGCAACTTTCCCGGGTAGTGGTTGATTTTTCCAGCCCGAATATCGCTAAAGAAATGCATGTAGGGCATCTAAGGTCAACGATCATTGGTGATTCAATAGCAAGAGTTCTCGAATTCCGTGGCCATGAAGTACTGCGCTTAAATCATGTTGGAGATTGGGGGACGCAGTTTGGAATGCTTATTAACTATCTCAAAACCGTCTCTCCCAAAGCCTTGCAGGAACCTGATGCAATTGACTTGGGAGACCTAGTTGAGTTCTATCGTCAAGCCAAAAAGCGTTTTGACGAAGACTCAGAATTTCAAGATGCCTCCCGTAAAGAAGTAGTAAAGCTGCAAAGCGGCGACCATGAATCGCTTCAATCATGGGGTTTACTTTGTGAACAATCTCGCAAGGAATTTGAAAAAATCTATACTCGCCTAGACATTCGACTACAAGAAAGAGGAGAGTCTTTCTATAATAAGTTCCTACAAGCAGTAGTCGATGAATTAAAAGCTTCGGGGTTACTAGTAACAGATAACGGTGCTAAATGCGTCTTTCTGAACGGCGTAACTGGAAAAGATGGCAAGCCATTGCCAATGATTATTCAAAAAAGTGATGGTGGGTTTAATTACGCAACAACAGATCTAGCTGCTATACGTTACAGATTGCACTCAAGTCCTCAAGGAGATGGAGCAAATAGGTTGATTTACGTAACTGATGCTGGTCAAGCAAGTCATTTTGCAGGGGTATTTCAAATAGCCAAACGTGCTGGTTGGCTCAAGTCGAATGCTCGTCTTGAGCACGTGCCATTTGGACTCGTACAAGGAGAGGATGGCAAGAAGCTTAAAACTCGTTCTGGGCAAACTGTCAAGCTACGAGAACTGCTTGATGAAGCAGTGAGCAAAGCCGAAACAGATTTAAGGCAACGTTTACAAGATGAGGGTCGCCAAGAAAGCGAAGCCTTTATAAACCATGTATCTAAAACAGTTGGCCTAGCTGCAGTAAAATATGCAGACCTTAGTCAAAATAGAGTTACAAATTACCAATTCAGTTTTGAGAGAATGCTTGCCTTGCAGGGGAATACAGCCCCTTACCTTTTATATGCATTAGTAAGAATTGCTGGGATTGCAAGGAAAGGGGGCGATCTTTATATACAAAACAATGTAACGCTAAATCTTACTGAGAATATTGAATGGGAACTAGCCAAAGCCCTCCTTAAATTTGATGCAGTAATTCTTGAAGTCGAAGAAGAATTGCTACCCAACCGTCTATGTAGCTACTTGTTTGAGTTAAGTCAGATCTTTAATCGATTTTACGATCAACTCCCTATTCTGAAAACCAATGAAACAACTAAAAATTGCAGACTCATACTTTGTCGTCTAACAGCCGATACTCTCAAACAAGGTATGAATTTATTAGGCATACCTACTCTTGAGAGGATGTAATGGAGACAGTCGAGAGCTCATTGTCATTGAATGGTCCAAATCCAAGAATTGAAATCGAAAAGATGGAGCGCTATACAGCGCCTTTAGAAGGCAGGCGTGAATTATTAAGGCTCGACTTCAATGAAAACACTATTGGACCCAGTCCACTAGTACTAGAAGCAATCAGGAGTCTACCTGCCGATCACATCTCTATTTATCCAGAATATAATGGACTTAAAGAGGCAATCGTAGATAGCCTAAATACTTGCAAAAGTAATACGAAGCTAAGCCCTAACCAAATAAGCCTCTTTAATGGAGTCGATGCTGCCATCCATGCAATCTTTCATGCCTACGGAGATCGAGGGGAGCAGCTACTAACAACCAAGCCAACCTTTGGTTACTACAAAAGCTGTGCTGACATGCAGGGCATGGAAAGCATTCTTCTCCCATATGAAAGCAGAGAGTTCCTTTTCCCTTTCCAAAAAATCAAACAGTTTCTTATAGAAAAAAGCCCTAAAATCCTACTTATTTGCAATCCAAATAACCCTACAGGCACAAGATTAGCTGCAACTAAAGTCCTAGAACTAGCAAGTAATGCACCTAACACGTTAATCGTGATCGATGAACTTTATGAAGCCTTCTCGAAAGACAGTGCCCTGCATATTGCAGACTTCAGTGAATTATCGAATCTCATAATACTAAGATCTTTTTCAAAAGTAGCTGGTTTAGCTGGACTGCGAATTGGATTCGCAATTGGTAATCACAACACAATGGATCTAATAAGTAGAGTTGCTGGACCATACGACATAAATAGTTTCGCAGTCACTGCTGCATTTGCCGCTTTAAAGGATCAAAAGCATATAGACAACTACGTCGATGAAGTACTCCTTGCACGCGACTGGATTGTCGAACAGCTACAAAAAAGTGGTATTAGATACCATATAGATGGAGGGAACTACTTCTTACTCTGGCCAAGGCGTAATCCAAGCGAAATTGATAGCTGCTTAAGGGCAGAAGGCATTCTGGTGAGAGACATGTCTAACAAGCCCCTAATAGAGGGGGCCTTAAGAGTGAGCATTGGGACAAGAACACAAATGAAACAATTTTGGGAAGTATTTCTGAAATACGAGCATCTCTCTTAGAGCAGGTTCTCAACGCATCAGATTAATGACAAGTTGACTAGAAAGCCTTTGAGGCAAAGTAAAAGTTGTTCCAACCTCTCGGACTTCAACATCATTCATTGCCTCCAAAAATGGTTTAACAGTTGACAAATCACATTGAATCGCAGGTTTCTCACGCCTCATGTATTGAACTGGGATGACTCGTTTTGGCCTGAGGTCCTTAACTACCTTTGCAGCTTCAATCCCGTTAT
>QCFY01000018.1 GCA_003280085.1 Prochlorococcus sp. AG-363-O06 | reverse complement strand
TGGCCCTCACATGTTGGATATACAGAAATATGCAGATGAAATGCTTAGGGGCTTTAGGCCTGGTGGGTTCTTGGCTGTTGCTGACTGGAATAAAAGGATTACTAAGAATGCGAAGTTAACAACTTTTGAAAGAATAATTATGCGTCAGTTTCTTGATCAATGGTCTCATCCAGACTTCTCAAGTATAGATGGTTTTTGTGAAAATTTGTTGTCTAGCAAGTTTTATGGTGGTGGTATTTATTTTGATGATTGGACTTCTCAAACTTTGCCATCTTGGCATGAATCAATTCTTGAAGGTTTTAGAAGACCTAATGATGTTTTAAGCTTAGGACCAAACGCAATTATAAAAGGTTTGCGTGAAGTCCCAACTATTTTATTAATGAGGTGGGCTTTCGTTCATGGTTTAATGAGATTCGGAGTATTTCGTGCTAGAGGGTAATGTCAATCAATATTCATTTCAGTACTAGTGTAAGAGCCAAAATTCACCAAATGCGCACATAACGGACTTAATAGTTGGGTTAGTAGTTTATCTGCATCATGTGTATTTTTTGATAATTCGATATCAACAAAGAATACATACTCTCCAAGCTCTCTTTTTGAAGGTCTGGATTCAATCCTAGTCATATTTAGACCAAGATTTGCTATACAAGCTAGTGCTTCAAGAAGAGCACCTGGAGCATTTTTATTTAAAGAAAATGCAAAACTCCCAATATTTCCTTTTGCTGTAGGTGGTCTATTTGTTAATAGGGTTTGATATGTAGAAAAGTGGTCATAATTTGGCCCTGCTTTAACTGCTGAATGTAATACCTTCGACATCTCTGGACTATTTAGATGGAATTCCCCGCCACTTCTGTATTGAACAAATCCCATAAACTCAAGCTTATTTTTATCTAACTCAGGGAAAGCTTTCGCATGAAAGCTAAGTGTTTCATTAGCCAACTCAGTAATATTTAGTCCTGCAATTCTGCTTGTAGTTCCTTTGAAAGCTAATTGTATTAGGTCAGCACCAATTCCAATTGCTTCGAAAATCTGTGCACCGTGATAACTGGCTAAAAGGGAAATGCCTATTTTGGAAAGAATTTTACGTAATCCATCTTCGAGAGCTTTGCGAAGATTTATTTGTGCCTTTTCTATAGAAATTTTAGGGAGTTTCCCTGTTTCGAAGAGTTTTTGAGTTCTAGGACTAAGCCACCAATGTCTTGTAGTTTCTAATGCTAGCCATGGACATACTGCACTTGCTCCATATCCAATTAAGCAGGCTAGATGATGGGTGCTCCAACATTGAGCTGTTTCCAATACAATTGATGCCTGGAGTCTTAGCTTTTTGCTTAGTAAGTGGTGATGAACTGCCCCTACTGCAAGGAGTGGTGGAATATATGTATTTGCTGAAGAAACACCTTTGTCTGATAGAACAATTATTTTACTTCCATTAAGGACCGCATTCTCTGCTTTTAAACAAACTTTTTTTAGTTCATTTCCAAGGGCTTTTGGTCCATCACTTACAGGCATTAAGGTTGAAATTATTGTTGTAGAGAATTTTTCCTGTTTAAGACTTTCGAGCTCCTTTTCATTCAGAAAGGGAGTTTTGAGGTGGACCACTGAAGAACCAATTGCATTAGGCTTTAGAGGTGAACCTCTTTTGCCTAAATGCATTTCTAGGCTCATTACAAGTTTTTCCCTGAGTGGGTCAATAGGTGGATTTGTGACTTGGGCAAAACGTTGCTTGAAATAGTCGTAAAGAATGTGGGGTTTACTTGAAAGAACTGCTAGTGGAATGTCATCTCCCATGCAAAAAGTTGGCTCTTTGCCTGCTCCAGCCATTGCATCAATAATGAGTTCAAAATCTTCAGCTGAAAAACCAAAAGCGGTTTGTTGTTGCAGAAGATTTAAAGGTTCAAGTTGCAGTTTTTTCTCCCAATCACTACTTTCTAATTTTTGACGGCTTTGTTTAAGCCATGCTTGGTAAGGGTGGCGACCTGCTACTTCTTTTTTGACTTCCCAATTTCTGAGCAGTTTTCTTTTTTGAAGGTCAACAGCCAACATCTGGCCAGGGCCTAAACGGCCTTTTTCGATAATTCGACTTTCTTCAATTTCCACAACTCCAGTTTCGGACCCCATGACCACAAAACCATCGTTTGTTATGCAGTAGCGAGCTGGTCTTAATCCATTTCGATCAAGTGTTGCGCCTACATTGCAACCATCTGCAAAAACAATTAAGGCAGGACCATCCCAAGGCTCTTGAGTACAAGCTGAGAATTCGTAAAAAGCTTGAATTTCTTGTTGATTTTTCAGTTCTGGTTGGTCTCTAAATGCTTCTGGAATCAAAGTAAGAAGGCTGTCTGTAATTGGTCGACCACTGCGTACAAGGAGTTCGAGTGTTGCATCAAGATTTGCTGAATCACTGAATGCTGGATTAATTACAGGTGTTAAGTCTTTAGATGCATCGCCCCAAACTTCTTGAAGGTTGACCTCAGTAGCTCTTGCCCAGTTTAAATTTCCCAAAAGAGTATTTATTTCACCGTTATGCCCTAACAACCTCATGGGTTGAGCCAAGGGCCATCTTGGTAAAGTATTAGTACTGAATCGACGGTGATAAACAGCAAAAGAAATTTCAAAATCCGGATCTCTTAGATCTTGGTAGAAGCTTGCAAGGACTTCAGACCTGACCATTCCTTTGTAAACAATTGTCCGCCCACTTAATGAAGCAATATATAGATCAATGTCTTTTTCACCCCATTCAGTTCTTGCTCTTTCTCCAATACGACGTCTTAATTGAAACAAAAGTGCTTCGAGAGCATTATTTAATTTGTTGCTAGTGATTAGCCATTGTTCAATTTTAGGAGCTGTATTACGTGCAAGTTCTCCTAAAACTAAAGAATTAACGGGAACTTCTCTCCACCCAATTGTCTTAAAGCCAAGTACCTGAGCTTCCTCTTCGCAGAATCTTTTGGCATCTGCTTTTAATGATTCTTCGCTTGGTAAAAAAACCATCCCAAGCCCACTGTTTGCCTTGGATGGAACATTTGCTTCAGCCCAAATCTTTTGTAAATAGGACCATGGGATTTCACAAAGGATGCCTGCTCCATCACCTGAGTCACTATCGCCCCCACATCCTCCTCGATGTTCCATGCATTCCAGGCCTTTAAGAGCTTGCTGCAATACCCAGTGACTTCTTTGACCTTCAACTTGAGCTATAAATCCCACTCCGCATGCATCCTTTTCTCCAGCTATGGATGAAGGAGCAGGGCTGTCGCGGTGCGGCCAAAGGGGATTAAGACTGACGTGAGACATGAACTTCAACTTCCTGCGAATTTCTCATTTGCGTGGTGGTGACAAGGATCATTTTTCTTAGATGATCCTAGGGAACGATTAGTCCAGAGATGATCTAATTCCTTAGTTAATTGATAATTAGCTCATTTATTTATATAGCGTGAAAAAGCATGTTTATGTCTTTTCGTATTTGGATTGGACAGACGAGGCGTTAATGTGGGGGATCGTGGAAAGGTCGGAGTATCGACCACCAGCAAACCATCGATGCCAACTATTCAACAGCTGATTCGTACTGAACGACAGCGCCTCACAAGAAAAACCAAATCTCCAGCTTTGAGAGCTTGTCCAGAGCGTAGAGGAGTGTGTACAAGGGTATATACCTCTACACCTAAGAAACCAAATTCAGCGCTTCGTAAAGTTGCACGTGTTCGACTTACTTCAGGGTTTGAAGTGACTGCTTATATCCCTGGAATAGGCCACAACCTGCAAGAGCACTCTGTTGTTTTGCTTAGAGGAGGGAGGGTGAAGGACCTTCCAGGAGTTCGTTATCACATAATTCGTGGGACACTTGACACAGCAGGAGTTAAGGATAGAAAGCAGTCTCGCTCTAAGTATGGAGCTAAATCTCCTAAGGAGTAAAAAATTTCCCTCTTAAAAAATTTCCCTCACTAAGTTTTTCGTTTTAAGTTTTATGTCTCGTAGAAATGCGGCGGAGAAACGCCCAGTTGCTCCTGATCCTCAATTTAATAATCGATTGGCAACGATGATGATTCATCGTTTGATGAAACATGGAAAAAAATCTACCGCTCAAAGAATCTTGTCTGAAGCATTTGGCCTAATAAATGAGCGTACTGGTTCAGACCCAATTGAGCTTTTTGAAACAGCTGTAAAAAATGCCACTCCCCTTGTAGAGGTGCGAGCAAGGCGTGTAGGAGGTGCCACTTATCAAGTCCCTATGGAGGTTCGCCAGGAGAGAGGAACTGCTATGGCACTTCGTTGGCTTGTCAGCTTTTCAAGAGCAAGGAATGGTCGGAGCATGGCTCAAAAGCTTGCTGGTGAGCTCATGGATGCCGCTAATGAAGCAGGCAGCGCTGTCAGGAAGCGTGAAGAAACTCACAAAATGGCAGAAGCTAATAAAGCCTTCGCTCATTACCGCTATTGAATTAGATCTTGTCGAAATTTCATTAATGGGGGGTCAGAGCTGTAGAGTCTCGACTCCTTTTCAAGCTTCAACCCGGAGAATTTCCTGTGGCTAGAGCCTTCCCCTTGGAACGCGTAAGAAATATCGGGATTGCCGCCCATATTGACGCGGGCAAAACAACATGCACCGAGCGTATCCTTTTTTACTCCGGCGTCGTTCACAAGATGGGCGAGGTTCACGATGGAGCAGCCGTTACTGACTGGATGGCCCAGGAAAGAGAGCGCGGAATAACTATTACTGCCGCAGCAATTTCAACAACTTGGCAGGACCATCGAATCAATATCATTGATACTCCTGGCCACGTAGATTTCACAATCGAAGTTGAGCGCTCTATGAGAGTGCTAGATGGTGTAATTGCTGTTTTTTGTGCGGTAGGAGGAGTTCAGCCCCAATCAGAAACTGTTTGGCGGCAGGCTGACAGGTATTCCGTTCCGAGAATGGTCTTTGTTAATAAAATGGACCGTACTGGAGCGGACTTCCTAAAGGTTTATAAGCAAATCAAAGATCGTTTGAAGGCAAATGCAGTGCCCTTGCAGCTCCCAATTGGAGCTGAGAATGATTTGAAGGGGATTGTTGATCTTGTTAAGAACAAGGCATATATCTATAAAGATGATCTGGGGAAGGATATTGAAGAGACAGAGATTCCAGCTGATATGCAGGATTTAGCTGCTGAGTGGCGCTCCAAATTGATGGAATCAATCGCTGAAACCGATGAAAAATTGATTGAGGCGTTTTTGGAAACAGGAGAATTAACTGAATCGCAACTTCAAGAAGGGATTAGAGAGGGCGTTCTAAAGCAAGGTTTAGTGCCAATGCTTTGTGGATCAGCTTTTAAAAATAAAGGTGTGCAGCTTTTGCTAGATGCTGTTGTTGATTATTTGCCAGCTCCTATTGATGTTCCCCCAATTCAGGGTGTCCTTCCAAGTGGAGAAGAGGCAATGAGGCCTTCTGATGACAATGAGCCTTTCAGTGCGCTTGCTTTCAAGGTTATGGCTGATCCTTATGGAAAGTTGACTTTTGTCAGGATGTATTCCGGGGTTTTGCAAAAGGGTAGTTATGTTCTTAATTCGACAAAAGATCAGAAGGAACGAATTTCTCGCCTAATTGTTCTTAAGGCTGATGATCGCGAAGAAGTCGATGAGCTTCGGGCTGGTGATTTAGGGGCAGTATTGGGATTAAAGAATACGACCACTGGAGACACCCTTTGTTCAACTGATCAGCCAATAGTTCTTGAGACTCTTTACATCCCTGAGCCAGTCATCTCAGTTGCTGTAGAGCCCAAAACCAAAGGTGACATGGAAAAACTTGGTAAAGCACTAACTTCGCTTGCCGAGGAAGATCCTACTTTCCGAGTAAGTACTGATCAGGAAACAAATCAGACAGTGATTGCAGGAATGGGTGAGTTGCATCTAGAGATACTTGTTGACAGGATGCTTCGTGAGTTCAAGGTGGAAGCTAATATTGGTGCTCCTCAGGTTTCTTATCGTGAAACTATTCGTGCAAGTTCCTCAGGAGAAGGCAAATTTGCTAGGCAGACAGGTGGTAAAGGTCAATATGGTCATGTTGTCATTCAAGTTGAACCAGGAGAACCAGGCTCAGGATTTGAATTCGTCAATAAAATTGTTGGTGGTGTAGTTCCTAAGGAATATATAAAGCCAGCTGAATCAGGGATGAGAGAGACCTCAGAGTCTGGCGTAATGGCTGGATATCCTCTGATAGACGTAAAGGTTACTCTTGTTGATGGGTCGTATCACGATGTTGATTCTTCAGAGATGGCCTTCAAGATTGCTGGGTCTATGGCCTTTAAAGATGGAGTCAAGAAGTGCAATCCTGTTTTGCTTGAACCAATGATGAAAGTTGAGGTTGAATCTCCTGAAGACTTCCTTGGTTCTATTATTGGTGACCTTTCTTCACGAAGAGGACAGGTTGAAGGTCAGTCCATTGACGATGGATTGTCTAAAGTAAGTGCCAAAGTGCCACTAGCCGAAATGTTCGGCTACGCCACTCAACTCCGATCAATGACTCAGGGTCGGGGTATCTTTTCTATGGAATTCAGCAATTACGAGGAAGTTCCTCGCAATGTGGCTGAAGCCATCATCTCCAAGAATCAGGGCAATTCCTGATCTCTAAAACCTACTTTCCACCCCCGATTCTTTAACAAAATGGCTCGCGAGAAGTTTGAGAGGAACAAGCCTCACGTCAACATTGGCACCATTGGTCATGTTGACCATGGGAAAACAACCCTTACAGCAGCAATTACCAATGTGCTTGCAAAGAAGGGCCAGGCCCAAGCACAAGATTACGGTGACATCGACGGTGCGCCTGAAGAGCGTGAGCGCGGCATCACTATTAACACTGCCCACGTTGAATATGAGACAGACGGCCGTCATTACGCTCATGTTGATTGCCCAGGGCACGCGGACTATGTGAAAAATATGATTACTGGGGCCGCTCAAATGGATGGTGCAATTCTTGTTTGTGCTGCTACAGATGGCCCAATGGCACAAACTAAAGAACATATCTTGTTAGCCAAGCAGGTTGGCGTCCCAGCGCTTGTAGTCGCGTTGAACAAATGCGACATGGTTGATGATGAAGAGATTATTGAACTTGTTGAAATGGAAATAGGGGAACTTCTTGAAGGTTATGGCTTCAATGATGTTCCAATTGTCAAAGTTTCTGGCTTAAAAGCTTTAGAAGGTGACGCCGAATGGGAATCAAAGATTGAAGAATTGATGTCAGCTGTTGATACTTCGATTCCTGAACCAGAAAGAGAAGTTGATAAGCCTTTCTTGATGGCTGTTGAAGATGTTTTCTCAATTACAGGTCGTGGGACTGTAGCTACAGGTAGGATTGAAAGAGGGAAAGTAAAGGTCGGAGAGGAAGTTGAGATCGTTGGTATTAAAGAAACCAGACTTACAACTGTTACTGGAGTTGAGATGTTTAGGAAACTTCTTGATGAAGGTATGGCTGGTGATAACGTTGGCCTTCTTCTCAGAGGAATCCAAAAGGAGGATATTGAGAGAGGGATGGTACTTGTTAAGAAAGGCTCTATTACTCCTCACACTAAATTCGAGGGTGAAGTTTATGTTCTCAAGAAAGAAGAAGGAGGGCGACACACACCTTTCTTTGCTGGATATCGCCCTCAGTTCTATATACGTACAACAGATGTGACAGGACAGATCACAGCCTTTACCTCTGATGATGGAAGTAATGTTGAGATGGTTATGCCTGGTGATCGAATAAAGATGACTGGGGAATTGATATGCCCAGTTGCTATCGAGCAAGGGATGCGTTTTGCAATTAGAGAAGGTGGGAGAACAATAGGTGCAGGAGTTGTTTCTAAAATTCTCGAATGATAATTGCATGGATGGCCAGCTAATTGATCTGGCTGGTCATCCGTTAAATTGATAGGATTGCTTCTAACGAAGAAATCCGTATCCTTTCTTTCGAAAGAACCTTGAAAACCAAAATGCACACCCCATAGGGACTCACCTGATTTTTTATGTCTACGGCTATTGCTCAGCAAAAGATACGTATTCGCCTTAAAGCATTTGATAGGCGAATGCTTGATCTATCTTGCGAGAAAATCATTGAAACTGCAGATACCACTGCAGCCACTGCAATTGGACCAATCCCACTTCCTACTAAAAGAAAGATTTATTGTGTATTGCGTTCCCCGCATGTTGATAAAGACTCTAGGGAGCATTTTGAAACACGTACACATAGGAGAATTATTGATATTTACAGCCCGTCAGCTAAGACAATAGATGCTCTGATGAAGCTAGATTTACCTAGTGGAGTGGATATTGAAGTTAAGCTCTGATCTTTTTTATATTTCAGAAAACTCTAAGCTTCTTCATTAAGATAACTATGTTTTTAGGAGAGCTTCCGTGACTGAATTATCTGTCAGGGAATTGCCTCTTTTCCCTTTGCCTGAGATGGTTCTCTTCCCAAAGGAGGTATTGCCACTTCATATTTTTGAATCTCGTTATCGCATAATGCTTGAAACGGTATTAGAAAGTGATAAGAGGTTTGGGATTGTTCGCTGGGATCCAAATACAAAAACAATTGCTGATGTGGGTTGTTGCGCAGAGATTATTAAACATCAGACTTCCGAGGATGGACGCAGCAACATCATTACTCTTGGCCAACAGCGGTTTCGCATTCTCGAATTAACAAGAAAAGCACCTTTTTTCAGTGCAATGGTGAGCTGGGTTGAAGATGAACCTATTCAAGACGCAATTCAGTTAAGCAAACTTTCTGAAGATGTTTTGACTGCTTTGCATGATGTGATTCTATTAACTGGCAAATTAACAGATTCAGATACAACTTTACCTGAGAAATTGCCTGACTTGCCAAGAGAGTTATCCTTTTGGATAGCTGCACATTTAGGAGGGAGAGTAGCTGATCAACAACAAAAGTTGCTTGAGATGAAGGATACCCAAGAAAGATTGAACTGCGAATACGAGATGCTTGACCATACCCGAAGACAACTTGCGGCAAGGACAGCATTAAAAGATACTTTTCCAAATGAAAATCAGGCTAACAATTGATTATGAATTGGTTTAATTTTACTTATCTTATTGGCATATTCTTCTGTTTTGGTTGTGTACTATTTTGGATTAGAAAAAATAGGAAGTTTCAATCTGCTTTAAGTGTTGCAGCGGCCTATGATCAGTGGACTAATGATCAATTATTGGAGAAACTATGGGGTGAACATGTTCACCTTGGTTTTTATGAAGGTGGTTGTCGAAGGAAGGACTTTCGCACTGCGAAGGTGGATTTTGTTCACGAGCTTGTTAAGTGGAGTGGTCTAGACCGAATGTCTAGAGGATCGAGGATTCTTGATGTTGGTTGTGGTATTGGTGGCAGCGCTCGTATTCTTGCTAAGGAATATGGGTTTGATGTTATAGGGATCACCATTAGCCAAAAACAGGCCAACCGTGCAGCACAATTAACTCCAGTAGGAGTTAATTGTCGCTTTGAAGTTATGGATGCACTGGATATAAGATTTGATAAAGGAAGTTTTGATGGTGTTTGGAGTGTTGAAGCTGGCCCTCACATGTTGGATAAACAGAAATATGCAGATGAAATGCTTAGGGTCTTAAGGCCTGGTGGGATCTTGGCTGTTGCTGACTGGAATAAAAGGAATACTAAGAAAGCGAAGTTAACAACTTTTGAAAGAATAATTATGCGTCAGTTACTTGATCAATGGTCTCATCCAGACTTCTCAAGTATAGATGGTTTTTGTGAAAATTTGTTGTCTAGCAAGTTTTATGGTGGTGGTATTTATTTTGATGATTGGACTTCTCAAACTTTGCCATCTTGGCATGAATCAATTCTTGAAGGTTTTAGAAGACCTAATGATGTTTTAAGCTTAGGACCAAACGCAATTATAAAAGGTTTGCGTGAAGTCCCAACTATTTTATTAATGAGGTGGGCTTTCGTTCATGGTTTAATGAGATTCGGAGTATTTCGTGCTAGAGGGTAATGTCAATCAATATTCATTTCAGTACTAGTGTAAGAGCCAAAATTCACCAAATGCGCACATAACGGACTTAATAGTTGGGTTAGTAGTTTATCTGCATCATGTGTATTTTTTGATAATTCGATATCAACAAAGAATACATACTCTCCAAGCTCTCTTTTTGAAGGTCTGGATTCAATCCTAGTCATATTTAGACCAAGATTTGCTATACAAGCTAGTGCTTCAAGAAGAGCACCTGGAGCATTTTTATTTAAAGAAAATGCAAAACTCCCAATATTTCCTTTTGCTGTTGATTTATCTATATGAAGTAAGACAAAACGTGTGCGATTTCCTGAAACATCATTAATAGGAAAGCTTAATTCTTTTATTCCTGAGATGTTTGCGGAAGCTCTTGGCGCTATTGCTGCTCGGAAATTGCTACCTATTACCATTTTCACTGCTTCTGCAGTTGAGTTGGTTTGTAGCTGAAGTGCATTTGGAAGATTGTTGGCTAGCCAGCTACTGCATTGTGCTAACGCTTGTGGGTGAGAGAGAACCTCGGAAATCTGTCCTATAGAGCCACTGCTCACCAAAGAGTGTTGAATAGGAAGTACGACTGCTTTTTGGATAGAAAGTGATGGATTGCTCCATAGCCCATCAAGAGTAGCGGTAACGCCTCCTTCAACAGAGTTTTCAATTGGAACTACCGCAAAATCACAAAGTTTTTTTGCTACTTGTTCAATTACTATTCGTATTCCCGAGCAAGGAACGAACTCTGGATCTTCTAAATTTGCCAGTTTGGCTAGTGCAGAAGCCGCCTTTTCGGCATAGGTTCCCTTAGGGCCTAAATAGGCCATCCTTATTGGCATTAGAGAAATGGTGCAGATTGGTCGATAGGATCAAGGTCTGTTAGGCGTTGATTATGCCTCTGGCCTTTAAAGCCCGACAAAAACTGGACTTACCCGTCAGTAGTAATGCTGAGCGACTCCCTGCTTATTTGCTTGAGCAGGAGAGAGTTGTAGGAGCCATGTTGGATCCTCAAAAGCTTACTGCTTTGGGCTCGGGCAACTTTCGCTATTGTGTTACTAGCTTTAAGGTTTTCCACTTAGAGGTTAACCCAGTAGTTTCAATAGGTGTTATTAGTACTGATGGGAAATTAATGATGCATGCTACTGATAGTGAGCTAGATGGTTTAGGAATAGTCGATGACTTTGTTTTAACTTTGGAAGCAACTCTGCAGGCCACTTCAAAAGGCTTGGAAGGCGAAGCAGTTTTAGGCGTAACGGTTAGTCAGCCATCTCTTTTGAAATTGATTCCTAAGCAAGTTCTTGAAAGTACAGGACAATCTGTTTTGACTGGAATTTTGTTAGGAATTAAGACTAGAGTCAGTCAACAATTGTTGATTGATTTTAGTAATTGGTGTGATGAGCAATAACTTATAGATTGAGAAGTAGAATTTTTTTTGAATCAAATGTTAGATAAAAAGGTTTGTCTATGCATAATTGTTGCTCCTTCTATAGCAATAGCTTTTCTGTGCATTTTGGTCCCATAACCAACATGTCTTTCTAATCCATAAGCTGGGTAACACTTCGCCAAACGTTTAATCAGTGAGTCTCTTGCTTCTTTGGCTATGATACTTGCTGCTGCTATTGCTGGAGAAAGATCTTCACCATGAATAAGATTTCTTTGAGGCCCATCCCATAATCTTAGAGGTAGAGATCCGTCTACAAGAACCATCTCGATCGGAATATTTAATCGATGCAATGCCCTTAACATTGACCTTTCCGTTGCAGTCCTTATCCCAATTGAGTCAATTTCTCTAGAAGAGGCTTGTCCTAGGCCCCATGCTAATGAGATCTTTTCAATTAGTGGGACTAAAATTGCTCTTTTCTTTGCGGATAATTTCTTGCTGTCTTTAAGCCCTGCTTCAAGTAATTTTTCTTCTCCAGCTTCATTTAATACAACAGCACCTGCAAAAACTGGCCCAAACAAAGCTCCTCGGCCAACTTCATCAATGCCAGCAATTGTTTGTTTATTCACTTCCATCTGTTTTCGATGCTGATGACCTTCTTCTTCGTCTTCGAGGATCTTCTGGCTCTAGTTGATCAGATGAAACTGTTGTTGCTTTTTCTTCATTACTGATTACTTTATCTGCCTCTGCAAGTGGAGTTATCTCAACACTCAAAGGTGCTTCTTCTGCCTTTTCAGTAATGACTGATTCTTTGTTGTGTTCTTCAATTGCCTCATTAGAAATAGAAGCCTCAACCCCATTTCGGCTAAGTCCTTTGGTGTTCCCTCGCCCCCTTCTCCGACGTTTGCCAGTATTTGTATTGAGCTGCATACGTGCTTCTTCTAGGACTGTTTCTTCATCCTCTCCAGGCCTAATTAAACGTACTAAAATGTTATCAGTTTCAAATGGAGTGTTTAAAAGAAGAAGTGGATTAAGCCCTAGTTCGCTAAAAACGTTTTCTTGATCATCATTCATATGGACACCAATAATCTCTTGCTCTTGGCGTTGACTTGTGTTATCAGATGACGCAACTTCTTCAGATAGGTCACTTAAACTTGCTTGTGAATCAAAGGTTGTTAATACGTTTGATTGCCCAGTAATTGTAGAATTTTCACGCCCTCTTCCTCCTTTTTTCTTGCGAACAATCGAACCATCATTATTATTATTTTGCCCATCTACTTTTGAGGAGATTGTTGATTTAACTAGACCTGTTGCAGTTGCTAATGGTTGTAGTAAGTCTTTCCCTGGCAAGACAGCTACATGGCCATGACCAAAACAATTTTGGCATGGTTTCCCAAACAGTTCATAAATATTTTGACCTTGCCTTTTACGTGTAAGCTCTACGAGACCAAGCTCAGTTAGCTGAGCGATTTGAGGCCTTGCTGAGTCGTTCTTTACTGCAGTAGTGAAATGTTCTAGTAATTGAAGTTGATCTCTTCTCGACTCCATGTCTATGAAATCAATGATTATTACTCCTCCTATATTGCGAAGTTTGAGTTGTCTGGCAATTTCTACTGCAGCCTCACAATTTGTCCAAAGGACAGTTTCTCTTGCATTGGCTGACCTTGTAAAGGAACCTGAGTTGACATCAATAACAGTTAAAGCTTCTGTGGGTTCAATGATTATGTAGCCTCCTGAGGGTAAATCTACTCTTGGCTGAAGAGCTTCTCGAATTGCAAAGTTAATTTTGTAATGATCAAGTAGCTCGGTTTGTTCATTATGGGATTCAACTATTACATTAGGATTTTCTTTTCCAAGGAAATTATTAACTCTTTCGAGGGCATTATCATTCTCTACAATGACTTTCTTTAGATTAGGACCTTGATGATCTCTTAGGACACGGTTAATAAAATCTTCGTCGCGGTTAAGTAATACTGGAGGAGAGAAACTTTCGGCAGCTTGTTGAATTGCATCCCATTGCTTTAGAAGGGCTTCAAGATCATCAATAAGAAGGTCTTCATTAATACTTTCTGCTTCTGTACGGATTAATAGCCCTGTTCCAGGTGGTTTGATCAATACTCCAAGAGCCCGTAGTCGATTGCGCTCGCCCTCAGAATTAATTCTTCTAGAGATATTGACACCTTGCCCACTTGGTTGAAGTACTAAATAGCGTCCTGGTAAAGCCAGGTTTCCAGTTAGTCTTGGACCTTTTGTTCCTGTTGGCTCTTTCATTACTTGAACCAAAACTTTTTGGCGTGGTTCAAGCAGTTCTGTTATCCCAGCGGATACTTTTTTTAGGCGTAATGGCCCTAAATCAGATACATGGATAAAGCCATTTTTCTCGCTTTCTCCAATATTTACGAAGGCTGCATCAATACCTGGCAGAACATTTTCTACTGTTCCCAAGTAGACATCACCAATTTGATAGCGACCTTGAGCAACAATTAATTCATCTACTCGTTCATCTGTGAGCAGAGCTGCTAATCGCAGCTCCTCAGCGATGACAATTTGTTGAGGCATATATGAAGAAGAGTGGGAGCCCTACTTGGCTCTGAATCAATTACTGCCTCACAGAAGAATTGGAAGGCAGTTGTCAACTGGGTATCGACCTAGGGGTCGATGGAAGAAAGGAACGGAGTTAAAACTCCTATGAAAAGACGGCTCTGGCTTGTTCGAAGGTGATCGGCTTGTGTTACTTAGGAGAAAGAATAGAAGTCGCTTTCCTCAAAACTTTGGCGTTTAAGACCTATTTGCCAGTGTTTGAAGCTGAATTTTAGCTTCACGCCTCTTACTGACCCTAGCACTTAAACAATATAAGTTTATCCCTTTTTATATTAGTAATTTTTAACGGGTGCCCCAAATATTCTTCTAGCCAGTATTGAATTTGTTTTGGCTTGAGACTTCGCCCCATTTCGTCAATTGATGTTTCTAGTTGAATTAGGATTTCTTTTTGAGGTAATGACTGGTTGTTTGGAGAAGATTTGTACTTGACTTTTAGGTCCAGAAGGTCCTGTCGACAATCTCTTTTCCGAACTCTTCCCTTTTTATCTTTATCAATCCAGAAAAGCTCTTTGGCTTTTAGCAAGGAAGCGATTGCTTCCTCAAATTGTGACTTTGTTGGGTGAAATGTTGATGTTGTATAGATTTGGAAACTCCATGTCGCTTGTTTAAGTGATTGGGCGAGGCTTTTTGAGTTGACAGGTATTGATTCAGCCGATATGAGTTTAATTCCTTCTGGTAAGACTGATTGAAGACTTTTCAACATTTTTTGGGGGATCACTTTTTCTGCAAAATCAATATCCATCCATTCGCCAAAAGCTTCTATACCTAGGGGTAATGCAAGTGCGATTTGTAATCGCGGTAAAGGATGGTAACCCGCTGAGTAACTCACAGGAAGATTGCTTCTTCTAAGCGACCTTTCAAACAAACGCATTAGATCAAGATGGCCAATAAAACGCATTGCTCCTTCTTTGCAGAAGGAAATTCTTATACGGGAAATTTTTTTGATCGGTAGAGACTCTTTTTTTCGATCTTTTGGTATAGGAGGTGGACTGATAATTTCATTGTGGCCCAATTCGGGACCACATACGCCACATTTACTGCAACTGCCAAAAGAGCAATCCTCTAAAGGATTTTGGTTCAGAGCTCTTTTTAAGTCTTCAGCAAGCCATTTCTTATCTATTCCAGTATCGATGTGATCCCAAGGTAATGGCTGGCTGCAGAAATCCATCAATTCATGGTTACTTAGCGATTCAATATTTGACCAGTTACCTATTTCTAACTCTCTATAATCTGATTCAAGACCGGCTTCATGAATTGCTTTAGACCAAGCATCATAGGCAGTCTGGGTTGACTCAAACCATGCATCCATTCCTGCGCCCATTTCCCAGGCTCTTTTAATTACAGATGCAATTCTTCTATCACCTCTGCCAACAAAATCCTCCATAAATGATATTCTTAAATCTGTAAAATTTGCTTTGATCCCTTGCATCTTTAGGAAAGAACTCTTAAGTAGATCTTGTCGCCTGGCTAGTTCATTAGTGGAAACACTATGCCATTGAAATGGAGTGTGAGGTTTTGGTGTGAAATTACTAATAGTGATATTTAATTTTAATTTTCCAAGGTCACTACATTCTTTTCGAAGCATTAGACAAGTCTCGCTAATTCCTAATACATCATCATCAGTTTCTCCAGGTAACCCAATCATGAAGTAGAGCTTTATCTTTTTGTACCCATTTTGCATAGCTTGCCTAATGCCATTTATTAAGTCTTTATCAGTAAGACCTTTATTGATTATGTCCCTAAGCCTTTGTGTTCCTGCCTCAGGTGCAAAAGTTAGACCTGACTTTCTAGTTCCACCAAGAATATGCGCAATGTCTTCATTGAAACGATCTATTCGTTGACTTGGTAATTGAAGACTAACATTTTTGTCTGCTAAACGATTTCTCAGTTCGACCCCCACAGAAGGAAGTGCAAGATAATCACTACAACTTAGTGATAGTAGTGAAAAGTCGCTATATCCAGTTTTTTCCATACCACTTTCCACCGCTTTTATTACTTCATTGGGATCAACATCTCTTGCTGGTCTAGTAATCATTCCTGGCTGACAAAACCTGCATCCCCTTGTGCACCCTCTGCGGATTTCGATGGTTAGACGATCATGAACTGTCTCGATATATGGGACTAAACCCATTGCATGCATAGGCATTGGTGTAGCTACTCGCCGGATTATCTTTTGCTTTGTTTTATTGCTTACTGGGTGGACAGCAGCATTGTTTTTATTTTTTTTGTAGAGAGATGGGACATAGACACCTGGTATCAATGACAGCTCTTCAAGTAATTCTGAACGCTTAAGATTTGACTTCTTGCACTTGCTAATCAAAAGTCCAATTTCAGGCAATAACTCTTCGCCATCTCCCAAGGCGAAGAAATCAAAAAAGGCGGCAAAAGGTTCTGGATTGCTTGTTGCAGAAGGACCACCTGCAAAGATTAAAGGAGGTGCATTTGGATCATTTATAGATAAGTTATTACGGTTCTTTGCATAAAGCTCTATCCAGGCCAAATTTAACATTTCGAGGATATTTGTCGCACCAAGTTCATAGCTAAGGCTGAATCCGAGAATATCGAAAGCCCATAAAGGCCTTTTACTTTCGACTGCAAATAGTGGGATAGATTGTTTTCTTAGTTTTTTTGTGAGGTCTGGGGCAGGTAAATAGCACCTGTCGCACAATTGATTTGGAATTGTATTCAGAATTGAATAAAGAATTATATGGCCAAGATTGCTTGCTCCTACTTCATATATCTCTGGATAAGTAAGCGCCCATCGAACTTTTGCTTCTTCCCATTGTTTTGGCTCTACCCCTAGTTCATTCCCCATATACCGCGCAGGCTTACTGATAGAGCCATCTATCAATTGTTCTAAATCAATTGGACCGAAATCTTTAGTTGCTTCCTCAACCGCTTGAATGACGTTACTCACAATTGATTTGAACCGATCCTTTGCTACATCGTATTAACTAGAGTTCCTTTATAGGGGGGATTGACATAGGAAAATATTCTTAGACATTGCTTTGGTCTTGTGTTTCAAATTAACGACAATTATCTCAAGTTAAAAGCTGGCTATCTTTTCCCTGAAATAGCTAGAAGAGTAAATGCTTTCGTAACTGCGAATCCTGAAGCCCCATTGATCCGGCTCGGGATAGGAGATGTTACAGAGCCTTTGCCTAAATCATGTAGGGATGCAATGAAGTTGGCCATTGATGAAATGGGCACTCATGCTGGTTTTCATGGATATGGTCCAGAGCAGGGTTATTTGTGGCTGAGAGAAGCAATTGCTAAATGGGATTATTCAGAGCGGGGTTGTGATGTCGATGCAGATGAAATCTTTGTGTCTGATGGATCAAAGTGCGATAGCAGTAACATCCTCGATATTCTTGGAGTAGATAACCGTATTGCTGTTACAGACCCTGTCTATCCAGTTTATGTGGATAGCAATGTCATGGCTGGGCGAACTGGAGAAGCGGTTAATTCAGGTCGCTATAAAGGATTAACTTATCTTCCAATTGATGCAACTAACGGATTTGTTGCACCAATTCCTGAACAAATTGTTGACTTGATTTACCTTTGCTTTCCTAATAATCCAACAGGTGCTGTAGCTACTAAGGAGCAATTAAGTTGTTGGGTTGAATATGCTCGGAAAAATAATTCTTTAATACTTTTTGATGCTGCCTATGAAGCATTTATTAGAGACAAATCACTTCCTCATTCAATTTATGAAATAGAAGGTGCACGTAGCTGTGCAATAGAGTTTAGATCTTTTTCTAAGAATGCTGGTTTTACAGGGACCCGTTGTGCTTTTACTGTTATTCCAAAGACGTTAAAAGGCAAAAAATATAATGGTGAGGAGATTGATCTTTGGAGTCTTTGGAATAGAAGACAAAGTACAAAATTTAATGGAGTTAGTTATATAATCCAGCGCGGAGCAGAGGCTGTTTATTCTGATGCAGGACAGGCTGAAGTAAAAAGCTTGGTTAATTTCTATATGGAGAATGCCTCGATTATGCGTCAATCTCTAGTCTCTGCCGGCTTTGATGTATTTGGAGGCGAACATGCTCCTTATGTTTGGATATCGGTTCCTAAGGAGATGGATTCGTGGACTTTCTTTGATTTCTTGTTAAGTAAAGCTAATATTGTTGGAACTCCTGGAAGTGGCTTTGGCTCTTCAGGTGAAGGATATTTCCGACTTTCAGCCTTTAATAATCGTTCTAATGTTGAAGAGGCTATGCAGAGAATATCAAATCTTTGATAGAAGCCTCACAATAATTAGATAAACTTCTATAAAATATGTTCAAATTAAAGTACTTACTATAATTATGGAAATCTTCAATAGTTCAGAATCTGGTGCCGCTGTAATTGATAGAGAGAATGTAAGAGTAAGAAAGAAATCGCCCTTATATAAGGTTCTCCTGCATAACGACCGAGTAAATTCGATGGAATATGTTGTAGTTACTTTGCGGAATGTTGTGCCACAGCTTAGTGAACAAGATGCTATCGCAGTCATGATGGAAGCTCACAATACGGGTATTGGCTTGGTGATTATTTGTGATCTAGAACCCGCTGAGTTCTATTCTGAAACACTTAAATCTAAGGGTTTAACTAGTACAATCGAAAAAGAAAGTTGAAATTACTAATTTCAAAATATTGGTTTTTCTGGATTACACAACGACGTAAACTAGTTCCCACTATTTTATTAATGCCGTCCCTTTATTTTATAGGCTGGCTAATTGTTAAACCAGTATCTGTTTTGCAGATTGAGATTATCAACCAGAATATTTCCTTGATAGGTACTTTGATTAGCTTTCTTCTGTTTTTTGCCTTATTACCAGGTTGGGTAAAATTAAGATGGAATTCTAGCTTCCCCTTTAGAGATATAGGTTTGTTTGACTTGAATAAGCTTTCTTCTTTGGCTGCTTTCCTTAATGGAATCTTTCTCGCTGTTGTTCTACTTCTATGCTTAACTCTCCCTTTGATTATTTGGTCATATGCAGGATGGGTGGGCAATATTAGTTTCTTTAACATCATTAATTCATTATTCCTACTTTTGCTTGTCGGCTTTGCAGAGGAATTGATTTTTCGAGGTTGGTTATTGGGTGAGCTTAATGTGTTAATTAACCCTAGATTTGTTCTAGTTGGTCAAGCTTTAATTTTTAGTTTTGCACATATCCGTTTTGGCAATTTGTCTTGGGATTTAATTCCTGAGCTTTGTGGTTTGTTCTTATTAGGACTTGTGCTTGCCCTAACACGAAAAATCCAGAAAGGTTCTATTTTGACTTGTATTGGATTGCATGGAGGTTTGGTTGGTGGTTGGTTCTTAATTACTAATAGTTTGATTCAAATTGATTTGTCTACACCAGCCTGGTTGATAGGTCCTGGTGGTGCTAGCGGTAATCCGCTGGGTGGGGGAGTTGGTATTTGTGCATTGCTTTTCATTCTTTGGCGTCAACTAACTGCATTGGCTATTGCAGGCATGCCTTTGACAGGAGCACGTAAAGCTTCTTCTAGAGATGCTATTCCATAATCTCTTTCAAGTAAGTCAATTACAGTACGTCCAAAGTCATCGGGGTTTTTGTCAAAGGCTTCTAGGCAGATTCTTCCGAAAACACTTCCCATTGGTTCAGGATTCCAAAGAAGTTTGCGGGCAGTCCATGGCATCATGCTCATTGGGTTGTATCCAGGTTTAATCAACCCTTGATTAAACCCATATTGCTCTAAATGTGTATGTGGTTGTAATCCAATAAAAAATATAGAAGGCTCGACTTTATTTGATCCAAAAATCCTTTCTAGTTCACGATGGTATGCAATAGTTTGTCTAATCGTTTCTGCCCTTTCGTCTATTACATTAAACGAATAGTTGACAGACACTTGGTCTTTGAAACCCGCGGCTGAAAGTAATTCACAGTTTTCAAGGACTGTCCTTAGGTTGTAGCCCATTCGCATTTTTCTTACTAATTCCTGCGACCCAGAAGTAATTCCTATTTCGAAGTAACTCATTCCAGTTTTGACCATTAATTCAGCTAATTCTGAATCTAAATTATCGGCTCTTATATATGCAGCCCAGTGTATATCTAGAAGACCTTCATCTAAGATTGCTTGCAGTAGTTCTTTCGCATCTTTTATAAAAGTTTTTGCAGGAATAAATTGTGCATCTGTAAACCAAAAGCCCCGAACCCCCTTTTTGTAAAGTTGCTTTATTTCAGCAACAACTTCTTTTACAGGGTTAAGTCGAACTTGCTTACCTTCAACTACTGTGTAAATGCAATAACAACAATTGTGGGGACAGCCCCTTTTAGTTTGAACCCCAACATAGAAATCCCCGCCTTCAAGATACCAATTTAGCTGTGGCCAGATGGATTCAATATATTGATAATTACAGGCAGTTTTTGGCAAACTTCCAGGCTGCTCGTGAATTAAACCTGATCGTGGGGAATCACCAGCTAAAAAGCATCTTTCCTTTTCAATAGATTCCCCACGTAAAAGCTTTTCTAGCAATGGTTCTCCTTCGCCTATTGAAACAATGCAACCTTTGGGCAATGATTTGCCTAGTTGCTCATAGAAAACACTTACGGCACCTCCGCCTATTAATACTCGGACATTTGATTTGTGTTGCTGGGCCTGTTTGAGACCTCTTTTGACAATGTATTGATTACGCCAAAGCTCCCCATAATGACTAGCAATTAGTCTTAGGCCTCCAATCGCTCCTTTTAATCTTCTTAAAGGGTTTTTTGCATAAAAAACTTCAAAAGAGTTTTGCAGAGGATTCCCTCCTCTGCCATCTACTGGGGCATAAATTTGTATATCTCTCCATGAAAATACTAGTAAAGATGGCTGGAACTCATTAATAGATTCAATTAAATATCTTTCTACGTCAGGAGAAGGTATTGCAGCAAGGTCTAAAATTCTTTGAGGCAGGCTAGGAAAACATTTGTGTAAATGATCCGCCAGGTAAATAGGTCCAATTGGGAAGATTGGATTACAAGGAAGGCGAATTATTAAGACTCTTTCTTCTGTAAAACAGAACTCAGAAATTGAGGTGTCCTTTTTTGGGGATGAAAAAAAATGCTTACCCATCTTTTTCAGATGAGCCTCATGCAAGATCGGATAGTAATTATAGAGACATTCTTATTCGAAATAAAAAATTTTAGGTAATTTTGCTGAGGAGCTGAACTGGTTTTG
>QCFY01000017.1 GCA_003280085.1 Prochlorococcus sp. AG-363-O06 | reverse complement strand
TGGAGTAAAGATGAAATTCTTGGTCAGGCATTTAATACCTTTCCTTTGCTTTGGTTCGTTGGCTTCTTAACTGCTGGCATGACTGCTTTTTATATGTTTAGGCTTTATTTTTTGACTTTTGAAGGACAATTTCGTGGAGAGAATAAAGAGCTTCAACAAGAATTGCTTGAATCTGCAAATTTAGAAATTGAAGAATCAGAGCATTCACATCAAGGTGTTCTTCATGAGTCTCCAAGGTCTATGACTTTGCCGCTCACTATTTTATCTATTCCATCAGTGTTCATTGGCTTAGTTGGGATTCCTTGGAACAGTGGGTTTGCAGCATTATTAGATCCCCAAGAAGCGGCTGAAATGTCTGGCTCTTTTAGTTGGAATGAATTCTTGCCATTAGCTGCTGCTTCAGTAGCTATCTCTGTTGCTGGAATTAGTTTGGCCTTTTTCGCTTATTACAAAAAAGAACTTAACCTAACTGTCCTAGTAGCTGAACGTTTTCCAAGGATCAATGCTTTTTTATCCAACAAGTGGTATCTCGATCAAATCAATGAAAAGATTTTTGTAAGAGGTAGCCGAAAGCTCGCGCGCGAAGTCCTTGAAGTTGATGCAAAGGTTGTTGATGGAGTAGTTAACCTTACTGGCCTGTTGACTCTTGGTAGTGGAGAAGGCCTGAAATATTTTGAGACTGGACGTGCACAATTTTATGCATTGATTGTTTTTGGCGGGGTTATTGGATTGGTAGCCCTTTTTGGAGTTTTAGGTGGCAGTTGATTTCCCTTTAAGTCTTTTGTGTTTCAACCCCTATCTAGGGGGTGCTAGTTCTTAGAGTATTTCTACACTTTCCTAAGTAAGGAAAAACCCTTGTAAGTGCAAGAACTTGTTGCATCACATACAACCCATTACATCCTTGCTGCTGTAGTGAATGAGCCAATGATTGCTTCGTTTCCTTGGTTGAGTTTGTCGATTTTATTTCCAATCGTTGGGGCTTTTCTGGTGCCTTTCATCCCTGATGATGGGGAAGGAAAGCAAGTTCGCTGGTTTGCTTTAGGTATTGCTCTTGTCACTTTTTTGATCACAGTTGCTGCATATATCAATGGATATGACCCGAGCGAGCAAGGCCTTCAATTGGCAGAAAGAGTTAATTGGCTGCCAGATCTTGGATTGACTTGGGCAGTAGGAGCGGATGGGCTTTCCATGCCGTTGATATTGCTTACTAGCTTTATAACAGCATTAGCAGTTTTGGCGGCTTGGCCAGTGAGCTTCAAGCCAAAGTTATTTTATTTTCTGATTCTTGCAATGGATGGAGGCCAGATAGCTGTTTTTGCTGTTCAGGACATGCTTCTTTTTTTCCTTGCTTGGGAGCTGGAGCTGTTACCTGTCTATTTATTGCTAGCAATCTGGGGAGGGAAGAAACGCCAATATGCGGCCACTAAATTTATCATTTACACCGCTGGGAGTTCACTTTTTATTTTGTTAGCTGCTTTGGCAATGGGGTTTTTTGGAGAGGGAGTACCCAATTTTGAATACACACATTTAGCACAACAAAATTTTGGGACTGGGTTCCAATTACTTTGTTATGGGGGGCTGCTAGTTGCTTTTGGAGTAAAGCTTCCAATAGTTCCTTTGCATACATGGTTACCTGATGCACATGGCGAAGCTACTGCGCCAGTTCATATGCTTTTAGCAGGTATTTTGTTGAAGATGGGAGGATATGCACTTTTAAGATTCAATGCACAATTATTACCTGAAGCTCATGCACAGTTTGCACCTTTACTAATTGTTTTAGGGGTAGTTAATATTATTTATGCTGCACTTACTTCATTCGCGCAAAGGAATTTAAAGAGAAAAATTGCTTATAGCTCTATTAGTCATATGGGTTTTGTATTGATTGGTATTGGAAGCTTTAGCTCATTAGGTACTAGTGGAGCCATGCTGCAGATGGTTAGTCATGGCCTGATTGGAGCAAGTCTATTTTTCCTTGTAGGGGCTACTTATGACCGCACCCATACTCTTCAGCTTGATGAGATGGGTGGAGTTGGCCAGAAAATGAGAATCATGTTTGCTCTTTGGACTGTATGTGCTCTTGCATCTCTTGCTTTGCCTGGAATGAGTGGTTTTGTTTCTGAGTTGATGGTTTTTGCTGGATTTGCGACTGATGAAGCTTATACCCTGCCTTTCCGGATAGTGATATCTGGCCTGGCTGCAATTGGAGTTATCCTCACTCCAATTTATTTGCTTTCAATGCTTCGAGAGATTTTCTTTGGCCGGGAAAATTCTCAGTTGGCATCTAATACAAATCTTGTTGATGCTGAACCGCGTGAGATTTATATCATTGGTTGTTTGTTGGTTCCAATAATTGGGATTGGTCTGTACCCGAAGTTAATGACTGATACTTACAGTGCATCTATAGAAGCCTTGGTTGATAGAGACTTAGGCGCTATTGAGCGAATAAATAATTCTTCGACTAGCCCTATTTATAAAGCTGAAATAACTCAGGCAAAGGCTTTTGCTCCAAGCTTAGAGACCTCATGATTTGTCTCTGAAAGACAGTGGTATAAAAAATTTAGAACTTCTTTATTTCTAGTCATTGCATTGGAAGGAACCTGACCGTACTTTTTAGGAGATTTCACTTATAAGCATGCGACAAATCAATTTTGGATTGATTTTTGGGTTTGGTTTGGCAATGGTTTATTTCACTTTAGAAAACACAACTTCTACTACCGTTCAAATCATCCCAGGTGTTTCAACATCTCTTCCTCTGGCAGCCTTGTTACTTATATCTGCTGGTTTAGGTGCCTTCTTGGCATGGCTTTTTGGGGCTTGGATAGGAATGATGCGAACTGTAGAAAGTCAGAACAGCTTTAAAGAATTAGAAGCTAATCAAGCCCGTATACAAGAATTAGAAACTGATATCAGCAGGTATCGCGCAGGTACGCATGCAGTTAATCCTTCTGCTTTTGCAAAAGCCAATATTCAAGATCTCCAGTCATTTGATTCAAATGCAGCTTGATGTCAAACAAGCAGCTATGGCATCAGCAGCTCAATGTAGATAACTTGATTAGAGACTTTATGCACCTTTGCATCAAGAAATTGTGAGCCATAGAGCGGATGCTGGAGCTCGATTAGCTATACGTCTGCTTCAAGATGCAGCGCAAAGAGGCGACTTGGATCCTTGGGATGTAGATGTCATCTCAGTAGTTGATGGCTTTTTAGATCAGTTGCGACAAAGGATAGAGGTCCCAAAATTGGTCTCTAAGGAGATTGAAAGGCATGGTGGAAGCTATGAAAGGGATCTTGCAGATAGTAGTGAGGCATTTTTAGCAGCTGCCGTATTAGTTGGCATTAAGGCTGAATTGCTTGAGTCGGAAACTTTTCCACCTGAGCCTGTTTTAGAAGATTGTTTTGATGAATTAGAGCTTTCTGAGCAAGGATGGCTGGATAAGAGTTTTCAACTTCCTAAAAAACCAGAAAAACATTTATTTCGACGTCCAGTCGCCCCACCGCCTTTAAGAAGGCCAGTAACACTTGGTGAGCTAATAGAGCAACTCGAATCTATTGCCGAGCAACTTGAGTCCGATGAATTGCAGGGTAGAAGACGTCGAAGGACTAAGCGTTTTAGTGACAGAGAGGCAATAGCTCAGGTTTCTGCATTGGCACATAGAGAAAAACTTCCTGAGACCACAGCTGCTTTAGGTATTTACCTCAATAACTGGGAGCAAGCCTTGTATTGGGTTGATTTTGAATCTTTAGTACAAAATTGGAGGGATGTGGCTGCGCCTGATTTAGATACTGATCGGGTGGGAGTTTTTTGGGCCCTATTGTTCCTTTGCTCCCAAGGCAAAATTGAGCTCCAGCAAAAAGGTTCTTTTTACGCGCCGATGCAGTTAAAAAGAATCCTTGCGCCAGGCTCAATAGCCCAACTGCCATTGAATTCGTTGGACGTGCCAGCTGCTGCGCCGGCTGCGGCTTAGTTGTAACGCAACAATGGCGTCTATGTTGTCTTCTTAGCTGAGGCCCATAACGCCCTATGAAGGCGATGATTCTGGCGGCCGGCAAAGGGACACGTGTCCAGCCGATCACCCATGTGATCCCAAAACCGATGATTCCCATCCTTCAGAAGCCTGTAATGGAGTTTCTGTTGGAGTTGTTGAAGGAACATCAGTTCAAGGAAGTCATGGTGAATGTTTCTCACCTGGCTGAAGAAATTGAGAACTATTTTCGTGATGGCCAACGTTTTGGTGTTGAGATTGCTTATAGCTTTGAAGGCAGAATTGAAGATGGTGAATTAATTGGAGACGCGCTTGGCTCTGCCGGTGGTCTTAAGAAGATTCAGGATTTTCAAAACTTTTTTGATGACACATTCGTTGTTCTTTGTGGTGATGCTCTAATTGATCTTGATTTAACTGAAGCAGTTAGGCGCCATAAGGCTAAGGGAGCTTTGGCCAGTTTAATTACCAAGAAAGTTCCTAAAAATCAGGTAAGTAGCTATGGAGTCGTTGTTACTGATGAGGATGATCGTGTTAAGACTTTCCAGGAAAAACCTTCAGTAGATGTTGCATTAAGTGACACTATTAATACAGGAATATATTTATTTGAGCCAGAAATATTTGAACATATACCTTCCTCTCAACCATTTGACATTGGCTCTGACCTGTTCCCGAAATTAGTTGAGATGGGAGCGCCATTCTATGCATTGCCAATGGATTTTGAATGGGTTGATATTGGTAAGGTTCCTGACTACTGGAAGGCAATTCGAAGTGTTCTTCAAGGTGAAGTTCGGCAGATTGGGATTCCTGGGAAGGAAGTCAGACCTGGGATTTATACTGGCCTTAATGTTGCTGCAAATTGGGAAAAGATTAATGTTAAAGGTCCAATTTATGTAGGTGGTATGACCCGCATTGAGGATGGCGCAACTATTATTGGTCCGTCCATGATTGGCCCAAGTTGTTGTATTTGTGAAGGCGCAACTATTGATAATTCAATTATTTTTGACTATTCAAGAATTGGTCCTGGTGTTCAGCTTGTGGAGAAGTTGGTATTTGGTAGATATTGTGTTGGTAAAAATGGAAACCACTTTGATTTACAAGAAGCAGCTCTTGATTGGCTCATAACAGATTCCAGGCGACAGGATTTGGTGGAACCATCGCCTCAACAGAAGGCTATGGCTGAACTCTTAGGTACAGACCTTACTGCTGCAGCAAGTTGAGATCAGCTTTTTCAAGAATTTGTGGAATTTTCTGTTCTGCTTTTATTGCCATTAGGTGTACCCCTTGAGCTATACCTAGAAATCTTTTGACTTGTTCAGCAGCTATTTCAAGGCCTTCTAAAGCAGGGTCTTTGGCTTTTTCTAGGCGAGATATTAATGAATCTGGAATAGATGCACCTGGTACAACCTTGTTTATGAATACAGCATTTTTGGCTGATTTCAACAAGAAGACTCCAGCCAAGACAGGAATATTCAGTGGATTAGCAACTTCTTTGCAAAAATCTTCTAGTTTTTGAGCATCCATGACCATCTGAGTTTGTAGAAAACGAGCACCAGCTTCTTTTTTTCTTTCAATTCTCTTCCGCAAGCTGCTATAGCTTTTGCAATTTGGGTCTGCAGCAGCTCCTGGGAATAAGTTGGTAGGTCCATCAGGCAATGAGCCTAAAACGGGATCCAGCGCTTGATTGAATGCCTTTACTTGTTTAAGGAGTTGTACAGATTCGTAATCATGGACTGGCCTTGCGTTTTGCTGATCTCCTACCCTTACGGGATCTCCTGTAAGACAAAGCACATTTTTTATTCCCAATGCATGCGCACCTAGAAGATCTGCTTGCAGCCCAATACGATTTCTGTCACGACATGCAATTTGAAGAATAGGTTCTATTCCTTCGTCTAACAGCAATTTACAAACTGCAAGACTGCTCATTCTCATTACTGCCCTGCTTCCATCTGTAACGTTTATTGCATTCACTAACCCTTTAAGTTTTCTAGCCATAGCAATGGATCGCGATGGATCTCCTCCACGCGGCGGCATGATTTCAGCAGTAACTGCTATGCCTCCAGATTCGAGGGAGGACTGAAGATTGGGCTTCAAATTACCTTTCAAGTAAGCCACTTACTCTGGGCTATCAATGGGCGATTAGTCTGCGTAGTATGAATGTTAAGGGTTGAGGGAGTGAATGGTTACAGATGACGGCCCAAATGCAGCCAACATCGTCCTTTCTGCAAGGGAAATGGAGATTATCGACCTTGTTGCGGCTGGGTTAACCAATCAGGAGATTGCTCAGAAATTAACTATTAGCAAGAGGACTGTTGATAATCATGTAAGCAATATGTTTACAAAGACTGGCTCGAAGAATCGAGTGGCTCTGTTGAATTGGGCAATGGATCACGGCAAGATTTGCCGAGATGGATTTAATTGTTGTTCTTTGCCTGACTCCGAAGACGACGATTCCTCCCTTGGCCTTTGACCGTCACAGGGGTTGCCTCTGGAAGCGTCATCAATGAACAACCTAAAGCTTTCAGATCAAATAATTCTGCATATGCAAGACATGCTTCTCTATCGCCGCATACATAGCGCAAAATCCCATCTGCGTCGTATAGACCGTACAAGTGGCTTCCTCCAGGGTTTAAAGCATTGCTGAGAAAATCTAAATAAATTCTAAAGGATCATGGGGGAGCTAGTGGCTGCCCCAGTTCTTACCCAAGGTGATGACTTAAGCGCTCGCTTTCAGGCCAAGATGCAAAAGGCATATTTGCCAACCCAGCATTACTCCATTGGTAATTACCAGTTATTTCCTTGAAGCACCACTTTGGGACTTCGATTGAGGATTCGGCAGATTGGAGCTCTACTTCGGCAATTATTAATGGTGAATTCCTCTCTTCGAAGCAATCCACTATCCAATCACCTCCTTGAATGTTCAATTGGTAACGCGTTTTTATGACTTTTCTGCTAATTAGGTTCCAAATTAATTCTGCGTCTTCTAATGGAATTGAATATTCAAACTCTTGATTTGAAAAATCTTTCACTGGCTTTTTGATTGTTAGCCAGGCTTGCTTGCTCTCCCAGATTCTTATCCTTACTGCCCACCCATCCTTTTCTGTAGAAAGATACCCTTGCCTCAAATGCTGTCCAGTTAGCGCAATGTCCTTCCATTGATTGCCTTGGACTAAAAATCTTCGTTCTATTTCAAGACCCATCTGAGTTGATTTTAGAATTTTTAGCGGTAAACAAGCTGCTGGCCCAATGTAGTTTGTGAGTAAGCCTCCTGTAGTAAGACGAGCTCTGATGAAGTGCAATTAGTAAAGCTTCATGAGAAGCTTTTTGTATGATGCACCGTTGTTTGGTTGCGAGTAAGCAACCGCCAGCCCCGTCTTGCCAAAGTTTGACTTGTCTTGCTGTTTCTCCAACAGGCGTTATTACAATTTTCGATGATGCAGGAACTACGATTGGCCTGCTAGAAAGACTCATTGGGCAAATAGCGCTAACTACTATTGCGTGCACCCTTGGGTGAAGAATTGGTCCGCCAGTTGCCATTGCATATGCTGTTGATCCCGTTGGTGTTGAAAGGATTAGGCCATCTCCTTTGAATTGGTCTACAGCTTCTCCATCTATTTCTAATTCAAGAATGCATGTAGGTGAGCTGTCATCTAGGTTTGCTTTGAAATAGAAATCATTTAAAGCCCAAAAATGCGTTAATTTTTCTTGAGGAATATTCTGACTATTTAATTGATAATCGATTTCGTAAATTGGGGACTCTTCTAATACAGCTTCGAGCATCATTCTGCTTTCTATTGCAAAATGATCTTTCAATAAATCATCCCAAAGATTTTCATCTTCAAGTAGTTTCTCGTCATGCGTTAGGAACCCTAATTGTCCACCAACATTGAAACAAAGTATAGGGACTTTATGGACTGCAAGATGTCTGGCAGCTCCCAGTACTGTTCCATCACCTCCTAAGACAATTGCCAAGTCGGGTAATTCTTTGCACGCAGAAAATAACCTTGGATAAGGATCATTTGAAGGTCCACTAATGCCTGAGTAAACATTTACCCCCTTCTTCTTTAGCTGATCTACACAGTTGGCGGCACTTGTCTTGGCATGGTTACTATTAGCCCTATAAATTACCCAAACAAGGTTTAGTAGCATTTGCTCTTACCAACGAAGCAAGTTGAAGCTTTCCATATCAACAGTTACACGGTTTCTATATAAGGAAAGTAAAATCGCCAACCCAACAGCTGCTTCTGCGGCGGCAACTGTTATTACAAAAACTGCGAAAACCTGACCGCGAATAAGGTCTCCATCTAAATAAGCTGAAAAAGCCATTAAGTTGATATTTACTGCATTAAGCATTAGTTCTATACTCATTAAAACTCGCACTGCATTCCTACTGTTAATTAAGCCCCAAACTCCAATACAGAAAAGCAATGAGGCTAAAATTAAATATGCTTGTAGAGGTATTGAGCCTGAAGAAAGATCGAACATGATTTAGATTTTAGAGATTGAGTTAGGAAGAAGGTTTTTCGATTAATAGTTTTGAACTTGATTTTTCAATAAGACCTTGATCTACTTTGTCACCAGTACCTATGTCTGAAGAAAGGACATCTCGCCTAGCTAAAACTATTGCCCCAATCATTGCCATTAATAATAGAACAGATGCAAGTTCGAATGGTAAAAGATAGTCGGTAAATAAATGCTCACCAATTCTCTCTGTGGCTTGTTCACCAATAGTTAATGGACCGGGTAGAGACCAAGGAGTTGTGATGTCTACTCTAATTAAAAGTGCTAATAACCCTAAGCATACCCCTCCAGACAAAATTTTTCTTATTTTCAGTCCTTTAATAGGACTAAGTGTTTCTCGTTTATTGACTAGCATAATTGCAAAAAGGATCAATACATTTACTGCTCCGACATAAACAAGTACTTGCGCTGCAGCAACAAAGCTTGCATTGAGTAATAAATATAAACCTGCAACAGCTAGAAATACACCTCCAAGCAAAAAAGCTGAATAGACAATGTTTTCAAGTAGAACAATGCCCAAAGCTCCCACTATCACTATTGACCCTAGTGCTAAGAAACAAATTAATTCTGTAGTGGCAGAGATGTTCATTCAGTTTTCTGCTTTATTTCATTATGGTCATTAGTTGCCTTCTCTGTTGAGGTGCTTGCATTGATTGATTCGAGTACTTCAGAAGGAAGCTTGCCAGCTCTGGGAGTATTTCTTGGTAACTCATGTGGATCTATTGCACCTTTGGGTAAATAAGCAAATTCTCTTAGTGGTTGCACTGATGGATCGGAAGTGACATTTGTTGGCAGGCGACCTAACGCGACATTGTCATAGTTCAAATTATGCCTATCAAAACTTGCAAGCTCATATTCTTCGGTCATCGACAAACAATTGGTAGGGCAGTACTCAACACAATTTCCGCAAAATATGCAGACTCCGAAATCTATTGAATAATTCAATAATTCTTTCTTCTTTGTCTCCTTATTCATAACCCAATCGACAACAGGCAAGTTAATTGGGCAGACTCTTACGCATACTTCGCAGGCGATGCACTTGTCAAATTCATAATGAATTCTTCCTCTATAGCGCTCTGAAGGGATGAGTTTTTCATATGGATATTGAACTGTGACAGGACGCCTTCGCATGTGGTCAAAGGTCACTGCAAGGCCTTGAACCAAATACTTGGCCGCATCAACTGCTTCGCGAGAATAGCTACCTACTTTTTTTAGGAATCCGAACATAAGAATGGACTGGCCTTAGTCCAATGGATTACATATCAAATACTACTAGCTTTTAAACCTATCTAAGTAGTATTACTTAGATTTGCTGTTTAATCTGTTGTCTTTTCTTAGCCTCCAAAAGCAATTGGAAATGCAAGCTTAAGAGCAGCTGTAAACAGTAAATTTACAAGAGATATAGGTAAAAGGAATTTCCAGCCAAGATCTAGCAGTTGATCAATTCGAACTCTTGGAGTGGTCCAGCGGAGTAAAATTGCTATGAAGACTAATAAATAGGCCTTAAATACAGTCATTATAATTCCTAGTGAACCGGTAATAATTTGAATCAAAGGTGAATTAATTGACTGACCAAATAAATTTGCAATGAATTCCACTGGTATTGGGAATCCCCAGCCACCCAGATAAAGTACAGATACTAATAAAGCTGAAAGAACTAAATTGATATAACTACCTAAATAAAATAAAGCAAACTTCATTCCTGCATATTCTGTTTGATATCCAGCCACAAGTTCTTCTTCTGCCTCTGGAAGGTCGAATGGAAGTCGCTCGCATTCAGCAAGTGCACATATCCAAAAGATTACAAAGCCAACAGGTTGTCTCCATATATTCCAGCTTAGTAAGCCTGCAGTATTTTGTTGTTCAACAATGTCAACAGTGCTAAGTGAATTGCTCATCATTACAACAGCCAATACAGCCAATGCCAGTGGGATCTCGTAACTAATTGATTGCGCTGCAGCCCTAAGCCCTCCTAGTAAAGAGTATTTGTTGTTAGATGCATAACCACTCATTAATAAGCCAATAGGCTGAATGCTACTGAGAGCAATCCATAGAAAAATTCCAATACCTACGTTGCTAATCAGTAGATTTTGACCAAATGGAACGATTAACCAAGAAAGAATTACTGGAACTAATACGAGGACTGGACCCAGAGTAAATAGCAATCCGTCTGCTCTGGCAGGAATTATGTCCTCTTTTACTAGTAGTTTGAGCCCATCAGCCATAGGCTGAAGAATCCCAAGTGCTCCTGCATATTCGGGACCTATTCTTTGTTGGGCAGCAGCTGAAATCTTTCTTTCTAGCCAGACTGTCACCAGAACTCCAATGATTGCTGCGACTAGTACAAGCAGCATTGGGAATGGTAGCCATAGAATATGAGCAATTTCAGCCGATAAGCCAAGATTTTTCAATGCTTCGTTAAAGCCAGATTCAAGGTCTAGGCCAGGATTAACCAAAGCGAGAGAAATTGATAACGGTAAAGGTTGCATAAGCTTTGGTGTATGCCAGTAAATTTAATTGTTTAGAGACGAAATTCGTTCTTCTGAGGCTATCCAAGTTCTTGGTTGCGGACCTGTATAGATTTGAGTTGGTCTGAAAATCCTATTTGCGCCGAGTTGTTCTCTCCAATGAGCCAACCATCCAGCGACTCTAGAAATAGCGAAGATTGGTGTGAAGAGATCACGAGGGATTCCCAGCTTTCTATAAACAAGTCCTGAGTAAAAATCGACATTTGGAAAAATCCCCTTAGGTCCAAGCCTTTGCTCAGCCTCTATTTCAATTGCTTTTGCTACTTCATACATTTCATCTTTACCAAACCTTGCAAATAATTCTTCCGCTAGTTCTTGCAAAATTGATGCACGTGGATCTTTGACTCTGTATTCCCGATGACCAAACCCCATGATTTTTCGTTTACTTGCTATTGCCTCATCTAGATAGGCACCAGCATTACTCGCACTGCCTACTTCTTCAATCATTTGAAGTACATCTTCATTGGCTCCACCATGGAGAGGCCCTGCCAATGTCCCAACTGCTGATGCGACTACTGCATAGGGATCGGTAAGAGTACTTGCCGTTACTCTTGCGCTAAAGGTGCTTGCATTCAAACTATGTTCAGCATGAAGTATTAGGCATTTGTCAAATACGCGAGCTGCTAGTGGATCTTGTTCTCGCTCTGTAAGCATGTAAAGGAAATTAGCGGCGTATGCAAGGTCATCACGGGGTTGAATTGGGTCTTGCCCTTTTCTGATTAATTGGAATGCAGCCACCATTGTTGGAATTTTTGCAATTAGGCGTACTACTGCGTCATAAATATATTTAGGATTGTCAATAGCTCTTCTTGAATAAAAAAGGCCCAAAGATGCTGCGCTCGATTGCAGGGCATCCATTGGATGTCCAGTAGCTGGAAAGCATTTCATCATGTCTCTGACACGGAAGCTGACTCGTCTGTGCATTCGAACTTCAGCTTCAAAATCACGCATTTGCTGCGGGTTGGGCAATTCACCCCAAATCAGAAGATAAGCAGTCTCAAGAAAGCTACTTTGCGCTGTTAATTCAGAAATTGAATAGCCCCGGTATGTAAGGTTTCCCTTGCTGCCATCTATGTCACAGATAGAAGATTGAGTTACTGGCACTCCTTCAAGGCCAGGCCTTAAGACCTGGTAATCATTCTTTTGTTTGGTGTCTGCACTTTGCTCCACAACTGCTTTCAAGTTAAGTACGGCATTAGTAAAGGTTCCCCCAACATCCAACTAGGCTTGAGCAATTAAACAAGTTTTTTTGCTCTGATGGATCTTGGCGATTCTTCTTTCATCTTAGATGCGTAAAGCCGCTTTCTTAAGAACAATTGAGCTTGGCTTCTCATCTAATCAATTCTAAAATTAGTTTCATGGGTCCGAACTTGAATTTAATTAAAAACAAATATGATTACAAGTGGTTGCATTTATTAGGTATTGCTTGCTCGAGTCTGAACATTAATAATTTTAATCTAGATAATAAGTTATCTTCGCTTAATACGATATCTCTAGTCTTTGATAATTTATTTAAGACTATTTACTTGAATGGGCTATTTTTTTAAATTAATAGACTATAATAATCGTAATTCGAATTATAATATGGCTTAACTTCTATTATTGATATAAAGGATATACTTGATTTTCTAGGGCCCTACATTCTTACATAATAATTGTATGCAAGAGAAAAAATACTCATCCCATCTTTAAGCGAATATTGACATGAATTAAAGGTTTTTCAATATTTTTATCAGGGCCAAGTCCAATATTTAAACCCTTGATGTGTGCCTGTAAAGAATGACCTGATAGTGTTTGAATTAAAGTCCATGGCTTCCAATCCGAAATTTCTTCCTGAGCTTGACTCTCGCTTAAGATGATTCGGTATATTGGCTCGTATAAATCATTATCTAACTCTTTAATTTCTTTTAAGGTTCGATTTAAGTCGCTTTGTTCACTTTGCTCTTGTAAGGCAGAAAGTGTTCCTGCCCAGATATTATAGAGGGAATCTTCACTTAGGATACTTCCTATTGATAGGTTAATATCTTCATCTCCATTCTTGCTTTTATTGGTTGTTAATTTCGACCAAACTCTTAAGTTTCTATCATTGTATATTACCTCTGACTGATTGAGGCCTTGCTTTTGAAAGAATTCATTCATTTTTTGGATCGGTGTGTTGTTATTTTCTGTAATTAAGATCCAACCGCTCGGTTCTTTAAGGATTGCAAGCTGTCCTTGATCTAACTTGGCTATCATTGTTGCTGTTGCATTTGAATCATTTTGAAGGTTTGTTTTTAGCATCGGCCTGATTAACTGAGCGGTTGGTTCGAAGTTATCTTCATTTAATAAATCTGCAGGTGATTCTATTAGTGCCACTAGATCTGCAGCGCCTCCTGTTTGAGCTAGGAGTGAAAGATTATCTCCTGGATTGTGAATTGATTCATGGATGGGCTCTTTGAACCTAAGAGCACCTTTCAAAAGAATTTCTGGACCTTCAAGTTGTAATGTTGCAATTAGATTATCAAAATCCGTGCGGTTAATAAGTTCTTCTGGCAGTTCAAAGAAATAAGATAAAGCTTTAGGTGATGCAGTGATTAATGCAATGCCATCACCAAAGCTGTTGAAAGTTTCATTCAAGCTATTATCTGTAAATTGATTTCCTTCAGGTAATTGTGAAATATCTAATGATTGCTTCAAAACTTCTTCATCTGAAGCCAATAGAAGCAGATCATCATCAATTAATGCAGAAGCAATTAAATTAGGTTCATTATCAAATAGAGCTCCTTTCCCACTGATTATTCCAATATCTCGATAGGTGCTTACTTCGATACCTGTACCTCCAAGACTTCGAGTTTGCCAAAAGCGTTGTAAAAACTGTTTTGCGCCTTCATTGGTTCTACTTGTTAAAGCCATGATCCATTTCAAGCCCTTTCCCTGATGATTGGTTTCTAAAAAACTCAATGTGACTTGAGGCCCTATCCAATTAGATAGCTCTGCATCGAAATCAAGCCCTGCGAGGGCAAAGGATCCTTCTAGTAATTCTTTTGCGCTGACTAGCGCATGTTTCCTCTGATTTGATTTTGCAACTGCTTCAGCATATGGCGGGATGTCATTTGGATCGATCATCCAATGAATGGTTAGTGCAGCTTCTTTTTGAATGAATTTTGCAGCCCTAGGGAGTTCATGAGCTTGTCCCAAGAGTTTTGTAGGACTTTTGTTTTCTATAGACCACCAAAACCCCGTTGCTAACAAAAGCAGGACAAGCAAAGTAGTGACCAATGCAATGAGGAAGGGTTTGACCCTCATGGAATCAAAAATTGATCTAGGGTTATCTTTATGCATTAATCCTTAGGCGCCCATTATCTGAATCAAAATGGAGCAAATTAGTCCCGGAGATCTCAGACACTTATCTGCTTCAGAACTGCACGAATGGCTTCAGAGTACTTTGACTCAGCCAGTTTTACTAGACGTTAGGGAAGATGATGAATTAGCTATAGCCCCATTTCCGAAAAGTGTTATTCATTTGCCATTAAGCAAAATTACTGACTTTGCTAAGGATTTGCGAATTAGGCTTTCGTCAGAAGAGCCAATTGTAGTAATTTGCCATTCTGGGATACGAAGTAGAAATTTTGGTCAATGGCTGATTGAGCAAAATTGGAATCTGGAAGTATGGAACCTAGAAGGTGGAATTGATTCTTGGAGTGTTGAGGTTGATCCAACTGTTACTCGCTATTGAAGTCTTAATAAAACCTGCTTAATAGTTTGGGAGTTCTTTCCTTTCTCCTCTTAGCATTTAAAAAAATTCTAAATTGGAGACTCTGCCAACACGACAACAGCAGGTACTTCAAGCGACTGTGCATCACTATGTCGATACTATTGAACCTGTTAGTAGTAAAACTCTTGTTCAGAGATTTGGTTTAGAAGCAAGCTCTGCCACTGTTCGTTCTGTCATGGGTGCACTTGAGCAGAGAGGGTTGCTAATTCAACCCCACCCTTCGGCAGGACGGGTGCCTAGCCCTCTTGGGTATAGGCATTATGTTGATTGTTTATTGCCTCCACCAGGCGTCCCTGTCCATCATTTGAATAGGGAACTGACTAATTTGAGTCTTCAATGGGCGGCACTAGATGATCTTTTATGGCACTTGGCTCGCAGACTAACTGACTTCACTGGCTTAATGAGTTTAATTACTAGACCTAGACGTAGGCAACCTATTTTGCAAGAAGTTCGCTTAGTGCAAAGCGGTGATAGGCTTCTAGTAATGCTGGTTGAGAGTTCAGGACAAGCTAGTCATTTGAATTTACGTTTACCTTTTATGTCGGCAATAGAACTGTCAGGCATGGAATGTTGGTTTAGTGATCAACTCAATCAATCAGGGGATGGAAGTTTTGATTTAACAAGCTTGCCGTCTCATTTGGATATGATTGGATCCGTATTGCTTGAAGCCATTCAAAGTCATACCCAGTCAAAAGCATCAGATGAACGAGGAGCAGTTTTCCATGGAATGTCTAGGTTAATCACTCAACCTGAGTTCAGTGAAAGTAGTACTTTCTTGCCCCTTATGGAACTGATGGATAGTCAACCAGTAGCAGTAGTTCCTGATGAGGCGAATAATTTGAATGGTGTTTGGATTGGGAAAGAACATCCAAATAGTGCCTTGGCTAAATGTTCTGTCGTTCAGTCTTCATATAGAAGTTCGAATGAAGGGATAGGCCAGGTAGCTTTAATTGGTCCAATGCGTATGGCTTATTCGACTGCAATGTCATCAGTACGAAGCGTAGCTAATCACCTAGAAAAAATTCTTTTGTAGCAAGAGAATTTTAGATTTCAACTCCGAGTTCTTTGGCCACTGTATTGACATCTTTATCACCTCGGCCAGAACAGTTGATGATTATCTCGGTACCAGGCTCTAAAGTTGGGCACAATTGCTCAAGCCATGCGAAAGCATGGGCAGTTTCTAGTGCTGGAATTATTCCTTCTAGTTCACTGACTAATTGCAAGGCTTTTAGGGCTTGCTTGTCAGTTACCGCGACATATTCAGCTCGTCCTATTTCTTTCAAGTAACTGTGTTCTGGCCCTACTCCAGGATAATCTAGCCCGGCACTAATGGAGTGAGCTTCTTCGACCTGGCCATCTTGATCTTGAAGCAAAAGGCTCATGGCCCCATGTAGAACCCCTACTCTACCCTCGGTAATAGTGGCTGCATGTCTACCTGTATTAACTCCTTCTCCTGCAGCCTCAACTCCAATCATCCTTACAGATTTTTCTTGAATAAATGGATGGAAGAGGCCCATTGCATTTGATCCTCCGCCTATGCATGCCATCAATACATCAGGCAACCTCCCAAAGGCTTCATTGCATTGCTGAATTGTTTCTTTGCCAATGACTGCATGAAAGTCTCTTACCAACATCGGGTAAGGGTGTGGGCCTGCTACTGAACCAAGAATGTAATGGGTTGTTTCGACATTTGTGACCCAATCACGAATTGCTTCACTCGTAGCGTCTTTAAGTGTGGCAGTTCCAGCTTTTACTGATTTGACGGTTGCTCCTAGTAGTCTCATTCTGAAAACATTGAGGGCTTGGCGACGCATATCTTCAGCCCCCATATAAATGCAGCATTCAAGACCAAATCGTGCACATACGGTTGCAGTGGCAACACCATGTTGGCCAGCTCCAGTTTCTGCAATTATTCTTTTTTTACCCATTCGAATAGCTAGTAGTGCTTGCCCAAGGGCATTGTTTATTTTGTGTGCTCCTGTGTGATTTAGATCTTCGCGCTTTAGCCAGATTCTTGGCCCACCATTTTTTTGCTGGTAGTAATTTGTTAGTCGTTCGGCAAAGTAAAGAGGGGTCGCACGACCTACGTATGATCTCAAAAGATGGTTTAGTTCTTGTATAAATACTTTGTCTTGCCATGCACTAGCAGCAGCCTTTTCTAGCTCTTCAAGAGCTGGTATCAGTGTTTCAGGAACATATTGCCCACCATATTTACCAAATCTGCCAAGAGCAGAAGGCCTGACACTTGCTTCTAGATCTGCATCTTTTATTTGAGAGAGCATCGCATCAGTCACTGGCATTATGAGCAGAATATATACAGCCTAAGAACTAGACCAATGTCGAAAGGAAGTTGGCGTGAATTTCAAGAGCCTGATGTAACAAATAGGCCTGAGAAACCGCTTTCAATTAAGCCTAAAGGCGCTCGCATGGTTCGTGTTAAGAGGGAAAGGTCTGGGAAGGGAGGGAAAACAGTTACTGTTGTAAGTGGGTTAGAGTTAGGGGCAACAGAGGCTCGTAGCCTCCTTAAACGCTTTAAAGCAAGTTGTGGTACAGGTGGAACTCTTAAAGGCGAGTTGCTTGAATTGCAAGGAGATCAAGTTGGAGTTGTTCTACAGCTTTTGAAGAGTGAGGGTTATTCTCCTAAGCAATCTGGGGGATAGGGTTTTCTCAGTTTGACGCCTTGGTCATGGAGGGTGGCCAATTAAACTATTTCTTTGATATGACTAAAGATTCCTTGGATGGTCACACTCCCAAGTCAACAAATATTGTTTGGCATGATTCTTCGATCAATCGTGACGCAAGATCTCTTCAAAGGGGGCATAAAAGCGTAATCCTCTGGTTCACTGGACTCTCTGGCTCGGGGAAAAGTACTTTGGCTAACGCTGTAAATGCAGCTCTGTTTGCGAAAGGAGTTGCCACTTATGTGTTAGATGGGGACAACATTCGGCATGGCCTTTGCAGGGATTTAGGGTTTTCGGATTCTGATAGAGAAGAAAATATTCGAAGAATTGGTGAAGTGGCTAAACTTTTTCTTGATGCTGGTGTAATTGTCTTAACGGCTTTCGTTTCTCCATTCCGTGCAGATAGGGAAAAAGCCAGAGCTTTAGTTCCTGAAGGGGATTTCATTGAGATTTATTGCGCTGCTAGTCTTACCGTTTGTGAAGGGAGAGACACGAAGGGCCTTTATGCAAAAGCTCGTTCGGGTCAGATTAAAGAATTTACAGGTATTTCAAGTCCTTATGAAGAACCCGACTCGCCAGAATTAAAGATTGAAACAGGCAGCCAGGATCTGCAAACTTCTACACAATTAGTTATGAATAAATTGATAGAGCTTGATTTGGTTTCTGAATAGCACTCCATCGAACTTTGGGCTTCTATATATATAGTTAGTTCATTTTTGCTAAATAAGCGGCAGTTCCAATTTTGATTAGCTTTTGATCTTTTGAAACAACTTCATCATGCAATGATTGCCTATAAGTATCGATCTTTCCAGCTAAATTGGGATTAGATATAGCCAAGATTTGCGCTGCAAGAAGCCCTGCATTTAAGCCACCACCAATTGCAACTGTTGCAACTGGCACTCCTGGGGGCATCTGAAGAATTGAGTGCATGGAATCCACCCCAGAGAGAGCTTTGCTTTGAACAGGTACTCCAATAACAGGGATAGTGGTAAGAGAAGCTACCATCCCTGGGAGATGTGCGGCACCTCCTGCACCAGCAATAATTACTTTGACTCCTTTTGATTGGGCTTGCTTGGCAAAACTCATCATTTCCAAAGGTGTTCTATGGGCTGAAAGTATTCTTACTTCAACGATTAAGTTGAGTTTTTCAAGGATGTTTACAGCAGGTTGTAGCGTCGGCAAATCTGAATCACTCCCCATTACAACTGCTACAAGCTGTTTTGGTTCAGCTTTTCCTAAAGTCATGTTTTTGGTAGCAGCGGACACTATTCATAATGACGGCATTAACAAGGTCTTGCACTAGCCATTTTTGTTTTTACTTATGCGCAGGATCAACAATGTTTCTTTACCAACTCCCCAAATCGGTGATCGGGAATCTAGCTGCTGGTCAATAGTTATTGACGAAAGGGAAGTTGTGATTGACTTGGAAAGGATTGATTCTGACGGTGAACTTTCTGGTGAAGATTGGTTTGGAGATTGTTTGAGTCCAATGGGAATTGACTTGCAGATAAATGGGGGCCTAGGAATCGACTTTACGGATGTTTCTATAGAAACTCTGCCTAGCATTTTTGAATTATTAGATATGCTGTGGCGTGATGGCATAGAAGCAATTTGTCCAACTTTTATTAGTTCTGAATTAACTCCTTTGCGTGATGGCCTTAAGGTTTTACATGAGGCCAGAAAGTATAAGGCTCCTAATCGATGTGAATTGCTGGGGGCTCACCTTGAAGGTCCTTTTCTGTCTCCTATGAGAAATGGTGCTCATCCAATTGATTGCTTGAGGCCTCCAAGTAAAGATGCTTTGTACAAAATGATTCATGGCTATGAGGGGGAGATTGCGCTGATGACTTTGGCGCCAGAGCAACCTGGATCAATAGAGGTGATTAAAGAGCTAAAAAGGCTTGGAGTGGTTATTTGCTTGGGTCATTCAGAAGCAGATGCTGAGAATGCTGCAATTGCTTTTGAAAATGGCATCACAATGATTACGCATAGTTTTAATGCGATGCTTGGCTTGCACCACAGAGAGCCTGGCCCAGTTGGACAGGCAATTAAACATCAAAATATTTCTCTGGGCTTGATAGCTGACGGTGCGCATGTCCACCCAACGGTCATGTTGCTTTTACAAAAAATGGCATCACAAAAATTAGTACTGGTTAGTGATGCCTTGCCAGGCTATGGGGTGAAGGATGATGTGTTTTGTTGGGGTAAAGAAAGGATTTTTGTTAATGAAGGTACTTGTCGTTTTGCAAATGGAAAGCTGGCAGGCACTTCGATTTCTTTGTTGGAAGGAGTCAAACGTTTGAGTGCTTGGACTAGAGAGCCTTTGGCAGCAATTTGGTCTGCGACAATTGCCCCGCGTCAGGTTTTATCAAGTAATTCGGAAACACACGAGTATTTAATAGGTAAAAATTTGAACAATTTGCTTCGATGGCACTTCAATTCAAATAATTATGAATTGACTTGGCAGCATGCTGTTTAAGATTCTTCTCACGATGATTGCTCTAAATGACCACTGAACAGCACAAACAAGCTGAGAAGGCTGAAGTAGCAAGTTATTTCAACGGAATGGGTTTCCAGCGTTGGAAACGAATTTATAGCGATAGTGAAGAGGTCAATAAGGTTCAACGAAATATTCGGGTTGGCCATCAAAAAACTGTTGATGATGTTTTGTCTTGGCTAAATGAATCTGATGGGCTCCAAGCTATGACTTTTTGTGATGCAGGTTGTGGGGTAGGGAGCTTGACTATCCCTTTGGCAGCTATGGGAGCAGGCTCTATTGCTGCTAGTGATATATCAGAAGCAATGGTTGCGGAAACTAAGTTACGTGCAGCGGAAGCCAGCATTGATTTGGAGCGTATTTCTTTTGTGACTAGTGACTTAGAAGGATTAGAGGGTGAATACCATACTGTTATTTGTTTAGATGTTTTTATTCATTACCCACAAAAAGCAGCTGAGGAGATGGTTCGACATCTTTGTGGATTAGCTCAGGAAAGATTAATAGTTAGCTTTGCTCCTTATACTCCTTTTTTGGCATTGTTGAAGCGAATTGGCCAATTATTCCCTGGTCCCAGTAAAACCACTCGTGCATACACACTGGTTGAAAAAGGAATTGTTAATGCGGCAAGGAAGTCAGGTTTTCGAGTTGTACGTAGAAAATTAAATCAGGCTCCATTCTATTTTTCCCAATTAATCGAATTTAAGCGATTGTCTTGATTCTTCAGGGTAAATAATATTAGAAATTAATCTAATATTTAATTAGCAACTTCTTTTATCTTCCTACAATCTCGCCTTATTTAACTAAGTGATTTTCAAGTGCATACCGAACCAGTTCGGTTCTGCTTGATGTCCCAGTTTTAATAAATAATCGACTAACATATTTCTCCACATTCCTTATAGAAGTTTCTAATTGTCTAGCAATTTCTTTGTTCATTAGACCTTCTGCTACTAGTTGGAGAACACTGGATTCTCTTGGGGTGAAATTAGGAAGTTCAGCATCTTTTGATGCTGAACTTTCGCCCTGAGCCAGCATTGAGCGGATTTCAGTAATTTGCTTTGCCATTTGCCCTACATCTGCATCTGCAAATCTTGCAGCCTCAGCCAACAAACGTTCTTGTCTTCTAACTACATTTTTGACTCGCGCTATTAATTCATCTGGGTCAAAGGGTTTTGGGATGTAATCGTCTACTCCTGCTTCATAGCCTTGAGTCCTATCGAGAGTCATTCCTTTAGCGGTTAAGAAGATGACTGGCGTGCCTCCTAGTCTCTCGTCTTCACGAAGGCGCTTGAGTAGTTCGTAACCATCACAACGAGGCATCATTACATCAGTAATGACAAGATCTGGGTGCATTTGTAATGCCTTTTGCCAGCCTTCTTCTCCATCAGCAGCAGTAGTGACATTGAATCCTTCATCTTGAAGGTAGGCTTGCACTGCATTCCTTAGACCTGGCTCGTCATCCACCAGTAGTAACCTTGGAGAATGACCTGTTTCAGTGATTAGTCCTTGGGTTTCCTTCATGAAAGTAGAGAGGATATTTTCTAAATTATTCATTAATTACACCTTAAAGAAGACCAGATCAATAGTTGGCTAATGAGATAAATCGATTTGTGCAAAAAAAAATAGAATTTTCATTATGCAGAATGGTTCACCCAATAAAACTGAAGAACGCGCTCTTTTGGAATTTGACTATCAAGGGAGCACGCCTTGCCTTCAAGAGGTTTTAAATGCAATGGCACCCTATTGGGGTGATGTCTGGGGCAATTCATCAAATCGTCAGAATCGTTCTGGATTAAAGGCTGCAGCTGCGGTAAGCCTTGCTCGAGATCAACTTGCTTCATGCCTAGGAATTGCTTCTGAGAATTTGATTTTTACAAGTGGAGCGACAGAAGCTAACAATATTGCTCTTTTGGGTCATGCACGAGCCCGAGCATTAGAGTCTGGCAGAACTGGGCATTTAGTGACTCTTGCAACAGAGCACCCTTCTGTATTAGATCCACTGCGCCAATTGAAGAAGGAGGGGTTTCGTTTGACTGAACTTTCCCCTGGTTCGGATGGATTGTTGTCTAAAAGTCAATTGCTTGATGCTTTGAAGACAGACACATGCTTGGTTAGTTTGATGTTTGCAAATAATGAAATAGGTGTTTTGCAAGATATTAAGGAGCTCGCATCAATATGCAAAGAACGGGGTGTCACTTTTCATACAGATGCAGCACAAGCTTTTGGAAATATACCCTTATCTATGCGTCAACATGAAGTGGATTTTTTAAGTCTTAGTGGACATAAACTTTGTGGTCCTAAAGGGATAGGTGTTCTGGCTTTAAATTCTAAGAAATTACCGATAATTCCTTTAACTTGGGGAGGCGGACAAGAGCTTGGCCTTAGACCTGGAACTATCCCAGTTCCATTAGTTGTCGGACTGGCAAAGGCGGCAGAGATTGCCATCAATGATCTTGAAAGTAGGACAACTAGATTAAATAATTTGCGCAATTCTCTTTGGGAAGGACTTTCTCAGGCGTTCCCAGACTTAATACTTAATGGCTCGTTAAAAAATAGACTTGCGCATAATTTGAATATAACAATACCTGGTGTAAGGGGATCACTTTTGCATCGTAAATTGAAGCCAGTTATTTCTTGTAGTAGTGGTTCTGCTTGTAGTAATGGTAGACCATCTCATGTTCTCCTTGCTTTAGGACGAAGCTTGGCTGAAGCAGAGTCCTCTATTCGTTTAAGTCTTGGAAGAAACACAACAGCGAATGACATAGAAAATGCAATTACTTGCATTTCGCAAGTGATTAATGATTTAAGAAATGACTAACTAGTTATTAGCTAGTCATTTCTTTCTTACCATTCTGCATTTAGCACTTCTGCTTCGAGGGTTATTTTCTATCTCAATAGAATTGGCCACCAAAGGTTTTTTGGTTATTTTCTCTACTCTATTATCTAGTTTCAGGGTATTCTTTACTTTCCTATCCTCAAGAGAATGAAAACTGATCACACTTAATATTCCTTCAGGGTGTAACCATTCAGGTGATTTCCTGAGGAAAGTATCTAGATTGTCTAGTTCGTCATTTACAGCTATTCGTAAAGCTTGAAAAGTACGCGTAGCCGCATGTATTCGACCATGACGCATTTTTGGAGGGAAGCAACCTGCAATTGAGTATGCTAAGTCCTTAGTTCCTTTAAATGGTCCTTTATCAGATAAGTCTTTTTTGATTTTTTGTGCAATGCGGCGTGAGAATTTTTCTTCTCCAAATTTATATATAAGGTCAGCGAGTTCTTTTTCAGAGAGTTCTTTAATTAGGCTTGCTGCTGTGCATTTCTTATTAGGGCTCATTCTCATGTCTAATGGCCCATCAAGTCGAAAACTAAACCCTCTATTGGCTTGATCAAATTGTGGACTGCTAACTCCAAGATCAGCGAGCACAAATACGGCCTTTTCAGTCGGCGTGAAATCTGCAAAATTTGTTTCCAAAACTTCAGTTCTGGTACCAAAAGGCATTAGATGTTTTTTAGATGCCTCTATTGCAATTGGATCTTGATCAAGCCCAATTGCACGAAGATTCGGATGGGCTTCAAGAATTAACGCTAAATGCCCCCCACCACCAACAGTGGCATCAATAATTAGGCCTTCATTTAGGAATTTTGGAGGTAGTCCCGCGATTGCATTTAAAATTACATCAGCCATTACTGGCAAGTGTTCGAATCGGGAAGAATCAAGTGGGGTGTCCTCTAGCATCTGTTCTACCTAAAATCTTGAAGGAAATTATTTATGAGGCCCCATGACGCAGCTTGAAACGCGTACGGAGCCAATGGTGGTCAATTTTGGCCCACATCACCCTTCTATGCATGGGGTTTTGCGTTTAGTGGTGACACTAGATGGGGAAGATGTTTTGGATTGTGAGCCAGTAATTGGGTATTTACATCGAGGGATGGAAAAAATTGCAGAGAACAGAACAAACGTAATGTTTGTTCCTTATGTCAGTCGGATGGATTATGCCGCTGGCATGTTCTATGAGGCGATAGTCGTTAATGCACCTGAGCGATTGGCAAATATTTCGGTACCCAAACGAGCTAGTTATATAAGGGTATTGATGCTTGAGTTGAATCGTATTGCTAATCATTTGCTTTGGCTTGGCCCATTTTTAGCTGATGTTGGTGCACAGACACCTTTCTTTTATATTTTTAGAGAAAGAGAAATGATTTATGATTTGTGGGAAGCCGCCACAGGTCAACGTCTAATTAATAATAATTACTTTCGTATAGGGGGAGTGGCATGTGATTTGCCCTGGGGGTGGTTGGAAAAGTGTAAGGACTTTTGTGATTGGTTTGGCCCAAAGATTGATGAATATGAAAGGTTGATAACAAAGAACCCTATTTTTCGTAGACGTATTGAAGGCTTAGGTCAAATAAGTCGAGAAGATGCAATTAACTGGAGTCTTTCAGGACCAATGCTTCGCGCTTCTGGGGTGCCTTGGGACTTAAGAAAGGTCGATCATTATGAATGTTATGACGATTTTGAATGGTCAATAGCTTCAGAAAAGGAAGGTGATTGTTATGCGCGTTATAGAGTCAGGATTGAGGAGATGCGCCAATCTTTAAGGATTCTTGAGCAGGCATGTGAAATGATCCCTGGTGGTCCAACTGAAAATCTTGAAGCTCGAAGGATTGCCGATGGCAAGGCGAGTCCCTTGTCTGCTTTTGATTATCAGTACGTTGCAAAAAAAGTTGCACCAACTTTTAAGATTCCTAATGGTGAGATATATACGAGATTGGAGTCAGGGAAAGGAGAAATAGGGGTTTTTCTTCAGGGGAATAATGATGTAACGCCATGGAGATTTAAAATTAGAGCTGCCGATCTAAATAATCTGCAAATTCTTCCTCATATTCTTAGAGGAGCAAAGGTTGCAGATATCATGGCAATTCTTGGTTCGATAGACGTCATCATGGGTTCAGTTGATCGCTGAGTGTTAATTGCTGAATAAAACCCCTACAAGCTGGCTTTATGTAAAACGCATCGTTCGATTTGGTGAAACTGATGCAGCAGGGGTTGTGCATTTTCATCATCTACTTCGTTGGGCCCATGAAGCGTGGGAGGAAAGCCTTGAATTGTATGGATTAGATGCTTCTAATGTTTTTCCAGGCTGTAAAAATAATCGCGTGGACCCAGAAATTTCTTTACCAATCGTTCATTGTCAAGCAAGTTTCCGAATACCTATAAAGACAGGTGATCACTTGAAGATAAAACTTGCCCCAGAAAAATTGGACTTAGGTAGTTTTCAAGTGAAAACAATTTTTGAGCGAGACGATGCAGAGTGTGCTCAATGCCTTATACGACATCTTTCTATTGACACAAAAACACGTCACAGATCCTCTTTGCCTGAAGACATCGATCTTTGGCTTGAGGCATCAATGATTAATAATGGACCTAGTGCTGTTTGAAAAAAAACAAGTTTTTAGGGAACCCTATGGGCTTGATTGATTAGCCATTCTTTCCAGGCAGCACGTTCCCATTTCCCAGCAGCATTGGGTGCTAAGTCTTTGCATAGATGCCACGCAACTGGCCGTTCGGCTGGCAGCCAATCATTTGTTAGGGCTTTAAGGTTTTGGAGATATTTGGCTGAGTCGGAGGATGTGCATCTTTCCCTCCAACGAAAAACTCCTACCAATCTTTGCCCCCATTCTTTATCTTCAATTGGGAGAAAAATCAATGCTTCTAATGGAATTTCAATCTCTTTGGCAGCTTGCAAAAGTTTGTTCTCTAGGCTTTCCGGGAAGACTGTCTCCCCTCCAGAATTAATTGCGTTGTCAATACGTCCAATGATATCTATATTTAATAGATAATTTCTTGTGGACAACTCAGCAATATCACCAGATTTCCACCAGCCATCAGCATCCCTGAGTTCAGTTAATTGGCCATTTTGTAGCCTAGCTAGAGCTAACCTTGGAGTTTTAACTTTTAGTGCGCCGTCATTAGCTATTGACAGCTCTACGTCTATAAGTGGGTTCCCGCACCCCTGAATGCCAGAAAGAAAGTCGCTTGGACTCATTACTGTTACCATCGCAGCCGTTTCGGTAGCCCCATAGCATGGTGCTAGCGGGATCCCTTCTGCTCTCGCAAATTGAGCTGTATCTTTTGAGATATGAGCACCACCTACCCAAATTACGGTAAAGAATTTAAGCCATTGAATACCTAGTGAATCTCGTAATAGTCGATTCAGCTGAGTTGGGACTAGTGAAATAAGTTTGGGACCATCATTATTGTCGAAGAATGGTTGACAATAAGCGATTAACCTAGGTAAGTCATGCATTAATGATGGTACTATCCATACATGACTAGCACCCCAAGCCCGACTTCTCCACCATGACATTAAACCACTGATGTGGTGCATAGGTAGTGGATTCATTATTAGAGAACTATTAGGCTGCAATTCGTGAGCTTTTAGCCACTCCCTTGTTGCTATTGCAGATTGGTTAAGATTTTCGCAAGTATGTAGGCATCTGTGAGGTTCTTTACCACTACTCCCTCCACTCCCTATGATTAGCCCTGATGTATTAGGTAAGTTTGTAACTGTAATTTCAGAATGTTGAGCCGATTCAGGTAATAATTCTATCCAGGAATTTTTTTTAAGATTTTGGGACAGTTCTTTAGAATATTTCTCAGGATTTTTTAGATCTGAGCGCAGTGTAATGAGATTTTTCATGCTGCATCCCATACTGATTCCGGGTTGCTACTGAATAGTTGAGTACTAGGACACCAACCTGGTGCGAGGCCAGGAGCTGTAGGAGTAGGACCCTTCTCTTGTAACGCTGCCAAATGGTTGACCCAGCGCCTGCCAATACCTGTTTCAAAGGCTGTGCTGATTACTCGGTAGCCAATTTTTTGATTCAGCTCCTTAAGAATTTTTCGTGGATCTCCTTCTATTGCTGGACGTCTTATTTGCCAGCCATGCCAGGCTGCTCTTAATGAAGGGCTCGTCATTAGAGATTCATCAAGAGCAATAGGCACCTTTTTTGCTAACTCATACAGACCATCAATATCATCTGGTGGTAGTGGTTGCTCTAGCCACTCCAATCTTTCCTCTAGTAATAAGGAATTGATCCACGTTTGAGCCTGTTGTCTATCCCAAGTGCCATTTGCATCTAGCCTTAGACGCGCATTGTGTGGAAGAACCTCTAAGATTTCATGGAATTGCCTAATTTCAGCAGTGATACTTTTTAGACCTACTTTTAATTTGAAAGTAGGTTGATACTTGTGGTGAA
>QCFY01000016.1 GCA_003280085.1 Prochlorococcus sp. AG-363-O06 | reverse complement strand
AGAAGACAGCAGCTTGCCCTGGAGTTATTGAGAACTGCTCTTCTTTGAACTCTAGTCGGCAGGTGGATAGATGATTGTTTTCAAAACCTTTCTCTTCTGATGCAATAGGTATTAGCTTCGCTTGTACGGGTAGGCTTTTGTAGCGAACTTGAACCATTATGTTAATCGGTTGTTCTGGAGGAGCAATTGAGATCCAATTAACTTTATTTACATTGCAAATTGACTTACCTGCCTTTGAACGGGGAGCAACAATAACTCTATTCTCAGAAGCTTCTAACCTGATTACGTGTAAAGGTTCTGTCCAAGATACTCCTAAGCCTTTTCGCTGGCCAATTGTAAAGTGTTCAATGCCATCATGCTTCCCTAAAAGAGTTCCATCTTCAAGTCTTATTTCTCCTTCTTTAGGTGGAAGGTATGCGTCCAAAAATGAATGCATTGAACCATGGTGTTCCGCAAGGCATAGGTCTTGACTCTCAGACTTTTCTGCAGTTCTTAATCCTAATTTATTTGCTTCTATTCGCGTTTCTTTTTTTGTCAGTTCTCCTAATGGAAATATAACTCTTTCAAGTACACTCTGTGGAAGATCATAAAGGAAATAGCTTTGATCCTTACTTTTATCTACGCCTCTCAAGAGTAGATTTCTTCCTTCACTTTTTCCTGGTAAATCAATATTTGAAACTCGGTCTTTTGCTTTATGTATTCGTGCATAATGGCCAGTTGCAATTTTACTTGTCTTAAGGTTATTTGTTACCCAGTCAAGCATTGTTGAAAATTTTACGGATCGATTACATCTTGAACAAGGTAAAGGAGTAATTCCATTCTTATAGTCATTAACTACAGTCTCAATTATTTCCTTCTTAAAAGTTTCTCTCGAGTCAATAATATGGTGATCTATACCAATTTGTTTACAAAGACCAGCTGCATCAACAAGTCCTTCTGAGCAGCAAGAGCCTTTACCGCTCATTAGCCATAGCGTTATGCCTTTAACTTCCCACCCAGCTTGAATTAAGAGAGCAGCAGCAAGGGAGCTATCAACTCCTCCTGAGAGCCCCACCGCTATTTTGTGATCACAATTTAATTTCTGAAGATAAGTCTTAGTCTTTTTACCAGCATCAGTAGCCGGTGGAGAATCAAAACTTATTTGATCGTGGATTTTGGGCGGCATAGCCATTACCGCTGAATAGTTACATAGTTGATTATGTACTAAAAGCTGCCGTGTCTTGGCCTAAATCAGATTGTGACCATGTGATGGTCACAGCAAGCCAAATGTCAAAACTTGAGAGTTTGATTCTCTCAAATGGTCAATCTGTTGATGGCTTGATGGAAAAAGTAGGTCAATCAATGACTTCTTTTCTGTTAACTCAAAGCCATTTGCTACAAGATGGTGTGATTGTTCTTGTAGGTCCAGGCCATAACGGAGGAGATGGTTTAGTAATTGCAAGGGAACTATTTTTGTTGGGAATTGATGTAAAGATATGGTGTCCAATTTTAAAAAGAAAATCATTAACGGCATCGCATCTCGCGCATGTTAAGTGGCTTGGTGTGAAACAAATGGAGTCGGCGCCTGATGTGTTTGGGATGAATCTATGGATAGATGCATTGTTTGGGCTAGGCCAAACACGTCCATTACCTAGCTTCATTTCTAAATTGTTTCAGGAAAGGCAAAAGCATTGCCCAGGAAGGTTGGTCAGCTTAGATGTCCCTTCCGGTTTGTGTTCTGATACTGGTGTTGTATTCCAGGGTGGCGCTGCCTATTCATCTATAACTTTGACAGTTGGTTGCATTAAGCAAGGACTTATTCAGGACGCTGCTTGTTCAAATATTGGTCACATTGAACGAATCGATATTGGGTTCCCTACTCATAAATTGGAGGTTCTGGAAGCAAAATTGGTTAGGAGGATTTGTTCTTCTGACTTGGCGGAGATTCCATATCCTTCAATAAATTCAGCAGCAAACAAATATCAGCGCGGCAGAGTTTTAGTTTGTGCTGGCTCTAAACAATATCCAGGTGCTTCTTTGTTGGCTTTAAGAGGAGCCCTTGCTAGTGGAGTTGGGAGTGTGCAGGCTTCTCTTCCAAAATCATTAACTGAGGGGATTTGGCAAGTTTTACCTGAAGTCGTTTTGAAATCCTTTCTGGATGAAGATTTAGACAAGCAAGTTTCTTTGGCTAATGTTCTTTCTAAAACAAAACTTGATCGAGTTGATGCACTCTTGGTTGGCCCAGGGTTGGGACATGGTCAAGAAAAATGGTCAGAGTCATCTAGGTCCCTTGAAAATTTTCAAGGACTTTTAGTTTTAGATGCAGATGCTATTAATCGTTTGGCTATAGATCAAAAAGGTTGGACTTGGTTAAAGAAGCGCTTAGGTCCTACATGGCTAACTCCTCATAAAAACGAATTTTTACGACTATTTCCACAGTTAAAAAATTTGCAACCTCTTGAAGCCGCAAAGGCTGCTGCTGAGATTAGCGGGGCACAGGTTTTGTTAAAGGGAGCTCATACTGTGATCGCTGCGCCAGATGGGAATGCATGGCAGCTAGGGGAAACTGCTCCTTGGGTAGCTAGAACAGGGTTAGGGGATTTGCTGGCTGGCTTTGCAACTGGATTAGGGGCTCTTGGAATTGCAGCTAAAATTCCACCAGATGGAGAGTTGCTTGCCTTGGCAGCTTTTTTGCATTCCGAAGCAGCAAAAATTTCTAAAGCGGATAGTTCTCCAAGTGCAATTGCTAAGTCTTTGGCAGCTCTTGTGAATGAGATCCAAATCAAAAAATGTCTTTTTCATCACTTTGATTAGTGACGAATGTGGTGTTTTTTGTTGAATTGTGTAGTTTTCCACTCATGAATCTGAAGGGTTCTTGAAACAAAAGGCTCTTTTGCGATTTCCGTAGGAAAGTCCTTGTCATTCAGTTGAGAAGGAGTTGCTATGGTTTCATCGGCACCTAGGACGCTTGAGTCTCAAAGAAGGCGTGGCAGTGATCCAATTAGTTGGTATCTATCAACTATTGGTCGTATACCTTTACTCACTCCAGCAGAAGAGATTGAGTTGGGTAATCAAGTTCAGATGATGATGAGTCTTGTTGAAGAGGACCCTACAGATGATTCCAAAAAACCTTTGTCTTCTAAGCAGCGGAGGTTGATTCGAATTGGGAGAAGGGCTAAGGAGAGAATGATGAAAGCGAATCTTCGTCTCGTAGTAAGCGTAGCTAAGAAATATCAAGGAAAAGGTTTAGAACTTTTGGATCTAATACAGGAAGGTTCTTTAGGCTTGGAACGAGCTGTTGAGAAGTTTGATCCAACGAGAGGTTACAAGTTCTCTACATATGCTTTCTGGTGGATTAGGCAAAGTATGACTCGAGCGATTGCCTGTCAGTCAAGAACTATTCGTTTGCCTGTTCATTTAAGTGAAAGACTCACTACTATTCGCAAAGTCAGTCTTGATTTAGCTCACAAGCTTGGAGCAATGCCTAGCAGGCTTGAGATCGCAGAAGAAATGGATATACCTGTAGAAGAATTGGATTCCCTTTTACGCCAGGCTCTTACAACCAGTAGTCTTGATGCGCCAGTCAATGGAGAAGAGGGTAGAAGTTTCTTAGGAGATCTAATTGCTGATGGTTCAGATGAAGAGCCTCTTGACAAGGTTGAGCAACGCATTCATCAGGAACAGCTTGGTCGTTGGTTGACTCATCTCAGTGAGCAAGAGCAGCATGTCCTAAAACTTCGATTTGGACTTGAAGGTAACGAAAGGCATACCCTTGCCGAAATTGGCCGTTTGTTAGAAGTTTCAAGGGAAAGAGTGCGTCAAGTCGAATTGAAGGCATTGCGTAAGTTGAGGAACCTTACAAGAAAACTGCCAAGTGGTATTTAGGGTTTGTAGAAACGCTTTCTATAAAGTTGTTATTTCTCGTCTATTTAAATAATTAATCTTCGGCCCAAATATATTTTGTCAGCTCATTAGGATCTGGTTCTTTTGCTGATAAAGCAAATTCAACTGCGTCCAAAACCTCTTCATCAATTTGTTTTTCGATTTTTCTAAGTTCATCTGCAGTGGCCAGATCTTTATTTAAAAGTTCTTTTTCAAGAGCTTTTAAAGGATCTCTTTTGGCCCAGAATTCTTTTTCTTTTTCTGCGCGTAGCTCATCTGGATCAGCTAATGAATGCCCTCTATAACGATAGGTCAGACATTCGAGCAATGTCGGGCCTTCGCCAGCTCTTGCTCTTTCAATAGCCCTTTCAGCGGCGCCTCGCACTGCTAACACATTCATTCCATCGACTTCTTCTCCATTCATTCCGAAAGCAGCTGCTTTGCGCCAAATCTCAGGATCACTAGTCGCACGATCATGGGCCATTCCAATGGCCCATTTGTTGTTCTCAACAACAAAAAGAATCGGCAACTTCCAGAGTTGAGCCATGTTTAGACATTCAAAAAATTGCCCGTTGTTACATGTCCCATCTCCGAAAAATGCTGCAGTAACGGCATCACTGGTTTGATCATTAAGTGCATCGCGTTTATAGCGACTAGTAAATGCAGCACCCAATGCGACTGGAATCCCTTCTCCTATAAATGCATAGCCTCCAAGTAAATGGTGTTCTTTTGAAAAAAGGTGCATTGAGCCACCTCTCCCTTTACTGCATCCAGTCTCCTTGCCAAAAAGCTCACTCATTACTTCTCGTGCTGGGACTCCAGCACTTAGGGCATGCACATGATCACGATATGTGCTGCAAAACCAGTCGTGTTTAAGTTTCATTGCACCAATTACGCCAGAACTCACGGCTTCTTGACCGTTGTAGAGGTGTACAAACCCAAACATCTTGCCGCGGTAATACATTTCGGCGCATTTGTCTTCGAACCTTCTACCAAGAGTCATGTCTCTAAAAAGATGCAATCCTGTCTCTGTGTTGACGGTTGCATTCTTAGAGGAGTCAGTCTTAATTAGACGCTCAGAATGTTCAATGTTTTCAAGGGACTTCATTGTCTTGATTGAGTCCATGTTTGGTTCTTTGCTGATTTCATAGCCATGCTTTCGACTTAAGACTGTAATGGCCTGTACAAGAAGGATGGCAAATACCTTCTCCAGGCCTAGAGTCCAATGTCAAAGACTGAGCAGCTAGTGGAACTGCCTATTGATCATTTTCGCCTATTAGGGGTAAGTCCATCTGCAGAGGCAGAGACGGTGTTAAGGACTTTGCAATTGCGTCTTGATCGTCCTCCTGAAGAAGGTTTTACTCATGAGTCTCTTGTTCAAAGATCTGAATTGTTACGGTTGTCGAGCGATTTGCTTAGTAATGAAGATCAACGAAAAGAGTATGAGGCAGCTTTATTAGGAGGAGCTTTAGGCCTTGAGATCTCTACTAATAGAGAGGTAGCAGGATTGATTCTGCTTTGGGAGGCAGAGGCATCCTTTGAGGCTTTTAAAATCGCATGTAATTCATTAAAGCCTCCTCAGGCTCCAGCCCTTGGAAGTGGGAGAGAAGCAGACCTTACTTTGGTTGCAGCATTGTCTTGCAGGGCAGCAGCCTTACAAGAAACTGAACTTAGGCATTACGAATCTGCGGCAAAACTTTTAAGAGAAGGGCGGCAACTTTTGCAACGAATGGGGAAATTGCCAGAGCAGCGAGAAAATTTGGAAAAAGATTTAGAAGCTCTATTGCCTTACAGAATCCTGGACTTAGTCAGTAGAGATCTTGGAGATCAGCGGGCTCATCAAGAAGGCATTCGCCTTTTGGACGCCTTCGTTACGAAGAGAGGCGGAATTGAAGGTAGGAATAAGACAATGTTTGTAGGCTCTTTGGAACAATCAGATTTTGAAGCCTTTTTTCAACAAATCAGAAAGTTTTTGACTGTTCAAGAACAAGCTGATTTGTTCAATCATTGGAATAAAACTGGCTCTGCAGATGCTGGTTTCCTTGAGGTTCTTGCTTTGGTGGCAGCTGGTTTTTCGAGAAGAAAACCAGAAAGGATTCAAGAGGCACGAAAGAAATTGAATGCTTTAGATATACAAGGACTTGACGTTATGCCTCTTTTGGGATGCATGGATGTTTTGCTGGCAGATATACAGCGAGCAAAAGATCTTTTTGCAAGGAGTTCCGACGAAGGTTTGATCAGTTGGTTGGAAGAATATCCTGGTGATGATCTGGCAGCATTATGTGATTATTGTCGTGATTGGTTAAGGAATGATGTTTTGCCTGGATATAGAGATTTGGAAGTTGAAACTATTGATTTAGAAGCTTGGTTTGCTGATAGAGATGTTCAATCATATATAGAACAAATAGATAAGAAAGGTGCACTTGGCATTGCTAAGGCCGGATTCTCTTTCTTGTCATCTTTGACTTCTGAACAGCCAGAAGAGGAGGATAAAGATGTACAAACAGAAATTGATCTGGAATCAAGAGATTCTGATGAAATCAAGAGTGAATCAGGTTTAGATGATTCAAGTGTGCCTGAAAAAATCGAAGAGGAAGGTTACTTTGATGATTCCCTTGAGGATATAAGATCAAATTTAATTTATATTTGGATTAATTTAAAGAATAAATTTTATTCACTTCGAAAGCTATGGATACTTTTATTCATTTCTGCGGCATTAGTTTCTTTTGGAATAGTCTCTAATTCGGTTGTAAATAAATCCAGGTTAAATACTTCTGAAGAAGTTAAGAAATCTAATAAGGAAGAAAACTTGTTGAAAGATAAAAAATCACCAATAGATAAGAAATTATCAACTGATAAGCCAAAGCCTGAACTCACATCTACTCCTAGGGTGCTTATTTCAAAAGAACCTAATAAAGATGAGCTGTTAATTCTTTTAAATGGTTGGCTAGAAAACAAGGCCATTATTCTTTCAGGCAAAAGAACTAGCCGCTTAGGAATATTTGCTAGAGAGGCACTTGTCAAGCGAGTATTTCTAGAAAGATCTAAAGACAGGTCTAATTCACAAAAACAAAATATTAGTGCAAGCATTCAATCCTTAAAAATAATTAGCAGAACTTCAAACAGAATAGAGTTAAAGGCAAGATTGTCCTATAAAGATCAAAGATTGAAAAATGATGGAGGTGTTATATCAGAAACTACGATCCCACTACTTAGGGTTACATATATTCTTGGGAGAGAAGATGAAGTTTGGAAATTGGTTGATTACATAAGTGGCACTTGAAGATTTTAGCTTTTAGTTAACCTTTTAAAAACCTCCAAATCACTCCGGTACTTTCTATGTTTGATGAGTTGTCTACCCGTTTTGAAGATGCAGTTAAAGGTCTTAGAGGAGAGAACAAGATTAGTGATACAAATGTAGATGAAGCCTTAAAGCAAGTTCGCAGAGCCTTGTTGGAGGCTGATGTAAGTCTCCCTATCGTGAAAGATTTTGTTGAAGAGGTGAGGACGAAAGCCTTAGGTGAAGAGGTGGTTAGGGGCATTAACCCAGGACAAAAATTTATACAAGTTGTTCATGAGCAATTAGTTGAAGTAATGGGTGGATCCAACGCTCCATTAGTAAGTTCTGCTGTAGAGACAGAGGTGGTTTTGATGGCTGGTTTGCAGGGCGCTGGTAAGACCACTGCTACTGCAAAGCTTGGGCTCCATTTAAAAGAACAGGGGAAGAAGGCTTTGATGGTTGCTGCAGATGTATATAGGCCTGCTGCAATAGAGCAGCTTCACACTCTTGGTAATCAAATAGATGTTGAGGTTTTTAGTCTCGGAAATGATAAAAAGCCTGAGGAAATTGCAGCTGCTGGATTGGCTAAAGCGCTCGAAGAGGATATAGACGTTTTGATAGTGGATACAGCTGGAAGACTTCAAATAGATGCAGAGATGATGGAAGAGATGGTGAGGATTCGCCAAGCTGTAAATCCAAGCGAAGTTTTACTGGTTGTTGATTCAATGATTGGCCAAGAAGCGGCTGATTTAACAAAGGCTTTTAACGAGAAGGTTGGAATTACTGGAGCAGTGCTTACAAAGCTTGATGGTGATTCCAGAGGTGGTGCTGCACTTTCAATTCGCAAAGTTAGTGGTAAACCGATCAAATTTATAGGTACTGGGGAAAAGGTAGAAGCTTTGCAGCCTTTTCATCCAGAAAGAATGGCTAGTCGAATTCTTGGAATGGGAGATGTTTTAACTCTTGTCGAAAAAGCTCAAAAGGAAGTTGAGATTGCAGATGCGGAATTAATGCAAAAGAAACTTCAAGAGGCAACTTTTGACTTTTCAGACTTTGTTAAGCAAATGAGATTGATTAAACGTATGGGATCACTGGGAGGACTGATGAAAATGATCCCTGGCATGAATAAAATTGATGATGGAATGCTTAAAAGTGGAGAGCAACAACTTAAGCGCATAGAAGCAATGATTGATTCAATGACTGACGATGAGCGGACTCAACCTGAATTGTTAGCTGCTCAACCTTCTAGACGTAAACGAGTTGGTAAAGGTAGTGGTTACAGTTCTGCAGAGGTTGAAAAGGTATTAGCTGATTTTCAAAAAATGCGAGGTTTTATGAAACAAATGTCTAGTGGTGGTGGAATGCCAGGAATGCCAGGAATGCCAGGAATGTCAGGAATGCCAGGAATGCCAGGAATGCCAGGCAATGGAAGCAGTAGAAGAGGTAATGGATCTATGCCCAAAAAACAAAAGTCAATAAAGAAAAAGAAGGGTTTTGGAGACTTGTGAACCCTTAACAAGGTAATGTGGCTTTTTGACGCCAAATTTTTATTTGCGTCAAAGCCCTAAACAACTACAGAATTCAGGCAAGATGATCAAACTCCGCCTTAAGCGGTTTGGAAAGAAGAGAGAAGCGAGTTTCCGGTTGGTTGCTTGTAATAGCACTTCCAGGCGGGATGGGCGTCCTCTTCAGGAACTAGGTTTTTACAATCCAAGAACCAAAGAAACCAGATTGGATACGGAGGCTCTGCGTTTTCGCCTTAGTCAAGGAGCACAACCAACTGATGCAGTTAGATCATTGTTAGTTAAGGGCGGCCTTCTAGAGAAAACAATTAGACCAGCTGAGGTGGTAGGTAAAGCCAAGCAGGAAGCCGCCCGTAAAGCATCCTCCTCAAATGCAAAAAATAAAGGTATTGATGATAAAGCTGAGGAAGTTGTAAAAAATTCAGAAGTTGAAAAAGATCAGGTTGCATCAACTGATGCAATTCAACCAGAAACAAAAGAAGCCTGAAGAAATTAATGAATGAAGCAGCCTCCCCCGGTAGCTTCTTAATTGATTTGCCAAACTCTGACTCTGCCCTGGCAATCTCAGGCCCAGGTCAGCAAACATTGCATCTTCTAGAGGAGATGACAGGAGCCTCTTTTGTAATGAGGGGGCTTCAACTTGAGATAGGAGGCATGCCTCCTCAACTCGAGAGGGCTGCAGGATTAATAGAACTTATGCGACCTATCTGGCAGGAAGGACAGGTTATTACTTCGGTTGATTTGCAAACTGCTCTAAATGCTTTGGATACTGGGAGAAGGAAGGATCATGCTCAGCTTAGTAATCAAGTTATTGCTCGTAGCCAGGGTGGCAATCTTTTAAGGCCAAGGACCCTTCGCCAAAAGGCATATGTTGAGGCGATGCAAACACATGACCTAACTTTTGCTGTAGGTCCAGCTGGTACTGGTAAAACTTTCTTGGCTACTGCGCTAGCAGTAAAAATGCTTACAGATAGAAAAGTTGAGAGATTGATTCTTACAAGACCGGCAGTAGAGGCAGGGGAAAGACTGGGCTTCTTGCCGGGAGATCTTCAACAAAAAGTAGATCCTTATTTACGCCCTATTTATGATGCTTTGCATAATTTGTTGGGGTATGAGAAAACAACAACGTTGTTAGAAAAAGGTGTAATTGAAGTTGCGCCCTTGGCTTATATGAGAGGGAGGACTCTTGAACATGCTTTCGTGATTCTTGATGAAGCTCAAAATACGACGGCTGCGCAGATGAAAATGGTTCTTACAAGATTGGGTGAAAGATCACGGATGGTTGTTACCGGAGATGCGACTCAAGTTGATTTGCCAGTTGGCCAGAGAAGTGGTCTTATTCAGGCCTCTGAACTGCTTGAATCTGTAGAAGGGGTGGCTGTTTGCAGGCTCACTTCATTAGACGTTGTCAGGCATCCACTAGTGCAGCGTGTGATTGAGGCTTATGCAAGTGATGACAAGCGATAGGGAGATCCGCACTAAATATTTGCGCATGTACTTTTTTTTGATGCCAAAGTAAATGGGTTAAGTGATCTGTTGAGCTATGCCAGCAAGCAGCAATTTTCAACAGGCTATTCGTGAGGCACAGTCAAGTGCTTTGGTTGGCCCCAATGTAGTTAACAAAGCCTTGCCATATGTTGGTGGGGGAATGGTTTTAACTGCTGGAGGAGTAATTGGGGGGCTTGCCTTACAAGTCTCAAACCCATCTTTGTTTATGCCTCTTTTTTGGGTGGCATTAATAGGAAATTTTGTTTTGTTTTTTGTGGCTCAAAATGTAGCCCTTAAGGCAAATAACAGTACAGCACTTCCTTTGCTAAGTGCTTACAGTTTGATTACCGGTTATACCCTAAGTGGAATCGTAGCCATAGCTATTGGAACAGCAGGAATGGGAGCAGTTGGAACTGCAGCTCTTGCTACAGGGATTACTTTTGCCGTAGCTTCAATTGTTGGGAGGAATATGAGTGACAGTGTTGGACAGGCATTGAGTGGTGTCGTTGGGCTAGGTCTGGTTGGTTTGATTATTGCAATGCTTGTTCAGATTGTTGGTGGTTTTTTCGCTCCTGGAATGTTTGGAGGTAGTGGATTTGAATTAATGATTGCAGGATTTGGGACCGTTCTTTTTGTGGGTGCTGCTTTTGTTGATTTCTATACAATGCCTCGTACATATCGGGATGAACAATACCTGGCTGGGGCTTTAGGCATGTATTTGACTTATATTAATTTGTTTATTTTTATCTTGCGCCTTATGATTGCACTTCAAGGAGGAGGTCGTAGGGATTGAATATTGGTACCTTTGAGCTCTTACTAATTACATTAAATTGATAATAAAAAAGCTGGCTAAATAGCCAGCTTTTTTATTATCTAGCTACTTGATCTATGCTTTTTAATATTGCCTTCTTTTGTTCATTATTGTAATCCCAACGCTTAAGAAAACCCGAATAAGGACCTTCTTGTTTGATTGAAAGTATAAGCATTTCCAGTCTTCTTTTGACTATATTTGGATCTAAGATGCGAAGAAGTTCTTGGCATCTTGTTTTTATTCTTTCAGACCCCACTTGTTTATTTTGGTCGCCATCCACTTCGTGTTTTAATGCCATTGCTGTGCTCATTGCCATATTCCTAATTGTTAGGTCCACAATCTTTTCCCCAGCTAATCTGAACTGAATAGCGACAGTTTCTGGCAATCGATCTATTAAAGGAATGTCACTTGAAAGGCTCACAGCAAAAAAAGCCCTTGCACCATCATTTTTTGCTATTAATTCAGTTATGCGATCAGCCAGGACTTCGTCGCTGAGCTCACCTCTTTCCCAAGCATTGCACAAAATCAATGATGCAGTAATTGCTTCTTGAAAGCTGGGTTCTTGTTTGATCATGTTTTGTTGAAGTTTTTGGAGCCAGTAATTGCACTCACTTAGTTCACATCATGACTTCTTTTGAGGTTGACTCAAATGGATTTCGATCAGGATTTGTTGCCTTGATTGGCCGACCAAATGTTGGGAAGTCGACTCTGCTTAATAAGCTTGTTGGGAAGAAGGTTTCGATTGTCTCACCTGTTGCTCAAACCACTAGGAATCGACTAAGGGCAATTATTACGACTTCCTATTCTCAGTTAGTGATGGTAGATACTCCTGGAATCCATAAGCCGCACCATCTGTTAGGCGAAAGACTTGTCCAAATGGCAAGGTCTGCGATTGGAGAAGTCGATATGGCTTTGCTTTTGTTGGAAGGATCTTGCTCTCCTGGTAAGGGAGATGAATTTATTGTCCAATTATTAAAAAACAAGAATATACCTGTTTTGGTTGCTTTAAATAAATGGGACTTGGTCAAACAAGATTGCTTTAATAATAGGGAAGAAGAATATAGAAACCTAATAGGAAACTCTGATTGGCCTATCTACCGCTGCAGTGCTTTTACAGGAGAGGGTTGTCGCTCATTGTTGGAAGCGCTTGGACAAAAATTGCCAGAAGGGCCTCTTTTGTATCCGCATGAAATGATTTGTGATCAGCCTCAGAAAATATTATTGGCGGAATTGATTAGAGAACAAGTTCTTATTAAGACTCGAGAAGAGGTTCCGCACAGTGTTGCTGTATCCATTGAACGTATTGAAGAGATTGATTCTTCTAAAAATACAAAAGGATCTAAAGTCAATGTTGCGATACTTGCAACAATATTAGTTGAAAGGAAGAGTCAGAAAGGAATTTTAATTGGTAGAGGAGGAACTATGTTAAAAGCAATTGGCCAAGGTGCACGATTGCAGATGCAGTCACTGCTGGATGGCAAAATATATTTGGAATTATTTGTTAAGGTAGTACCAAATTGGCGGTCTAATGCTTCTAGATTAAAAGAGTTAGGTTACGAGAGTGATTAATTGAGGAGTCATTTCTCAAAGATTTTTAATTATTCCTTCGTTCTTATAGCCCTTAGTCTTCACTTGGCCCTTTTAAATCAATTTAAAGTTCTTTTCAAGGTCATTAATGGCTAAGGCTACTTACCGATTTGATATTTTGAGCCTTGCCCCTCAGGTATTTGAAAGCCTGAGTTCTTATGGTGTTACTGGCAGAGCAATCTCTTCAAATATTGCTGAGTTGAACTTCTATAACCCTCGTGATTTTACGACTGACAATTATTCCAAGGTTGATGATGAGCCATATGGAGGTGGAGCAGGAATGGTTCTTAAGCCAGAGCCTTTTTTTGCTGCTTTTGATTCAATTCCTTTTTCTGCAAGTCGAAAAGTTTTGTTGATGTCGCCTCAGGGGAGGAATCTTTATCAAAATGATTTGCAAAACTGGTCATCTTTAGATCAATTAATTCTTATATGTGGACAATATGAAGGCTTTGATGAGCGGATTAGAACTTTGGCTGATGAAGAGGTCTCAATAGGTGATTACATCTTGACTGGTGGTGAATTGCCAGCAATGATAATCATCAATGGGGTCTTACGTTTATTGCCAGGGACTCTTGGTGCACCAGAGTCCCTAGATGAAGAAAGTCATACTGATACGTTGCTTAGTTATCCTCAATACACCCGCCCTTCAGAATTTAGAGGTATGAAGGTTCCAAATGTTTTGCGAAGTGGTGATCATGGCGCCATCGCTGCCTGGAGGTTAAGTCAGCGAAAGGATAGGACTAGAAAGCGAAGGCCTGATCTTTTTAAAAGGTGGCTTCTAAGCCAATCTTCTTCAAACAAAGAAAGAGATGAGATTTGATATTGATTGCTTCAAACCTTAGATAAGTCTTCAAAGAAGTTAGAAAACTACTTGTCAATAAAATTTCAGATAGTTTCCTTTGAAGTCACTCTCGCTCCCATTTATTGATTTTTAAAATGTAAGTTTTCATTACGCATGTCAATAGATGAATAGTATGATATTGAATAAAGTCTCATATACTCTAGAAGTTTTTTAAACTGATCGTTATGAGTGATCAGTACTCTCCGTTCCGAGTAGGTAATGAATACGATGCTTACCTTAAATAATCAGGCTATAATGATTCGGAGTATAATCAAACTAGTCCATAAGGTAAACAGATATAGAAAATGTTCTTCAAATATTACCAAGATAGCCGCTTGCCAATTCAAATAAGAATAAATCAGTTGAACCTTGATAAGTATCAATCAGGTATATATATCAGTGGTTGGTTAAATAAACCATATGATGAAATATATATAATATCTTTACAGCTAAAGGGGATTAAGAGTTTACCATTGAAACTGGTAGCACGAGTCCCCAAAAATCCCCAAAAGATTCTTTTTTGTTTTCATGGTCTTGTAGCAGATCTGAACTTTTCGTTTTATGATTTTGAAGAATCTTGCGGCAAAGATTTTGCATTATTTTTCCCTCAAGATCCCTTTAGAACATGCTGGCTTGGTGGAATTAATGGCCCAGAATCATGGCTATATTTTCTTATGATTAAATATTTTTATGAATACCTGGCAAATGTAAATGAACTTGAGAAATCAATCTTTATGGGCACAAGTATGGGCGCCTATGGGGCACTGCTAAATTCTTTATTTTGTGGTCCAGATGAAACTTATGTTTCCTCTCCTATAACGTCTCTAAACCCTCTGCTTGAATTCAATAATACTCTAGAAGTTAAGGGAGCACTTAAGTCATTAGGCTTAAACTTAGATTTCGAATCATTATTGGTTAAATATCCTGGACTAGATATACAGAATTTGCTTAAGGATCAAAATCGCCAAATCAATTTTGCTGGCAGAACATTAGATATTAAGCCAGGAAAGTCTTATCACATAATAAACTTTAGATTTGAAAATGATACTGATAATCAGGGAATAGGCTTAAGAGATTTTATACTACCTTTTGTTCATCAGCTGATAAGCAGTAAAGTTAATTACTCAATGTTTGTAATTCCATGCTCTGGACATGATGCATTATTCTATCCAACACATGTTGCTAGATTTTCAGATGAAGTATTTTCACAATGTTTAAGTGGAAGCGAGCCGCTTTGTTTTACTCGGAAAGATCTAGTCAAGAGAAATTTATTTACTAATCTAATTCGTCTAAAAGTTTAATTTATTTTGATTATAAGGTCCTCATTTTCTTTGCTCCTCTAAATTTGTATTCCTCTTTTAATTTTCTGAGCATTATCCCCAGAGAGATGGGATTTTTCTAGGTTATTTTGCTTACGTTTTCTTGATTCTTACTCAGTGATACGTGATTCTCACAAAGTGGTGCTTGCTTTTCGGCCATTAGACCTTTGCTTTGTACTTTTCTAGGTTTGCTCAGAACTAAAATGAAAGCGATTCAAATTCATCGACACTCTCTGAAAACAGATTGTTCAGAGCATATCGTTATTGAAGTACAGCTGAAGTACAGCTGAAGTACATGTCTTGCTCCTTCGCTGAGATCAATTGATATGACCGACTCCAAACCAAAGTTACGCATCGGTAACGGCTATGACATACATAGGCTAGTTAAAGGTAGAAAACTGATTATTGGGGGTGTCCTGCTCCAGCATCCTGATGGCGTTGGGTTAGAGGGGCACAGTGATGCTGATGTATTGGTTCATTCGATAATGGATGCTTTGCTTGGAGCACTTGCTTTGGGTGATATAGGGAAATATTTCCCTCCAGATGACCCTCAGTGGAGAGATTCTGATAGTTTGAAGCTTCTTGAAAAAGTAGTTTCTTTGATAAAAAAACAAGGTTGGCGTATCGTTAATGTTGATGCTGTGATAGTTGCAGAGCAACCAAAATTAAAACCTCATATTGATCTGATGCGGAAAAAACTTGCAGTCAGTTTGGATGTAGCTATCGAAGCAGTTGGTGTGAAGGCAACAACGAATGAGAGATTGGGCCCTGAGGGCCGGGAAGAGGGTATTAGTAGTCAAGCAGTTGCTTTATTGGAACAATTATGAACAGCCTTTTGATGCAACGTTTTAAACGTTTATGTGCATACTTCTCCGCTTTTTTAGTAGGCTTATTTACTATCTTTAATGGGTTTCCAGCAGAAGTTAAAGCTTCTTCTGACTCTTCTTTGGCAAATAATTCAAACGTTCCAATCATTGAATTTATTTCGCTTGATGTCCCCTATGAATCTAAAGATGCTTGGTTGAATGCAGAAAAAGGCAGTTGGGCTCCTTGGCTAGAGAATCAAAGAGGTTTTTTGGGGAGACAACTTTTTTGGAACCCTAGGAAAGAAGAGGCACTTCTGCTAATAAGTTGGCAAAGTCGAGAACAGTGGAAGTCGATTAAACAGAGTGAATTAGATGTTGTTCAAGAATTGTTTGAGGATTTGGCACGTGAAGGGACTGGTAATAAAACTGGCAATCCTTTTCCTATTAGATATGAGGGGGAATTGTTTCCACAGTGACTGAAAAAGAATTCTGTTTAGATGTCCAGCGTCGAAAAAGGCTTGGGATGGTAGAAGCCGTTTACGGAGAAAATAAAACCAGTGAACAGATTTCTTCAATCCTTTTGAAGCTTCATTTAGAGGGTGAAGTAGGACTTGTTACTAGAGTTTCCGTAGAAAAAGCCAAAGATCTAGAAGGTCTATTGGAAAACCTTCAATTTCATCCTCAGGCAGGCTGCTTAACAGTTGGAATGCCTTCAGATCAAGATTCATCACTAGGTGAAGTAATTGTGTTAAGTGGTGGGACCAGTGATATTGGAGTTGCTGCGGAGGCGGAGGTTGCATTGAAGTGTCATGGCGTCAGAGTTGAATTATTGATTGATGTCGGTGTAGCTGGTTTGCATCGGCTTTTAAACAATTTAGAAAGACTAAAAAAGGCAAAAGTTTTAATTGCCTGTGCCGGAATGGAAGGATCATTGCCGACAATTCTCTCTGGCCTAGTGCCTCAGCCGGTAATAGGAGTACCCGTTTCTGTTGGTTATGGAGTAAGTGCTGCTGGCAGAACTGCTTTAGAGGGGATGCTTGCTAGTTGTGCGCCAGGTCTTGTAGTTGTAAATATCGATAATGGTTATGGAGCAGCTATGGCTGCTTTGAGAATCCTTAAATCTATCTAATTCAGACTATTGATTTGCTGATTCAGAACCAATGGTTGAATCTGGTTTGCTTTGACAGTTGCCTAGTGGGGTGATCTCAAGGAGTTTTTCAACCCATAGCTTCATCGAAAGAGGTAACTGTCCTTTTTCGTATCGAACAAGTGCTTCAGTTAATACAGGAGTGTTGACCCAATGAATTACTCGCCTTTTCATTCAGTCAGCGTGATTACACCGAAGTTGGGGTATTTTTAAGCTAGTGGCAAGTGGTAAGCAAGATATTTACTTTTTATCGTTGTATTTGGTACCAAGTCGTGACAACTCATTACTGTTGTTACTTGATTCAACATCAAGTAAGCGATTGACAAGTTCGGAAAGGTCTCTATGAGCTAGCTCGCCATTGCTTTCCCACTTCATAGTTCTTGGTTCTTGGCTGGATGAAGCAGACACGAGGCGGTTAAAAAAAGTCTTCTTAACTTAATTGTGTCGAAGCCCTGATTTTGTTCGTGTTGCGCTTTTTTAGCGAAAGAAATTATAAAGAAATGAGATTTAGGCCGCTTTCTTAATCTTTGCTTTATACATTCTTTATATATGCTTTAGATTTGGGTATGCGGTCACAAGCTCTTCCGAGGTAAGAACATCTCCTGCTCCTTCTGGTTGCCAAATCACTTCAAGAGCCATTAGCTCTGTAGATGTTAGTGAGCCAATAGTTCTTAAGCTCTCACTAAGGCTTTCTTCATTGCTTGCATCTTTTAGGCTCAATTTTTTTGTTGAGGCTATTAATAGTGTTACTGCTATGTATTCATTGGTGGGATCAGCCTCGCCAGCTATTTTCTCGTAGGTTTCATTTGAACTGAGGATTTGACCTGAGACGTTGCTTGTTAGCTCGGCTTTGAGCTTGCTTCGTTCAGTCATTGAAAGTCTATTAAAGGTAGATTCTGCTGATGCAAAGGGGATATCTCCTGTCTCTAAATTCGAGTAAACCCATAAATTTGGCTGTCGCAGAAGAGAAAGGGTCGTCTCTTGGAGAACTTTTTGAAGGCCATTTGAGCTTGAAGTGTCGGCTGAATTTGCAATTGATCTGAGATCATTTTGAAGTTCTTTTGCACTTGCTAAAAGTCCGATTTGTATTTGAACCAAAGAAACTTTGGTTGGGATCCTCACATTATTTAAGTCATTAGTTCCTATAGGGGAAGATGAGCTAGTTCCTCTGATGGCATTCACTAGTGTGCCTGCAATCGCCATAAGTATTAGTAAGCCGAATAGACCTCCTCCTCCAAATCCAAAGATTGGGAGAATAAAAGGAAATCCCATTCCCCCACCTCTATAGCCTCCTCCATACCCTCCACCTCTATAGCCTCCTCCATACCCTCCACCTCTATAGCCTCCTCCATACCCCCCACCTGTCCTTGGCATGGAGGGAGCTCTGAAGCTACCCCCTCCCATTCGACCACCACTTGCAGCGTCAACAGGTTTAGGTGTTTGCAGGAAAACACTAAGCAAGAAACAAACTGCTATTAGGCCTCTAAGAAGACGCCGAAAAGAAAAAATAGAAATAGATGAAGAGGGTTTGGCCAAGAATTGATTGGCAGTTGAGGTAACTTTAAGAACCTCCACCAACTATCGTTACAATTTCAAGGCTATCTCCATTTTTTAGCCCTTGGACTGTCCATTTGCTTGGGTTTAAGATCTCGCCATTGAATTCGATCACAACAAGCTTTGGGTTGTGTCCTAGTTGCTCTAATAATTCAGTAATGGTATGCGGTGCAGTTGTTTCATTAAATCGTTTTGTGTCTCCATTCACTTGTAATTCCATAGTTAACTTTTAAGTAATTTTCTAGCAGCTGTTGAAGGGTCCTTTGCATTCATTACAGCACCTATTACTGCAACTCGTTTAGCCCCTGCAGAATGAAGCTGATGAATATTTTCTATGTTGATTCCTCCAATTGCAAACCAAGGGATGGTTGCCGAATCCAGGACCTTACAAATAAAATCTGTCCCTAAAGGTTGAATGCCTGGCTTTGTTTTTGTTTCCATGATTGGACCAACACCCAGGTAATCACAACCTTGTTCTTGTGCAACTTCAATTTCTTTAAGACTGTGTGTGCTTCTTCCTAAAATCATTTCATTACCTATCAGACGCCTTACAACATCTGTAGGCATATCATCTTGACCTAAGTGTACTCCATCTGCATTTACAGCAAGAGCGATATCTATTCGATCATTGACTATAAATAGGGAATTGTATCTTTTGCAAAGCAAGCAAAGTTCCTTTGCTTGTAAATACATTTGAATATCAGAAGTGAGTTTAGATCTATATTGAATCATTTTTATACCTGCTTCAAGAGCTTCGCAGACAATTGCGCTTAAGTTCTCTCGTGGATCAGTAATTAGATATATTTTAGAAGATTCAAGCAGTTTCTTTCTTTTACTGGAAATATTTCCTCGAAGTACTTTTATTTCTAGGTCATAAGCTTCATATCTAATTTTTGTTGCTATTTTTGCGAGCTTAGAGTTTGATTCTCTACAAAACTCTTCTAGTACTCTTAAAGCTTCTTGAACCCTTGCAAAGTTTGCACTAATTATATCTATAGGTGAATGTCTGCTTTGTTGGGCAGGGTGTGTTAAGCCAATACCACTATCTGAAGAAGTACAACGTGCCAACTTATAAATTTCAAGATGATGTTGTCCTAGAAGTTGCCTCCAGTTTTTGATTGTTTTAACAATCTCTTTGTCTGACAGCTCAAATCTACACCACTCTTCAATCACCCTAAGGCCTTCCCTTGCTCTGTCTAGGTTGGCATCTATAAGCTGCGGTAAAGGATCAATTACTAGTTTCTCAGGCATTTATATTTCATGCGAACCTAGGCAGGATGACATGCTCTGAGCTAAATGCAAAATAGTAGTTCCGATAACAATATGAATGTACTCATTTGGGGTGCCATCCTTTTGGGAGGTATAGGGGGTCTTATTGTTTGGGGACTTTCTAATGCTTATCCGTAGAGATCTCGATTTGCTGTTCGTAGGTTTTTAGTTGCGTATTGGCTAGTTCAGCATCAAGGGCAATCTGACAACTAAGTTCGTCAAGGTCTTTGAATCGTTTTTGTCCCCTCAGCCTTTCTACAGGTTCTATGGTTAGTTCACATTCTCTTAAGTCGATTTGCTGATTTAATAAATGAATCTCTACAGCGGATGGGGCGTTTGGATCCACTGTTGGTTGAGGACCCAAATTCATAACACTTGGGAATTTAGTTTTTTGATCGTTTATCCATGCCCATGCGGCATATACTCCTAGCCCAGGTAAAAACTTTCGTCCATCAACGCTTAAATTCGCTGTAGGCCAGCCGATTTTGCGCCCAATACCCTTCCCAGAGACTACCTTCCCAGAGAATTTGTAGGCCCTGCCCATTAATTTTTTAGCTTCGTTGAGTAAACCCTTTTGTAGGGCCAATCGAATTCGACTGCTGCTCATTCTTCCATTTGAATCATTGATGATTGGCAAGACTGAAACTTCAACTCCTTTTCGTTCCGCTAATTCTTTTAACTGAATTGCATCCCCTTCCCGATTCCTTCCAAATCGAAAGTTTGCCCCAACAGCAATTTGGCGAGCTTTAAGAGTTTTTAAAAGCATCTCCATAACAAAATCTTCTGCTTTTAGTGCTGCTAATGAACGGTCGAAGGGTATTAAAACTAGTTGCTTGACTCCAAAAGGCTCTAAGAGAAATGTCTTCTCAGAGGGAAGGTCTATACGAAGACGAGCTTCTCCATAAAGGATTTCCCGCGGATGGGGCCAGAAGCTGACTACGGTAGGGACTCCTTTTGTATCTTTTGTTATTTTTTCAATAACGCTTAAATGGCCAGCATGAAGCCCATCAAAGCTTCCTAGAGCTAGGGATGTAGGAAGCATTGCCTCCTTGGGTGAGCAAAGGGGGATCAAGGGAAATCAAAGGGACGTGCAAGATTTGCTTTTAGATGGCAAGTTTGAAAGACGCTAGTACTTCTTAAGAATGGCAGACCAGCTTGACTTCCAGTTACTTTCGTTAGGCATGAGACGGATGGGTTGGATTCGTTTTTGGATTCAAGTTGTGCTGGGGGTTGTGGTTGTTGGTGTTTTGCTTTTTAACAACATTGGAAGCAGCTTGGCACGAAACTCTGAAAGGGCTTTGGGTTTAGGACCTGGGCTTTCATTAACTACGCTCGCATTCTTTTTCCTTCTTTATAGCCTTTGGCATGGATGGATGATAGTTCGATCTGGCCGCGCTTTGAACAGTTCGGCTAGGCCAACTAGAGGTGAGACAGGGCGGCTAATAAAGCGAGGGTTGATAGCTGATTTGCTTGGGCTTGTTTTTTCTTCCATTGGATATCAATCTTTGGCAGGTGCTCTTTTTGTTCAAGCCTCAATGCAGGCACCAGGAATTTCGATAGGCGCTGGAATTAGATCTATGGAGAATTATCCAATAACTTCTTTGGAAATGCTATCTGTTCTTAGCAATACTCAGGTTTTGTTTGCTCATGTAATTGGTTTAATTTTTTCTCTTTGGCTTCTTCAGAGGATTTATAGAACTAATTGATTAGTTAGTTTAATTTTGGGAGATGAGAGATATCTCCTCTCCAAAAAAGGTCAGGTTGTATAGGAGTAAGTGAAGGAGAGTTATTTGAAATTTGTGCTACATCACTAGGCCATTCTCTAGGACCATCACCAGCAGAATCTAGATCTTTAACTGCTTCACCAGCAAGCCAGAAGTATGTATGCCCTCTTGGGTCAATTCGTCTACTGAATTGTTCTTCATAGTGCCGAATGGACAAACGAGACCATCGCAAAGGCCCCATTTCGCTTTGTTTGCAAGGAGGTACGTTTAGATTGAGCAGGAGACTCTTTGGCCATTGAGTTTTTAATGATTTTTCTGCAATATCCATAGCCATTTCACCAGCTAATCGAAAGTCACGAGATTTAAAGCAAGCAATGCTTACTGCAAGTGAAGGAATGCCTTCTAGTGTTCCTTCTAGAGCAGCTGCGACTGTTCCAGAACAAAAGACGTCTGTTCCAAGGTTTGGGCCATGGTTTATTCCTGAGAGAATCAGATCAGGTTTTTTTTTGAGTAATTCATACAGAGCAAGTTTTATGCAATCTGCAGGAGTCCCGCTGCATCCCCACGCCGTTACGCCTTCTGCAAATAGTTCATCAGCTCTTTCTGCCCTTATAGGCGCCTGTAGCGTGAGCCCATGTCCAGTAGCCGATCGTTCTTGGTCAGGACAAACGACAGTCACTTCATGACCTCGTTTGACTGCCACGGCTGCAAGATGCCGAATTCCTTCTGCGAAGACCCCATCGTCATTGCTTATAAGAATTCGCAAAGGATTCATAACTTAAAAACTCATTAGTTGTTTCATTTTCATGATGGCTGCTTAAAGTCTTATATCAAGATTATTTTTTCGTGAGTTCAAACTTGTCTCTTAAAAAACTTATCTTAGATCTTGAGCGCCTAGAGTCGGAGGCTGCAAAGCAAATTGCCGAAGCTAATGATGCTGATTCTGTTGAGAAATTAAGAGTTAGTTTCCTTGGTAAGAAAGGCAGCTTGTCTAATCTTCTTGGGGGAATGGGCAAGCTTCCCTCAGAAGAAAGGCCAGTTATTGGTCAAAGAGCAAATGTTCTTAAGGCTGAATTGCAAAAATTGCTTTCCGAGCGCCAATGCTTTCTTAAAGAACAAGCTTTAGCTGAAACTCTTTCTAAAGAATCAATAGATGTAACGACCCCTCCAATTGGGACATCTTTAGGACATCGTCACCCATTGATAGCCACTACAGAGGAAATAGTTGATTTGTTTTGTGGTTTGGGTTATCAGGTTGCAGAGGGACCAGAGGTGGAAAATGAAAATTATAATTTCACCGCACTAAATATCCCCAAGGAACATCCTGCTAGGGATATGCAAGATACTTTTTATTTAGGTGGAGACTTGTTGCTCCGAACTCATACATCTCCAGTTCAAATAAGACATTTGGAACAGAATCCACCACCTGTACGCATTGTTGCTCCAGGAAGGGTTTATAGACGAGATGCGGTTGATTCAACTCATTCTCCAGTTTTTCATCAAGTAGAGGTTTTAGCTATCGATGAAGGTCTGAACTTTAGTCATTTACGAGGCACTGTATTGGCTTTTTTAAAGGCCTTTTTTGGAGATTTGCCAGTTAGATTTCGGGCTAGTTATTTCCCTTTCACAGAACCATCAGTAGAAGTGGATGTTGAGTGGCGAGGTCGGTGGTTAGAAGTTATGGGATGCGGGATGGTAGATCCCGCGGTATTAGAAGGACTAGGGCTTGATCCCGAAAGATGGAGTGGGTTCGCAGCAGGCCTTGGGGTGGAAAGGTTTTGTATGGTTCGTCATGGGGTTGATGATATTAGGAGGCTCTATACGAGTGATCTTCGTTTTTTAGAACAGTTTTAAACTAATTGATCCAAATAATTAATAGCTTGAGAAAAGCAAGCAAAATTTATTAAAATATCTAAGTAGTTTTTTCTGTGCCGGTCGTGTCCCGAGTCGGACTGATCGTCAATGACAGCAAGCAGCTTGCTTTAGAGACAGCACGAGGAATTCAGCAGGTTCTTGAGAAATCTGGTCATGAAGTAATACGAGCAAGTAGTTCAGGTGGTTTGGTTGGTTTTGCAAACCCTGATCAGCACATGAGAATGATTGGATATAACGCGTGTGTGCCTGAAGAGTTTGACTCGTCTATGTCTTTAGCAATAGTTTTAGGTGGTGACGGCACAGTTCTTTCTGCTGCTAGACAAACTGCTCCTATCCAAGTTCCTATCCTTACAATTAATACTGGCCATTTGGGCTTTCTTGCAGAAGCTTATTTGACTGATATTGATAGAGCCCTAGAGCAGGTTTTAAAAAATCAATGGACAGTTGATGAGAGAACAACTTTGGTCGTAAGTGTAATGAGAGGGGATCAATGCCGTTGGGAGGCGCTTTGCTTAAACGAGATGGCATTGCATCGAGAGCCCTTAACAAGTATGTGCCATTTTGAAATATCTATCGGTTGCCATGCCCCTGTAGATATTTCTGCAGATGGAGTGATCCTTTCTACACCTACCGGTTCTACAGCTTATGCGCTTAGCGCTGGAGGGCCAGTGATAACTCCTGATTGCCCTGTATTGCAATTAACGCCTATAGCACCTCACTCACTGGCTTCTAGAGCACTTGTTTTTAGTAATAATGAGCCGGTTACCGTATTTCCTGCAACACCTGAGAGGTTAATGATGGTTGTTGATGGCAGCGCAGGTTGTTATGTCTGGCCTGAAGACAGAGTATTAATTAGAAAGAGTGATCACCCAGTTAAGTTTATAAGACTTAGTGATCATGAGTTTTTTCAGGTTTTGAGAAATAAACTTGGCTGGGGCCTGCCACATATAGCTAAGCCTGATAAACAATAGAGAGGTTGAAATTTTATAGTTGAGAATCAACCTCTAATCTTTATATTTGATTCCCTTAACTATAATTATTGGGTTTATTGGTACAAGCCTTGTTCCCTTGGAAATTGCAACTCCTCTAGAAGACTGGTGTTGACTGATTGAAACCTTGCACTTTGAATCTAATATTTTTTTGATTAACCCAATCTCCTCTAGCTGTGCGAGAGGAATTACAATTATTCCATTAACTTGAAGACTTTTAATTGCAATCTCGATAATCTCAATTTTATTAATTCCACCTCCACCAATAATAATCCTATCTGGATTCGCAAGATTTGCTGGTATTTTTGAATTATCAATTAGGCTTTTTGCTTCCTCTTCGAATATTGCAGATACATTTACATTTAATCTCTCTGCATTCTGGTGGATTAAGTTTTTGCTCCCACTACGCTTGTCTGCTGCCATAAGCAGAAGGTTGGGCCTGATTCTTATAGCTTCTAGCCCAATGCTCCCTACTCCAGCCCCTAGGTCCCATAAAACTCCTTCATAAGGCAACTCAAGACTTGCAAGTATTTGCACTCTAATTTCTCTTTTAGTCATCAATCCAGGCCTGTCTGAATATTGAATAAATATGTGGTCTTCTATACCAAATAGGGGCAGGTTTTCGGGTAATTCCATAGTATTTTCATTCTTTATTAAAACAACAAGGTGTAATGGGTGAAGGCCTTTATCAAGCTTATCTTTTGGAAGTAAAAGTTGAATTTTCTCCTGCTGACTGCCTAATTGTTCAAAGATCCAAAACGAAAAAGTTTCTTCTAAGCCTAAAGAAATAAGTATTCTTCTGATTTCTTCTGCACCACCACGATTGGGATCTGGAAGTAAGGCAAGAACCTTTGGTCCTTTTTCTACTTCTTCCACAAGGGAGGAAGGGTCACGGCCATGAAGGCTGATCCATTTGACATCTTGCCAAGGTCTGCCTAGGCGAGCAAAAGCAAGTTGAAGTGAGCTTGGAGAAGGATGAAAGTTCAGTCTTCCTTTTGGGAAATTTTCCAATAGTTGTCTTCCTATCCCAAACCAGAGTGGATCACCGCTTGCAAGAACAACTGTGGTTTTTTCTTTTTCTTTTAACCAATCAACTATGGCTTTGGGACTCTCTGTTTTAAAAACTTCAGGCTTATGATCTCCACCACCTTTACTTTCCCACCAAAGGCTGAAGTCTTCCAGAAGTCTTCTTGGCCCAACAATTCTTTCAGAGGAGAGGATTAAGTTTCCTAATTTGCTCGATAGGTTTGTAAGCCCTCCAGCATCTGTCCCAATTACATATATAGGTTTGTCGCGAGAGCTCTCATTCATGTTCAGGAAGATTTTGTTACTACCCTTTTGCTCTTATTGAGATAGCGTACTTTCCTGACCATTTAGGTTTTTAGACACGCTAGTGGCTGATTTTTTAAATAAGCGTCAACGCCTACATGAGCTTTTAATAGCTCTTATTCATCAACAGGGTGATCTTGAGCTTATGGATGCTGATGCACCAACTATAGATAGCACTTCAGGTTTGTCTGACGAAAGAGATCCTGCTCGTTGGTTAGACCGTAACCAACGAGTATTAAGCAAGTATCAGTCTTTGATCCTTTCTGCAATAACTTTGGAAGCACTACTTGACGCAGAACATGATGAAAAAATATCGAAACCTTAAGCTTCAATAGATGAAGTCAAAGCTTTTTTGATGATTCTATAGAAATTTCATGCTCTAACTATTGAATTTAGCCTCTTATGATTAAAACTTGTTATCAATTTGCTAGGCATTTGAAACTTTTTCTCTGTATAGTTATTTCTTTTGCCTTTTTGATAGGTTCTCCTCAGAGATTACATGCAAAAGTTCAAAGTGATGATAAGGGAGAAGGGTTGAAAATAGTAAGAAGCCTAGAAAGTCTAAGAGATCTTGAGTATCAAACTTGGCAATTAGTTGCTTATAAGGAAGAAAAGCAAATCAATAATTTAACTTTAAGAATAGTGGGTTTTCCTGGGACATTGAGGTTAGAGCACCCTGTTCCTTTAAAGGTTCATTCGGGACGAAGAGATTGGAAACTTAGGGATACAACACTCTCTAATAAGAAGCTGGCAAGTGACCCAAGGGATGCTGCTGCTGAATTTGATTTAATGCCTTTAGTAGCTGATCTTCGTAATGATCGACCGTTACGATTAAGGCTAGATGGTGCTTTTAATGAATTACCAGTACCACCATATGTAGTAAGTGAATGGCGTTCTCTTTTGAATACTGAAAGTTTGAGTTAATGAAAGACTTTCATTCCATTGAAGCTTTTTGGGCCCCATGGATGCGACGAGCTTTGCAACTGGCAGATTTGGCTCAAGGAGATACAAGCCCAAATCCTTTGGTAGGCGCACTTGTTTTAGATTTAAATGATCGACTAGTAGGTGAAGGGTTTCATTCCAGGGCAGGTGAACCTCATGCTGAGATCCTTGCATTAAGGCAAGCTGGTCTCAAAGCAAATAAGGGGACCCTTGTTGTCACGCTTGAACCTTGTTGTCATTTTGGATTGACTCCTCCTTGTGTAGAAGAGGTTTTGCGTGCAGGTATTTCTCGTGTTGTTGTTGCATCACAAGATCCAGATCCTCGTGTAGCTGGAAAGGGTTTGCAAAGCTTACGCGCTTCTGGTGTTGAGGTGATTAGCGGCGTGTTAGAGAGAGAGGCAGCTTTTCAAAACCGTGCGTTTAATTTTCGAGTCAAGACAGGCCGCCCTTGGGGGATTTTGAAGTGGGCAATGAGTCTTGATGGTAGAACTGCTCTTTCAAATGGTCAAAGCAAGTGGATTAGTGGCCAAAATGCTCGTAATTGGGTTCATCGATTAAGAGCTGGTTCTGATGCAGTGATTGTTGGAGGTCAGACTTTACGGACGGACAACCCCCTTCTTACAAGTAGAGGCCTTTCAACCCCAGAGCCTTTTAGGGTTGTTATGACTAGAAAAATGGACTTACCAAGCAAGGCAATTCTTTGGGACACTTCTGTGGCAAGAACTTTTGTAGCTTTTGAAGCTTGTTCTAAAGATGATGCTTCTGAAAAATTGCCTATTGGGATTGAATCAATAGAACTAGAATCCTCGGAACCATTATTTTTGCTTGAGGATCTAGCCAAGAAAGGTTGCAATAAAGTCCTATGGGAATGTGGCCCTCGCTTAGCCTCAGCCGCAATAAATCAAGGTTGTGTTCAAGAGTTGGCAGTAATGGTTGCTCCTAAAATTCTTGGAGGAGTTCCTGAGAGGACTCCATTGGCAGATTTAGGGTTTACTTCAATGGATGATGTTATTTCTTTTGATAGGTTTTCTCTGGAAAAGCATGGCAATGACTTGCTTATTAATGTGCCGCTCCCCCCGAATTGATTTGATCTTCTGCTTAACGGTCGGTTCTTACACCAGGATTTTCTAACGATTTAAGACTGATCCGCCTAACTTGGTAGGCATAGAGTCCATGCCAATTCGTCAGGATGACAATCAGCCGAATCGGCGGTTCGGAATAATCAACTTTTTACTTATAGGTTTTGGATTGTTATTACTTTTTAGTAGCTTCATACCAAATCCAGGTATGCAGGTACCAAGAGTTCCTTATTCATTATTTATCAATCAAGTTAATGACGGTGAAGTTAAGAGGGCTTATATAACTCAGGAACAAATTAGATATGAGCTCTCTTCACCCGAGGAAGGTGCACCTTCGGTATTGGCTACAACTCCAATATT
>QCFY01000015.1 GCA_003280085.1 Prochlorococcus sp. AG-363-O06 | reverse complement strand
AAGACTACATAAAGTCTTAAGATTGCTCCAACCGCCTCCGCAATAGAAGCCAATGGTTCTAATTCGCTGGTTGCTTGCAGGTCGACACCGCCAAGAGACCATTCCAGTGGCTCAAGCCAGGCATAGAAAAAATGAGCTAGAAGGGCAGGGTGCCGTCATTTATTGGAGCGAAAGACTGCTATCTTCCAACTAAATCAAAAAAGCAGTGAAGAGTTTCTTAGCCAGAGAATCAAGGTGTTTTTCGGTTTCTTACCTACTAATAATTGCGGCTTTATTTTTTCTAGGAAGCTGTAAAAAGGATCAATCGCCTCTTATGAATGAAGCAAAGTCTTCAAAAGAAGTAATTGAACGTTTGCAAATACGAGTAAAAAAACTAGAAAATCTTTTAGACCAGAAGTCCAAGTCAAGAAATCTCAATTACACAAGAGCACCAGGAGGACCGATCAGGTCAGTCACCTTTAGGATGGGGACTAAAGATGATCGACTCCGAATTTATTGGGCAGATGGGAGCAAAAGCGACCTCCCTTGTCTAAAAGAACAATCAATATGGGTATGCGGTTAGAGTTTTTTAAAGACTCTAATTATGTTTGCAACCTTCGATTGCTTCTTTCCATTTAGAAGAAAAGCACCAAACCTCTCTCTTGGTGAGACTCATTGCGATATTCTTTTCAGCATAGGCAGCCTCATTAATAAAAACTGGGACAGTTAAATCTTCACCTTTAAATCTAAAAATATTTTTTTTGGAATCTACAAACAAAGATTGATGTTTTTTCAAAGGGATCCAATCTTTACCTATTAAGTCAGGATGCAAGCAAGCCTCAGGTTGAGAATCTTCATCTCTAGGAAAATCTAGGCTACCTAAATGCCGATGAATCACCAAGTGATTAGGAAACTTAGCTATTCCCAAGACAACTTTGCTGATTTGATCAAAACAAGCTTGTAAAACTAATTTTGTCTGAGCCACTATCTTTGGGTGAAGCAGTGATTGAGCAACAGCTCCTATTTCAATAACTAATCCACAGGGCCATGCTTCGACTAAAAAGCCATGTTCTAAATCATCAGATTCATGTAAATAGATAGGCAATCCCAATTGACTCTGAATCAGTGCAGCAAAAGCCAAATCGGCGGGCCTTCTTCCATAAACAACCAAACAACTCCCCATAGCTGCCGTAGTGCTATGTAAATCGAGCACAAGATTGCAAGGGTCTCTTCCTGCTGGACCATAAGCAGACAAAAGCTGTTTGGCTCGAATAACCTCATATTCAATTGGGTTTGGAGAAGACAGCAATGCAGGTTCGAAGGTGCGGTTTAAATCTCTAGAGATATATCGCCGACCTGTCCTATATGCCTCAGGATTGCCAATTACGGAGAAGTACTTAATTCCATTAGTCTTGATAAGGTCAGGTTCCTGCTCCCATCGTCGAATAAGCCAAGGAGCATTAATTTCATTTCCATGGGTGCCAGCGACCACAAGCACCTTAAAACTGGTCATGAAAATCTGAATGCAATCCTTAGCCTGACTGAAAACTCTTCAAAAAGGAACCTCAATGAATATTCCTCCTTCAATAGTCAATGCCGCCCGTATTGGTTGGAAGTGGCAATGGAACCAATTAATGAATGGTCTTGCACCTTCTAACTCAGAAGGAAGCTATAAGCGTCCATTAAGTGCTCATCAGGATACTCTTGTCCTATCAGAAAAAGAACTAAGTAATAGAGATTCTCTAAGATTGCCTCACCTAATTGTCGGAGCCAGTTGTCCATGGGCTCACAGAACTTGGTTGATTTATGAATTCCGAGAGTTAAGTAATAGCATTAAATTAATAATAGCCAAGCCTGATCATACAACTGGTCGTTGGAGACTCGAACCTCCTTGGTTGGGATGCTCTTCATTAATGCAACTTTACAAGTCTTGCAATTCAAGAAACACACAAAGAGCTACAGTACCAGTTCTAATAGATCCCGGCCGAGGAGTAAACAATCAACCCAAAATACTAGGCAATGAAAGTGCCCGACTTGTAATAAGCCTAAATCAATGGCCAACGAATAGAAATGCTCCCAATCTTCTCCCACAGGAATTAAATGTCGATGTAGAAAATTGGCAAAAGCTTATTCAACCAGCAATAAATGATGGCGTATATCGCTGTGGCTTTGCTAGAAAGCAATCTGCCTACGACAAAGCATGTAACGAGTTATTTGATGCCCTTGAAATCATTGAAAAGAGTCTTTCAATTAAGGGGCCTTGGCTTTGCGGAGAAAAGCTTACTCTTGCTGACATAAGGCTATTCCCAACATTAATTAGATGGGAAATGGTATATATGCCATTATTTGGTTGTAGCAAAAAGCCATTATGGGCTTTCCCAAAAATTTGGGAATGGCGTCAAAAATTCTTTTCAATTCCCAAAGTCAAAAATACATGTGATTCAAATTCATGGAGAAAGGACTATTTTGGAGCTTTATTTCCTTTAAGGCCAAGCTGCATTGTCCCTGATGGACCAGAGCTCATCCAAATCATCAATGCAAAGGTCCAGAGATCCAATGAAAACAACCAATGAGGTTCAAGCTTTAAATTCTTTTGGCAAAGAAGAAGAAATAGAATTTGAAGGGATTTATGGGCACTACGTAATCACACAGACCGACAGACTTGAGGTCAAGAGATATAGATTTGCAGTTCTTTTCTGTGGAGTAAGCTTTTTTTGTGGATTGGCACATTGGGTTCTTCTTGGAGCAGAATTTGCATGGATATGGCTAGTTTTATTGACAATCAACCTTGGGCTAGCACTCCAATGGATACATATATATGTTCGGCCTTTACATAATGCGCTCAAAGTTTTCTGGGCAATTGGCTGTATAGGGTTATTAGTGCTTGGAATTAATCAAGGAATAAATAATGTTCTTCCTGCTATAGCAAAAGAACCTCTTTTGACTATAGCCATTGGTCCCTTATTTGCTGCCATAACTGGTTTAGGTTTTAAAGAGTTTTTTTGCTTCAGAAGACCTGAAGCAATAGGGTTAACTTTATTTGTCCCAATAGCAGTTTTAGGTCATTTAAGTCAGTTATTGAATGCAAACACAGTCTTAATAATGCTTACGACCTCCTCATTACTTCTATTAATACTTGCTACTCGCAAGTTTGGAATGGATGCATCTTCAGATATTGGAGATAAAAGTGTATTTCAATATTTAGCCAAGCAAGGAATTGTCGAAACTCTGTGACTTTAATTAGCTTAATAGAAGCATCAAAAGATTTTGGGATTCGAACCCTTTTCAGCGACCTAACACTCCATATAAATGAAAAAGAAAGACTTGGATTAATTGGGCCTAATGGAGCTGGGAAGTCAACTCTTCTAAAAGTACTTGCTGGCATGGAACCAATCCAAGCAGGAAAACGTAGATGCTCTTCGAAGCTAAGTATGGCTCTCGTCGATCAAAATAGTGCTATCAGGGATGGCAGAACTATCATTGAAGAAGTTCTCGAAAATTGTGGGGAAAAAAGAAATCTATTAATACGCTTCAATCAAGTAGTTGAAAGGTTAGCGAATCACCCTAAAGATCCCAAGCTATTAGCTGAGTTAGGAGAAGTTAGTGAGCAAATGGACAAGAATGAGGCCTGGAATCTCGAAAGACAATGCAAAGAAATCCTCCAAAAGCTTGGAATTAGTGAACTAAATAAACCAGTTGAAAGCCTATCTGGAGGTTACCGAAAACGCATTTGTCTTGCATCCGCACTTGTAATGAATCCAGACTTACTGCTTCTAGATGAACCAACTAATCACCTAGATGCAATTGGAGTGGAATGGCTTCAGAATTGGCTTGATCACTATGATGGAGCACTAGTTCTTGTTACTCATGATCGCTATGTACTAGATAAAGTAACAAGCAAAATCATAGAAGTTGACGAAGGTAGGGCTCAAACATTTCAGGGAAACTATAATAGCTATCTTAAACAAAAAGCGGAACAAGATATATCCGAAAATGCTTCAATGGAAAAATTCAAAGGGGTTTTAAGAAGAGAGTTGGCTTGGCTCAAGCAAGGTCCCAAAGCAAGAAGCACAAAACAAAAAGCAAGGATCCAAAGGATTACGCAGATGAAAGAAAAGCCAGTAAAGGTGTCAAGAGGGAAAATAGAGCTTGCTACCCAGAGTAGACGAATAGGGAAGAAGGTTATTGAAGCTAAGTCTTTAGAATTAGCTTTTGAAAATCAACCAAATTCAGAACCTCTAATAAAAGACTTCACATATTCTTTCAACCCTGAAGATAGAATTGGAATTATTGGGCCCAACGGATGCGGAAAATCTTCACTCCTTGATCTTATAGCAGGCAAAAAAGAACCTAGTAATGGCATACTAGATATTGGAGAGACAGTAAAGCTAGGCTATCTTGACCAACAAACTTATGAATTAGGAATGGGGAAGGGCCTTGAACGAAAGGTTATAGATTTTGTAGAAGAAGCTGCGTCACAAATTGATTATAATAATAAAAAAATCTCAGCCTCACAATTACTAGAAAAGTTTCTTTTCTCTCCAGCAGAACAGCACAGTACATTATCCAAGCTATCAGGAGGTGAAAAAAGAAGATTAACTCTCTGCAGAATATTAATTCAGGCCCCAAATGTTCTTTTGCTAGATGAACCAACTAATGATCTAGATATTCAAACCCTGAGTGTTCTTGAAGACTTTCTAGAAGATTTCAAAGGATGTGTTGTAATTGTCTCTCATGACAGATATTTTCTGGACCGAACTGTTGATAGAATTTTCAATTTTGAAAATGGAGTGCTTAAGCAGTTCGAGGGCAATTACAGCAATTTTATAGAAAAAAAGAAATCAGAGGAGAATAAAGCGAATAAACAGCTATATAGCAATCAAAGCAAGCACAAACCCAATGAAACAAAGAAGATCAACTCAGAGTACTTCTCTGATAATAGATCTCAAAGCATGTGCAGAAATAATGACCAATTCGATAAGCCTGCGAGAAGAACCTTTAAAGAGTCGAAAGAACTTGAGCAAATAAATCAGCAATTACCTTTATTAGAAAAGAAAAAAGAATCTATAGAAAGTGCACTTGCAACGGGCAAGGACCTCAGCCTCCTTAGCCAAGAGCTTGCGGAAGTAGTTCAACAGTTGAATTCAGTAGAAGAAAGATGGCTTGAGCTCAGCGAACTGGAACCCTAAACAAATCGAACTACTTTGAGCCATTCAATCCATTAACAAAATGCTTAAAAGCAATTGAAATCGATTTTTATAATCCTTTTTTAAGGTTGCCACTTCCACCCTCAAAATCCAGAGTTCAATTGCCAAAACGTAAAAAAAATACTTTCACGACTTATCTCCAAGGTCGAGAAAGGTGTTGTAAACAAAACTTTTTAGCACCCAAACCCATGGCATAACAGTTAATTGGACTTATGGTATGCCTGTCTGAAAAGGCTATTAAGAGCCAAGACCACCATGAACACTATCGACGAACACATACAGAAGGATCAATCAGAGATCCAATCTGCCAAGGCTACAGGTGACGATGCAAAAGTCCGTCATCTGACCGATGAACTTCATTCACTTGAAGAATATAAAGAGCATCATCCTGAGGATAAGCATGATCCAAATGCCCTTGAGTTGTTCTGTGACGCCAACCCTGATGAGCCAGAATGTTTAGTCTATGACGACTGAGTTTTCTGTTAGTCGACAATAAAAAACCAGTCTAGAAGCAATGTGATTAAGCTTCTAGACTGGTTTTTTATTTGAGAAGCCAACAAACGTTTGGCATTAATAATCCTGATCAAATTCCGAAGGACTCCCAGTAAGTGAACAAACTACTGCCTCCTCTTTTTTCATTTGACGTACTTCTGCAATAGGTCTACCCATCCTCTTGAGAACTTCTATCTCCTGAGATGTCTGACAACGAGCAATCACATTACCTTGAGAGTCAAAACAACTAAAAAAGGTCATAATCAAATCAATTCCCAACCATTTATTACCAATTTTCGAGTATTAGACAAGTCTTAATTGATTTTTAAACAAATTAATTCTCTAATTCCGCCCATATTTTCTCTAGTAATGAATCCAACCCTTTGCCCATAGCTGCCGAGACAAGCAATACGTTCTTACCACCTTTTTTTTGCAAGGATTCAACAAGGTCTTTCTCAAGGCCTGGTTCCAAAAGCTCTATTTTATTGACTACTAACAGCCTTGGTCGCTCAAGCAAACCGTGTCCATACGCTTCCAATTCTTTCTCAACAATTGCAAGATCATCCATTGGATCTGCCGCCCCTCCATCAATTAAATGAATCAATAGCCTTGTACGCTCTATATGTCTCAGAAAATCGTGGCCTAACCCTGCACCCTGAGCAGCGCCTGCAATCAAGCCAGGGATATCAGCAAAAACCGTGCCATCACCTGTAGGTCTCCTAACAACACCAAGATTGGGAATTAATGTAGTAAATGGATAATCTGCAATTTTTGGTCTAGCTGCTGAGAGGATTGCTATAAGTGTACTTTTGCCTGCATTTGGCAACCCAATAATTCCGACTTCAGCCAAAAGCTTTAACTCCAACTGCAAACACCACTCTTCACCATCTCTACCTTCCGTAAACTTTTCAGGCGCTCGATTCCGATTACTTAGGTAATGAGCATTACCAAGTCCTCCTCTCCCTCCAAAAGCAACTACAACTGTTTCTCCATGGGAAGTTAGATCCGCAAAAATTATTCCAGTTGTCAAATGTCTAACTTCTGTCCCACATGGGACCTTAATAACTAAATCCTTGCCCGAAGCTCCTTTACATTTATTAGGCCCGCCTCTTTGACCATCATCAGCAGAAAATAATCTCCTAAATTTGAAATCCAAAAGAGTTTGCAAATTGGAATCTGCCTGAAGAACAACTCGCCCACCTTGTCCTCCATCGCCACCAGAAGGCCCCCCAGCTGGAACATATTTTTCCCTTCTAAAAGCAACTATTCCATCACCACCATTTCCAGCCTTGACTGTTATACGTGCCTGATCTATGAACTGCATTTTAGTCTAATGGTGAAAAGGGATCTCAAGGAATGAAAATCATCTGGGACGACATAAAAGAGAAGTCTTAGATCCCCTCAAGCCAAATTCCCAATAATTCTTCCAATTTAGGCTCAAGAAGATTTTTTAATTGAATTGAATTCAAATTCATAGGCATCTCACCATTGGAGTACTTTGTCGTCAATTTAGATACCAACTCTTCAACTTCAAGAATATCCTTAGCCCAAAAAACTCCTTGAATATCTTTTAATGAATTAAGTTCGCCAAGCAACTTATCTCGATCTGCCAAAACTATTTGACGCCCACCGGCTGCAAGAATTTCAAAGAATCGATGATTCAAATCATTATCCATGGGGATATTCAATGACAAAAGACTTTGATTATAGAGAGATGCAGCCTCTACATTTGTCTGTGTTTCTCTATGAGTGAATGCAATTTTATTTCTTCTCAATAATTTTTTGACAATCTCTCTTCTTTTTGAATGAAAAGGCCTCGCTATCTTACCTATATGTAAAAGCCAATTCTTAGTAGGATTTTCCATTATTGACAGCCTAGGGTATCTAAAAAAGCCTGGAGGGTTTGAGTGGACTGGGATATTTACAAAGCGTCTAACTTCATCCACTAAAGAAGGGTTAAAGGCAATTACAATAGAATTATATTTCTCCCTTTCCAGGTATTCAGCCAAAAGTGATATGGGTTTTTCTGAAGAGTATAAGTTATTCTTATTAAGCATATGATGCAAATCACCACATAAAAGTATTTTAGGCCCATCCCATTTATTTAAACCCGTTAGACGAAATGGTCCTCTCAGAATCGCTGCATCCGTGTAATTAATCAGAACACCTTCTGGAACAAGGCCACTGTCAGATATTTTTCTACGTAAATTCTCTACAGTCATTGCTTCCTTTACAAAACTGAGAGTCTCGGGAGAAGGCTGATTATCGAACAAACTATGATTAAATTGACCTGTATTTTCGTTAAAGAATGGCCCTAAATGTATACCTTTGGTAGAACCAAACCTCCTTAACAAAGGACCACACTGTATTAAAGATAGCGAGCTTTGCCATAATTCTTGAAAAGGGTTACAGTGATATAAGAATACGGATGATTTCATAGTCATCTATTTAGATAAATGAATTAGGTATAAAAAATTAATCATGGATTTTTTCTAAGTAAAATCAAAGCCTAATGAAATAATTTCCAGAGGATGAAGCACTCTCGAGTTTTAATGAGTTGAAGAAGCTAATATATATAGCTATAATTAATTTCAAGTTTTGGAAACCTCTTTCAATTAAGTTATTGGATGCATAGATTATACGTGCCTGATCTATGAACTGCATTTTAATCTAGTGGTAGTAAGGGCTCTAGAAGAAAAGAAATCTTGAGGGAAGAGTCATGGGCTTCATATCGCGAACCATTCTTTGAAGACTTAGATAGTGACTCCAATTTAATGAGCAAGGGCTAAATGTGAGCAGGAAGAAAATATAATGGTAATGGGATTTTCTATCCAGGCAGGACACACTTAGGTCATCTATTAAGTTTGAAACATCTTTACCCATTTAAGGTTATATAATAATATTCCAAAAGCTTATTCAAGGAATCGCATTGAAGACCACTGATATGGCCCAATCTATTCATAATGAAAAATATAAATAGATTTTAGAACAATGACGTAAATGCTAATTCTCGGAAGTTTTCTTTTCTTGTGAACTTGCTCCTGTTGGTTATGCAGTGTGAATTCTAATGTCGTAACCAAATCACAGTACAACCAGGCCCACCGTCTTTCGAATCAGCATCACTAACTTTTTCAATATAAGAAAGTCCTGAAAGCCAATGTCGTAAACCTTGTCTCAATTTTCCACTGCCAACTCCATGCACTACCCAGACTGGACCAATTGTTTGGCGTAGATATTCTTCTAAGACTGATTCCGCCTCGTGAACCCTCATACCTCTTACATCAAGTGTATTTCTTTTGGTTCTAAAATTTGAACCTTTTTGATTAAAAGAGCTGACATCTACTTTGACCACAGGGCTTGGAAGATCTGGTTTGAGACCATCCAGACTCTCAACTTCACTAAGAGAGACAATACTGCGGAAGACCCCACACAAAACAGTTAAGTTCAATCCATCTTCAGCAACATTAAGGACCTCACCTGCCTTACCAAGTGCCCGAAGTCGCACTCTATCGCCCACTTTTGGTATCCAGCCTGTGTAAATATTTTGCTTAGAATCATTTAATTGATGGTGTTCTTGCTCTATACGGCGTAAACGTTGGCCGGCTTTTCTGGCGAGCTCTCCATCAGCACCCTTTTCTCTCAAACGTCTAATCAAACTACGAACTTCTTTCTGCCCCTCAAGAATTGAGATTTCCAACTGTTGAAGTCTGCGCACTTTAACTTGTTCAGACAGCTCACATTGCTGTTTCCAACGAGTCAACAACTCCTCATGAAGTAACTCAGTTCTAGCCAATAAAGAAGCTGCATCTTCAGCTGCTTCCTGTTGACGTGTTCTTTGTTCTTCCAAACCACGAATAACTACATTTACGTCTTCTAAACCATTCGGCCCTATTAATTCTTCGGCTCTATGAACGACTTGGGCATCGAGGCCTAACCTCGTGGCAATCGAAAGTGCATTGCTTGAACCAGGGATACCCCATTGTAATCTATATGTTGGCGTAATTGTCTGATTGTCAAAGGAGACAGAAGCATTTTCAAAACGTTTATCACGATATTTAAGAGCCTTTAGCTGACCAAAATGAGTCGTAGCAACTGTGAGTCTGACCCTTTCTGCCAAAGTCCGCAATAGAGCAATTGCCAAAGCAGTTCCTTCAGTCGGATCAGTGCCAGCCCCAACTTCATCAAGTAAAACTAATGAAGGCCCAGTGGTTTGATCAATTGACTTAAGGATTCGATCAATACGAGTTATATGGCTACTAAAGGTCGAAAGACTTTGCTGTAAGGACTGCTCATCACCAATATCAGCAAATATATTTTGACACCATGGTAAAGAAGGACCTTCGAGGCAAGGAAGTAAGAGACCAGCTCTTGCCATAACAGTTGCCAACCCAATGGTTTTTAGAGCCACTGTCTTCCCACCAGTGTTCGGGCCAGTAATTGCAACGACTCTTAAGTGAGATGAAATATCCAAACTTATTGGAACAACTTGTTGGCCTTTAAGATGTAATTCCTTCCAGACAAGCAATGGATGCCTCAGCTCTTTAAAAGTAAAAGGTGCCTCAGCGTCTTCGAGAAGAGTAGGGGCAACACCTCCAAGCCATAAACCGTAGCGAGCTCGAGCAAGAGCTATATCCAGGACTAAAAGAATATTTTCTAAGTTCTCAAGTGCGGAGAAATTCTTGCCTACTTCGGCACTCCATATAGACAATAATCGATACTCTTCTTTAGAAATATGAGTATCGATTTCAGCAAGCTTATTACCAATAGGAATAACACTATCTGGCTCCAAAAAAACAGTGTTTCCAGAAGCAGAGCTTCCATGAATCATTCCACGAAGCTGATTAACTGATCCAGCCTTCAATGAGAGTACAGGTCTTCCATAGCGTTCACCAATTACCAAGTCTTGCAATTTTGAAGTAGATCTTTTGATAACCTCATTAAGCAAGTCCTTACGTTTAGTGCGCAACGAATTTGCCTGCTGACGAAGCCTAGAAAGCATTTGGCTGGCACGATCAGCGATTCGTCCTCCTTCTTCAAGGCCAAACTTAAGTAACTTCTCTAATTCGGGTAATGTCGCTAATCCTTCTAACAATCTAGTAGTTACTGGTCTCAGATTGGAATTGTCTATTTGACGTCTTAAGCGGCGAGCAGATGCCAACGTCTCGGCTACTGCCAATAGGTCTTCTCCACTTACTACACCTCCTTTTGAACAATGACTAATAATTTCTGCCAAATCATGCACGCCACTGAAACTTAAGCCACCTTCAAGAAGAGCATCTAATTCACCCAATTCAAGTGTCTCAGCTAACCGTTGACGAGACGTGGCTATGTCTGGAGGTAATTCAAGCCCCTTAATCCCTCGGCAACCTTGGGCAGTACTAGCAAATGTAGAAAGTTGTTCACAAAGTAGCGGCCACTCCAACAATTCAAGCGTTTCCCGCAACGCGAATGAAGAAATAGATCCTTTTGAGCTAAACCCAATATCGTTGTTCACCTTGTCTGATTGCTTGCTATCCCTTCACTTGGCTGATAAAGCATTTCCAACCAGTTACCTTCTGGGTCTTGAAGATAAAAAGAAGATGTACCATCACGATGATCATGCACAGGTCCAACCTTAATACCCTCTTTAACTAAGCGTTGGTGAACTGCAAAAACTTCTTGTCTATCAGTAAAGTGAAAAGCAAAATGAGGCCCTGCAGCTTTGTAACCAGGCCCTAACAACGCCAAGCCATCTTTACCTTCACCAGCTTCTAAATAGCACCAATCACTATCATCCCAAACCAGTCTCATCCCCAAGGATATATAAAATGATTTAGCTCTCTGAATATCTTTCACTCGAACAGCAATATGGCCGAGCCGATTAACTTTTACCATTCTATTTTCCACTTTTATATTTATCCTCCCAACCACTCTGCTGCATCACATGCATGATAAGTAAGTATCAAATCAGCACCCGCCCTCTTGAAACTCAATAGCGTTTCAAGAACAACATCCTTTTCCACTATCCAACCACGTTCAGCTGCTGCTTTGATCATCGAGTATTCACCACTAACGTTGTAAGCAGCCACTGGCAACTCACTTTCTTGCCTTAGGCGATAAATAATATCTAGATATGCCAACCCTGGCTTTACCATCAATATATCAGCACCTTCCTGCTCATCGAGCTGAGCTTCAACAATTGCCTCTCGAGCATTTGCTGGATCCATTTGATATGAACTTTTATCTTTTGGAATTGGCTTTGAACTAACAACTCTTGGTGCTGAATCGAGAGCTTCTCTAAAAGGGCCGTAATAAGCAGAAGAATATTTTGCTGTGTAACTGATTATTCCTACATGATCAAATCCCTCATCATCCAAAGCTTCTCTAATCGCACCAACTCTTCCATCCATCATGTCGCTAGGCCCTATAAAATCTGCACCTGACTGTGCTTGAACAATTGCCTGTTTGCATAGATTCTCAACCGTTTGATCATTCAACACAATTCCGTCAGGACTAACTATTCCGTCATGTCCATCACAAGAATAGGGATCTAATGCGACATCAGTCATAACTGCCATACCAGGAACCTCTTCTTTCACACGTCTAATGGCTCTGGGTATTAGTCCCTGCTCGTTAAAACATTCAGAACCATCCTCAGTCTTAAGTGATTCATTCACTTTGGGGAAAAGAACTATGCAGCGTATCCCGAGATCCCAAGCCCTCTGAACCTCACCAATCAATGCCTCTACAGTCCAGCGCTTTGCTCCAGGCATAGCGCCTATCTCTTGAACATTGTCTCCTTCATGAACAAACAAAGGATAAATAAAATCATCTGCGCCGAGATTGTGCTCTCGCACCATGCTCCTAATAGCATCAGATCGTCTAAGACGGCGAGGGCGATATGTGAGATCCATTAGGACCAAGGCATGTCAATTTACTAATCGTAGAGCCACTTCATATACAAGCTGATTTTGACCAAGATTGACGAGGATCATCTGATCTAATCCGCTGTAACTGCCTAAGAAGCTCTAACTCTTCATTAGACCATTTATCAGGGAATTGCACAGAAAGCATAAGAATTAAATCACCTCTTCCATTTTTCAAAGGCCATCCTTTGCCTTTGAGACGAAGACTCTTTCCAGGGGTTGTACAAGGAGGAATAGTTACCTCAGCTTCCCCATCTGGAATTAAAACTTTTATAGTTGTCCCAAGTACCAACTCATCCATTGATACTGGAAGATTGGCTCTAATCGTATTGCCATCAAGTTTCCATAGCTCATGAGCTGTAACTTCTAAATTGAGATAAAGGTCACCCCTTCTGCCTGTACCAGGCTGGAAATTGCCTTTTCCTTGCAAGCGAAGTCTAGAGCCAGATCTTATGCCTTGAGGAATGCGCACCTTTACACGTTCTTGATTGACAGAAAGGGTTCTTTCGGTCCCGTGAAAAGCCTCGGAGAAACTCAATCTGACTTGTACTTCAGCATCCAAATTCAAAGCAGATCTAGGAACATTATTTGGGATTCCAGTAGGGAAGCCTGTAGCAGATCTTGGTCCCCCAAATCTTCCTAATAATTCATTAATAAATTCATCAAAATTTCCATATTGCCCAAAATCAACATCAAAACCAGAAGGGGAAGTATTCCCTGATTGATTCCAAAATTTCCCAAATTGATCATATCGTTTTCTTTTCTCGGGGTCAGAAAGCACTTCATAGGCCTCTGTAATCTCCTTGAATTTTGCCTCAGCCTGTTTATTACCTGGGTTTACATCAGGGTGATACTTACGAGCTAGAGTTCTAAATGACTTTTTTATAGTTTCTGTATTTGCATGACGATCTACTCCTAACACCTTGAAATAATCTCGATAGCCCTCTCTTGATCCCATTTAACTTTTGAGAGTAATTGCAGAATAAATTATTATCTTTATTCTAATAAAAGCTGAAGGTTTTCTTTTGTAGTAAAGCCCGAACGCAAAAAAGGAATTAAATTAATCTAAAAATTATCACGCAAATCATTACGCGTATAAACAAGCAAATTAGATGTCAACAATTACTCATGTCATGAATCGATCTATCAACGGGTTGAAAATGTAAAGAAAAATGAGCCTCTATGGAGATAATATTCACAAACAGCAAAGATTAAGCAAACAAACTAAAGGCGACAAAAAAAGGAAATTTTATCAACGATGTTGCCAAATAAGAATCTTAGGAAAGTTGAGAAAGCCCGTCTATAGCTTCGATTAATTGATGCTATACATCTTCTATCAAAACATGATGTAAATAAAAACTGGAGAGCATAAAAGTTTAGAAAAAGGACCTATTCAAACGACTCCATCAACTAATTAATAGGTGCAGCGCTCTGATATATATTCTGAGTAAGAAAAGATTCAAGGAGTATCCATTGGCTTTAATTCATGGATTGAACCTAAAGGACCCCAGAGGCGATGTTCTAGGAGGCATTACAGCCGCTGTAGTTGCACTCCCTTTGGCACTTGCCTTTGGTAATGCTGCCCTCGGCCCAGGAGGGGCCATATATGGACTATATGGTGCGGTTGTTGTTGGATTCCTGGCTGCCCTCTTTGGTGGAACCCCGACTCAGGTAAGCGGGCCAACAGGACCAATGAGCGTGACTGTCGCAGGAATAATTTCTACATTTGCAGGTCTAGGAATATCAAGAGATCTCAGTGCCGGAGAAATATTGCCGCTTGTAATGGGTGCCGTAGTGATTGGGGGGATTTTTCAAATTCTATTTGGGGTACTTAAGCTCGGGAAGTACATAACATTAGTGCCTTATTCAGTTGTTTCAGGCTTCATGTCTGGAATCGGATTTATCATTCTTGCCCTTCAGCTAGGGCCATTACTCGGAATAAGTACTAGAGGTGGAGTAATTGAATCCTTAAGAACAGTTTTTTCTAATTTTGAACCAAACTGGGCTGCTATAGCAGTTGCAGTAATGACTTTGGCAATTGTTTTCCTAACTCCAAGACGTATCAGTCAATGGGTCCCTTCACCTTTACTTGCATTACTAATAGTCACGCCTTTATCAGTAATTTTATTTAATGACTCAGCCCTGGAGGCAAGAGGACTAATTCCTTTACCGCGGATAGGTGCTATCCCTGAAGGAGGCTTAACTTTTTCACTGCCTCAAATAAATCCAGGAAGTCAATATTTCCCATTAATATTAAAAGGAGGGCTAATTCTTGCTGTTCTTGGAGCAATTGACTCTTTATTAACATCACTAGTTGCCGACAATATCTCACAAACCCGTCATAACTCGGATAGGGAATTAGTAGGGCAAGGAATCGGCAACTTCTCTGCTGGCTTTTTGAATGGACTACCTGGCGCAGGAGCAACAATGCGCACAGTTATCAATGTTAAGTCAGGAGGCAAAACTCCTTTGTCAGGAATGGTTCATTCCGTTGTTTTGTTATTGGTATTACTGGGAGCAGGGCCACTGGCAGCACAAATACCAACTGCACTATTGGCTGGGATATTGATCAAAGTGGGACTAGACATAATTGATTGGGGCTTCTTGTTAAGAGCCCACCGTCTATCTATAAAAACTGCTGCTGTAATGTATGGCGTGCTTTTAATGACTGTTTTCTGGGATCTGATCTGGGCTGTATTAGTAGGTGTATTTATAGCAAATATGTTGACTATTGATTCAATAACAGAGACTCAACTAGAAGGAATGGAAGCCGATAATCCAATCACAAGTAGCCCTATTTCCAAGGATTCTTCCCTCTCAGCAGAAGAACAATCATTGTTTGATCGCTGCCAAGGAGAAGTAATGCTATTCAGACTTCGGGGGCCTCTTAGCTTTGGCGCTGCAAAGGGCATTACAGAAAGAATGATGCTTATTAGGAATTACAAAGTTCTGATTCTTGATATTACTGACGTACCTCGGCTTGGTGTTACTGCCACACTGGCAATTGAAGATATGGTACAAGAAGCAAATAACAATTTTAGGAAAGCCTTTGTTGCTGGTGCCACTGGCAAGGTAAAAGATCGCCTAACCAGGTTTGGAGTAGAAGGAGTAGTTGGCACAAGGAAAGAAGCTTTAGAAGCTGCAATCAATGAAATATCAACTTAAGCCTATAAAATATAATTAAATCTTAGAAGAACTAACCCGTCTCTCAAATCCAAAATGAATAATTATGGATTCCAGCCTCATTCTTCAAAACGTTCTAACGCCACCAGTTTTGTTTTTCTTTCTGGGAACAATCGCTGTACTGGTTAAATCAGACTTAGAGATACCAGCGCCTCTGCCAAAACTATTTTCTTTATATTTATTACTTGCCATTGGCTTCAAAGGAGGTTTGGAACTACAAAAAAGTGGGCTCTATGGTCAAGTATTGCCAACAGTAAGTTCGGCGGTACTAATGTCCCTAATAATCCCATTACTTTGTTTTGTAATCCTACGGATAAAATTTGATGTATTTAATTCAGCTGCAATTGCAGCAGCCTATGGCTCTATAAGTGCAGTTACCTTTATTACAGCCGAAAGCTTCCTAGAAAATCAAGGAATCCCATTTGATGGCTTCATGGTGGCTGCCCTGGCTCTAATGGAATCTCCAGCAATCATTGTTGGCCTTCTTCTTGTAAAGCTTGGTGCGAATAAAACAAGACCTGGATCTTCCCAAATTCGCTTACGTGGAATTCTGCATGAAGCGATGTTGAATGGCTCTGCTTATCTATTGTTAGGAAGTCTTCTTATAGGATTTATAACAGCTGCACACAATCCTTCGGCAATTGCAAAGATGCAGCCTTTTACTGGCAATCTTTTTTATGGCGCAGAGTGTTTCTTCCTCCTAGATATGGGTATTGTTGCAGCTCAAAGACTTCCAAGTTTAAAAAAAACAGGCTCATTCTTAATTGGTTTCGCAATAGCAATGCCTATTATTAATGCATTCTTAGGCGTCTTAGTTGCCAGAGCGTTAACACTAAGCCCAGGCAATGCACTGTTATTTGTCGTTCTATGTGCAAGCGCTTCATATTTAGCAGTCCCTGCGGCAATGAGAATGACAGTTCCCGAAGCAAAATCAAGTTATTATATTTCAACTACACTTGGCTTGACTTTCCCCTTTAACATAGTTTTTGGGATACCAGTTTATATGGGCTTAGTAAACAAACTCATTCCTATAGCAAACTAAATAAATGAAACGTTTAGATCTAATCTTCAGCGAAAGAGAGCTTCAATCGGTAATTATTGCATTAGAAAAGTGTGGAGCCACTGGCTATTCTGTAACTAAACATGTGACAGGTAAAGGTCCCAACAGTTTAGTTTCAGAGGACATGGAATTTACTGGACTAGGGACCAATGCCCATGTAATTATTTTTTGCGATGACAGTCTTATTGAAAAGCTAAAACCAATTTTAGACCCAATTCTTAACTACTATGGTGGAGTTGCATATGTTTCAGAAGCAACTCCACTTTAGAACTATTTACTTTATAAAAATAAACTTCTAAGAATGAACCCAATCTACACGAATTGATTTCCTACTATTTAGAAATCGATCTATAGCCATCGCAGCAATACAACCATCTGATGCTGCAACTACAGCCTGTTTAAATGGTGTATTTCTAATGTCACCTATTGCCCAAACACCTTCAGAAGTCGTAGCCATAAAATCATCAACTAATACACCTCCATCTTCTTTGAAAGCAACTTGATCACCCATGAAATCAGTAATAGGCTTTGAGCCACTCATATAAACGAACACACCATCGACATTTAATGATTGCTCTTGATCAAGTTCTCGAGATTTTAATTTAACTCCCGTTACCCCAGAATCATTACCTTCAATTTCAAGCAATCTTGCACGACTCCAATGCTTAACGCTAGCTTCCTGCTTCAAAGCTTGGGCATGCATATCTTCTGGTTTAGGGTCATTAGAAGTAATCCAATGGACTTTAGAAGCAAACTTTGTAAGGACTTGGGCCTCCTCAATAGCTTCTTTATTGACTCCAACGACAGCAACTTCTCGTCCTCGATAAAAAGCGCCATCACAAGTAGCGCAATAACTGACCCCACGGCCTAAGAAATCAGCTTCCCCTTTAAAAGATGCAGGCCTACCCATTGCACCAGTTGCAAGAACAAGTGATCGGCCTTTAAAAGTACCTTCAGGTGTATGAACAGTCTTCCATTCACCATTTACATCGATACCAAAAACCTGAGCTCGTCGATAGTCAGTCCCGTACTCAATAGCCTGGTTCCGCATTAAATCTAGTAATGCCTGACCACTCATCTCGTTCGAGACCCCTGGATAGTTTGCTATCTGGTGAGTTATAGCCAAAGCCCCCACAGCTGGATTTTTGTCCAGGACTATTGTTTTTAGATCTGCTCTAGATGTATAAAGAGCACAAGTGCAGCCCGCTGGACCTCCTCCAACAATAACCACATCGGCTTCAAAAGTTTCCAATTTGAAAATTCTCCTGAATTAGCACTTTCCCTTTCATCAATCATATTGTCTTATTCGCAAATATGATTGATCTCCAAATTTTTAGGGTGTTTCGTCCCAATTAAACTGAAAGAAAAGCAAAGCAAATCAAGGGATTAAAGGGAAATATCGATTTGCGAAGGATCCTATTAAATTAAACAAGGTGAGTTCCAAAATAGTGGAAACGCACAAACCAGAAAAAAACAAGCCCTTGCCATTCAGGAATTTCTGGATGGGGCCCATTTTTATTGGGATCTGCCTGTCAATCGGATATGAAACTACCCATAGGATTGCCATGTCGGCAAGAAAGCATGATTCACAGAAAACCTTTGCCAATAATGCTGCTCTGCCATCCGATCAAGAGGAACAGGTAACAAAGCTAACGAAAAACACTCCAAGCAAGGACTCTTCTACTGATAAAAATCTCATCAACAATTCCTTCAAACTTGAAGCCCAGCGCAAACTGGAGCAAACCGCCAAGCTTGAAGCCCAGCGCAAACTGAAGCAAACAGAAACGCTCAAATCTCTTAGAGCAAAAGAATTAAGCTCTCAAAAAGAACAAATGCTGCAAGAGGCTTTAGGGAAACTAAAAGTCATTTCAAGTTCTAAAGAGCCTTCTGGGAATCAAACATTTTCCAATTTGAGGTCTCCTAACTCTCCAAAATCAACACAATCAAATATTATTTCTAGTGAAATTTTTAATGCTCTCTTCCAAAAGCTTGGAGAGCCTTAATTCAGTCAAATGCAGTCCAACTATAATTTTCTAACGAGATAATGAATTCACCTGAAACCTTATTGCAAGCAACAATCAATCGCTTAGCAGTACGCTTTAATAAAAGTGTCACAAAATCTTTGGCTTATCTTTCAGAAATTGCTAAAGAAACTCCTGCGACATTCCAAAGAAATTGGAAGGAATTTAAAAAAGAAGTCTATGAAGAAGCAGATCGAATTTCCAAACATGAAACTGAGCAAAATGGTTGGAATGACTATCAAAATAATTCTTCAGTTCACTCTGAAGTGCAAGAAAAGATTGATCTGATTAGAGCAAAAGTCGCCAAGCTAAATCGCAAATTAGAGGAGCATAATTAATGAGTAGGGTCATTTTGCTCAATCCCCTGCAAAAGATTTTTCGTATTATTCGTATCTGGCGAACCGTTATTACACTTATAACCCTACTTTGGTGGGATTCACAACATTGGAGTTATCCCACTGGGTTGACTAATGCAAAAAAGCAAAGGCGTCAAAGAGCTCGTGCCAGATGGCTAACGAAAGAGCTTCTTCAACTAGGTTCTGCCTTCATAAAAATAGGACAACTTCTCTCTGCAAGACCAGACGTCCTGCCAGCCGGATGGGTAGTTGAATTAGCTGCCCTTCAAGACAAGGTGCCACCTTTTGAATTTAAAGAAGCGAAATTGTTACTTCTGAACGAATTAGGTGCAAGGTATACAGAAGTTGTTGATATTGATCCTGAACCTTTAGCTGCAGCATCTCTTGCACAAGTTCATAGAGCCAACCTAAGAAGCGGAAGAAAGGTTGTTCTAAAGATTCAAAGACCAGGACTAGAAAAATTATTTCGTCTTGACCTCGAAGTAATGAAACAGGTAGCTGTAGTACTACAAAGCAACCCTGATTGGAGTAATGGGCGGGACTGGTTAGGAATGGCGCAAGAATGCAAACGCGTTTTAATCCGTGAGCTAGATTTTCGTATAGAAGCACAATACGCAGCTAGGTTTCGGCAACAATTTTTAGATGATGATCAAATTCGAATCCCAGCTGTCGTTTGGGAGCTAAGTACTCCTCGTGTTCTATGTCTTGATTACATTCCTGGAATAAAAGTAAATGATAGAAAGTCGATAGAAGCACAAGGAATCGACCCATCTTTAGTGGCTGAAATCGGCGCAACTAGTTATTTAAAACAATTAGTCAGATTTGGTTTTTTTCACGCAGATCCACATCCTGGAAATCTTGCAGTGGCAAAAGATGGTGCGTTGATTTACTACGACTTTGGAATGATGGGAGTTGTCTCAGATAGTCTAAGGAGCAGACTGGGCTCAATGGTCCGCGCTGCAATTGCAAAAGATGCGGCAAGTCTTGTCACTGAATTACAAGCTGCAGGTTTAATTACAGAAGGGATAGAAGTTGGACCTGTACGCCGATTAATAAGAATAATGCTCAAGGAAACACTCACTCCTCCATTTAACTCAAGCATTATTCAAAAACTTTCAGGTGACTTCTATGACTTGGTATATGGAAAACCCTTTCGACTGCCTGTAGAACTTATATTTGTCATGAGAGCATTATCAACCTTTGAAGGAGTTGGGCGCAGCCTTGATCCAAGCTTTAACTTGATTGCTATAGCTCAGCCCTATTTACTTCCACTCATGACATCAAGTGGTTCCAGTCCTAACGACCTAATCAATGAGCTTGGCAGGCAAGTTGGAGCTTTAGGTAGTCGAGCTGTAGCTCTACCAAAGCGACTAGATGAGAGCCTGGAAAGACTCGAACAAGGAGATTTGCAATTGCAAATCCGGATGGGAGAGTCCGACCGTCAACTGCGCCGGATGGTCAATGCTCAGCAGGCAATTGGACAATCTATCTTGCTAGGTTTTTTAGCAATGACAACCGCAATATTAGGTTCAAGTGAAAAACCTATTTTGGCATTATTTCCAATTTGCTTATCTTTTCCTATATTTCTAAATTGGTTGAAACTCCAGTTTAAAATGGGAAGAGACAGCCGAATAGATAGATTGCCTAATGATAAAAAATAAGTTTTAAATAGAAAGAACATTTTCTATAGGTTATCGACTTTTACCTCGAGGGCCTAAAGCCTTAGCACCTGCATAAGTAGCCTGATTTCCAAGCTCATCCTCAATTCTCAAAAGTTGATTATATTTAGCGACTCTTTCACTTCTACTTAATGAGCCTGTCTTAATCTGACCGGATCGAGTGGCAACAGAAAGATCAGCAATGGTTGTATCTTCAGTTTCGCCACTTCTATGACTTATTACACTCGTATACCCAGACCTTGTGGCCAGTTCAATAGCCTCAAAAGTTTCAGTCAAAGAGCCTATTTGATTCACTTTAATCAAAATAGAGTTTGCAACACCAAGATCAATTCCCTTCTGAAGGCGTTGGCTATTGGTAACAAATAAATCATCACCTACCAGTTGAACTTTAGTGCCAAGGCCTTCAGTAAGTGCAGACCAACCATCCCAATCATCTTCTGCTAAACCATCTTCGATGGAGATAATTGGATAAGATTCAACTAACTTTGTTAGCTCATTAACCATATGAAGACTTGAAAACTTTTCTCCACCAAAATAATAAAAACCATCTTTATAGAACTCAGTACTAGCTACATCTAGAGCTAATGAGACTTGACTACCAGCTTTGAAACCAGCTTTTTCAATAGCCAAAACCAATAAATCTCCTGCAGATTTATTACTGTCTAAATCTGGTGCAAAGCCACCTTCATCACCTACAGCCGTAGAAAGGCCTTTGTCAGTAAGCAAACTTTTAAGGACATGAAAGACCTCTGTCCCCATTTGCAAAGCCTCACGAAAGCTATTGGCGCCATGCGGCACAAGCATAAATTCCTGGAAGTCAAGATTATTTGCTGCGTGTGCCCCGCCGTTAATCACATTCATTAATGGCACAGGTAGCAGCGAAGCCCTTGGACCGCCCAAGTAACGATAAAGAGGGATACCCAGCCCATTGGCTGCAGCTCTAGCCGTAGCAAGACTTACAGCAAGAATGGAATTTGCACCAAGATTAGATTTATTGTCAGTTCCATCTAGTTCCTTCATCGCATAATCAACCGTTGCCTGATCAATAGCAGACAAGCCACAAAGAGCCGGGGCCAACCGTTCTTCTATGTGCTCAATGGCTTTGAGAACCCCTTTACCCATATAACGCTTTCCACCATCTCTCAATTCATGAGCCTCATGAGCTCCAGTACTAGCTCCGCTGGGGACAATTGCACGACCAATGGCTCCCCCTTCAAGGAGCACTTCTGCTTCAACGGTAGGGTTGCCGCGAGAGTCCAGCACCTCCCTTCCAACCAAGGTATCTATTGCAAGATCCAGAGAATAATCAATCACAATTTCGAGGCTTTAGTAATGGAATCCTATGAGTCAACCTCATAGGAAAATTTGTGTTGTTTGGCACTCCAGCTATTTCAGAAACTGATAAGAGTGCCATCTACAAGCAGAATGCAAATAAATTCATTCCGTTCTACAAATAGCTCAATATGAGAATGCTGCACACAATGATTAGGGTTGGCAACTTAGAAAAAGCAATCAGTTTTTATACAGAAGTGCTTGGGATGAAACTTTTACGAGAGAAAAAATATCCCTCAGGTCGCTTCACACTTGCTTTTGTTGGCTATGGACAAGAAAGCGAAACGACTGTGCTTGAGCTAACTCATAACTGGGATACAGATCAATATGACATTGGAGAAGGGTACGGGCATATCGCAATTGGGGTAGAGGATATCTATGCGACTTGTGAAAAAATTACTAGTAATGGAGGAGTGGTCACAAGAGAACCTGGGCCTATGAAACATGGCAAAACTGTAATTGCTTTTGTAGAAGACCCAGATGGATACAAAATTGAACTAATTGAAATGGCTTCTAATGATTCTCTAGTCTGACATCTATGACATTTGAAAGCAGTCCCACAATTTCTACAAAAAGGAGCCTCACCACAGACCCTGACCAATTTAGCAATGATTCATGGAATCTTCTAATTGGCGGGCAAGATGTAGCGCGCAGGTGGAAACATGGACATCTTGATGTTGAACATATACTTCAAGTCCTTTTCAATGACCCCTCATATAGTTATTTCATTAACCCCCTTCCAATCAACCATTCTGATTTATTAGACCGTTTAGAGGGGTTTTTAGCAGAACAACCAATTTCACGTGGCGAAGAATTATTTATTGGAGAAGACCTTGAAGAATTGCTTGAAGATGCGAATCAATTCCGAGTCCGATGGGGATCGCGACTGATTGAGGTTTCACATATTCTATTTGCTCTGGGAAGAGATGCAAGAATAGGTGCGGAGCTTTTTGACGAACTTGGTCTACCGTGCGAGATATTAGAGGCGGAGTTAAAAAAACTACCTAGATCAAGACAAAATAATTTAGGAAATGCCAGCAGGATTGCATCAAACAGGCCTAGTAGGGGCCAAAGCCAAGCAACCTCAAAAAACTCATCAGAGCAACTTTCTATAACAACCAATCAAGTAAATAAATCTGAGGTTTCATCAGAATCTTTAACCATTCAGCAAGAACCAAAAGCTTTAGAAGCATATGGACGGGACCTAACTGCTGTTGCACAAGAAGGGAAACTAGACCCAGTAATTGGAAGAGATCCAGAGATTCGTCGACTAATTAAAGTATTGTCTCGTAGAGGGAAAAACAACCCTGTACTAATAGGTTCTCCTGGCGTAGGTAAAACAGCAATCGCGGAATTATTAGCCCAAAAAATCGTTGCTGATGAAGTCCCAGAATCTCTAAAAGGTATCCGCTTAGTCTCACTTGATATTGGTGCCTTAATTGCAGGGGCTAAATTTCGTGGCCAATTCGAAGAAAGGTTGAGATCAGTTCTCTCGGAAGTTAGTGAGCCAGATTCAGGGGTTGTTCTATTTATAGATGAATTGCATACGATTGTTAGCAATGATCGCTCTAGTGCTGATGCAGGAAGCCTCCTCAAGCCTTTCCTGGCGAGTGGTGACCTCCGTTGCATTGGGGCCACAACCCCAGAAAATTACCGTCGAACAGTTGAAAAGGACCCGGCTTTAAACCGAAGATTTCAACAAGTAGAAATCAAAGAGCCCAACCTTGAACTAAGTCTAGAGATCCTTCAAGGGCTAAAAGAACGATATGAGATTCATCACGGAGTCGCAATTTCTGAAGAAGCAGTTATAACCGCAAATCGATTGGCTGATCGATACATAAGTGATAGATGTCTACCTGATAAAGCAATAGATCTAATTGACGAGGCTGCTGCTCAGCTAAAAATGGAAACGACTTCTAAGCCACAAGTTCTAGAGGAAGCAGAGTCTAAACTAAAGAAATTAGAACTAGCATTAATTGCCGCAGAGAATTCACCAGCAAAACAAATAGAAAGAATAAAGGAACAGAAGAAACTAGCGAAAGAAAACTTATTGCTACTTTCACAAAAGTGGAGTCAAGAGCTTAATCAAATCAAAGAGCTTGAAAGCCTCACAAACGAAGAAGAAGAGCTTCGGACTGCAATCTCTAATGCAGAAGATTTGGGTGATCTAGAAGAATCAGCTCGCTTGCAATATGACGAGCTTCATTATTTACAACAAAGTAAATCTGAGATAGAAAATTTACTAAAAGAGTCTCGATCCTCTGGGAAAGCAATATTACGAGAGCAAGTTGAAGCTGAAGACATTGCAGACGTTGTAGCTAGATGGACTGGGATACCAGTGCAAAGAGTTTTAGCGGGCGAAAGACAAAAGCTGCTTGAACTTGAAAAGGATTTAGGAGAAAGAGTAATAGGGCAACCAGAAGCCATACAAGCAGTAGCAGCAGCAATTCGACGAGCTAGAGCAGGCATGAAAGATCCTCGAAGACCAGTTGGTTCATTCCTTTTTTTAGGGCCCACTGGAGTCGGCAAAACCGAGCTTGCAAAAGCATTAGCTTCTTCATTATTTGATGAAGAAGAAGCATTAGTCCGATTAGACATGAGCGAATTTATGGAAAGAAATGCAGTAGCAAGACTCTTAGGAGCCCCTCCTGGATATATTGGATATGAAGAAGGCGGCCAACTAACTGAAGCTGTGAGAAGACGTCCATATGCAGTGTTACTGCTTGATGAGATTGAGAAGGCCCATCAAGATGTTTTCAACGTTCTGCTTCAAGTACTTGATGATGGTCGTTTGACAGACTCTCAAGGAAGAACAGTAGATTTTAGGCACACAGTGATTGTTATGACTAGCAACCTTGCAAGTCGGTCGATCCTGGATACAGCAAGATTATCTCAACAAAACAATATTGATTCCACAGAGCTAAATCAGAACCTAGCCAAACAAATTGACAAGGCCCTAGGAGATCAATTCCGTCCTGAATTCTTAAATAGAATTGATGAAATCATTCAATTTCGTCCGCTTAAACCTAAAGATCTTCAACAAATTGTTTGTTTACAATTAAATGAACTTTCAGCACTTCTAGCTGAGCAAGGCCTAGAACTTCGTGTTGATAACGAAACTATAGAAGCAATAGCTGATGAAGGCTATGAGCCCGAATATGGAGCGAGGCCTTTAAGACGCGTTCTCCGTAGAAAGCTTGAAAACCCTTTAGCAAGCGAACTCTTAGCAGAGCATTTCATCGGAGCGAAGGCTGTAAGAGTTAAGCCCAATAATGAGGGATCAAGTGGACTGATGTTTTATCCAGAAGACCAATAAATCCAACATCCAGTAGGCTTAGGGTTAGAAGACATGTTTATTGGCACTGGCTTAAGTTTCTTAATTCTGTGACAAGCTCAACCTCCAAAGAAACATCAGAATCAAATCCTTCTCCTATTGAAGAGGGAAACCCTCCTGAAGTTGGATTTTTGCAAAAAACCCTTCAGGAGCTAAAGCTTGTTGTTTGGCCTAGTCGTCAACAACTGTTCAGCGAATCAATCGCAGTCATCCTGATGGTTACGCTTTCTGCAGCATCTATTGCAGCTGTTAGTCGTTTTTACAGTTGGGGAGCCTCTCAAATTTTTCGCTGATTAACAAGTTCCTCAAACAATCTTTTCACCTTTACCTAAATTTCTTCCAGTGACAGAGCCTGATCCAACAACCCAAAACTCCTTAGAGGTGATGGATCTCAGTGGGCCCAGTGATGTAGAAGAAGCCACAATCAAGCCTGCTGCAGTTGCCAAGACAAGCGTGGCACGTTGGTATGCCATTCAAGTTGCATCAAGTTGTGAGAAAAAAGTAAAAGCGACCCTCGAGCAAAGAGCAGTCACTCTAGGAGTTAGCAACAGGATTATAGAAATAGAAATTCCTCAAACACCAGCAGTCAAAGTTAAAAAAGATGGCAGTCGACAATCGACAGAAGAAAAAGTTTTTCCTGGTTATGTACTAATTCGAATGGTTCTTGATGAAGACACCATGATGGCCGTTAGAAGTACTCCCAACGTAATCAATTTTGTTGGTGCAGAAGATAGACGAGCTACTGGCAAATCAAGAGGGCACATAAAACCTAGGCCTCTGAGCCGTCAAGAGGTTGACAGAATCTTTAAACGCGCTGCTGAAAAGAAAACTGTTGTCAAATTAGACCTTGCAGAAGGAGATCAAATTATTGTTACTGATGGGCCCTTCAAGGATTTCCAAGGTGAAGTAATAGAAGTCTCTGGTGAACGCAGCAAGCTAAAAGCATTGCTATCAATTTTTGGAAGAGAAACTCCTGTTGAACTTGAATTTTCTCAAATCAATAAACAAAACTAAAAAGCAGAGGTCATCTCCCAGTGGATCATGGCCATTGCTGGGTATCTTGCCCCACCTCGCAGTAACCTATCTCTGATCAGGTAATCCGCATTCGTCCAATTTCATCCGCCGATGGCTAAGAAAATAGTAGCTGTGATCAAGCTGGCCTTACAGGCCGGGAAAGCCAATCCAGCGCCACCCGTTGGGCCTGCACTAGGCCAGCATGGAGTCAACATCATGGCTTTCTGCAAGGAATACAACGCAAGAACGCAAGACAAAGCAGGTTTTGTAATTCCTGTTGAGATCTCAGTTTTTGAAGATCGGAGTTTTACATTCATAACCAAAACCCCACCAGCATCCGTCTTGATAACAAAAGCGGCCGGTATTGAAAAAGGTTCTGGTGAATCTGCAAAAGGACAGGTCGGTAGTATTAATCGTGCTCAGCTTGAGGAAATTGCAAAGACCAAATTGCCTGACCTCAATTGCTCTAGTGTTGAATCTGCAATGAAAGTCATTGAAGGTACTGCCCGAAACATGGGTGTTTCCATAAGTGATTGAAACTCAAACGTGAGTTTCAGTGCAATCCAACTAATCCATTCATCCCAAAAGGGGGAGACATTAAATGTCGTCATCACCCCAAAAAATCATGACAAAACTCTCTAAACGGATGGCAAGTCTTTCTTCGAAAATCGAGGAAAAAACCTACGAGCCACTTGAAGCTCTAAAACTTGTCAAAGAAAATGCAACAGCAAAATTCAATGAAACTATTGAAGCGCATGTTCGCTTAGGCATAGATCCGAAATACACTGACCAGCAATTAAGAACAACTGTTGCCTTGCCTAAAGGTACAGGTCAAAGCGTAAAAATTGCAGTTATCGCTAGAGGTGAAAAGGTTTCCGAAGCAAAAGCTGCTGGAGCTGAGCTGGCTGGTGATGATGATTTAGTCGAATCAATCAACAAAGGTGAAATGGGCTTTGACCTTTTAATTGCGACACCTGACATGATGCCAAAAGTTGCAAAGCTTGGAAGAGTTTTAGGACCACGTGGCCTAATGCCAAATCCAAAGGCAGGAACAGTAACCACAGATTTGGCTGGAGCAATCAAAGAATTCAAAGCTGGAAAACTTGAATTCCGTGCTGACAGAGCGGGAATTGTTCATGTTCGATTCGGCAAAGCAAGTTTTTCCGCAGAGGACCTTTTAGAAAATCTCAAAACATTGCAAGAAGCAATCGATAGAAATAAGCCAAGTGGTGCCAAAGGTCGCTACTGGAAAAGCCTCTTTGTGACATCCACAATGGGTCCTTCAGTAGAAATTGACGTCACAATCCTGCAAGAAATGCAAAAAGACAATTGACCCTTTTGGTGTAGTGTTATTCATTGGTGCAAACCAATGGGCACACGCCCGGCCAAAGACAGTAGGTTGCAGACCAATGCTTTTGCATTAGTTCGCAGAACTCCTACCGAGGTAAAAGCAAAGTTTTCTTCCTTAATGGATCGAATCCGGCTGCTGCCTCGTCTTCTTTCCAAAGAAGATTTCGGGCTGTTTGTCCAGTTCTTCCCCCGATTCGATCCCTATGGGCCGCACGCTGGAGAGCAAACAACAGATAGTCGAAGAGCTAAAAGTGCTTCTAGACGGTGCTGAAATGGCATTGGTTCTTGATTACAAGGGCTTATCTATCAAAGAAATGTCTGATCTGCGGGATCGTCTGCGGACCAAAGATGGAGTATGCAAGGTAACTAAAAACACCTTGATGCGTCAGGCAATTGATGGAAATTCATCCTGGTCAAAACTCGAATCTCTCCTAACTGGCACTAACGCTTTTGTCCTTATCAAGGGCGACGTTGGTGGTGCAGTTAAGGCAGTTCAGTCATTTCAGAAAGACACCAAAAAGTCTGAGACAAAAGGTGGTCTTTTCGAAGGCAAGCTTCTTTCTCAAGATGAAATTAAAGCCATAGCAAGCCTCCCCTCCAAGGAAGCTCTCATGGCACAAATTGCTGGTGCTATTAACTCAATAGCAACGAAGGTTGCTGTTGGTATTAATGAGGTCCCCTCAGGACTTGCTAGATCTTTAAAACAGCACGCCGAAAACGGCGAAGACTGAGCCTTAAACCCTATCTGTTCTCCTTCAATCATTTGCTCAATTTAAAACCATGTCTGCAAAAACCGACGAAATCCTGGATTCACTAAAAAGCCTTTCACTACTAGAAGCCTCCGAGCTAGTGAAACAAATAGAAGAAGCATTTGGAGTTTCCGCTGCAGCCTCAGCAGGAGTTGTCATGGCAGCTCCTGGCGCGGCTAGCGGTGGTGCAGGTGGCGATGCTGCTGAAGAAAAAACTGAATTTGAGGTTGTCCTTGAAAGCTTTGAAGCATCAGCCAAAATCAAAGTACTAAAAGCCGTTCGCGAAGCTACAGGTCTTGGCCTTGGAGATGCGAAAGCAATGGTTGAGGCTGCTCCTAAAACAATTAAAGAAGGTGTTAGCAAGGATGACGCTGAGGCTTTAAAGAAAGCCATTGAAGAAGCTGGCGGGAAAGTTACTCTTAAATAAATAAAAAGATTGGGCCATTAATTGATGGCTCAATCTTTTCAAAACTCTTAAATAAAGTTCTATAAGCCAATAATAGAACTTTTGAAAAATAGATAATTATCAAAAAAAAGCCCTGCCTTTGGCAGGGCTTTTGAGGTGGAAGTAACTTAGGAGTCTTTCCTTGTTTCGACCCTAAGAATTAATCCTCACCCCTCACACATCTACATTCTAAAGACAAAACATAAAAACCTGATACCTTAAGGTGCAATGATTAAACTGTCCTATCTCCAAAAGAGAGTTGAAAGGTGATAAAAAGAAGCACTATCAACCTCTACATATTTTATTAAAGGCTACATGTTTAGTTCAAACCTTTTTAATAATCAAAAATTTAATTATTAAAATGATCAAAATAAAAAAAGTAATCTGACATAAATCAACTTGAAAATAAAATTCCAAATAATTTAAGTTGAAGTCATCAAGAGCTATTTTTAAGCAAACATTCCATGGTTGTCTCTGAGAACTCTTATTTTTCTTATGTCTAAAGACCCTGGCCGAGTAATTGCTGCTGCTACAGATGGAGCATGTAGCGGCAATCCAGGCCCAGGAGGCTGGGGTGCCCTTATACGGTTTGAAGATGGAAGTGTAGAAGAATTTGGTGGCTACGAGCCTGAAACGACCAACAATCGAATGGAGCTAAAAGCAGCTATTGAAATCCTCGACAAATTAAAACCACTTCCGCTTCACCCAGATCTCACAATCAGAACAGATAGCAGGTATTTAATTGATGGCCTAAATAAATGGATAATTGGTTGGAAAAAAAAAGGATGGATAACAAGCTCAGGTAAATCAGTTCTAAATCAAGATCTTTGGATAAAATTGGACAGTGCAAAGCTTCCTGGCGTATCACTGGAATACGTAAAGGCTCACAATGGAGACCCAGACAATGAAAGAGTCGACAAAATAGCCGTTGGCTTTTCTAAAGGCAACTCCTTAACTTTAAGAAATGACAGGATGACTACGAGTACTAGCTTTACCAGGGCACCTCAATCATTAAACGTAAAAGTTTCAGAAAAATCCTCCCTGAAGAACCTACAAAAACTTTTGTCTAGACTAGAAATAGCAAATGTCTTTGCCAAAAATGGTTACAGCTTAACCACTAAAGAGCTTGCAGAACTAGTAGAAAGACCCATTAATAGCCTAGAAAAAGAACGAAATGCTTGGCAGTGGCGGGATTGGATCGTGCAGCCAATTGAAAACTCATATTGGAGATTAATTCCTACAAAGGGAATAACTGGTGAGAGCAAAGATGATGATTGATTTTTCAAAGGTAAATATCTTTTCAGCAAAGAACCTTTTCAAGTATTTATTCGAACCAGTACTTGCAAAAGATGAAGGTCTCGATGCAGAGCAATTAACCCAACTAGTTATTTATGCACTTGGTCAAGCCTCTAAAAATAGAAATTTTCTAGGGGTTTCAAATGCACTTGCGAATCTAAAAAGTGAATTAGAAGTTTGTGATCAACGACTCGAGCAAAAGTTGTTTAAATGTAATTTCCGTAAT
>QCFY01000014.1 GCA_003280085.1 Prochlorococcus sp. AG-363-O06 | reverse complement strand
CTGACCAGAACCTATTTCCTTTTCGTACTTGCCTGTCAATCGATTGCCCTATATTGCCATTACCATTCTCGCGCAGGAATCAGATTTTTCTTAGGCTTAAATCAGTACGCATAAAAAATGATGTCTTTGAAGCCTGGTACAAAAGCTCCTGAAATTGAGCTAAGAGATCAGAATGGAAACATGCGGCGTAGCAAAGATCTCAGAGGGAAAACTCTAGTATTGTTTTTTTACCCAAAGGACGACACACCTGTTTGTACTATTGAGGCATGTAGTTTTAGAGATAGCTATCAAATATTCAAAACACTTGGAGCTGAAGTATGGGGAGTAAGTAGTGACAATGAATCAACACACAAGAAATTTACAACAACAAATAATCTTCCATTCCCTCTTCTAAGCGATAAGAATAATATGTTAAGATCTGCATTCAAGGTTCCTAAAACATTAGGGATAATTCCTGGAAGAGTCACATATGTAATTGATAGTAAAGGAATTATTCGAAATGTTTTCAACAATCTTCTTGATGGCAATGCGCATATTAGCAATACTGTTAATTTCCTGAAGGAACAGAAGTAATTAATATGAGGCCATGGAAAAAAATAAAAGATACATGGTGTCTTTGGCCCTCGAGGCCAAAGGCACTAATAGAATTAATAGGAGGTGGCTATCTATCAATCAGTCCTAATATAAGTTACAAGGTGCTTCTAGAAGCGTTATTAGAAAGAGATCTCGCGATACATGCTTGGGGATACGTACCTGGATTGGACCATCAATTACAAGCCAATGATGCATGGAGGAATTTACGTTCATGCAAAAAATTGCTTGAAAATCGTATAGGTAAATCTATTTCCGTGATAAGGGTGGGACATAGCCTCGGCTGTAAATTGCATTTACTTGCCCCTGATGGAGGAAGAAATAGTAAAGGCCTAATAACATTATGCTTTAACAACTTCACTGCGCAGAGATCAATTCCTATGCTTCGTAGAATACAAAAAACCGCACATTTAACAACAGAGTTTAGTCCTAGTCCAAAGGAAACACTGAGATTAATAAATAAACAATATGTACAATCTAAAAACTTGATCATTAGTTTCGGAGAAGACAAACTAGACCAAAGCACATCTCTGATTGAATGTCTCCGAGAAAGGCCATTAGATGAAACAACAAGGCTTCACCTAAATGGCGACCATCTAACCCCTGCCAGTGCAGGACTTAGAAAACATATCATTGGTAAGTATATAGATCTAAATACAAGAAATAGTAATCTGAATAGACTAGTTGAAGAAATCTTAGACTACTCTAAAAGTCTATTATGAACGTAATTTATCCAAAACAGATCTATCTTCTAAAGTACTTGTATCACCAGCAACCTCTTCTCCAGAAGCCAAAGCCCTAAGTATTCTTCTCATAATTTTACCGCTCCTAGTCTTTGGCAATGCATCACTAAACCTGATTTCGTCTGGCCTTGCAATTGGCCCTATCTCACTAGCAACATGTGCTCTAAGTTCGTTAATTAATTGATCATCAAATTGAGTCCCACTTTCTAATGTAACAAAAGCAACTATTCCTTCTCCTTTTAGGTCATCGGGACGACCAACAACAGCTGCTTCAGAAACAACTTGATGACTTACTAATGCTGATTCTATTTCCATAGTGCCAAGCCGATGTCCAGAAACATTAATAACATCATCAACTCTTCCCATTATCCAAAAATAACCATCCTTATCTTTGCGCGCGCCATCACCAGCAAAATAAATATTCTTACCATCAATAGGTTTTAAATATTCCCAATAACTCTCTCTGAATCTCTTTGAGTCTCCATGAACAGTTCTCATCATTCCAGGCCATGGCTCCCTCACAACCAAATATCCACCTTCATTTACTTTGACTGATTGGCCTAAAGAATCGACAACATCCGCCTCAATGCCAGGCAGAGGAAGAGTTGCTGATCCTGGCTTAGTTGGAGTAGCACCAGGCAAAGGGCTAATCATTACTCCTCCAGTCTCAGTCTGCCACCAGGTATCAACCACTGGGCAGCGATTTCCACCTATGACCTCCCGATACCACATCCAAGCTTCAGGGTTAATTGGCTCACCGACAGTTCCAAGCAATCTCAGACTTGACATGTCGTAAGTATCTGGAACTGACCTACCACCCTTCATGAAAGCTCTAATAGCAGTGGGAGCTGTATAAAAAATAGTGATTCGATGTTTCTGAATAAGTTCCCAAAAAGCTCCAGGGTTTGAGGGTCGAGGAGCTCCCTCGTACATAACTGTTGTCGCGCCATTAGACAATGGCCCATAAACGATATAGCTATGGCCTGTAATCCAGCCAACATCCGCAGTGCACCAGTAAACATCTTCCTCACGAATATCAAAAATCCACTTAAACGTGAGATGAGCCCATAAGTTGTAGCCAGCCGTTGTGTGTACGACCCCTTTAGGTTTTCCAGTAGAACCAGATGTATAAAGAACAAAAAGACGATCTTCGCTTTCCATGGGTTCTGCCAAGCATTCATCTTCCTGAGCAGAAACCACTTCATGCCACCACATATCTCGACCTGGCTGCATATCTATTGGATCTTTAGTTCGTTGTACAACAAGAACAGACTCAACACTTGGGCAAGCTCCGTTATTAATTGCAGCATCAACAGCAGTTTTAAGAGGAACGGCCTTGTCTTTACGAAAGCCTCCATCAGCAGTAATGACTGCTTTGGCTTCACCATCAATCAACCGATCCCTAAGAGCCTCAGCAGAAAAACCACCAAAAACAACTGAATGTGGTGCCCCTATTCGGGCACATGCCAACATTGCAATTGCAGCTTCCGGCACCATTGGCATATATAAAGCAACCATGTCTCCTTTCCTGACACCAATAGCCTTCAAAGCATTAGCAGTCCTACAAACCTCTCGATGAAGTTCCCGATATGTAAATCTTCTAACATCACCAGGTTCACCCTCCCAGACAAGAGCATCTTTGTCTGCTCTGGAAGTTGAAAGATGTCTATCAAGACAGTTAAAGGAAATATTAGTTTTACCTCCATCAAACCATCTAGCAAAAGGTGGGTTACTCCAATCAAGGACGTTATTAAAAGGTTCAAACCAATGCAATTCGCTCAAAGCAGCCTTGCCCCAGAAAGCTTTAGGATCAGATTTAGCCTCTGCAACCATTTCTTGATAGATTTTCAAGTCACCAATACTGGAACTATCTGCAATCTCACTAGGAGGGGAGAAGCTTCTTTCCTCCTGCAAAATTGATTCAATGGAGTTACCGGGCTTTGATGTCATAAGTAAGTCAAGCAAATCTATTGATCTCATTCAAGCGAGTTGATAGTCAAGCCAAAACTGAGGTGAAACTGTTGTTTAAATAAACCCAAAAAAATCTTCTATGAATCATCCACAAGCCTTACTTTTTGACCTTGATGGTGTGCTATTAAACACAGAACCACTTCATGGCCAGGCTTGGTTCTTCGCTGCAAAGAGTTTTGGAGCGACCCTAAGCAAAAATCAATTAGTTCTTTTAAGAGGAAGAAGAAGAGAAGATTGCGCCAAACAAATCATCAATTGGATCGACAAACCAATAGATTTCAAAGAGTTTCTATCCGTACACCATCCAATTTCAAAAGAACTAGTGCAACAAGCAAATGCAATGCCTGGAGCTGAGAACTTGGTGAAGTGGTGCTTTCAGAACCAAATGCCTATGGCTCTAGTAAGTAGTAGCTCCTCAGAATCAGTAGCTTTCAAAAGTGCTCCACATAAATGGTTGGAACTCATTCAAACAAAAGTTTTAGGAGATGACCCTTCTTTAAAATCAGGCAAACCTTCACCAGAGCCCTTTTTGTTGGCGGCAAAGAAATTATCTGTTAAGGCAAGTAGATGTTGGGCTATTGAAGACTCTCTTTCGGGGACAAAATCTGCATTAGCTGCCAGCTGCCAAGTTTGGGTTCTTATAGGAAAAGAAATAAATAAAGATTTATATGAGAAGAAGTCAAATATCAACCCTAGTTATATTAGTGATCTAAATACTATTCTTGGTAATTTAAAAAGCTTGTAGGCATTCCAAAAAACAAATCTAATATATTCTACTTAGAACAAACTCGGGCAGTTCAATTAATGCCCTTTTACAAGGAGAGTCTTTCATCCAAATAATTGCATCACGTGATTCTCGAGCAAACTTCTCGGCCAAATCTCTTGTCTTTCGAATTGCACTAGAATTCCTAACCAAATCCAAAGCCTCATCTAAATCTCCTTCTTGACTAAATTCTCTTTCAATTATCACTGACAGATTTGGGTGTTCTTGAAGTGCAAACAAAGTAGGAGCGGTTAGATATCCATTTGCTAAATCATTTGCAGCTGGTTTGCCTAATTGTTGATCATTACCAGTGAAGTCAAGGATGTCATCTACAACCTGGAAAGCCAAGCCTAAATTTCTCCCAAATTGATAAAGCTGCTTTAAATGATCATCACTCTCTCCACTAAGCACTCCAGCAGCTTGAGAACTATTTGCCATTAAAGAAGCAGTCTTGCAATAACTTTTTTCTAAATAGGCAGAAAAAGATTGATCTGAATCATAACGAAATAGACCTTGTTTTATCTCTCCATCTGCCAAGTCCATAATTACACGGCTCAAAAGTTTAACCACGTCTAAGTTATCAAGATTAGCCAAATGCCAACTTGCCTGAGCGAAAAGAAAATCACCTGCAAGGACTGCGACACGATGGTTAAAGCGGCTATGAACAGTTTCGACCCCTCTTCTTGTTCCGGCTTCATCAACCACATCATCGTGCACCAATGAGGCCGTATGAATCATCTCTGTAATCTCAGCCAGTCTGCGGTGTCTTGCTGACAATTCACTTTGCGGTGATAGTGCTCTTGAAATCAAAAGCACTATTCCTGGCCGAAGCTTCTTGCCGCCAGCACTAAAGAGATGCTCAGCAGCTGCTTGAAGAATAGGATGTCCTGCTCCAATAAGACTTCTTAGATCATTGAGCAAAGTCTCAAGATCTAACTCAACTGGTTGAAGCAACTCTTTGACTGTGCTCATAAAAGTTCTGGATTATCTGATACTAGAAGAAATAGGCAGCTAACAAAGGCTTACCAAATCAACATCTTTATAGGAACCTAACCAGATATTAGTTTTTTTAGCAAAGTCAACTGGGTCAGAAGTTACGCAAAAACGTGTGTTTGAATGAGAGAAAGGACTTTTCTGAATAAATTTTGAATTGCTCAAAATCTTGTCCAACTTAATTGCTAGGCCAATCGCTGGATCTATTAATCGAACGTCATCAGGCAATAGATCTCTAAGAAGTGGTTCCAACAAAGGATAGTGACTACATCCTAGGACAACCTCTTCGACATGATTTTCAATCATTGGCCTCAGGTATTTGATTGCAGTCATGCGCATTTCCTTGCTAGAGATTTGTCCCTGCTCAATTAGTGGGACAAAAGCTGGGCAACTTTGCTCATAAATCAGACTATTTGGCCTTCTAACTTTTATAAAGTCTGAATAGGCACTTGAAGAGATGGTGGCAGAGGTGGCCAAAACACCAACACGTTTTTTGGTAATCATCTCAACGCCCGCCTGAATTAGGCCCAAAACAGGCACGTCAGCAAGATTTTTAACTACATCAAATGCAAGTGAATTGGTTGTATTGCAAGCAACAACTACAACCGAAAGATTCTTATTCCTAAACCATTTAACAACCTCTGTTGCTATCAGACGAATCTGTTCAGGGCTCTTATCCCCATAAGGAACTCTTGCAGTATCAGCTAAATACAAACAAGGCAAATCGCCATGGCGATCTGCAATCCTCTTAAGCACAGTGAAACCACCTACGCCACTATCAAAGATTCCAAAACAGGGTTTCAACTGACCTCCTGAAGATATTTAAGAATTCCCTTGGAAATAGCAAAAGCAAGTTTTCTTCTATGAGTAGAAGTAGCCAACCTTGAGGCATCAAGCCGTCCACTTAAAAAACCAATTTCTACTAGTGCAGCTGGCATATATGTTCTTCTAATAACAAAAAACCTCCCCCTCCTTACACCTCTATCAGGGCTTCCAGGAGAAACAATCAATACCTCTTTCTGGATATTGCTAGCAAGCTTGAAGGCACGTGAACCAACGTAATAAAAGGTTTCTATACCACTTACATCACGTCTAGGGCTGCGAGATGCATTTGCATGAATACTTACAAATGCAGTTGCCTTCAACCTATTAGCCATGGCAACTCTTGGAGGTAAATCCAAATCAACCTCAGTAGTTCTAGTAAGGCTTACAAGCACTCCTTTTGCTTTTAATAATTCAGCCACCTGAAGTGAAACATCAAGCACGACATCTGTTTCTCTAATTCCTCTAATACCCACTGCACCTGAATCGGGTCCACCATGACCTGGGTCAATCACAACCCTATAACGCCCTTTAGGAACAGAAGGTAAGCTTCTTACAGAAAAATGTGAATCGTTAAATCTTGAAGGAGTAGACCTTCTTGCAACTGAATATGTATTCAAATCTCCTTCACTAATAGGCTTTAAGCCCTTAGTAGGCAACCCAACAAAATCCAGCTTCCACAGATTTGATGATGTCCCTACAAGCTGCAGACTTCTTGGATTAAGACTTATCGATGGCAAAAACTCAACAACAAACCTTGTTACCCCAGCAGTTGGTTTTCCTAACCGGATCTCTTTTACCGGGCCATTCCCTATAAGTTTTCTTGGACGAATAAGCTCTCCCGGGAAATCAATCCAAACACGAGTTCCCTTGTTTCCTTGAGGAGCTTGAAAAAAAGCTTTTATACGAGCACCTTTAGCAGTACGAAACCTTAAAACCCCATCTTTCCCTAAGGACCATGCTGCCAAAGCACTTGCTGCCCTAGCATTTTGAAAAGGAATTAAAGAAGTTAAAACTAAAAAACCAAGTACGGCAAAACAAGTCAGTCTTCGAGGAAAAGCCAATAGCATTCTTCTTAAAAGATATTTGGCTTTCTGTGCTTAAGGCTTGGCATCTGCTCTCGTATTCGTTCTACATGAGCTTTATCGACAGGAGCTATTGCTGCACCTTGTGAGACCCCTGCATCAGCCAGAACAGTGCCCCAAGGATCAATAATCATCGCATGACCATGACTCTGACGTCGTGCATAGTGCAACCCTGTCTGCGCTGGAGCTAAAACATAAGCAGTATTTTCAATTGCCCTTGCCTGCAACAGAACTTGCCAATGATCTTTGCCAGTAAATGCTGTAAATGCTGCTGGAATCATCAAGAGCTCTGCACCTTTATCAACTAAATGTCGATAAAGCTCAGGAAATCTGACGTCATAACAAATAGACAATCCAACCCTGCATAAGCCAGGTACATCGACCACTGGTGGTAATTCATTGCCTGGAGTAATTGTTGCTGATTCTCTATATGTATTTCCTTCAGGAAGGTCAACATCAAATAAATGAATCTTGTCATATCTAGCCAATAACTGACCATCACGACCTACAAGCTCTGCTCTGTTAAGAGTGCGCTGACTACCATCTAAAGGGACCGGGAAGCCCCCACCTAAAAGAACTACTTGATAACGCCTAGCCATCGTGACTAGGAAACGACTGCACTGTTGAGCAAGAGAAGACGAAATTTCTAAACGCTTTTCGTCATCTCCCATAAATGCAAAGTTTTCAGGCAACCCTATTAGCTCAGCACCACGGCGAGAAGCAAGCTCTATCTGTTCCTCAGCAGCAGAAAAATTCACCTCCGGGTTGGAGGTGCTAGTTAGCTGCAGAGCTGCTACCAAAAAATCCTTCACAAAGTCACAACGGAGATCAGAACTCTAAGAAATCATCCGGCACAAAGCACCCCTTTTTCTGTCTGCATTGGCACAACAGATAAAAGGTCAAGCTCAGAGCAACAGCTGAAATCTTTGTCATGATTACCAAGTCCGATCAATCTTTGCCCATGACTAGCCGTTCTTAAACACATTTCTATATCATCCTTCCATTTCTCCCATAAGGCCAAAGAAGCATGCAACTCATCATTGCCAATTACAAGAGATTCAGGAACTTCACTTAATAAAAGAGCCGCTAGTGAGCCTGCTGCTAAAGAATCTTCTAAAGAGTAACTACCCTCCCAACCACTACCTAAGACAACAATTTCCTTAGGATTATCACTCATCAGTCTATCTGCAATGGCCCTGCGGTTTGGCAAAGAAAGTACATACAAGTTCTTAGCTTCTCGGACTCTATGAAGAGATTTTGTGCCATTAGTTGTACTCATAAAAAGTCTTTTGCCTGCAACTAGCTCAGGCTTTACTAAAACTGGAGAATTTCCAAGATCAAATCCTTCTAAACGCTTTCCTCCTCTTTCTCCTAGAAGCAATCGTGAATCCTCAGGCCAAAGTGCCGAAACTCTTTTCAATTCATCCAAATCAGCAAAGGTTTGTACTGCCTCTGCGCCATGGTGCAGAGCACAAGAGATTGTTGTGCTTGCACGTAAAACATCAATGACTACTGCAGATTCAGGTTGCAATCCTCGAGGAACATCTTCTGCAACATGAAAATAGGATAATTTCATAAATGGTTTCTATCAAACCGATAAGGTAAGGCAATTAGTAAGAAACTGCTAAAAATCGAAGAAATTACTATACAAAACCAGAAGTTAATTATTTTAGTTTAAGTATCTAATTTAAGAACCAACTAAAGAAGAAAATCCAGGTTTCAATAGACTACTATTAAAACCTTCAATTGATTCAGTGTTTTAAATCGAAGAAACTACACAGCAAAAAGAAGTTCTAAGTCGAATATTCTAGGAAGCAAATACCTTGGAAAAGAATAGGTGAAATTCTCAAGGCATGAATTTCTAGCTAAATTATGGATAGGAGGACTTCACTTCCTAGTTAACTGATCAATGTCGAGTTCATTGATTTATTAATTCAGTAAATATGCCAGAAATGAAATCCAAGCCCAATTTAGGCAGAGAATCTCCTCCTCGAGACTTAAGGAGTTTTTTATCTCTACTTGAAAGACGAGGTCAATTAAGAAGAATCACTGCTGAAGTCAACCCCGACCTTGAACTAGCGGCCATTAGTGACCGTGTTCTTTCTACCGGTGGGCCAGCTTTGTTATTTGAAAATGTCACCGGCTCATCAATGCCTGTAGCAATAAATTTGCTAGGAACGATGGAAAGAGTTTTGTGGAGCATGGGTCTAGAGCAAGAAAGCGAATTAGAACTTTTAGGTAAAAAGCTCGCACTTCTTCAGCAGCCAAGACCCCCGAAAGGATTTCAAGAGACAAAAGAGTTTGGAGGAGTACTTTGGAGCCTTCTGAAAGCTCAACCAGATCTAGATCTAACTCCACCCTGTCATCAAGAAGTTTTCAAAACAGAAGATCTAGACCTAGGAAATTTACCTTTAATCCGTCCATGGCCAAATGATGCGAGTCCAATAATCACGCTCGGACTTGTCATAACAAAAGACCCCGAAACACAAGTCCCAAATGTAGGTGTTTATAGACTTCAAAAACAATCTTCCACAGCAATGACGGTCCATTGGCTAAGCGTAAGAGGTGGAGCTGGTCATTTAAGAAAAGCGGCTGCATTGGGGCAAAAGCTTGAAGTTGCAGTTGCGATTGGAGTACACCCTCTGCTTGTAATGGCTGCTGCCACGCCAATACCTAGTCAACTTAGTGAATGGCTTTTTGCAGGCTTATACGCAGGCAAAGGTGTGCGCTTAGCAAACTGCAAAACAGTTAATCTTCAGGTACCTAGTTTTAGCGAAATAATTCTAGAAGGAACAATAACCCCAGGGGATGTATTACCTGATGGACCTTTTGGCGATCATATGGGTTTTTATGGTGGAATAGAAAATTCTCCACTAATAAAATTTCATTGTTTAACACAAAAAAGAAATCCTATCTTTTTAACAACATTTAGTGGTCGCCCCCCCGAAAGAAGAAGCAATGCTAGCAATTGCGCTAAATAGAATCTACACACCAATTTTACGTCAGCAAGTACCTGAGATAAAGGACTTCTTCCTACCGATGGAAGCACTGAGCTATAAAATCGCAATAATTTCTATAAATAAATCATACCCTGGACAAGCAAAGAGAGCAGCAATGGCATTTTGGAGTGCTCTCCCCCAATTCACATATACTAAGTTTGTAGTAGTCGTAGACTCAACAATAAATGTAAGAGATCCTCGTCAAGTCATATGGACTATTTCAAGCCAAGTCGACCCGCAAAGAGATCTTTTTACTCTAGAAAATACACCATTTGACAGTTTAGATTTTGCCAGTGAAAGAATTGGCCTTGGTGGAAGACTAGCTATAGATGCAACTACAAAAATAGGACCTGAAAAAAATCATGAATGGGGTGAGCCTCTAACAAGGCCTGAAAAGCTTGAATCGAAAATCGACTCTCGGTGGGAAGAGCTTGGTCTAGGAGATCTTGAGAGAAAAGACCCTGATATAAGCTTATTTGGTTATGTCATAGAAGAACTGTTAACCCAAAGAATGCATCAAGGCCATAAATAGCTCCTTAAGGCTGCTTAACTAATAAACTGTTTATATCTGTACCTAATTTTCTTGAGCTCAACCCATAGCAGGAAATTTATACGTGAGCTTCGAGCCGGCGCAAAGCTAAAGGGAACTATTCGAGTCCCAGGAGATAAATCAATTTCACATAGAGCATTGTTATTGGGGGCTATAGCAGAAGGCTTGACAACAATTGAAGGCCTTCTACCAGCTGAAGACCCAATTAGTACAGCAAAATGCCTAAGTGCTATGGGTGTAAAAATAAGTCCTATAGCCAAAGGTCAAGAAATCCAAATCCAAGGAGTGGGTCTTAATGGACTTGAAGAACCCGAAGAGATTCTGGACTGTGGCAATTCAGGAACAACAATGAGACTTTTATTAGGACTTCTTGTTGGAAGAAAAGACAAGCATTTTGTTCTTACTGGTGACCAATCCTTACGAAAAAGACCCATGCAACGAGTAGGTCATCCCCTGAAGCTAATGGGGGCCGAAGTAAGAGGTAGGTCGAATGGAAATTTTGCTCCTCTAGCTGTGTTTGGGCAACAATTACATGGTGCAATTGTCGGAACACCAGTTGCAAGTGCTCAAGTCAAATCAGCTCTTTTATTAGCTGCTTTGACTGCCGAAGGCAGCACAACTGTGATAGAGCCAGCTCATTCAAGAGATCACAGCGAGAGGATGTTGAAAGCATTTGGTGCCAACCTTGACATCGGAGGTGAAATGGGGCGCCACATCAGGATTAAGCCAGGTGCAGTGTTGACGGGGCAGAAGGTAGTTGTCCCAGGTGATATAAGCTCTGCTGCCTTCTGGTTAATAGCTGGCTCGATCATCCCAGGCTCATCAATTTTGATTGAGAATGTAGGACTTAACCCAACAAGAACTGGAGTCTTAGAGGTTCTAAAAATGATGGAAGCTCCTATAAAGATACTCAACTGTAGGGATGTCGCCGGAGAGCCAGTTGGCGACATTCAAGTTACATATTCTGGAAATTTAAAGCCTTATACGCTTAATGCAGAAATAATGCCTCGATTAGTTGATGAAGTTCCAATACTTGCAGTTGCTGCATGTTGCTGTAATGGAGTGAGTCGAATAACTGGGGCAAGTGAACTTCGTGTCAAAGAAACTGATCGCTTAGCTGTTATGACTAGGCAGCTGAATGCTATGGGTGCAAAAATCGAAGAGCATCCAGATGGTTTAACCATTCAAGGTGATATTCCACTTAAAGGAACAGAACTTGATAGCGAAACTGATCACCGTGTAGCAATGAGCCTTGCAATTGCATCACTACGTGCTGATGGAGATTCAACTCTTGCACGTAGTGATGCTGCCGCTGTCTCCTACCCAGACTTCTGGAATGAACTTGAACGTCTACAAAGCTGACACTGATCAATACGAACACTTTGGAGAACTAAAACCTTGTTCAGGTGAAGATGGCAGCCTGAGTCTATATAGTAATTACTTTAATGAAGGATTCCACAGTAGAATTGGCGCCCTAACTGAAGCCAAAGAGAAATTTATAAATCCAGCGCTGCTGACTAAAATTAAAGAAAAGTCAGAATTTAATGTTCTTGACTTATGTTTTGGACTTGGATACAACTCGGCATGCTTACTAGAAGAGCTTAAAAGCAGCCGCATTAAAATTAATTGGTGGGGGCTAGAGCAAGATCGAAGACCAATAAGGCTTGCCTTAGATTCCAAAAGTTACAAAGAAAATTGGACTAGAGATGTATTAGACGTATTGAATGCAATTAGTGTCAAAGGGACATGGAAAAATGCTTATAGTAAAGGCATGATGCTATGGGGAGATGCAAGAGAGCAAATAAACTTTATTCCAACAAAAATACGTTTTGACTTGATAATGCATGACGCATTCTCTCCCAATCACTGCCCACAACTTTGGAGCGAAGAATTTCTACATTTAATCTCTAATAGACTGTCAAATGGAGGGGTATATGTGACCTATTGCCGAGCGGCTGCAGTACGAAGAAGCTTGCAAAGAGCCGGTTTAGATTTACTCTCAATCAAGCCATATCAAACTAGAAAACAATCTTGGAGTGATGGAACCATGGCTATGAAAACAACTAATTTGAACAACCTATTTATCAAGGGAACAAAGCTACAACCTTTGACTCTAATGGAACAAGAGCATCTAAATACAGCTGCCGGAGTTCCATACCGAGACCTAACAGGCAAAGACACTAAAGAAGTAATTCACCAGAGAAGGAGGCAGGAACAGCAACTCAGCGAACTAGAAAGCACCAGTGCATGGCATAAGCGCTGGACAAAAGTTCAATAACACGAAAGCATATATATACGCGCCTATAGATCTATTTCCCAAATGCTTGCAATCGCCATTTTAGCCGCTGGGAAAGGCACAAGAATGAAAAGTCGCCTTCCCAAAGTTCTGCACCAAATCGCAGGCATGTCCTTACTAGAAAGACTCTTAAAAAGCTGTAGCCAATTAAATCCAGAAAGATACCTATTAATTGTTGGGCAAAAAGCAGAAGCCGTAATGGAAGAAATGAGTCACAATAAAGCCATCGAATTCATTCAACAAAAAGAACAAAAAGGAACTGGCCATGCAATACAGCAGTTGATCCCTGTACTGAAAGACTTCAAAGGGGAGCTTTTAGTGCTTAATGGAGACGTACCCTTAATCCAACCTTCAACCATTAAACAACTGATTAATAAGCATCACACGAACAAAGCAGATGTAACTTTATTATCAGCCAAAGTGTGCAACCCTGAAGGCTATGGAAGAGTGGAGTGCTCTCAAGGGAATGTAGTAAATAGAATTATCGAAGAAAGAGAATGTAATGAAAAAGAACGCCAAAACAATCTAATCAATGGTGGAGTCTATTGCTTTAATTGGCAGAAATTAACTGAGATACTCCCTAAATTGACTAGTAAAAATAATCAAAACGAAATCTATATTACCGACACAATAGCAATGCTAAACAAATCTATGCACCTAGAGTTAGACGACCCGATGGAAATAACTGGCGTGAATAATCGAGCTGAAATGGCGATTTGCGAAGGCGACATCCAAAACCATCTAAGAAGCTACTGGATGAAGAAGGGAGTCACTTTTACAGACCCATCTAGTTGCACAATTAGTGAGAACTGCATATTCGGGTGCGATGTCATTATAGAACCTCAAACACATATAAGAGGCCAATGCAATATAGGGGAAGGATGCAAGCTTGGCCCAGGCACTTTCATAGAAAACTCAGATTTAGGAAAGGATGTAAAAGTTGTATATTCGGTAATTAGCAACTCAAAGATAAGCAATAATGTATCAGTCGGTCCCTTTGCTCATCTACGCCCAAATACAACTGTCGACAATAATTGTCAAATAGGGAATTTCGTAGAAATCAAGAACAGTAATATTGGGGAAGGAAGTAAAGTTAACCACCTTAGCTATTTAGGAGATGCAAAAATTGGGGAAAAGGTAAATATTGGTGCTGGAACAATTACAGCAAACTTTGATGGTGCCAAAAAGCACCCAACATTTATAGGGAAAGAAAGTAAAACTGGAGCCAACTCTGTCTTAGTGGCTCCTATCTCAATAGGGACAAATGTCACAATAGGAGCAGGTTCTACTCTGACCAAAGATGTTCCAGATGGAGCTCTGGCAGTTGAACGTTCAAAACAAATAAATAAAGATGATTGGCAACTTCCTAAAAAGCCTCACAAATGAACACTTTCCAAAATAGGCACCAAACGTTCTAAAGCTACAGCCCTACTAGCCTTAAGTAAAATACTATCCCCAGGCAACAGCCAATCAACCAATGGCTCTAACGCCTCCTCAGGTAAGGCTACATGCGCAAACCTTGGCAAAGACTTAGCAATAGATTCCATGATCTCAATCTCAGGATCCTCACCAACTATCACAAGCCCATCAAGCCCAAGACTAACAACATATTCAGCTACTTTTTTATGGAGTCTAATACTGTGCTCACCTAATTCCAACATGCTCCCTAAAACAGCAAAATGTCTCCCAGGCTGACCAACCAGCAACTCAAGAGAGGCTTGGACTGCTTCGGGAGAAGAATTGTAAGTCTCATCAAGGATTGTAAATTGATCACAGATCAAACGCCTACTACGCCCGGTTGGAAGATCTAACTCAAAATTTTGAATATTATCAATGGGGACAGATAACTCCCCGGCAACCGCAATAGCAAGCATCAAATTAAGTGCATTATGCACACCTTCTAAGGGAAGCTTGCAACACAAATCTCCTACTTTAAGTAGGCCTTTAGATAAATCAACAGATCCAGTTAAGTCAGCAGACGGCAAAGAATGGCTTTTATCAAAATCTCCAAGGAAAATCGTATTAGGGCAATAACCTTTAATGGCTACACGCAAAACACGACCGGTCCAGGTGTTAGCAACAGCTTGCTCTAATAAAGGAAAGCCTGAGGGGATAATTAACACTCCATCAGGCCTAAGCCCTTGTGTAATTTCACACTTTGCATTGGCAATTTGTGCATGACCACCTAAAAGTCCGATATGAGCACTACCAACATTTGTAATTACTGCAATATCAGGGTTAGAACAACAAGAAAGACGTTTAATTTGTCCTATCCCACGCATACCCATCTCTACGACAACGGCACGGTGATGCCTTTTAGATGAAAGTAATGTGAGAGGTACACCGACATCATTGTTGTTGTTCTGAGCACTCGATAACACTTGACCAAGAGGAGCTAATACAGACTTAATCAACTCTCTAGTAGTAGTCTTACCTGTAGAGCCTGTGACAGCAATAATGGGGATATCTAACTGCCTTCGATATAACAAGCATAGGTCCTGATAAGCCTGAAGAGAATCTTCAACAAGCCAATGCGGCAAGTCATCAGGTATAGGGAATTTATTCGTACGAGAAACAACTGCAGCCTGGGCACCCCGTCTTCTAACCTCTTCTAAAAAGAGATGACCATCTAACCTCTTCCCAACTAATGGAATAAAAAAGGATCCTTCTTGGATCTTACGACTATCAGTAATTACAGGGCCAAGAGGAGCTGCTAACTGTGAATCATCAAAGCCAATAGGCTCTCCCCATAATTGATTTAAATTCCTAAGGTATAGAACCATCAACTCTCACTCAAACCAAAAACTATCATGTCGTTACCTAGCCTAGACGTGCGTGCTATTAGATGACCTAACTTATCCTTAAGCAATAGTTCTTCATATCCAAGATCTTCAAAAAGAAGCTGAAGCTGATTAGCAGAAGAAACCATTTTCTCTGAATCCAACTTATCCCATCCAGAACCAACATAAAGTATCAAACCATTATCTCTATTAGATTGAGAGGATCCTTCTATTAAGACAACTGAAAATCCTGCTTTATCCAAAAAATTCCTATAAGTAACTTTATCCATATCAATGGCAACATGATTGATAATATTTGGATTTACATTAAGAGAACTCTCTTCATTGAATTTAGGCGCTTCTACATCTTTAAAAGGAGGCGGCAATGAATCAGTACTGTAAGGAATCGAGTGATCATTAGACAAGTCTATTTCAAATGGTCTAAGTATTGGAGTCAAGTTAAAACACAATAGAATAAGAAAGAAAATAGATATGATAGAAAAAGGCCAGAAAAAGCCTATAAAAAACTTCGGGATAAATACTGGGACCGGAAGGAGGCTCCCCTCTCCATTCATGCGTATCACTTGTCTCAACTTAAGTAGAATGTGAGCACTAAGATCGATAGAGTCCCTTTTTAAGGCACTCCAAGGACTGATATAAGGAGCCGGTAAATTTTTAATCTTATTTTTTTTCAGAGGATCAGTTAATTGAGGTTTCATGAATCTTAAAACCCTAATGCTTTCTTAAAAAGGTCGTCAAGGACTTATCAAGCCAAGGATCTACTAAATAAACATTACAGCAAATATTTTTTTTATTTTTCCTTAGATTTATTAATCTTACGAGAAGGGTCAGCCTCTTGCCCAAAGGAAAGCTTCTCGATTACTGCAGCATCAGGGGATGGTTCCTTAATACCACAAACATCGTTATACATGTATTCATAATCCTTTGCTGATCTATCCCAATCAAATTTTTGACTCATAGCGCGCAGTTGAAGCTCTCTCCAACTTTCTTTATGGCGAAAGGCCTCCCATGCCCGAACCAAAGCTGTATAAAAATCAATAGGTTCGAATCTATCAAAACAAAAACCTGTCCCTTTACCAAGCATTGGATCATGTGGCTCAACAGTATCAACAAGTCCTCCAACATTTCTTACAATCGGTATAGACCCATAGCGCATAGCCAAAAGCTGGCTGATTCCACAAGGTTCAAAACGACTAGGCATTAAGAATGCATCACTACCGCCATAAATCAAACGAGAAAGTTCGTCGTCATAAGTTAGATAAACAGAAAATCTTCCTGGATTTTCAGTAGCTAATTGCCAAAGTCTTGACTCTAAACCTCGGTCACCGGTTCCAAGAACAACAATTTGAGAGTCAGTGTAAGCAAGCAATCTGTTGGCAACTTGAAGAAGTAAATCAACCCCTTTTTGATCTACAAGCCTACTAACCATCCCTAAAAGGAATTTATCTGGATCCATCTCAAGACCAACCCTCTCCTGGATTGCCTGTTTATTCAAAGCTCGGCCAGAAACATTTTCAACGCAAAAGTTTGAGATCAGAGCCTTATCTTTTGATGGATCCCAGTCCTCTAAATCAATTCCATTCAAGATTCCACGTAATTTGCCAGAAATATAATTAAGTAAGCCTTCTAGATTCTCACCATACTCAGAAGTGCAAATTTCCCTCGCATAGGTAGGCGAAACTGCATTAACACGATCTGCATACAACATTGCAGTTGCCATGGTGTGGTCACCATGCATGTACCAAGGACACCATGTCATTCGATCAAGTTTCCAACGCCACGGTCCTTGATATTTAAGATTGTGAATTGTAAAGACAGTACTAATCTCTGGATCTTGATGCATCCATACAGGAATCATTCCGGTATGCCAGTCATGACAATGCAGAACCTGTGGCTTCCAAACATTCCAGGCAAATTCTGCAGCTGCACTAGCAAAAAAAGTAAACCGCCAATCTTCATCATCTCCTCCATAAATTCTTTCGGCATCAAAAACAGGATGGCCAACTAGATACAAAGGCAATTCATTCCTTGGATGCTTTGTTTGATAAATCGCAAAATCTGCCCCCATAGTATTAGCTTGAAAAATCGGCTCATCTGGAACATCAAGAATGCTCCAAAGCTTCCCATAACCAGGAAGAATTATTCGTACATCATGCCCAAGCTTTGCCAAAGCGGGAGGCAAAGAGCCAACCACATCCCCCATCCCACCGACTTTGACCATAGGCGCGCATTCCGCAGCGGCAAAAAGAACGCGCATTTAAGAAAAACAATAAATAAAGACTCTAATATTAGAAGGTGTTTGAACCAGTCAAGGAAGCCACCCATTCTCGGAGAAATCAGGTCTTCGTTTATCTAAGAAGGCATTCTTACCTTCTTCGGACTCTTTAGTTCTATAAAAAAGATGGGTTGCTTGACCTGCTAATTCTTGAATTCCAGCCAACCCATCCGTTTCAGCATTAAAGGCTGCCTTCAAGCAACGTATGGATGTAGGACTGTGCTGCAAAACTTCTAAAGCCCATCTAATCCCTTCAGCCTCAAGGTCTTCAAGCGGCACAATTGCATTAACTAGGCCCATTTTTAAAGCTTCTTCAGCTCCATATCTTCTACAAAGAAACCAAATTTCCCGAGCTTTTCTTTGACCAACTACTCTTGCCAAAAAACCAGCACCAAATCCACCATCAAAACTTCCTACCTTTGGTCCAGTCTGGCCAAAAACTGCATTCTCAGCAGCCAAACTTAAATCACAAAGTAAATGTAAGACTTGCCCCCCCCCTATCGCGTATCCAGCCACAAGAGCAATTACGACTTTAGGAAGGCTTCGAATTATCCTTTGCAAATCAAGGACATTTAAACGAGGCAACCCATCATCATCTAAATATCCACCATCTCCTCTAAAGCTCTGGTCTCCTCCTGCGCAAAAAGAATAAGCACCATCAGGAGCAGGTCCAACTCCCGTAAATAGAACAACTCCTATATTCTTATCATCACGAACCCTAGTGAAAGCATCACATAGCTCAATCACAGTTCTTGGGCTAAAGGAATTTCGTTTTGAAGGCCTATTTATTGCCACACGAGCAATGCCTTCTGGACATCTATCAAGAAGGATATCTCTATATTTTGCCCAGCTCTCCCAATTTATAGAAGTTTTCCCAGGCAAAACCCGCTTGCCAAAAGCAGAGTTGGAGGTGGTCTCTTTCGACATCTTTGTAAGAGCTTATTCAATCATTTTGGGCTAGGGGCAGAAAATAATTACTTAAGTCTTTACGAAGTTCTCGCCTTAATACGGCATCTTCATAGGATTGAGTACAAACTCTAATCAAAGCTGGGCCAGATCTATTCAACCCCCATTCCAATGCAAGCTTTAAATCCTCTAAACAAGCAACTTGTCGATATGGAATATTGTGAGCTTCAGCAATTGCGCAATGATCTACGACTTGAGGCATTGCAAAAAGCTGATTAAACTTATTAATTGGTTCAACCTCTATATCAAGCTGTTGAAAAATACCACCGCCATCATTATCGATAACTACTACAAGTAAAGGTACTGAATTTGGCTTAGCCAATAACCATCCATTGCTGTCATGTAGCAATGCAAGATCACCTGTAACTAAAACAATTTGACCCTGACCGATAGCCAATCCAATCCCCAAAGAAAGCGTTCCATCAATACCTGATGCGCCCCTAAAACCAAAACATCTTCTAGGGGGTTGAGCTCCGCCGCCAAAGGTTATCCAATCTCGCAAAGGGCTACTAGCTGCAAGCATTATTGGAAGTCCTTCTGGTAAAAGTCTATTTAGCCAAAAAGCCAATGCTGGTTCAGATAAAGGTCCTTGAAGTGGAAGTCTTTGTTCTAAAAAATCTTGCACAATTTGATCATTCTTAATCCATTCATTTAAGAGATGTCTTGATTTATCTGAAGCAAGAGTTTTGGTTAAAACGAAATCTTTTTTTTGTAATTCCCACCAACTTAAAAGGCCTTTACTCCACTGGGATGCTATGCGCAATGGATCTAATTTCCTACTATCGCCTTCAGTGATCAAAAGTTGACAACTGCCTAATCCAGAGAGCCAACCCTGCAATGCTCTGCTTGCTGGCATTGGCCCCAAACGCAAAACCTGACCACCAGCCTCTGGGATCGAAAATCCATTCGATAAAAGCAACTCCCAATTCCTAATCAAACCTGGTTGATCTTCGGCAACACCTGCTAATGGATCTGCCAAAATTGGCCATCGACTTAGCTCATACCATTCTTTTAAAGCAATCTGAAAAGAAGAAAGTTTGCCAGAGGATCCTCTCCATGGTCCAGCCACAACAACACCTGGCTGGGAAGGGTCTAAAACTGGTAGATGGTTTATTTCGTCCTGAACTATTTCTGTGCCAAAGGTTGCTATACCCTTACTTTTAAAATTGTTTCCGAAAGAAAAACTAGAAAATATTGAATCTTGCTCATCTAGAGAAGGGTGCAAAGTCTCTTCGATTGGAAGATTGAGATGAACAGGACCTGGGAATGAATGAGCACTTTCCCAGGTCTTATCAACCAAAATAGAAATTGAATCACTGGACAGAGCATGCAAACCGTCCAAAGGGCCTTGCTCAGACAACCTGCATACTGAAACAAGAAACTCTTCTTGATTTACGGTTTGATTGGCACCACAATTCTTCAATCTAAAGGGTCTATCTGCTGTTAAGAACAAAATCGGTTGACATGAACGATCAGCTTCAATAGCTGCTGGCAAAAGGTTGGCTACTGCAGTACCAGAAGTCGTTACGACTGCTACAGCCTTACCTATGGAAGTAGCAAGACCTAATGCTAAAAATCCAGCTGATCGTTCATCTATTGCCGTAAATAATTTGAATCCCCCATGATCAGCGAAATGACCTGCTGACAAAGCAAGAGGAGAAGATCTACTGCCAGGACAAAGCACAATATGCTCCATCCCTCTAGCTTTAAATGCCTTAAAAAGCTTGAGGCATACAAGTAGATTTTGACTTGCGTAGGCCAGGGCTTGAAATCTAACCACTCCAATACTCTTACAAAAACCTTCGACCGCAAAACCTAACCATAAATTTCCATGTCTCCTTCAACTTCAAAAACAGAATCTCGCAAAAATTCCAATTGGTTGAATCTACTTGCATGGGTCTTGTTAGCAATTCTCCTTAGATGGCAAGTAATAGAGCCCCGCTGGATTCCCTCTGGTTCAATGCTTCCAACATTAGAACTTCAAGACAGAATATTGGTCGAAAAAATCAGCCCCCGTTTAAGAAGACTGCAAAAATCACATTTGAACCATGAAGATATGGTTATTTTCTATCCCCCAGAAAAGCTTATAGAAGCTGGATACAACCCCAAATCAGCTTTGATCAAAAGAATAGTTGGCTTACCAGGTGAAGAAATAGAAATTCACAATGGCCAACTCTTCAGGAATGGGAGCCTAGTTAAAGAAGTTTGGAGAAAAGAGCCTATAAAATATGAGCTTGAGGCAATTACAGTCCCAAAGAATCAAATTTGGGTACTTGGTGACAATAGAAACAACAGTCTCGACTCACACATATGGGGAGCTCTACCTGAAAAGAACGTAATAGGGACCGCAGTTTGGAGATATTGGCCTTTAAGAAATTTTGGGCCTATTCGGTTCCCCACCCTTTAACAAATTATGAACTAAACCCCCTTTGCGGTAAGGTCAGTAAACGTGATTGAGAAAACAATAGAATGTTCAATCCGGAGTTTCTAACAACTGATAGCAATGACGGGCAAGAAGGCAATGCTCTTATTCAATATCTACAGGAACAATCTCCAGATGTGTTGCAGCGGGTAGCCAAATCTGCCAGCACAGATATACAAGACATTATTCGCCACAATGTACAAGGATTGTTAGGAATGCTACCTGGTGAACAATTTGAAGTAAAAATCACTTCTAGTAGAGATAACTTTGCAAGCCTTTTAGCATCAGCAATGATGACAGGATATTTTCTACGCCAAATGGAGCAAAGAAAAGAATTAGAAGAATCACTTTTTACAGATGAAACAATGTCAGTAGACCCTGAGGATCTTAATCTTTAAACTCCTTCAAAGGATCTTTTGGAACAACACCCCCTTTTAAAAGGCTAGTATCCAAAAAACCGAGGAATTTCCAGTTGCCTTCTACTGGAGCCCATTCGCGTCGATCAATATTTCTTTTAAGCCTTCTAAGATCATCTGAAGAGAAACTTATAGGAGCAGTGAAATGAGCAGATATGAGTCGTCTAATCCCTCTAATTGCAATTAACTTTTCTAACCATACAATCAATGATGATTTTGCTCTAGGAAAAACCAATCTTTCCAAAACAGGCGCAATTTGAACAAGTGGTCTCTTGTTACCTATTAACTCCCTAGCAGATTTATCCCAACCTTTCTGCCACGCAAAAGGATAGATGCCAAAATGTGCCCTTGGATTACGCAAGCCAGGCTTAAAAGCATTCTTAAAAACTTCTTTTAAAGATGGTATAGACAATTCAGCAGGTCGAAGAAAAGAGGCAAAAAGCACTAATCGTGCCCAACCCTTTTTTCGCAACTCAGGAGAATCATCCAATGGCTCACTCCCATTTTCACGGGCATGGAATAACAGTGGTGTTGGATCTAAATCAAAAAGAGCTGGGGGATCTGACTCAATTCCTACCAACGCATCAGTAACAAGGAGACTTCCAGTTTTCTTGTGGAAACAAGAAAACTCCTGGAAACGTCCTAACCCAATATCTATAGGTCCCAAAGGTATCCATTCACAAGAATCTTCATGGGGAAGTCCATCAATGCCCAATGTCTTTGTACGACTAGCTGGAAAACCCAACCAACTTAATGGCAAAGGTATCGGGAAACTCCATTGTCCTGGGCATACCCATAACTCAGCGTTAGGGAAGGCTCTTGCTAGTGCAGGCATAAAAATTTTATGTTCAAGCCCTGATGCAGTAGGTAAAACAATTGAAAGAATTGGCCCATAAAGCTTTTCAAGGTCAATCAAAGCTGATTTCAACTCATAAGTTGGGGGCAAAGGATTGACCAGAATCAAACCACCTGAAACTTTCAAAACAGTCAGGCGTACTGGTACCGCTACGTAATAAAGCCCCTGAAGCTGCTCAAAACTCCATACTTGGCCAGGAACAATCTCTTTAAAAGTTGTTCTTTTTCTTCCATATGGATATAGAGGCAAAAGCGGCCACCAGGGCCAAGACTGATTCTCGACCAGAGATTCCTTTGGCTCAGTATTGTTCAATAAAATCATATCTTTTTGATCAAAAATAACTGCCTGATTTCAAAATGCCGTAGCGAGGGGCAAAAAGAAATGCAAAAAGAAATATGAGAGTTTGTACTAATACTATTGAGCCTCCAGTCTCAATATCAGACCAATAACTTATATATACACCTAAAACACTAGACAAAGAGCTACTAAGAATAGCTAATATGTTCATTCGATCAAATCTATCTGTCAATAAATATGCTGTTGCACCAGGAGTTATTAACATCGAGACTACAAGTATAATCCCTACAGTTTGAAGACCTGCGACTGCTGCTAATGATAATACAGACAGAAGTAAATAGTGAAGAAAGGTGGTATTAATACCAATAGATCTTGCATGAGTTGCATCAAAGCAATAAAGCATCAAATCTCTTCGGAAGATTAACAATATGCTAATAACTAAAAAGGTAATAAATAAGGTTTGTTGAACGTCCGAACCAGAGATACCCAAAGGACTTCCGAAAAGAATATGCATCAAATCAATATTACTTTTGATTTTAGATACCAAAACTAGTCCCAAGGCAAAAAAACCAGTAAATACAAGACCAATTACTGTATCTTCTTTGACTCTTGACTTCTGTTTTATGAATCCAATAAGAGCTACAGAGCCAACTCCGAAAACAAATGCTCCAACTGAAAAAGGCAAGCCAAGGGCATAAGAAACAACAACACCAGGCATCACAGCATGAGAAACAGCATCGCCCATCAATGCCCAGCCTTTAAGAGTCATATAACAAGAAAGTAATCCACATACTCCACCAACAAGAGCACTAACCAATAACGCTCTTCTCATGAATTCATGACTTAACGGATCTAACAAAAAGGAGAAAGGTCCCGTCGATGCTTGAATTAATAGTTCAATCATTCAGAAAAATCTTCTGAAGACATTTGTCTATAAAGTAAATCTTGTGACAGGCCTCCAAAAGTCATAGTGAGGTTTTCATTGGTAAAAATCTCAGAAGTTTCTCCATAAGCCAAAACTGTCTTATTGATTAAGACAACAAGATCACAAAAATCTCTTACATGGCTTAAATCATGAGTTGAGACAAGAATTGTTCTTCCCTCGTTACGAAATTGAAGAAAAAGCTGAGACATCAACTTTTCAGTTCGAACATCAACTCCAGAGAATGGCTCATCTAATAGAAGAACAGAAGCGCGCTGAGCAATAGCACGCGCAAGAAAAGCTCTTTTCCTTTGCCCACCTGATAAAGCACCTATAGGGCGCTTGCGCAAATCTGTTAGTTCTACTCTCTCAAGTGCATGCCATACGGCCTTCCTATCAGATTCTCTAGGAATTCGAAAAAGGTTCATTGCGCCATAACGACCCATCATCACAACGTCCCAAACACTTACCGGGAAAGAAGAATCGATGCCCTCACTCTGTGGAACATATGCAACAGCTTGTTCTCTCTGAGCCTTGCGTACTGCCTGGCCATTTATGCGTATCGAACCCATTGAAGGTCTAACAAAGCCCATTAAAGCCTTGAAAAAAGTAGACTTACCTGCACCATTCATTCCAACCAAACCACAAATAGAACCCGACTTCAATTTCAAACTCGCATCGTATAAAGCTACTGTCCCGTTGTAATCAACACAAACCTGATCAGCTTCAATCCGAAAAAGATTAGTTGTGTCAAGAGTATTTATAAAATCCATTATCTAGTTTCCTTCAGAACGAAGAAGTCCATTTCTAATTAATCCAACATTATGACGTTGAAGTTGAAGCAGTGTCGGAGCAGGTCCCTTTGGACCAGATAAAGAGTCTACATAAAATGTGCCTCCAAAAGATGCACCACTTGCCTTAGCTACCTCCTTTTGAGCTTTTGAGCTAACTGTACTTTCACAAAATATTGTAGGTATGGATCTCTCTTTAATAACATTAATTAGTCTCGCCATTCGGCGCGGAGTGACTTGATTCTCGGAATTAACAGGCCATAAATAAGCCTCTTCCATTCCATAATCCTTCGCCAAATAACTAAAGGCGCCCTCACATGTCACCAAAACTCTTTTAGATAAAGGAATGTCTGCCAAGGTATTTCTAAGCTCATTATCCAATTCCAGCAGCTTATTTTTATAGTTCAAACCATTACTATTATAAATTTCTGACCCAATAGGATCAAGTTCACTAAAAGCCTTTACCAAATTATCTACATAGTCAATAGCTCGCTTAGGAGACATCCAAGCATGTGGATTTGGTTTGCCTGAATAAAGATCTCCTTCGATAGGAATAGGTGTAAGATTCTCACTCAGCACTATTGTTTTAATACCACCAGCAGACTTCGTAAATTTTTTCAACCAACGTTCCAGGCCAAGGCCATTCTCAATAATTAGATCAGCCTTTGAAGCCTTAACTAGGTCGCTTGGTGTAGGTTGGTAACCATGAATTTCAGCTCCTGGCTTAGTAATGGAATGAACAACAAGACGATCCCCGGCCACATTCCTTGCCATATCAGCTAAAACTGTAAATGTAGTAAGTACAATTGGTTTGTAATCACTATTAATAGAATTTGTTGATGATTTATTCGAAGAGATAATAAAGTTTGCTGAGCATATTGAAACAAATAGAAAACACATTGCTCCAAGATATTTAAACAAACTCGAACCTGACATGGCTTTCATGTAGTTATTATTTCCTGCAGCGTATCTATACCTATATATATACCCCTAATGCTTACGTTGTCTTAAGAAAAAGGATTAGGTTTACTAAATTCAACATGCATCTAGGAACCTTGCTTCAAGCTTAGGTTCAACAGTTCTATCATCCATCCAACCCTTAGCTTGCTTAAGGAAGGCAGACCAATCCATCTTTTCCTGAGCCGCAGCATCTGAAACTAATTTATTAGCGTGTTGCTTAAGCGCTTCCAAATCAGGTTCAGCTACGCCATTATTAATAGCAAGCCAATCAGACATAGATCGTCCTACTACTCTAGTCAAATAAGCCGCACTAAGAGCTTGAAAGGTACCAGCAGCCAACCAACTACTTCCATGCAACTTTGCTACAGACAACAAAGCATGACCACTCCATTCCACAACGCCTTGAGCTAAAGCTGCGCCAGCGAGCTGTCTAGCAACAACTTGCAATGTCTCTGGCCGCCATGAGCAAGACCAAATATTTGCCATTTCTTGAATCATTAAACCGTTCACAACAGCCAAAGCCAACAAATCTGTAGACGGAACAGGCGAGGCAAAAACTGCACCAGCAACTATCCATTGAGTTCGTTGCTGAACCTCATTAAATTTTTGTCTTCTCAAGCACTCAAGATCCGCTTGCCAGGATGAATGAAGTTGAGACAACAATCGGATACGAGTTCTCTCAATATTTCGTTTGGGTTGTTCCAAAATTCGTTTTATAGGACTTAAAAGATGATTCATATCTTGCTCTTCTCCAGACCAGCGAATGACTTTATTAAGCCAACGGTTGGGCAACTGAGCATTGAGAGCCTTCAATTCATCTTTCCAACTATTTTTTTCTGGCCAGCAAACCATTATCCAAGCATTTTGATCTGCTGGTACTTTCTCCAGCCAAAGCAAATCTGCAGCCCTTAAAGGAAGAGGCAATGCATAAACGAGTAAATCTTGTTGATACAAAGCATTTGGCCAATTCCATGCTTTGTCTTTTAAAGGTAGCGAAGATGACCAGACAAGATTCAAAGGATGGGCTCCTTGGAACGCAGCCTCAACTTTCTTTTTCTCGGGGTAGTTGCAACCTTTAGCACCTACAAATGCGATTGATTGTGGCTCAGACCTATCAAGAATTCTTTCTAAGTCATTAACTCGTTTCGCTCTCTTACCTAAAGAAACATCGGCTTCATCAAGTTTCTCAAATTGGTCTAGCACCTCTCTACACCTTCTTACCCAACCTTGAACAGAAGTAGGAGATTGAAAGCCAACCTTCATAGGTTTTGAAAAAAACCAAACCCCTGCACCAAGGAAAACAACAGCCAAACCGCTCCCTGGAAGCTGAAAAACCTCACTTAAAAACCATTGACCTGCAATTAAAGAAACCAAAACCAAACCAACCCTTCCTAAATGCTTATAAGGGTCAGCCAATTGAAGGAAAGAAATTGTCGGATTTTTCACTTAATTTCTCCATACATTATCTTCTTAGCTCATTTAGAGCCTAAAGCAATTTCTTTAAACGAAAATCCTTATAAAAACTAGTTTTTTCAATGAGTTTAAGCCTGGGTTGCATCAAAAAATTCAGATTAATTGATCCCTGAAATCTCTGGATTGATGTGAGTCTGCTGAAGGACTGACCCAATTTCACCAACATATACAGAGAATGCGTCAAAATTGCCCGTGATTACAGGCAAGAGGCCATGAGTGATTCCTACAGCAATCCTCACCAAAATGGAAAGAACTACGACAACTCCCGAGAAGGAGGTCGAGGAAACTTCCGAGGGGGAAGAGGTTCAGGCAATAGAGATGCAGGTGGATTTCGTATTCGGCTAAGTGACAATGAGATGAGAGCTTCAAGATCACTTCAAGAAGCCTTTAATCTTCGCTCTACTGTTGCTGTACTTGGATTTGCCTTACGCACTCTGGGTCAGATGCTTGAAGATGGAAAATTAGATGATTTAGTTGCTGAGCAAAGATCTCAAGCAAGCAATAGGTCTGGCGGCAGAAGAGATGATAGTTCTCGTAGAAGCCGTAATGACAACGATAGACATAGTCAAAATAAAGGTCCCAAACCAAACCCTTTTGCCAGGCCAGAGAAACCTCAACCAACCAAAGCAGAAGAAACTTCAATAGAACAATCACCTGATGAAATTCAAGTCAGCCAAAATGAAAAAATGGAACCTGAAAATCTAGACACCTCTTCAAATAAAGAATTAACAAGTGAAGAAACAAATGAAGAAAAGGAAAGCAATTCCTCTGAAGAGAGTTAAAAGGTGACCCCAAAACGAGTCTTGTCAGGAGTACAACCTACTGGTTCCCTTCACCTGGGAAATTGGTTAGGTGCAATCGGTAACTGGATAGATCTTCAAAAAGATTTTGAAACATTCTTCTGCGTAGTAGATCTACATGCAATAACTGTCCCTCATGACCCAAAACTTTTAAGAGAAAGCACACTTTCAACAGCGGCCCTTTATTTGGCCTGTGGGGTAGATCCAAAAAGATCAACAATTTTTGTTCAAAGTCATGTATCTGCACATAGTCAACTTTGCTGGATTCTTAATTGCGTAACCCCTTTAAATTGGATGGAACGTATGATTCAATTTAAGGAAAAAGCAATTAAGCAAGGAGATAATGTTTCTGTAGGTTTACTTGACTACCCGGTTCTAATGGCTTCTGACATTCTTCTTTATGATGCAGATCTAGTACCTGTAGGTGAAGACCAAAAACAGCATTTAGAACTTGCCAGGGATATAGCTCAACAGCGTATAAATTCTAAATTCTCTAAAAAAGGTGATCCAATATTAAAAGTACCAAAGCCATTAATAAGTAGCGATGGGTCGAAAATAATGAGTTTAACGAATGCTGCAAATAAGATGAGTAAAAGTGATCCAAATGAAGGTAGTAGAATTGGATTACTGGATCCACCCGAACTGATTGCAAAAAAAATTAAAAGGGCTAAAACAGATTCTGAAGCAGGATTAGAGTTTGCAAATCCAAAAAGGCCTGAAGCGCACAACCTACTTACTATTTACACATTGGTTACGGGTAAAAGCAAAAGCGAGGTGGAAGCTGAGTGCTTAGAGATGGGTTGGGGAAAATTCAAGACATTATTAGCAGAAGCAACTGTTTCAGCACTTAGTCCAATTCAATCATCTTACCAAGAACTTGTAAAAGATCAAGCACAATTAGAGCTTATCCTTGCAACTGGAAAAGAAAAAGCAGATGAAGTTGCAAATACAACTTTAGACAGGGTCAGTAATGCAATAGGCCTCTTACAAAAACCAATCTAAACGATCCTTTTTAATCTAAACATCCTAATACTATGCCTTTAATCACACTTCCAGATGGTAAACAAAAGAACTTTGATGAAGCCGTTACAGTAAGGCAGATAGCTGAAAGTATTGGACCAGGCTTAGCAAAAGCAGCTTTGGCTGGCAAAGTCAATGGAGAACTTTTAGATACATGTATACCTATAACCATTGATTCTGAAGTAAGCATAATCACATCAAAAGACCAAGAAGGAATAGAAATTATTCGTCATTCTTTTGCACACCTAATTGGCCATGCAGTAAAACAGTTATTTCCTGATGCAAAAATGGCTATAGGCCCAGTAATTGAAGATGGTTTCTACTACGATATTGCTTACAATAATCCTTTTACACCTGAAGATCTAGAAAGAATAGAAAATAGAATTAATAAGCTTGTCAATTTAGACTATGATGTAAAAGTTGAGGTAGTTACTAAAGAGATAGCATACAAAACATTCAAAGAAAGAGAAGAGACATATAAGCTAGATATTATTGATAGAATTCCTGAAGGAGAAACAATAAAACTTTATAGGCATGAAGAATATACAGATATGTGCAGAGGCCCACATGTTCCAAATACCAGGCATTTAAGAGCATTCAAGTTAACGAAGATATCTGGCGCATACTGGAGAGGTGACTCAAATAATGAGATGTTACAGAGGATATATGGCACTGCTTGGGCAACATCAAAAGAACTTAAGTCTTATATCAAACGAATTGAAGAGGCAGAAAAAAGAGATCATAGAAAGCTTGGTAAAGCACTATCACTTTTCCATACACAGGAAGAGGCTCCAGGAATGGTATTTTGGCACCCTAAAGGATGGGCTATCTATCAAGTTCTAGAACGTTATATACGAGACCAATTAACTAATAACTCATACCAAGAAATTAAAACCCCTCAAACAGTTGATAGAACTCTTTGGGAAAAGTCTGGACACTGGGATAAATTTAAGGAAGATATGTTTACAACAGTTTCAGAAAATCGAGAATATGCAATAAAGCCAATGAATTGCCCATGTCATATTCAGGTTTTTAATCAAGGTCTAAAAAGTTATAGAGACCTACCATTAAGACTGGCTGAATTTGGTTCTTGCCACCGAAACGAACCTTCGGGTGCATTGCATGGACTAATGAGAGTCAGGAATTTTGTTCAAGATGATGCTCATATTTTTTGTACTGAAGAGCAAATCCAATCTGAAGTTTCCAGATTCATAGATTTAGTATTTAACATTTATAGCAGTTTTGGTTTCGATTCTATCCAAATAAAGTTGTCAACTAGACCTGAAAAGCGTGTTGGAAGTGATGAAATTTGGGATAAATCTGAAAATGCTCTTCACGAAGCTCTAAATGCAAAGAATTTAGAGTGGGAACTACTTCCAGGCGAAGGTGCATTCTATGGTCCAAAAATAGAATTTTCACTTAAAGATTGTCTAAATAGAATCTGGCAATGTGGCACCATACAAGTAGACTTTTCAATGCCAGAGCGACTAGATGCTACATATATAGATGAGGATGGACAGCGCAAACACCCTGTCATGTTACATAGAGCTATTCTTGGTTCGTTTGAAAGGTTTATTGGAATACTAATAGAACATTATGGTGGAAAGTTTCCAACATGGTTAGCACCTATACAGGCTGTAGTTATGGGCATAACTGAAAGAAACAACAATAGGTGTATAGAAGTCTCTAATGAACTTACTTCAAAAGGCTATAGAGTTAAACTAGATGTAAGAAACGAAAAAATTGGCTTTAAAATACGTGAGCATACTATACAAAAAATTCCATTCTTAGTAATAATAGGTGACAAAGAAGAATTATCAGGCCTTGTTTCATTACGAAGCAGAGATGGAGAAGATCTAGGTAATATATCTATTGAGAAATTATCTTTTATTCTTGATGAATCAATCAATCAACTTGGAAGGGTTTGAACTGAAATTTAGAAAATATTTTCATGGCTTTCTTTTACCTGAAATTGAGAGCAATAATCTAGATGAATATATCTTAATTAATTCAATGCAAACGATTGAAAGGAAGATGAATGAATGCAATAATTTAATTATAAGCAAACCTATTTAAAAGCATGGAAGAAAGCTCAGTTAAAACATTAAATGACTTTATTAGATTTCGTTCGGCTCCTGTTTTAAGCCAAGCTCAAAAGCCAAAGTTACTAAATGAACTTTTAGCTTCCATGAAAGAAGCAGAATGGTTCACTATTGGAATTATGAGCAATTCCAAGGAAGAAGCTATTTCAACTTTAAGAACAATTGAAAACTTCTTTAGCTGGACTCCGATGAGATTAGAAAATATTCCTGAGGAGGCTGGACCTGTATTCCTTAAAGGCAATCAAAAGAGTGGTAATGCACTAATAAGAATTGAATATGGCCTGGGGGAAGGTATCCTGATGACAGGGCAAAAGAACTCAGATCAAGAGCCTTTAGAAACATGGGGTCCCCTCCCTCTTGACTTTTTTAAATAGAAAGCGGTATATCCATCTGCTAATATCACAAGAAATAGTAGAATTTTATTTGATAAATTTACTTCCATCCATTCTATATAATTCGCTAGTTAAATGAATATACTTGCAGGTGATTTAGGTGGAACGAAAACAATCCTCGCAATATTTAATTCCAAGGGGAATCTAAAGAAACTGTATGAAAAATATTATGTGTCCAAGGAATGGTTCTCCTTTGAACAGATA
>QCFY01000013.1 GCA_003280085.1 Prochlorococcus sp. AG-363-O06 | reverse complement strand
TGCGCTAAAAATAAAAACATCTATAGAGGTAATCATTTCTAATGACAAGTCCTTTGCGCAACGTAAGTCCAAATGGCTCTGGGAATACGGCTACTCTCGTATTAGCCCTCTCTTTCGCAGGATTCCTGCTTATTACGCAGGCCTTATTTATTGTTCCTGCTGGCCAAGTTGCTGTTGTCACTACTTTGGGAAAGGTGAGTGGTGGTTCTCGCAAGCCTGGTTTGAATCTTAAAATACCTTTTGTTCAGGCTGTTTTCCCTTTTGATGTAAGGACGCAAGTAAGGCCTGAGAAGTTTGCAACTCTTACTAAGGACCTTCAAGTAATAGAAGCAACTGCAACAGTCAAATATGCAGTAAGGCCAAGTGAGGCAGGGAGGGTTTACAGCACTATTGCTTATAGTGATCGTGAGGTTTATCCACGCATAATTCAGCCTTCATTGCTTAAAGCCCTTAAGTCAGTATTTTCTCAGTACGAGTTAGTTACTATTGCAAGTAAATGGAGTGATATTTCTGAATTGGTAGAAAGAACTGTTGCTGAAGAGCTTGATAAGTTTGATTATGTAGATGTACGTGGACTTGACTTAACGGGACTTGAGATTGCTGAGGAATATAGAGCAGCTATTGAGCAAAAACAGATTGCAGAGCAACAGCTTTTAAGGGCCCAAACGGAAGTCAAAATAGCCGAACAAGAAGCAAAAAGATATGAGACTTTGACTAGAAGTCTTGATGATCAGGTTCTATTTAAGCTATTCCTTGATAAGTGGGATGGAAAAACAAAAGTAGTTCCTGCCTTGCCTGGGAGTAAATCTAATGGTGTGCCAGTTATAGTTGGTGGTAGAGATTGATTAATCTTCAATCTCTAATCTATAAATTTGCAAGATTTAATTTAGAGTTAGTGACGTTAACTATTTAAACTTAGTTTATGCTTGAAAAGCTTTCTTGGAAAGCTTTTAGCGTTGCATCTATATCATCATCGGTGTGTGCAACTGAAGTAAAGCCTGCCTCAAATGCACTAGGTGCAAGGTAAACCCCTTTTTCAAGCATGGCTTTATGCAGCTTCCCAAATAGTTCTGTATTGGCATTCTTTGCTTCTTCAAAATTTCTTACTGGTCCCTCACAAAGATAGAAACCAAACATTGCACCAATGCTACTCCCATTGATTTCAAGGCCTGATTCTCTTGCGGCTGAAATAATTCCTTCAATTAAGCGTTTTGTGCTTGTTTCTAATCGCTCATAAGTTCCTTCTTGCTTTAAAAGCTCAAGGGTTTTAATGCCTGCGGTCATGGCCAAAGGGTTTCCACTAAGTGTTCCGGCTTGGTACATGGGACCAGCTGGAGCAACCATTGACATGATTTCAGCTCTACCTCCATATGCTCCTACTGGCAGTCCTCCTCCTATTACTTTGCCCATGGTTGTTAGGTCAGGAGTCACACCAAAGCGCCCTTGAGCTCCTCCATAGCTAATTCGAAAGCCAGTCATGACTTCGTCGAAAACTAATAATGCACCATTTTCTTGTGTTAATTCTCTTAGCCCTTCAAGGAACCCTGGCTCGGGAGTAATAAAGCCAGCATTGCCAACAATCGGCTCAAGAATTACACCTGAAATTGCGTCTGGATTTTCAGCAAACAACTCTTTGACAGCTTCTAGATCGTTGTAAGGAGCTGTGAGTGTGTTTGCTGTGGTTGTTCTTGGTACCCCAGGAGAGTCGGGTAGTCCAAGAGTCGCAACTCCTGACCCGGCTTTGACCAAAAACATATCCGCGTGGCCGTGGTAGCAGCCTTCAAATTTGATTACTTTGTCACGGCCTGTAAAAGCTCTCATTAGCCTCATTACGGCCATGCAGGCCTCAGTGCCGCTATTTACAAATCGAACCATCTCAACGCTAGGAACAGCCTCTATGACCATCTCAGCCAGCTGATTCTCAAGTTGACAAGGTGCACCAAAGCTCGTCCCCTTTTCTAGGGCCTCTTGAAGTGCAGCAATTACTTCAGGATGAGCATGGCCACAAATAGCAGGCCCCCAGCTGCCTACATAGTCGATGAAGCGATTGCCATCTACATCCCATGCATAGGGACCTTTTACACGATCAAAAACTATGGGCTGTCCACCCACGGATTTGAATGCCCTTACGGGAGAACTAACTCCTCCGGGCATCAATGCTTGTGCAGCACTGAAGATGGCCTGGGATTTGGAGGTGTTCAAGGCGTTTGCCACGGGGACCGAAGCCAAAGGGCTGATAAACACAGTTGGACATATTGGCCTAAAACCATCCTTTTCGTCTCAACTTTGTTAGTACGTTCTATACGTTTCTTTGGATTTTGCCTAATTTGTAGATAATTCATTTGTAAGCGGTGCCTCACAACTGGTCAGCTCTGGAAAGGGAACTCAGGGAATTTTTACCTCGCAAGTCAATAGTTACAAAGAGGCAAGAATTACTTGTGTATGACTGTGACGGTCTCACCATAGATCGTCACAGTCCGCCAATTGCAGTCTTGCCAGAGACGACTTTGGAAGTGGCGCAGGTGGTTGCATGTTGCAATAAACATGAAGTCCCTTTTGTGGCTAGAGGCAGTGGAACAGGTTTGTCGGGGGGGGCTTTAGTGGATCAAGAGGCTCTTTTGGTCGTAACTAGCCGAATGAGAAAGATTCTCGAAATTGATTTAGAAAATCATTTGGTGACTGTTCAGCCAGGAGTAATAAATAGTTGGGTCACTAAAGCCGTTGCAGGAGAGGGTTTTTATTATGCACCTGATCCATCGAGTCAAATTGTTTGCAGTATTGGTGGCAATATTGCTGAGAACTCTGGAGGGGTTCACTGTCTTAAGTATGGGGTAACGAGTAACCATGTTTTAGGACTTGAAGTGGTGCTTCCTGATGGCACTATTACAAATTTTGGAGGTTCATTATCAGAAACTTCAGAGTTAGATCTTCGCGGCGCATTTATTGGAAGTGAGGGGACTTTAGGTATAGCCACTTCAATTACTTTGAGGCTTCTAAGATCCCCTGAAAAAGTGATAGTATTTTTAGCTGATTTCTCTAGCATTGAATCGGCAGGAGAGGCTGTTCGTTTAGTTACTGCCTCTGGATTGGTACCAGCTGGCATGGAAATAATGGATAACTTTATGATTAATGCAGTTAATGATCTTTTTGGAGTTGATGAATACCCAAGAGACGCATCTGCTGTCCTTTTGATAGAAATTGATGGTCAGACAAAAGAAGTTTTGGTTGCTGCAGATAAAGCAATTAAGCTTTGCAAAAGAGCTGGAGCAAGAGAAATCAAAAGAGCCGAAAGCCCTATTGATAGGAATCGCTTGTGGAAGGGAAGAAAATCAGCTTTTGCAGCTGTTGGACAAATATCTTCAACATATTTTGTTCAAGATGGTGTGGTCCCGAGAAGTTCTTTGCCAAAGGTTTTGGCAGCAATTGAATGCTTAAGTATTAAGCATAAATTGCCTGTGGCAAATGTTTTTCATGCAGGTGACGGCAACCTTCATCCTTTGATTCTCTATGAAGCAGGTGTTGAAAATATTGAAGAACGAGTGAGGGCTCTAGGTTCAGAGATTCTTCGAGAGTGTCTTGCAGTTGGGGGCAGTATTACAGGAGAACATGGCGTCGGGGCTGATAAACGCTGCTATATGGAGTGGATGTTCTCCAATGATGATTTGGAGACGATGCAATTACTTCGTAAAGCATTTGATCCCTTCAGGCTGGCGAATCCTGGAAAGATCTTTCCAACCCCCAGGACATGTGGAGAATCTGCAAGAAAAAAGGTTTTTCTCAGCAAAGATCAAGGTATTTTATCCTCTGAAATAGATGCTTTCTAGACTAAATATTCTTTATACTTAATACTCAAGAAATTCTATTTCAGAAGATTCTTCTTCTAAAGGGGGCCAATTTATATCGACTAAAACTGGAGCATGATCACTAGGTTTTATTAACCCTCTTGTATTTTTATCGATAAGGCAACTTTTTGTATTTTCAACTAGCTCTTCAGATAAATATATATGGTCAATCCTCCATCCTTTATCTCTGTCCCAGGCGCCGCTTCTATAGTCCCACCAACTCCAATGATTTGTATCTTGTTCGAAAAGCCTAAATACATCTTGAAGCCTATTATTAATAATTCCTTTCAACTCACTTCTTTCTAATTCACTAGCCATTATCCCGCCTGTTAACCGTTCAGGGCTATGAATATCCTTGGACTCAAGTGCAATATTGAAATCTCCTAGAAGGCATATCGGCTCTCCCCTATTCTCGATAAGATCTATATATCTTTTCAAATATTTTAACCATTTAAGTTTATAGTGGTATTTTTCTGTTCCTAATGCCGAGCCGTTAGGAACATATACATTTATGATCCTTATATTATTAATAAGTGCACTGATAATTCTTTTTTGAGCCTCAAAAATATCCGTTTCAGAATCATCTTTTAATTCACCGCAAAATCCAGTACGAACATCATCAATTGGCAATTTGCTAATTATTGCAACACCGTTGTATGCCTTTTGACCAAAGAATCTCACTTCATAGCCAATGTCTTCAAATTCATTTTTTGGAAACAAAGGATTATCTACCTTCGTTTCTTGTATGCAAAGCACATCAGGTTTAATAGCTTTTAGCCATGATTTGACGTGATCTAGTCGAGTGCGAATTGAATTTACGTTCCAGGTTGCAATTAGCACTGAATTTACCCTTTATAATGAAACCTTTAGCATTAAAGCCAAGCCAACTTCATTAGAGATATATGAAACGATTCATTAGTTCTAATTTCAAGGCCTATAGATATAGGTTTAGGCCCCTCTCGATTTCCAAGGCCCTCTTTTTTTCTTTAGGTATTGCTTCTTGTTGTAGCTTTCCTCTTCTGGCATTTTCTCGAGAGCTTCCTCAAGAAAGGGAGCTTTACAAAACCATTCCTGGAGAGAGTGATACGGGTTCGATTTTAGATTCAGCGAATCCTATGGATTTAATGAATCGTCTTCGTAGAGCGACTGCGATGGAAAATGCCACCGATCCATCTGATGCAATAGATGATGCTCTAAAGGCACTGGAAGGAAATGAGCTAATTCCTTCTAATTGAAATTTCTATAGTTGAATCAGATGAGTTGCCCTTAAAAATGGACCAACATTATTTTTCAAACTAGACTGCAAGCCTTAATTGGAGGTTTTGATTTTCCAATTACCTGATCAAATTAATGGAATTCTGAATTTTGTTATTTGACTTTGCCAAAGCATGGCTAGATTGAACATGGGCCATTCATGCCCTTTTTTCAATGCGTGATCACCCTATCCCTAAGGTCACAGAGCCTTTCCAATATCGTGCCATTGGCCTTGTAAGAGGGACTTATAACCCTGAAGGTCATGAAATATTTACTCGTGGCAAATTAGTTGACTTGGAAGGCCAACCTCTGGATTCAGTTGTGCTTGGTCGAGTTATGACCTTGATGAGACGTCATCTAAACATTGAAACACCACATTTATGGGTTGTTTACCCCAGATGTAGAGAAGTTGGTCAATTACATCTTCAGATAGCTGGGATATGGGAGCCCAGCACTTTGAACAAAAGTTGTGAGACTGATCTAGAAGAGGGAAATAATACTTATCAATCTCAAGAGGCTTTAAAGGATGAATTACCTGAAGGTGATGGTTATTTCTCAATTCGTGGTGAGTTGATTTTTACGAAGCCAGAGACAAATGATTTAATTGTCAAAGTAAGACAGCTAGCAAGAACAAATCGTAATAGAGCATTACCATTTAAAGTTCAATTAAAAGGAAGTATCCCTTTGGAAAATTTACGTAAATTTGTTAGCCTTGATGTTAGAAGGAATGGTCAATTTCTTCATCTTGAGGCATATGATGTTATTGGAGAAGTATTGAATAGAGGAGGAAAAAAAAGAGGTAGAAGCTCTTCATCATCAAGGAATAAATAAAAATCTAATATATTTATTATCTATTTTATTCTTCGGAAATATTTTAAAAACTAATATGAAGCACTTATGTTAATATTTCTTATTTAAGGGCTAAACATTATTTAGACACAATTTCTAATTAAACATGAAATCTCTTTTTATTGATTGTCCAACTGGTCTCTCAGGAGATATGCTTTTAGCCGGTCTTTTTGATTTAGGTGTTCCAATAGAAATTATTGAATCTCAACTATCATTAATTGGTATTGGGCAACCTTATTCTTTAAGGCTTAAAGAAACACATAGTAATGGGATAAGAGGTTTAAGAGTAGATGTAGATGTGCTTGAAGAGGACCCGCCACATCGACTATGGAGAGACATAAAGGACCTTATTGGTAACTCGAAACTTGATATTAATGTTAGAAATAATAGCTTAAAGGTGTTTGAATTATTAGCAGAGGCTGAGTCTAATGTACATGGTCAAGACATTAATGAGGTGCACTTTCATGAATTAGGTGCAGTAGACACTCTGGTTGATGTGATTGGGGTTTGCTCTGCTATTGATTACTTGAAAGTAAGCCAAATAGTTTGTGCCCAGCCACCAGCTGGCCATGGGATGGTTGAAACATCTCACGGCTTTTTACCAGTTCCAGCGCCAGCAGTTCTACAAATGGCGAAAATGCATAATATAAGACTAGGTTTTGGTAGAAATACTCCTAAAGGAGAGTTGACAACTCCAACAGGGTTGGCGTTAATGATTTGCCTTGCAGATTTTTTTGAGCTGCCTTGCTCTTTAGATTTAATTACTATTGGGATTGGCTTGGGTCATCGAGAGCTAGATCGACCTAATTTTTTGAGAATGTGCTTATTAGAGGGTTTAGCAGTTAAGGATTTGAGACAGTGCAACTCAGAAATGAAATGGCAGAAATTATTTTCACAGGAGGCATGGATTGATGATTCCACTCCTGAGGATATTGCTTACTTTGCTGAACAATTGCGAGGTGCTGGCGCAATAGAAGTGATTGCCAATCCAATTCAAATGAAGAAAGGGCGACAAGGCTTTTCTATAACAGCTTTAGTCTATCCAGATAAAGTTGATTTACTTCGGTTAAAGTGGTTTGAGCTTGGACCTACCTTGGGGTTAAGAGAGAAATCTATAGGTAGATGGGTATTGCCTCGCAGAATTGGTATTTGCAAGACTTCTTTGGGAGAAGTTAAGGTAAAGCAAGTGAGACGACCTGGTGGAAATTTGACAATTAAGGTTGAGCATGATGAGCTTGTGAAATTATCACTTGCATCTGGAAGATCTATAGAGGCAATTAGGAGTGAGGTATTGTGTAGCGAATCAATATTTGAGTTTGATGAAGAATGGAATTGATAAATAATAATTTATGAATCAAACTATACCTATAAAGAAAATTTTAAGGAGAGCTTCCCTCCCTGGTGGATTTAGGTTTTGGACTACACTTCTAACTCTTATCTTTATAGGCAAGAGTATTTCAAGTAATTTTTATAATCTCCAAGACTTCTCTATTAGTAAATATGAATTCATCTCATTAACCTTTGCCTTCTTCTTGACATGTATTAGTATTTTATTCAACGCTTTTGCCTGGAGAAGTTTGCTTTTCTGGCTAGGATATAACTTGGAAAAAGTCGAATTAATAAATCTTTATTTCACAACTAACTTGCTTAAATATATTCCTGGAGGGATATGGCACCTTGTTCAAAGATTTAGAACACTTAGGAAGTATATATCTCAAAGTAAAGCAATCACTGCAGTAATTATAGAGCCTCTATTAATGGTTGTAGCGGCATTACTTTTTATACCTTTTGGTGGCTGGCAATTTGGGTTTGCCTGTTTTTGTTTTCTTCCGGCATTGATCTTCATTCCTAGATTCTGTGAACCAATCTTAATGATTTTGCAGGCAAGTAAGGCTAAGCAATTCATGAAATCTCTTCCAACAGTTAATTCTCCCATTTTGAGAGAGAAAATCATTTCTATAAATAAGCCATATCCTTTGAAGCCATTACTTGTGGAAATGCTATTTGTTTTGTTTAGGTTTTCCGGTTTTTGGTTTTGTATGAAGGCATTCCTAATTAATGATTTACTTTCCTTTGGGCAATGGCTTGCTTGCTTTGCTTTTGCATGGACAATTGGATTAATTATTCCTGGAGCTCCTGGAGGACTCGGGGTATTTGAATCTGCTGTTTTATTGCGGATAGGGAATTCAGTCCCAGAAGCTTCTCTTTTAGCAGGCTTGCTTTGTTATAGATTAGTTGTAACCCTTGCAGACTTAGCAATGCTAGTTCCTACTTTCGCTAAGCAAAAATAATCATTGATTTGTTAGAATAAACTCCTCATTTCTTTTTATTTGAATATTCTAGACCTGGAATTAGTGCAAAGGAAGCAATTAGCCCTAAGGTGAGAATCATAAGGGCTGGTAAGATAGATTCTGCCATTCTTTCATCACTTGCATATTGGAATATTCTTACTGAAAGTGTGTCAAAATTAAAAGGTCTCAGTACAAATGTGAGAGGAAGTTCTTTTAATGTGTCGACAAAAACTAATAGAAGCCCCACTCTTATTGGTCCCTTTAGTAATGGCAAATGGACTCTTTTTAGTACTTGGCTCCAGTTACAACCTAAGCCTTTCGCTGCCTCATCAAGACTTGGTGAAAGACGTTCAAGTGCTGCATCAATTCCACCTTTACTAACAGCAAGAAATCTATCACTATAGCCCCAAATAAGTAGAAAGATTGGGGCTATATTCCAAGGTTTTCCACTAAATGAAAGTAGTGCAAGAGCGAGTACTACTCCAGGTATAGCATATCCAATACCAGCTAGAAAGTTTAGGCTAATCATCCAATTAGATGTATTCCATCTTTTGGCAATTGCAAGAAATAGAGCAGCAATTAAAGCAATTCCTGCAGCGGCTAATCCCAGAAGGAAACTTCTTAAGGTTAAAACTAGAAGTTCATAATCAAGGCCTTGAGGAATTCTATCTAGATTAGACATTATCCAAAATAAAGGTATGCCAAGAGTGAAGAGTGGAGGTAACAAGCAAACGATTTTTGCAAACAAAGATCGATAGCCATTTAATTCCCATACAGGAGCTTCACCACCGGCAACCCCTTCCGCCCATCTTCGACTCTTTCTTCTAAGAAATTTTTCATAAGCTACTAGCGTCATTACAATTATTAGGGCAATTATTGCTAGCCCTATGGCCCCAGTTGGATTACCTTGAGATACCCAGTTTTCGACAATTCCAGCAGAAATACTTGGGATGTTTAATAGTTGGACTGCTCCTAGTTCATTTACAACTTCCATTCCCATTAGAGCAATACCTGCACCAATTGCAGGCAATGCCATTGGAAGTGCAATTCGAAAAAAGCTTTTCCATGGGCCAACTCCTAAACTTCTGCAAGCTTCAATTTGTCTCCTGCCGGATATGGCAAAACTTTCAGTACTCAATAGAAATACATATGGATATGTTGTTAGTGTCATGATTAAGATAGCCCAACCCATGCCATAGATTCTTATAGAATTTATACTCCCTAGATCTATTAATGTTGCTGTAAGTAGATAAGCTGGAGTGGCAAGTGGAATGAGCTGGCAAATTCTCAAGATTTTTCTGCCTTTGAATCTACAGTTTGCTAGTAACCAACCATTTATTGTCCCTAGTAATCCACCACAAAGAGAAGTTGAAATTAATAATAGGAATGTTCCTTTTATTTGAGTTACTCCATCTAGTCCAAGGCTAACGCTTCCAGATTGGATCCCTTTTAAGGCTTCTCCTAAAAGTCCAAATAATGGCCAAAGAGCTAAAGTTGCAATTGAAATCGCAATGGTATTTAAGGTGATTCTTCCAGGTTTAAATTTAGTCATGAATAATAGTAGGTTTATTTTCTTGATAAGAGATGAATATATTCAACAATGATATTTTATACATCTTAGGCTAAAGGTTAAGAACATGGTGATTGGCATTATTCCTTGACTCTTTCATCTCCACGAATTGTTACGCATGCCTTTAATTGCTGTTTAAGAATTTTGCTATTCATTTCTTTACCGATTATAACAAGCTTATTCTTTTTAGGACCAGTCCAATCAGTGTCATCTATTGAGAAGCGCTTTCCAGCAAGATGAAAAACATGCCTTCTCTCACTTTCATTAAACCAGAGTATGCCTTTTGCTCTGAAGACACCTGAAGGCAGTTGATTGTCAAGAAAATTCTGGAATTTTCTAAGTGAAAATGGATTATTGCTTTGGAATGAAATGGAGCTAAAACCCTCTATTTCTCCATGTTCATGTCCATGTCCATGTTCATGTTCATGTTCATGTTCATGTTCATGTTCATGTTCATGTTCATGTTCATGTTGAATATTATTTTTCTTTATCACCTTGTCGGTCTCAAAAAGCCCAACACTCATAATTAGTGGCAATGATACTTTCGCATTTATGGAACGTATGAATCTTGGATCTTGTTTTATGGAGGTAATCTTTTCTTCAATCTCTATTAGTTTTTCTTCTGTAGCCAGGTCACATTTGTTAATAAGAAGCATGTCTCCATATATAACTTGAGCCCGAGCAACTTGACCTGCTAATAGCTTTTCGTCAAAATTCTCTGCATCAATCACAGTAATTATAGAATCTAAGCGAGTATGGTCCCTAAGCTCAGACCCAAGGAAAGTCATTGCAACAGGTAGAGGGTCGGCAAGACCTGTAGTTTCTACAATTAAATAATCTATTGAATTCTCTTTCGAGATTATTTTTTCCACTGCCTCAAGCAATTCCCCGTTGATTGAACAACAAATACAACCATTACTTAATTCCACCATGTCTTCACTGGTACTAATGATTAGATCATTGTCTATTCCAATTTCACCAAATTCATTTACTAATACACCTGTCTTAATACCTTCTTGATTACTTAATATATGGTTTAGAAGCGTGGTTTTGCCTGAACCTAAGAACCCAGATATGATTGTTACAGGAACTAACTTATTTTGAGTGCTCATTTTTAGTTAAGGTGGTTTTTTGGAGTCTTGGAGTTTTGCTTATATGAGCATTCAAAGTTTATGAGTTGGATTTATATATATTATCCTATAGGAGGTTTTGAATTTTCAACCTGTGATTCAATCAAGATTATCAATTCCTTGTGCCAGTTCAATATCAAGCGTAGTTAGGCCACCTAGATCATGCGTAGATAATTCTATTTTGACCATTGAATATACATTAGTAAATTTTGGATGATGGTTCTTCGTTTCTGCAAGCATTGCTACTTTAGTTATAAAGCCAAATGCATCAATAAAGTTTTTAAATTGCCAGTTTCTTGTGATCGATTTGCCCTTGACTTCCCATTCTGGTATGTCGGCCTGAAGTGATTTGATGTCTTCAGGAGTTAGCAGTCTTGGTTTCATGTTTTTTTTGGGTGCAAGCTAAATGATTCTCTCCAGGTATACTAAATAATAATCAAGGAAAGCTTTTAGTGCAAGGTCAGTGCACTGGTATTTTGTCTTTTTTGATAGTAATTCAACTATACTCGCCAATTGAATGAATTAATACTTTTCTATTATGAGAAGCATCTCGATGCTCCCAAAGATAAATCCCTTGCCATGTGCCAAGTATAATTTTACTATTTATTATGCTTAAATTAAGGCTATTTGATGTAAGGGATGTTTTTATATGTGCTGGCATGTCATCTGGCCCTTCTTCTGAATGTAAGTAAACTTTTTTCTCTTTCTTTAAATTCAAAGAGTAATAACACTCCTCTGGAACAAGCGCATCTAAATATGAATTAAGGTCTTTAAGAACTCTTGGATCTGCATTTTCGTTTATTGTTAGACTACAGCTTGTATGCTGGGTGGAAATTATCATAATTCCTTTAAGAATATTTTTCTCCTCAACCCATCTTTTTATTGATGGAGTTATATCCATTAGGCCTTTGCCAGGTGTCTTGAATGTTAGTTCTGAAATAATTTGATCCATTTCTTGGCAATAATAATTTGAGTGTTTCTAGTTGGAATTTCTTCAGCATATTAAGTAAATTCTAGCCACTTCTAATAAGTTAACATTTTCAGTTTAGATTAAGCAATCTTAGTGATGAATTATTTCAACATTACCTTATACAATTCTGTTTGATAGTAGGTGGTTTGCTACAATAAATTTCCTTAAAAAATACTAAAACATCAATCCTATTGAGGTCCTTGCTTTTTGTGCTTCGTGAAGGAATTCAGCTATTCCACGCTCTTGAAGGATTGAAATACTCCTAATAACTATAGAAGGACTTAGTACTAGTACTAAGAATAGATTAGCCATAAGCAGCTTTACAGCTACTAAGAGGTAGACTTTAGATATAATAGTGAACAATAGCAATATTAGAATTATAGAAATAGAACGGATAGTTCTCTTGCTTCGCTTTTGTAATTTACTTACTTCAAGAGCAAAGAAGCCTAAGTCCTCTGTTAATAGGAAAGTGAAAACAGGTCGAAAGAAAAATATATATATAATTAATGCTAACAAGCTGCTAATTAGGTTAAACTGTAAACCGAAAAACGGGAAATATAAAATATAAACTATTTCCAAGGCATAAAGTATTGCTATAGAAGGTGCCAGACTAAATGTAGTCCTGTATTTTTTTTGAATTGAATATGTTCTCATTATCTTAATCGAATTCTTGATTGCATCTAATGATTTTGAGTCTATAAGTCTATTGAAAAGCCTAAGAGACCCTCTGCTAAGACTTTCTTTAGCCCAACTCATGATTTCTTTGTGCTCAGCCTCACTCCCAGCTAGAGATACTATTGATTGAATATCAACAGATGAAAAACCAACATAAACATCTTTGGAATTGACATTATCTAAATAATATCCATTTAGGTTGGCTTTTTTTTCTTCTTCGAATTGCCTTGTAAGGCTATCTCTATATGAAGCCAATGCATCGACAATTCTTGCAAGAATTGACCCGATCCAGTTTTTCTTGTTCGATTTCATGATTGTGTTCAATGCCGTATGCAACTGATGAAAATGCCTTTTCTTTAGGGCATGTTGTGATTATGGTTCTTTCAGTTATGGATGTTGGCCTTGCATGGGCTCGCTTGGAAGCGACTTGGAGCTTATCTGAAAGAAAGCCAGTTATTGGGTTCAATTCAGAACACTCTTTATTGGGATCAGAACACAAGTATGCCTTGTGCAGGAGCCTCATGGCGTGCAGAACAATTAAGTTTATTAGCCAAGCAGATACACGAGCGCCAAAGTAGCGATCAATTACAGGATCTCTTAAATGCTGCAAAGGCAGAATTTGAGCAGCTTCTAGCCTTAGAAGAGCTTCAGCCCAAAACAATAATTGAAAAAAAAAGGAATATCCAATTACTCGAACAAGATATAAAACGCCAGAAATCCCTTGATACAGGCTTGGTTGTTTCCTTGGCGAAATCTAAGTCTAAAGGTTATGAGCTATGGCAAAAGGCAAGATCTGAAAATGATTTCCAAATTTTTGCTCCAGCATTAAAAGAGCTTATTTCTTTAAGGCACGAGGAAGTGCGTCAACTTTGTGAGCCAAGAACTGCTTGGGAGACGTTGGCGCAGCCTTTTGAACCAGACTTGACAATTTCTCGTTTAAATAACCTTTTCGATCCTTTAAGAAAGGCATTGCCTCAATTACTAGACCAATCTCGTTCTATAAAGAACAATCCAACATTATCCTGGGAGCTTGATCCATTAAGCCAAGGAGTATTGGCTAATCAGTTGTTTGAGGATTGGTCTATAGATAGAAGCAAAACTTGCTTATCACAATCTCCGCATCCTTTTTCTATAACGCTTGGGCCATGCGATTTTCGTTTGACTAATCGAGTAGTTGATGGGCAACCGCTTTCATGTTTTTTGGCAACTGCACATGAATTAGGACATTCCCTTTATGAACAAGGCTTGCCTTGCGAAAGTCATCAGTGGTTTGCATGGCCAGTGGGACAAGCCACTTCGATGGCAGTTCATGAAAGTCAATCATTGTTTTGGGAAAATAGAGTTGCCCGTAGTCGAGCATTCTCTAAGCGTTTTTGGCCAATATTTGTCAAAGCAGGGGCACCTTTTTCTTCGAGTTTTGACCTTTGGCGGGCAATGAATCGTTTTAAGCCTTGCTTGAACCGAGTTGAGGCAGATGAACTTACTTATGGATTACACATTTTGATTAGAACAGATTTGGAGATTGCGTTGATTGAAGGTGGATTGCCTGTAGATGACTTGCCAGCAGAGTGGAACAGTCGATATAAGTCCCTCCTTGGGATTCAACCTAATAATGATCGAGAAGGTTGCCTTCAAGATGTCCATTGGAGTGAGGGACAGTTTGGTTATTTCCCTTCCTATCTCTTAGGACATCTGATAAGTGCCCAGCTTTCAGAGTCAATGTCTAATCATTTGCAAGAAGATGGATTTGATGCAGATGACCCTATAGAAAGCTGTATTAATAAAAGGCAGGAATCCTTACTTCTTTCTTGGCTAAGAAAAGAAGTTCATCCAATTGGTCGAAATATGAATTCAGATGAATTGGTTGAGACGGTGACTGGATCAAGTCTCTCAAGTGAGTCCTTTCTTAAATACTTAGATAGAAAGCTAAAGATTGCATTTAAAGGCTTTTAGTATGCTTTCCTTAAGATTTAATAGCTATGGCCAACCTTAACCAGGCTCCACGTAGGAGCATGCCAAATCTCCTCCATGTCCTTCCAGCCTTTGCGGATGAAGGATCCCTGAGACTTAATACCATCGTAGAGCTAAATTCCAACACAATTAATAAGTATGAGTTGATCACAGAAACGGGCCACCTCAAGCTTGACAGGGTTGGTTTTTCGTCACTTGCATATCCATTTGCTTATGGCTGCATACCTAGGACGTGGGACGAAGATGGCGACCCTTTAGATATTGAAATAGTAAATGTCACAGAGCCTTTAGTACCTGGGTCAGTTGTTGAAGCAAGGATCATTGGAATTATGACCTTTGATGATGGAGGAGAAGTTGATGACAAGGTGATTGGGGTCCTCGCAGATGACAAGCGTCTTGACCATATAATTAGTTTTGAGCAACTTGGGGATCATTGGATTAAGGAAACAACATATTATTGGGAGCATTATAAAGATCTCAAGAAGCCAGGTACTTGCTCAGTTAATGGTTTTTTTGCTCCTGCAAAGGCTGTTGAGATTATTAAAACTTGTGAGCAGCGTTATCTTAAAGAAATCGATCCTAAATTAATAGATTGAGACTGTTCTTGTATGTTTCTGGAAGATTTTATATTTAACAATCGTTTACTTATCCTATTAACAACAGTCATTAATGTTTTTATGACTGTTGTTAATACTTATTGCCTCGCATCTTTAAATATTTCTTGAAGTATTTCGCCAGCCCCTTGGTCTTTTAGTGCTAGCGCAAGGTTTAGGCCAATTGATTCTGGATCCTTTGAATTTCCTTGTCTTTTGTCCCGAATTAACCTTTTACCATCAAGACTTGCGACCATCCCAACGAGTGTCAACTCTTCGCCTTCTATATAACTATTTACACCAATTGGGACTTGGCAACCGCCTTCTAACTCTCTTAGGAATGCTCTTTCCGCAATGCATCTATTTGATGTTGGTATGTGTTCAAGACTTTTGATGACGTGAAGTACGTCTGGGTGACCTTCTACGCATTCAATTCCAAGAGCTCCTTGCCCGACAGCATGTAGGGAGATTTCACTGGGAATGGTTTGATGAATTCTTTTTCCATAACCTAATCGAGTTAAACCTGCCGCGGCAAGGATTAAGCAGTCATACTCGCCTGAATCAAGTTTCTCAAGTCTTGTGATTACATTGCCACGGACATCTTTGAAAATCAGATGGGGATAGGAATGTCTGAGTTGGGCGAGTCTCCTCAGCGAGCTTGTACCTACAACAGATCCCTTAGGCAGGCTCTCTAATTGGTATCGCTCATTTTTCTTATTGACTACTAAAGCATCCGCGGGATCTTCTCTTTCTGTGATGCAGCCAAGCATTAATCCTTTTGGAAGATTGGTTGGCAGGTCTTTTAATGAGTGCACGGCAATGTCTGCTCGCCCAACTAGCATTTGGGCCTCCAACTCTTTTGTAAACAACCCCTTGTCTCCAATCTTCGCTAGAGCAACATCGAGGATCTTGTCTCCCTGAGTTGCCATCGCTTCTATCGAAATGGTCAGTTCAGGGTTTGCTTTTTCTAGCTCTTGTTTTACCCAGTTGGTTTGGACCATTGCAAGTTGGCTTCTGCGGGAGGCAATGCGCAGTTCTTCTATTGCCATAGGTATGTATTCACACCTGTTCACATTAATCAACAGAGCTGGTCAAAATAGCTTTAGCTGACAATCCGTTATTGATTTAGTTGTTTTCTTGCTTTTTTTTTGCTTATTCTGCCTAATGGCACATTCATTTCATTTGCTTAGGGTAACAATAACCTCTTTAGAAATTAGTAAAACTGATTAAATTGCAAGTATATTTACGCCTGTTTGATGTACTCCTTTAATACACCATTTCGGTTTGGATGTCTGAGCTTTCTCAGGGCTTTTGCCTCAATTTGTCGGATTCGCTCTCTTGTTACATCAAATATTTGACCAATTTCTTCAAGAGTTTTCATTCTTCCATCATCTAAGCCATAACGTAGCCTTAGCACATCTCTTTCTCTTGGGCTTAATGTAGCTAAAACCCCTTCAAGGTCTTCACGAAGTAAGTTTTTGGCAACATCTTGATCTGGGTTTTCAATGTCAGCTTCAATAAAGTCTCCTAGTCGAGAATCTTCTTCTTTGCCAATAGGGGTTTCAAGTGAAATTGGTAATTGAGCACTTTTAGCAATAAAACGAAGTTTTTCGATAGTCATCTCCATACTTTCAGCGATCTCTTCTTCTGTTGGCTTCCTACCAAACTCTTGACTCAAAACCTTTGTCGTTTTTTTAATTCTTGAAATGGTTTCATATAGGTGAACCGGGAGTCTAATTGTGCGACTTTGGTCTGCAATGGCTCTTGTAATTGCTTGTCGGATCCACCATGTTGCATATGTAGAAAACTTATAACCTTTTTCATGATCAAATTTCTCTGCTGCACGTATTAACCCTAAACTTCCTTCCTGGATTAAATCCTGAAAAGAAAGTCCTCGATTCATATATTTTTTTGCGATTGATACAACAAGTCGAAGATTTGATTGCACCATCTTCTCTTTGGCTCGACGGCCTAACATCAGTCTCCTTCTGAACTTTATGAGTGGCATCTCTACCATCGCGGCCCATTCTTTATTGGTTGGGTAATGACCTTGCTCACTTTCAAACTGTTCAGCAAGTTGCTCTAGTTGTAGGAGATCAGCAATTTTTCTAGCAAGTTCGATTTCTTCGTCGGGACGTAGAAGTCGTATTCGGCCTATTTCTTGTAAATAGACTCTAATTGAATCTTCCGTGTAAACTCCCTTGGGACCTATTTTTATACTTGCAAGTGCTTTGGCTTTGGCGTCTTGATCACTAATTGAATCAAGTATTACTTGCGAAGTGGGTATTTCAGAGGTTGGTGTTGGTGCTTCTAAACTTGATGCTTTTAGTAATTGATCAGCAGCTGCATCTAGATTCTTGGTTGATATAGGCGTTTTTGTTTTGGCTTGAGAATTAGATTTAGTTGTTTTTGCTTTTGAGCTACTTGCCTTTTTTGTGCTTTTACCTTTGGAAGCAGTTGCTTTGCTTTTGCTGGCAGTAGTCTTTGGCTTTACAGCAACTTTCTTCGTCGCAGAAGCTTTAGAACTTGCTTTTGCCTTAGAACTTGCTTTTGGCTTAGAACTTGCTTTTGGCTTAGAACTTGCTTTTGGCTTGGCAGTTGGTGCTTGGGTGGCAGCAGGGCTCATGTCGGAACAATCAAACTAAAAAAGGGAAATTATGAAAGAATTATTTTTTGAAGCTATCAACTATTCAATACAAACAACTGGACAAAAAACAGATTTGTACAAAATCACTTTTGCTCATTTCTCTATTCAAATTCAACAAAATTTAAATAGGTGAGTTTAATAACTTCGTAACTCTGTGCTTTTCTGGTTGAGATTGAATGAAGTGTATGCGTTTATTAAGGCAGGTGTATCAGGGGCTTTCTCAGACAGGCTGACCATTTTAGGGACGAACCCAAAAGGTACGAGCTTCTTGTCTTCCCACTGGACGGAACTCTACCTTTGTTCCGACAACAGCCTTTGGACTGTCCAACACTCTAAGTTTAAAAAAAACTTGTGACCTCGGCAAGTACTAAAAAATCTAATTTTCTCTATGAGGTTGACGTCTTGCTTGAGGTGGGAGCAGAAGGTCGTGCATTTACTTATTTAGATCGATTGAGTTTGGGGGTGAATCTTGGAGATTTGGTCTTGGTACGACTTCGTGGAAGGCCGATGAATGGATTAGTAATAGCCAAGAGAATCTCATCTGTTTCTAATAATTCCAGTTCAACGAATAGCCCCAATTTTTGTTTGGCTGATGTTGAGGCATTAATTCAGGTTGCTGCCGTAGAGAAGGAGTGGCGAGAGTGGATTGAAGCGATGGCAAAAAAATGCCATACAAGTTCATTTAAAATGCTTAAAGCAGCCTTGCCCCCGGGATGGCTTGGGCAAGGTAAGTCCATAGTTCAATCTTCACGAACTTTTTGGTGGGTGAAGCTTTTAAACGAAGATGCTAGGCAATCCAGTTCATTGCCAACACGACAATCAGAATTACATACTTTTTTGGATAAGCATGGAGGTGGTGTTTGGCAAAAAGATTTATATGAGGCAGGGTTTTCTGCTTCTCTTGTAAAGACATTGTTGAAAAGAGGTCTTATAGGTAGAGAAAAAAGACCTTCTTCTGATTCTTTTAACCATGAACTAGTCGCCGAAAATACTTGTCTAGAAGGGCCTCGACAATTAACTAATGAACAAGCTAAAGCTATTGAAACTTTCTCTAAGCAGGCGTCTGGGAATGCTTTTTTGCTTTGGGGTGTTACTGGTTCAGGTAAAACAGAGATTTACCTTCAACTGGCTGCCAGAGAATTAGAAAAAGGAAGACATTGCCTAATCCTTACCCCTGAGATTGGGTTAATACCTCAACTTGTTGATAGATGCAGAAGAAGATTTGGATCAAAAGTCTTGGAATATCACAGTGGTTGTTCAGAAAGAGAACGTATCAATAATTGGAAGATGACTCTTAATTCTCAACAAGCTCTAATTGTTGTAGGTACTCGTTCTGCAATATTTCTTCCATTATCTCCACTCGGATTAATCGTTCTTGATGAAGAACATGACACGTCTTATAAGCAAGATTCTCCAATGCCCTGTTATCACGCACGGGATTTGGCGATAAATCGAGCTAAAAGGACTGGTGCAAGGGTGGTTTTAGGAACGGCTACTCCTTCTTTGAAGACATGGAAAGAATTGGCTCCAGGGGGAGCAATAGGGCTTGCTCGTTTAACTGAAAGGGTCTTTGGTCAGAAGTTACCAAGAGTTTCTGTAATAGACATGCGACAAGAATTAGCCGAAGGTCATCGAAAACTTATAAGTAGACCACTAATGGAGCGCCTTGCTGAATTGCCTGAAAAGAAAGAGCAGGCTCTCATATTGGTTCCAAGAAGAGGCTATAGCAGCTTTATAAGCTGTCGCAGTTGTGGCGAAGTAGTTGAATGCCCCCACTGTGATGTGGCCTTAACTGTTCATGGAGGCAATAGATCTAGGCAATGGTTGAGATGTCATTGGTGTGATCATCGAGAAAGCATTTCCTTGACTTGTAAGAATTGTGGTTCAAATGCTTTTAAGCCATTTGGCGCAGGGACTCAACGCGTCTTAGAGCATCTTGAAGAGGAACTTAAAGATTTGAGGTTTCTCCGCTTTGATAGAGATACCACTGGCGGTCGGGATGGACATAGGAAATTGCTTCAAAAATTTGCGGCTGGTGAGGCGGATGTACTGATAGGGACTCAAATGCTTTCCAAGGGAATGGATTTGCCTAGGGTCACTCTTGCGGCCGTTCTTGCTGCAGATGGTTTGTTACATCGGCCTGACTTAAATGCCTCAGAACAGAGTCTCCAACTTTTTCTTCAACTTGCTGGCCGGGCAGGGCGAGGCAAATTGCCAGGGACTGTTCTAGTGCAGACTTATTGCCCTGAACATCCTGTAATTCTTCATTTGGTAGATGGTCGTTATGAGGAATTTTTAAAAAAGGAATCGAGGCTGCGAAGCGATGCAGGCTTGGTTCCTTATAGAAGAGCTTGCTTGCTTAGGATTTCTGGCAGTTCTTCTTCTGTTACTGCAACAACAGCAACAGTTTTAGCAGAAAAAGTAAAGCCTATTTGTGAATCTATGGGTTGGGCGTTGATTGGCCCTGCACCTGCTTTGGTTTCAAGAGTGGCAGGTAAAAGTCGTTGGCAAGTTTTAATGCATGGCCCTGCAGGAAGTGAGTTGCCGCTTCCTGCAGGGAGAAAGTTGTGGGAGTTGTTGCCCAAAGGGGTACATTTGGCAGTTGATCCTGATCCATTGCAGCTTTAGGGCAGAGTGTTCGTATTTTTTTTCATTAAGGCGGCAACTCTGGAAAACCAAAACCCATTTTTAACTTTATTTTTTGTAGGACTAATGATAAGGAGAAAAGAGCAACAATTAGCAAGCTCCCAATGCCTAGAAGACTCCAACTCCAGCTATGTATGTGCAAGTTATTGACTTCTCCTTGTTCGAGCTTCCATAAAAAATCACCATTAACTCTTTTGCTGGTATGAGGGTTACTTTCTACACTACTTATAAAATTTGGTGGGTCTATTGCGACCAATAATTTGAGTCCTGGTATCTCAGGTAATTTTGTTAGGTCAATATTGAGATTTAAATCTTGTTCTATCCCTATAACCCAATTCCTTTGGTCTGTTTTTATTTCTGTATCGGTGATTTCAAAGCCACCTGAATTGCTTGCTGCCTTGCTCAATTCTTTGATTAAAAAACTTGCTTCCTTTAGTTGTAAGTTGTCAGCACCTATTTTTTGAAAACCCTCATTGTTAGTAGTTATATTTAACTTTGGCGAAAGATGTTTCGCTGACTCTTCTAAGTTCAATTGCCATGGGAGAGTTTTATGGGAATTACTTTTTGTTTGTATATTAAGATTGATTTTATTTGGGCTGATTAAGTTAAATTCTGTCTTTACCTGAACGCAACCGCTAAGAAGTAAGGTTAAAAATATAAGGATTGTTATTACGATTCCAGCGAAACCAAGGTCAAGGCCTTTTGTTGGTCCAGTAGGAGGAAGGTTTTCTTTTGATTTCTTTAAAGGCTTATTTCGTGGAGTTGAGAAACTATTTTTAGATATATCATCCATTCGAATGGTTGGGAGTTTAATGGACCATTCAGAAGGCCTTTGAAGGCTAGGGGCATCAAGGACAAGCAGTAATTGTTTTGATAATTGCCTGAGTTCGGGATCTTCACTTTGGGTTATTTGTCGACAAATGGTTTTAGCTTGTTCTTCATTGCCTTGACCCATCAATGCCGTGACCATAAGCATTCTTATTTTCGACCCTTTTTGTCCTGGCAAAGGGTTTGTTTTGGCAAGAGGACTTAGTGTCTGGAGGCATAATCCATAATCTCCTCTTTGTAATGCTGCTTCAGCATTTTCTAAAGCAGATTTCATTAAAGATCAGCCACTACCAACAACCATTGTTCCAATACCCTTGTTAGTAAAAATTTCTAGGAGAATTGCATGAGGTGTTCTTCCATCAATTATGTGAGCTGCTGAAACACCTTGAGCCAAGGCCCTAATACAACATTCGGTTTTAGGGGTCATTCCTCCTTGAACTATTCCATCTTCAATGAGTTGGCGAGCCTCTCTTAATCCAATTTGCTTTATAAGACTAGAAATGTCGTCTTGGTTTCTAAGTATCCCAGGTGTATCAGTTAAAAGTATTAGTTTTTCTGCATTTAGTGCAGCTGCTATTTCCCCAGCCACTGTATCTGCATTGATGTTATGAGATATGCCTTCACTGGTTGCTGCAACGCTTGAAATTACAGGTACGTAGCCTTTGTTAAGTAAGGGTAATAGCAAATCTGTGTTTACTCTTGCGACATCACCAACTCGTCCATGAGTTCCATCTCCCCATGGCCTGGCTTCAATTAGCCCACCATCTATTCCCGACAGTCCGACAGCCATAGCCCCCAACTTATTTAAACCATTAACTATTTGCTTGTTAACTCTCCCAATAAGTACCATCTCAACAACATCCATTGTTTTTGTATCTGTAACTCTTAACCCGTCTTTAAATTCGGTTTTCATATTTAATTTTTTTAGCCAATGATTAATTTCTGGTCCTCCACCATGGATTATTACTGGCTGCACTCCCACACTTGATAAAAGAGCAATATCTCTAAAAACTGCTTCCTGTAGATTTATATGAGCCATGGCAGACCCACCATATTTTATTATTATTTTTCTTCCCCCAAAACGTTGAATATAAGGGAGTGCTTCACTTAAAACTGAGACCCGAAGTGATGAATCTTCAGAAAGATCCTTAAGGGTTTCATTGAAAGAAATGTTTGGGTTCTTATTAATTGATTCCTTTGGGTCCATATTTGTTTAAGTCAAATTATTTTGCTTGGGAAGAAGTGTTAGATCTATTTGCCCAGCTGCAGGTGAAGTTATATCTGCTTGTAGTCCTTGTGAGAAAAATCTTCCAAGACGTTCTTTTTTCTCTTCCCAGCGCTCGATAGGTACACCAGCTAGTTCAAATCTTAATCGAACTCCATATCCTTCATTTGCATCAAGTTCTTCTACTTCTAGTAGTTGAGGAGGGTTGTCTTCGTCCCATAACTTTAAAACCTGTAGCGATGATTCTAAGTGAGCTTTTTGCCCATATCTCCATCTAGTTACGTCTGCTACAAGCTTTCCTAGCTCTTCAGGAGCAGCCGCCCTTGCTTCTGCTAATGCAGATGCTGGAACAACTCTTTTTGCGGGAGGGAGCTCTGAAGTTTTTAAAGCTAGGCCTCCTATGAAGATAGGAAAGCCATAAAAAAGAGTCGGTACACTCAAGTTTGCAGCACCGGTCATATAGGCCACTCCTCCAATGACTGTAAGGACGGCCCCTGAAATTGTGATTAGGCTGCCAGGTGAAAATAAATCCTTCATGGAGGCATTTTGGCGCTCCGACGTGCCAGATGGCTATAACTATTGACGAATATGGAGTTCTCTAAACAACAAAAGAAGGACTTGTCTGAGCTATTGGTTCAATTAGATAGTGATAGAGCTTGGTTGCTTGAACAGATTGATAGAGGAAGTTGGCCTGAATTGAGATTGGATTTAGCTGCCTTAGAAAGGGAACTTGGACAATTATTGATTAGGACTTCCGACAAGCTTGAGGAAAATGAGAACTGAACAAATCTTTACTTCAGAAAGGAATCTCATCAGTATCAGGTATTAGAGGAGATGAGTCCCAGCTTGGTGAGTTTGTGTCTGTAGGGCTAATTTTGGCGGAATTCACTTTTTCTGTTAGTTGAGGGGAAGACTTTAGATTTGAAGGATTAGAGCCTTCTCTTCCCTCAGGGCTTGTAACACTTGAAAGTGTATGTACTTTGGACAATGTAAATTCCGCACGTTTCTCTTTTGTTCCATCTTGTCTAGGTACGGTATTCATTCTCAACCGACCTTCGAGAACTACTTTTTGACCAATATGCACTTGATTTGGTAAGTCTTGTGCGATATTTCCCCATCCAACAACTTTGATTTCGCTAGGCGAATCATCTGGTCGTAAACCCTCAAAGCTAACTTCCATTTCTGCAATTGGAGTTTTCTGGTCTTGGGTGTATCTAATAGTAGGGGCTTTCTTGACCTCTACTTCAAGTAAACAGTTGTTCATTTCTAGGCTTAAGGGGTGAGCGTCATCTTGAACCAAAATACAGAGAATCGCCATAGGCATCTATGGCTTCTGTCAGGTACTGGAGAAGGACCGAGCTTGGCAAGAAAACTATTGGAACTTGGTTGGGAGGTAAGCGTTAGTGTTGTTACAAAAGGGGCCGCGTCTCAATATTCCGATTTGCCATTAAAGAATATTTGGATTGGGCCTCTTCAAGGAGTATCTGCAATTACGAGTACTCTTGAGGAAGCAGCACTTACTGATTGTGGATTTGACTATGTAATTGATGCTACGCATCCTTTTGCAGTTCTTATAAGTAATGACCTGAAAAAAGCCTGCAATGTTTTTGGGCAACCCTTATTAAGATTCGAAAGACCAATTGATGAGTTTCCTGAAGAGTCTTTGATTTCTGATTTAGAAGATCTTTCGAGATTGGATTTAAAAGGTAAAAAGATTTTATTTGCTATTGGGTCTAGATGCCTTCCCCTCGGAGTGGAATTAGCCAGGAAATCAGGTGCCGAGGTTTATGCTCGTGTCTTGCCCACTCCTGAAAGTCTTCGAATTGCATTGTCAAGCTGTTTGGAAGACAGCCACTTGGCAGTACTTAGGCCTAAAGAATCCAATCCCTTGGGCGCTATAGAAGCGGGCCTCTTGAGTAGGTGGTTGATTGATGGAGTTGTTTGTAGGCAGTCTGGAGGGTATACGCAAAAGATTTGGCAGAATGTTTGTAATGATTTAGGGCTTAAACTTTGGATGCTTGCACGTCCACCTCTTGATAATAATATTGATATTGTGTATAGCATTAAAGAATTAGTTGTTACACTCTCTTCTTTTAAAAGTTTTGAATAGGTTTAATCTATATCGTAGAGAAGCTGCAACTCACCATCAATTAAATTGACTCTTGTTTTGGTTCTTACCACTGAATCTAGTTTGGCTAATGCTGAAGAGCTTTCTGCTAAAATCTTAAAGAAAAGACTTGCTGCATGTATATCTATGAGGATGGTCAAGTCTAGTTATATTTGGAATGGTGAGTTAGAGAAAAATGTAGAAGTTGAATTGTTAATTAAGTCAACCAAGGATAATTTGGAGATGCTTTTGGAGGCTTTGCTTAAGTTACATAGTTATGAGACACCCGAATTAATTTATTGGCCTATTAATGCTAGTAATGGTTATAAAAAATGGCTTTTAGAAACATGCTCTCAATAAAGCCATTATCGTAATCCTATTTAAGATTTTCTTCTACAAGTTTGGCTAGATTGCTGCTTGGGCTTGATCCAAGTCGAGTCACTATGTGGCCAGCACATATCGAGCCTATTTCTCCACAAACCCTTAGCTCTTTGCCATTTGTGTAACCATGCAGGAAGCCACTTGCATATAGGTCTCCAGCACCAGTCGTATCTATTAGATTTCCAAGATGTACAGGTTCTATTTCCCAGCTTTGATTGCTCGAAAGTATTTTCGAGCCTCTTTCACCACATGTTATTGCAGCTATTTCACAACGTCCTTTTATCTCACTTAATGCTTCTTCCAGTCTATTGCTTTGGTATAGAGATATTAATTCAAATTCATTTGCGAATAAGATATCAACGTCATTTTCAACTAGTTCAAGGAAGCTTTCTCTATGTCTTTCAACGCAGAAGGAATCTGAAAGAGATAGTGCAACCTTTCTGCTTGCAGATTTAGCTGCTTTTGCTGCAGCTTTAAATGTTTTTTTTGCTATGTCGTCGTCCCAAAGATAGCCTTCAAGATATAAAACCTTAGCTTTTGAAACTATTGAAAGGTCAAGATCTTCTGGATTGATCTCTACCGATGCACCAAGATAAGTGCACATCGTTCTTTGTGCATCAGGTGTTACGAATATCAGGCAACGTGCAGTTGATGGACCATTTTGGGATGGCAATGTATTGAAAATTGTTCCTGATGAACGGATCTGAGTTTTAAATATGTCGCCAAGTTTGTCATCGCTTACTCTTCCAATAAAAGCTGTTTTGCTGCCAAGCTCTGCTATCCCTGCAAGTGTATTTGCAACTGAACCCCCAGAAGTCTCTAGACCTGATTTAATTTCTGAATAAAGACTTTGAGCCTGTAGCTCATTTATTAATGTCATACTGCCTTTTATTAGAGAGTGTTTCTCTAAAAATGAATCTTTTGTTTTTACGAGAACATCAACAATTGCATTTCCTATTCCTACTACATCAAGTTCAGATTTGTTCATTTTTGGTCTTTAGAAACTGGAAAAGATTTTAATGTTTATTATTTAGATTCGAAATTAATTCTTGTCTTGAATTTTATTTAGGAACTTAGAAGTGCTCTTTTGGGTCCATGAATAGGGTCTTCTACAACAATTGTTTGGTCTCTACTTGCGCCTAGAGAAACTATTGCGATTGGAACTTCCATAAGCTCCGCCAGGAATCTAAGATAACTCATAGCTGTTGATGGGAGGTCCTCTAAGCGACGACAATCAGCAGTTGAGCATTGCCAGCCAGGAAGACTTTTAAAGATTGGTTTGCATCTTGCGAACTCTTCTGCGCTATTGGGAAAATAATGGATTGTTTCACCATCTAATTCATATGCTATGCAAACTTTAATTTCTTCTAATTCATCAAGCACATCAAGTTTTGTAATTGCCAAGCAATCAAGCCCATTTACTTCGACTGCATATTTACCGATAACACCATCGAACCATCCACAGCGCCTTCGCCTGCCTGTGGTGGTTCCAAACTCACCACCTCGATCGCAAAGTTGATCATTTAGGCTTCCTTCTAGTTCAGTTGGGAATGGCCCTTCTCCCACTCTTGTCGTATATGCCTTCGCTACGCCTATTACACGATCTATAAGGGTTGGCCCTACTCCTGCTCCAATACAGGCCCCACCGGAAACTGGGTTAGAGGAAGTTACGTAGGGATAGGTGCCATGGTCTAAGTCAAGCAAAGTACCTTGAGCTCCTTCAAAAAGTATATTTTTTTTGTTCTTGGCTGCTTGATGTATAGCTCTTGAGCAATCAACAATGTGTGGTAAAAGTCTTTCTCCGTAACCCAAATATTCATGAATTAATTTTTCTTGATCAAGTGTCTCTATTCCAAATACCTTTTTTAGAAGCTCATTTTTCTCTTTCAAAGGTCCTGCAAGTCGTTCTCTAAGTTTGTTTTCATCTAGTAAATCAATTACGCGGATTCCATTCCTTTGGGCTTTGTCAGCGTATGTAGGCCCTATGCCTCTTCCAGTGGTACCTATTTTTTTTGCGCCCCTTCTTTCTTCCATCGCTTGATCAATCAAGCGATGGTAAGGCATTGTTACGTGAGCAGATGATGCTAGCTGCAGGCCAGAAAGGTCAATATCGTTTTCTATGAGCATATCTATTTCCTTAAGCATTACTTTTGGATCTACAACGGTCCCAGAGCCAATCAGGCAAATTGTTTCTGGATAAAGAATTCCCGATGGAATGAGATGTAGTTTGAGAACTTTTTCATCCACAACAATTGTATGGCCAGCATTTACCCCACCTTGATAACGGACGACTACATCCGCTGAGCGACTTAGCAAATCGGTGATTTTGCCTTTTCCTTCGTCACCCCATTGAGCACCTATGACGACAACGTTGGCCAATATAACTTCGGCACGAAGCCGATCTACTGCACAAACAGTTAACTTCGCAGATATCCCGCCATCAGTCAAAGAACTGAATTAATTAGTATTTTTTAGCTTTCTTTTAGGACAATGCTTTCGGCTTTGCCAAGCTCCTTGTCAAGACGGGTTTTTAGTTCTTCTGGTAGAGGACGAGCTCCAAAGGTTTTGTAATGACCTGCAAGAGAGTTAAGAGCTGTCTGCATAGTTGTGAAAGAAATGCTCTCGTTGAATTGAGAACGATTTCTATATCTAGAGATGTAGTCAGTAATTAGATCTATAGCTTCCTGACGCCCTTCACTGTCCAGAGGAGTGTCTATTGTCTCTTGCAAGCTACGAGCAACTGAAATCGTGTCCTTTGCATAGTCGCCTGTCATTGAGGTTCTAGCTGCTTGAACGTCACCGACAAATGTTGAAAAGAGGAGGCTAAGTCCTAGGCAGATTGACAAAGCTGCCCCTATCAGCTGCTTCGTAAGCCGACTAAAGGCAGAGCTCATGTTGAAAACGCAATTGAATTAACTCTAATTGCTTGCCAATCAAAAGTGTTTTATTTAGACAACTTCTCTTGCAGAATTCGTTGAATTGCCTGCTCCGAATCTACTAAAAGGGTTTCCCTGCTTACTCTTTGAACTATTTCAACCTTCCCATTGGCTGCATCCCTTCCAACAACAATTCTCCATGGAATCCCTATGAGGTCTGCGTCCTTAAACTTGACCCCTGCTCTTTCACTCCTGTCATCAAGAAGAACATCTATGCCTTTTGCAAGCATCGCTTTATAGATGTTTCCGCTAATTTCTTCCTGAATTGGTTCTTTCATATTTATAACTACGATAACCGCTTCAAAAGGCGCAATTGGTAAAGGCCAGCAGATCCCATGTTCATCGTGATGCTGCTCTATAGCTGCTTGTGCGAGTCTTGTAATACCAAGTCCATAGCATCCCATCCAAAAAGCTTCTTCTTGGCCTTGTTCGTTGGTAAAAGTTGCTTGTAATGATTTTGAGTATTTACGACCTAGTTGAAAAATATGCCCAATTTCTATTCCATGACGCTCTTCTAATTTCATGGTGGGATCATGAACACAACTTTCACCTTTTTGGGCTTTACGAATATCAGCTTTATTTGTTAGTTCTCCGAGCTTTTCCCAGCTCATACCTATTCGATGCTTGTCTTTGACATTTGCTCCACAAACAAAGCAATCTAAAGATGCTGCCGAATGATCTGTAACTCTAAGAAATTGTTTCTGCCAACCTGAAATGTTTTCTAGGACATTATCTTTAAGGTCAGGACCTAAAAAACCAAAAGGTATGTGGTCTAATTTAAGTCTATTTTTTTCCTCATCATTAACTTGATCTAACTTTATAACTTGTTTGTTAATAGTTTCTGCGACAAAGTTAATGACTTTAACTTCATTTATTTCCTGGTCTCCTCTTATAGATAGAAGTAATGGTTGTTCAACTTGCTCTTCTAAAATAGCAATCATTATTATTACTTTCACAATTTGAGAAGGTTCCAGGTTATTCGTTGAACATAATTCTAAAATTGAGTTTTGATTAGGAGTGCTTATTGTTTTTGATTCGCTTGGGTTGTGCAATATTGCTTCTTTTGGAATTGAAACTGCTTTCTCTTGATTTGCTGCATATAAGCCATCTTTACTAGTTAGGATTAAGTCTTCTCCTGCATCTGCTGTAACCATAAACTCTTGCGAGGCTGAACCCCCAATTGCACCACTGTCAGCATCTACAGCTACAGTTTCAAGACCACACCTTGCGAAAATTCTTTTATAGGTAACCTCCATTGACTTATAAGTTTTTCCTAGATCTTTCTCATTGCTATGAAAGGAATAGGAATCTTTCATTATAAATTCCCTGCTACGCATTAATCCAAACCTAGGCCTTATTTCATCTCTAAACTTTGTTTGTATTTGGTATATGTTTACAGGAAGTTGCTTATATGAATGAATTTGTTCGTCAGCGATCTTAGTTATGACTTCTTCATGTGTTGGGCCAAGGCCTAATGATCTTTTTTGGCGGTCCATTAAGTGAAACATTATCCCTTCACCTGCTGTATAGCTTTGCCACCTTCCACTTCTTTCCCAGAGCTCAGAAGGATGTAGCTGCGGTAGAAGTGTTTGGAGTGCACCTGCATTATCCATTTCTTCTTCGACTATGGCTTTGATCTTTCTTAGGACCCTCCACATCAAAGGCATGTAGGCATATATGCCAGATGTGACGCGCCGAATATATCCGCCGCGAACTAGTAGCTGATGTGAAACTATCTCAGCTTCTGCCGGGACGTCTCTTTGCGTCACCAGCATTAGGCGGGAGACGCGCATGGTTTCAAAAGCAATAAACGTCGGAAGATAGCATTATTTGGGTCGCGAGACCGATCGTCAAACTGTCTAACTTTTTAAAAACGTTTTTAATAGCTCTGTGAGCATCTGCTAGCTTCAACCGCAGTTAATCAAGGCCCTGTTGAAATTATGTTAAGTGGGCCATCAAATTCCTTGCAGTTGAACTCTTCTTCTTCTTCACTGCTAACTAAAGATATAACAGCTGCAATGACTGATGGTGACGTGCTGGTTGGCATTGATGATGTTCAGAAATCATTAAATAGGTCCAGGGCATCTGTTTATCGCTATACAAATACAGATGCTCGTAACCTCAACCCTCCGTTTAATCCTAGAAAGTTAAATTCTGAATATAGAAGTGATCAAAAAGATCCACTCTTATTTCACCCAAATGAAGTAGCAAGGTTCGCAAAGGATGTTCTTAGGATTAAGGAAGTTACTGTTGAGGTTTTAAATTCACCCTCCTCTGCTACTCAACAAGTCTTGACGGCTATTCTTGATGAATTGAGACTTATTAGATCTCATCTAGAACTTGATAGTACTGCCACTGCCAATATTTCTACCCATAGGGAGCGTAAGGACAGACCAGCAGCTTAAAAATATCTTTGTAGTGACAGAATAGGTAAAGCCTTTAGTGATGGATGCTCCATCTACTAGAAGCTCCTGGGAAAAGGGTTGCGATTGCAATTTTTTCTGGGTTGTTCCAAACCACCCCTGCATGGATCCCGAACCAGCCGCAGTCTCTAGTCCTTCCTATCAGGTTGAGCAGTCTTCCACGACCACTCAGGCCAGTAAATATAAAGGGCTTGAAGATGAAGACCCATTGAGTTTGTCCCGTACTTCAATTGCTTTGATTGGCTTGGTAATCGCACTTGCAACCATTGGGATCCCTATAACAGCAGTTTTGACTGAAAGGTCTATGGTTCGCAAAAGTTTTGTTCCTTCTGCCATGGAAATTCATGGATCTAAGACGCCTTTTACCTTCTCCTTCACCAGGGTTGGTTAACTTAGTTGTGGAGATTCCAGCTGGAAGCAGGAATAAATATGAATATTTTGCTGATGCTGGAGTGATGGCATTAGATCGGGTTCTTCATTCTTCAGTCAGGTACCCGTTTGATTATGGTTTTATTCCTAATACCCTTGCAGAAGATGGGGCTCCATTAGATGCAATGGTCATCATGGAGGAGCCAACTTTTGCTGGTTGTTTAATTAAAGCCAGGCCAATTGGTGTGCTTGATATGCATGATTCAGGTGCTTACGACGGTAAGCTACTTTGCGTTCCTATCGCTGACCCAAGGCAGAGTTCAATTAGCAGTATTAAACAAATTGCTCCTAATCAATTAGAAGATGTTGCAGAGTTTTTTCGAACTTACAAAAGCCTAGAGGGAAGGGTAATTGTTATTGATGGATGGCGTGACTTTGATTCTGTCGAGGCTTTACTTCGGCAATGTGTTGAAGCTGCAAGGTTAAAGTCTGCTAATAAATAAATTCTTAATGCTTAGAGCTTTATTTTTTAAACTATTTATTCCTTCTCTTTTAATAGAATGACTTCGAAGCTTTTAATTTATAGCTACTCGGCGTGCTCAACATGCAAGAAGGCTATTAACTGGCTTAATCAATATCAGTTGGACTTTGACGTTATTGATATTGTTAATGAACCTCCTTCTAAAGAAATTCTTAAAAAGGCTTTGAATCAAGTTGATGCTCGAAAGGACCTTTTTAATACTCGAGGAGTTAGTTATCGCTCAATGGGTTCTGAGGTAGTTCGAAATATGACCAATGAAGAGGCTATTGAGGCACTTGCTTCAGACGGGAAACTAATAAAACGACCATTCTTGGTTACAGCCTCAGGGTTGATTTTGCTTGGGTTTAAGTCTGAAGTTTGGGAAATCTCTTTGTTGAAATAGCTAGTTAACCTATATTCAGGCATTAATCTCTTTCACTTTTTTTTCTGACCATAAAGGTTTATTCTTGGGAAATAAGAACTTCAAGATTTGTATTGACTGAAAAGTCGAATAAGGAATCAGCTTCTGCAGTGGTCGGGACCGATGAAGAAGATCAGTCTCGTCCAAAATTTCGAGCATTTTGGGATTTTTGGTCTCCAATATTGGTCACTTTTTCTTTTTGCATAGGTATTCGCCATTTCATTGTTGAGCCTAGGTATATCCCATCTGGCTCAATGTTGCCTTCTTTACAAATTAAAGACAGGCTTTTGGTAGAGAAACTTACTTTCTTGAGGAGATCACCTAATAGGGGAGAAGTAGTTGTTTTTAATTCTCCTTATATGTTTGATAAAGCTCTACGTTCTAAGAGGTCACCATCATCTATAAAATGTGCAATGATTAATTTACCCTTGTTGAATGTATTGACTGGGCTTAGTGATCCTGCATGTGATGACTACATTAAACGAGTTGTTGCTGTAGCTGGAGATAGGGTCTCAATAAATAGACAAGGATATGTGACTGTTAATGATCGAAGATTGTTTGAACCTTATGTTAGCGACTATTGCGATGTTAACCAAAGAGGTTTAGGTGAATGTAAGTCACTTTCAACAACAGTTCCTTTAGGACATCTATTAGTTTTGGGCGACAACCGAAAAAAAAGTTGGGATAGTAGGTATTGGCCTGGAGGTCCTTTCTTGCCTGAAAAAGAAGTTTTTGGGAGAGCTATTGTTAGATTTTGGCCAGCTAAACGAATTGGCTTTATAGGACTTTAAGTCCACAGTCTATAACTTTACCTAAAATAGATTCTCCCTGCCAAGGTTGATTGGCAGCTGAAGGAAGATCTTCCTCAAATCTATTTTGGACCCATTTTTTATTGGGGTCAAAAAGAAGCCATCTGCGACTTCCACAGCTTAAAAACTCTTCAGGTAATTTCATCATTCTTGAAGGCCCAAAACTTAAAGCATCCCATAATTTCTCGATTGTAAATCCAGAATTAACGATTAGTTCTTTCCATAGCGAAGGCAGTACCAATTGATGACCACTAAGGCCAGGAATTCGTTGTTCTGTTGGTTGTCGTGTCTGCTCTTCATCTAAAGGTATTGCGTTAACTGCTATTGCAGACAGGTGATTTTTTAGTAGACCATCTATTAATGCTCTTCTATCTTTTGGTCCTCCTAAAGATGGAGTGACTCTCCATCCAATGTCTGATGAGGAGAGAAGAGCTGTATCTGTAATTAAGTGCCACCAAGAAACACTAGCTATTGGTTTAGTTTCACTTTCTTTAACCAAAAAGACTCCTTTGGCAGTGGATATATTCATTAGCCGAATATTTTTTTCTGGATGCTGTTTATGAAGTTCAAGAATTTGACTGAGCGGAATAGTCTCGCTGGATAAAGGGTCCGGAATCCATCCAGCGCGCAATGTTTCTACTCCTTCCTTGGAAATACCATTACCCTGAATTTCTGGGTCTCTAGGACATAGGAGAATTGGCTTTTTGTCCATTTCCCCAAGCTCTAAACCTTGTTTTAGTAATTGAATTGGAATTATCGAATCATCATCTGCTAATCCGATTGCCCCATTCTTTAGTAGATCTGCATGAGGTGCTAGTTGTTTCCCTTCACCTTGTTGACTGAAGCTTGCCCATAAGTGAATCGACACTGAGTTGGAATGATTCCTATAGCCTTGGAGGTGTTCAGGTAGATCTCTCCAGACAGAGCTTCTTGGCAGTAGAGCTATCTGACCATAACCAGCATTAGCAGCTGCTTTTCTTAGGGTGGTTAGATTTTCCCCAATCTCGTTGAATGGTTTTTCAAGGATTGAATGGGGGTCTACTAGGCATGGAGCAAGAAGCATCTGAGATGCTTTTTTGGATTGAAGATTTAGCTCTTTTCCTATTTTTCTTGCTTCATCACCAAAAGCTTTTATATAGCCTTTACTGATTAAGGCAGCATCTTGGACTAATGGTTGTTCTGATCCAAATAATATTTGGACAGGGTCTAAAAGGTACGATTCGTCCATAGGTTCACAATGCTCCTTCTGCAGTGTTATCAAGAACACCACCTAAGTGAGAAGTTAGATTTAGGCATTTGACTACATCAGATTGGTTTCCGTCTTTTGATATGTCGATAACCGTTACACCTCCATTCCCCTGTTTAACCATCCAAATGTCTGCTGGAGATAATCCTAAAAGTTTGCAGAG
>QCFY01000012.1 GCA_003280085.1 Prochlorococcus sp. AG-363-O06 | reverse complement strand
AGGCTACTTTGCAACAAGATTTACGACGGCTTCTTGATAGCAGAACAGCAATTGTTATTGCACATCGTTTGGAGACTGTTGAATTGGCTGACCGAATTTTTGTATTAAGAAGAGGACAGCTTGTTGAAGAGGGAACTCATGAAGAACTTTGCTCTTTCGGAGGCCTTTATTCGCAATTAGCTGAATTAAGGAAATATGGACTTGCATCAATGTGATTTTAATTTTGCTGATTTGACACACTTTGAGGCAGGATCAAGCTAGTTGTGTGATTTAGTTTGAAGAGTTCCTTCCCTTTGACAAAGGAGGAAATAGTTGATTTCTATGGCGATGGTGCTCGAATTTGTCCATCGTTAAAGGATGAATTTACGTTTGTATTTAGTCAGTCAAGACCTTTTGACCTTTTTGAGCTAGAAGAGCTATTAGCGACAGTTGGATGGAGCCGAAGGCCTGTAAGGCGAGTAAAAAGAGCGCTTGAGAATAGTTTGTTAAGAATTGGTCTATGGGTTCATCACCCTAGATCCCCCCGTTTAATAGGTTTTGCTCGTTGTACAGGCGATGGGGTAATCGAGGCGACTGTATGGGATGTTGCTGTGCACCCTGCATATCAAGGTTTTGGTCTTGGCAAGCAACTTATGTCTTATGTTTTAGAGGGTTTGAAAGATATTGGCCTAGAAAGAGTTACTCTTTTCGCAGACCCCGGTGTGGTTTCTTTTTATAAACGCCAAGGATGGCTTTTAGAACCTAGGGGGCATAGATGTGCTTTCTGGTATGCCACTTGAGTTTTATATAGACCTCTTAACCTGGCTAAGATAATAATAAAGAATCAAATTTAATACATTCTTCTGGCTAAGAATTCTTTGGAATCAGATTATTTATTCCTAACATAATATTCAGAATATAGAATCTTTGGATCTTCACCCTTTTCCCAACGCATCCTTAAACGTAGATTTTTCCATGATTGATTGAATACTCCATTTCGTTCCCATTTTCGACTTCCTGTAAATATAGGTATGCAAAGGCTTGAGATCCTATATTTACCTGTAATTCTTAGTATGAATTCAAGATCTTCCATTAATTCTAATTTGCTATAACCACCTGTTAATTCATATATATTCTTATGAATAAGTAGGCCTTGATCTCCATATGGTTTTTTAAGTAAATTACTTCGCAGATATACAGCAATTTCAAGCAAACGAAATAGGAGGCCTTTAGAATTGACCTTAAAGTTAAAAAACCAGGCTTTATTTCTAGAGCTTTTACTTTTAAGGGTTTTGCTTACAGTAATTGACCAATTGTCTGGGAGCCTTGAATCTGCATGGACAAAAAATAGCCAATTGCCTTTAGCAATTTTTGCTCCTTCTTTAAGCTGCCCACCTCTATTGAAATTAATAGAGCTTACAACTTTCGCGCCAGATAATTTAGCAATTTTTTGTGTCAAGTCCGAGCTTCCACCATCTACAACGATTATCTCTATACTTTCATCCCATCTTCGCAGGTCAGCAAGTAAAAAAGGGAGATTATTAGCCTCATTTAGGGTTGGGATAATTACGCTTAGATTTATATCCTCCGTTATATTTACCATTGTCCTAAATCTTTAAGCTTGTCTAAATCAGTCTTGCTTTTTAATAACTGATGGTTAACACCTTCAACGGCTGCTTTTTCTTTGGTTTTAATTAATACATTTTCTGTTCCCCATGGGATTCCACAGAAAGGCCATGTAGCTACAGGACTGATCATTTTCCCTGTTAGGCCTATCAACCAATAACCTCCATCAAGAGCAGGACCAAGAACAATCTCATTGCTATTAAGTGCATCGATGGCTTCTAATAAATCATTTTGGCAAAGAGTTGGGAGGTCTGTTCCTATAACTATGACTGATTTGTCCCCTTGATTGTTATCTGTTGCATTTAATTGCGCTTTGAGTATTTGCCTTCTTATTCGCAATCCTAGACTCCCTTCGCCTTGTTGCTTAATTATTTTTATACCCTCTGCATTTCCCCAACGCTTTGCTGCTTTGGGTGCAATACCACTAACAGCTAGTTGAATTTGAACTAAGCCTTTCTCTTCAAGGACTCTTGCTACAGAAAATGTATGCTTTGTCAGTATTGATTGTATATAAGCAGCACGCTTTACACCAATGTCTTTCGCTAATCTTTTTTTACAGCGACCTGCGGCTGCCCACCTGGCCATAATAATAAGTGTTGTTTTTGGCAGCATGGTTATTTAAAAGGTCTTTTTTGAAGAATTGAATGAATCAAAATTATAGTTTTTATTCCTTTTTATACTATTTACTTTCTTAAGTCTCATCCAATAGGCCCTTATTGCAGATAATGCCCTTGCTTTGGCTTTCTCTAGGCTCATTTTCATCAAGCTTATTAGGGTTTTGGTAAATGTTCGTTGCAGGATTTTGATGGTTCTTGGTGGTTTTGAAGAACAATTGCTACCAAGGAATTTGGCGAACTTCTTGATGTGACAGGGTTCATAACTTTTGCAAGTCCTCAATGCTTGAATGATCAGCATTTACTCAAATTGTGTACTCGTTCGAAGAAGTGCTTAGATTCATCCTCCTAATAGGTAAATGCAAGTGCCAACGGGCAATGAGTTGTGGACCAAAGTTCAGGAGGCCCTGCAGAAAAATCTTAGTAAGCCCACCTTTGAAACTTGGATTCGACCCGCTAAATGCAGTCGCTTTCGGGATGGTGAGTTAACCCTTCTTGCCCCCAATAACTTTTCAAGTGATTGGTTGCGCAAAAACTATGCCCAAGCAATACAGGAAGTTGCAGGTGAAATATATGGAAAACCAGTAAGGGTTAATGTTCAAGCAGAAGAGTCGAAACAAGAACTTATAAGTAAATCTGCCAATCCAGTGAATACAACTACAAGTGCTTCAGCCGTCCCAAGAACCAATGGATCATCGGCTTCGAGTATTCCTAAAAAGATTTTGCCAGGGTTGAATTTGAGATATGTATTTAACAGATTTGTTGTTGGTCCTAATAGTCGTATGGCTCATGCGGCAGCTCTTGCTGTTGCAGAAGCCCCAGGCAGCGAATTTAACCCATTATTTATTTGTGGAGGAGTAGGTCTAGGTAAAACGCATTTAATGCAAGCTATTGGCCATTACCGGTTGGAGATTGATCCGGATGCAAAGGTTTTTTATGTTTCAACAGAAACATTCACTAATGATTTGATTTTAGCAATTAGAAAGGATGGTATGCAGGCTTTCAGGGATAGATATCGGGAGGCAGATTTAATTCTGGTAGATGATATTCAGTTTATAGAGGGCAAGGAATATACCCAAGAGGAGTTTTTTCATACCTTTAATGCCTTGCATGAAGCTGGGCGTCAAATAGTTATAGCGAGTGATAGACCTCCAAACCAGATACCGCGTCTTCAAGAGCGCTTAATTTCAAGATTCTCTATGGGCTTGATTGCTGATATACAGCCTCCAGATTTGGAGACTCGTATGGCAATATTGCAAAAGAAGGCAGAGCATGAACGCATGCGTCTACCTAGAGACTTGATTCAATTTATTGCAGGACGTTTTACGTCAAATATTCGAGAGTTAGAAGGGGCTTTAACTCGTGCTGTTGCTTTTGCTTCAATAACAGGACTTCCAATGACAGTTGAGTCTGTTGCTCCAATGCTTGACCCTAATGGTCAGGGTGTGGAAGTGACACCTAAGCAGGTTATTGAGAAGGTCTCTGAGGTTTTTGATGTCACACCAGATGAAATGCGTAGTAGCAGTCGTAGGCGGCCTGTTAGTCAGGCAAGACAGATAGGTATGTATTTAATGCGTTATGGAACAGATTTAAGCCTCCCTAGAATCGGGGAAGCCTTTGGGGGCAAAGATCACACCACAGTTATTTATGCAATTGAGCAAGTCGAGAAGAAGTTGTCAACTGATCCACAAATGGCTAGTCAAGTACAGCGCATTAGAGATCTTCTTCAAATTGATTCAAGAAAGAGGAAATAGTCCTTTGGCTTAAACAAGTTATTGATTCACTTTGCTGTATTTATGTTGGATTAGACTTTTTGTATTATCACATACTTCTCGTTTGGAATGGCAGAGGATTTTGGTCGAACCTATTTCTTTTTGGGATCATAGATGATTGCTTTTGGCTGTCGATTTGAGCAGTTTGTTCTAAAGCTATACGCAACTCTCTTGCGGCGAGTAAGGGCATGTCTCTAGGAACTGATATTCGATCTTTTAGATATCTTAAGCCAGTAGCACTACCTTTATTAGGTATGGATGGTTTCGATAAGATTAATCTTGTCAATGCTGCTCTAAGCGGTTGATCAAAGTGCTCTATTCCTAATGGATTTAGAGCTAGAAGCGGCTCCCGATGTTTAATCACTCTTTCAAGGGCAACAGCTTTAGGGTTAGGAAATTCTTGACTTGGATTGAAGGAGAATGAGGTTTCTAGTTTTCCAACCCCTTCTCCAGAGTCGATTAAATTTGAAAAGTACTTTTGGTTCTTATTTGGATCACTCCAACACCCTCCCATTTGAGGTGGAAGATCATGGGCATGTGTGTGGAAATCGCCCTGAGTCCCTCTATATTCTTCTGATGTCTCCAGTTCAATAAACCAGGTATCAATAGCTGGATGCTCTTCTCTTAAGCTAAAGCCTTTGTAGTAGAGCAATGATGCATTCATTCGTTCTAAATAAGGAATAAATATCACATCTGAGGTGCCTGGAATTAAACGGCCATCAGTATTAATTGTCTTGTCTAACCATGGCCCCTTTTCGTGAGAAAGAGCTTTTTCCATTACGTAGGCTATTCTTTGAAAAAGTTCTTTAGCTTTAAGCTCATTTTTATTATTAAGGCCAGGGCGGCAAAGCCATAAACACCAAGCACGAAATAGTTCTCTTTCAAGATTTCTTAATTTAGTTGTTTCTGGGTGATTAAGAGGCCTCCCTAGTGGTCCAAATTCCTTTTCTAGTTCGAAAAGAATTTGATCACTTTCAGTTATAAGGCGATTATCAATTTCTAAAGCTGGAAGTATTCCTGATGGCACTTTCCTTAAATACCAATCTTCTTTTTGTCCGTAGCAACGCATGGTTACTTTTTTAATCCTGTATGGAATTTGTTTCCACTCAAGCCAAAGCCAAACTTTTTGACAATAAGGACACCAGGCATGATGATCTCTATAAAGAGTTACTCTTACTGCGTCTTCTTCATTTCCAAAGAGACGAAGGCATGAATATGAATTCGTAGGCCCATTTATTCGGTTTAATTCTTCCTGCCTTAGTTTTTCTAACTCCCCCCAGCTTAATGGAGAAACTTCTAGAGTTTGATTATTCATTTTTCTGCTTTTGAATTTCTTCTTTTTAATCTTAAAGGAAGTCTTATTTTATAGGATAGAATTAAAATCCAAAATAAGGATAGTTAAATTTACTTTTTGAAATTGTGTGATTTTTTGATCTGGCTTATGCAAATATTTATACCTTAAGCCAAAACTTTAAATTTCTTCCAATCTTCTCCATCTCATGCTAGGAAATTCACGTTGTTTCTTTTTTATTGTCTTTGGAAAATCAGTTTGACTTAATTGTTTTAGGGGGAGGCTCCGGAGGACTTGCTGCGGCTAAACGAGCTGTAGGGTATGGCGCGAGGGTGGCTGTCGTTGAGGGTGATCGAGTTGGCGGTACATGTGTTATACGTGGCTGCGTGCCAAAGAAGTTGTTGGTTTATGGCGCTATGTATCATGACTATTTACAGAATGCCTATAGTTATGGAGTGGATATAAATAATAGTCAGATAAATATTTCTAGGTTATTATTAAATGTTCGCAAAGAAGTTGATAGGTTGAATGAATTGCATATAAGTTTGCTTAGTAAATCTGGAGTGAAACTTGTTAGTGGTTGGGGATCCTTTAATGGTCCTAACTCAGTTCTTGTGAATAACAACAAAGAACCTTCAGAGAAATTTACGATTAATGCCGAAAAAATATTGATTGCTGTTGGAGGTCGACCATATCTCCCCCCAATTCAAGGAGTAGAATTAGGTTGGACCAGTGATGATATGTTTCTTCTGAATGACTTTCCAGAGGTAGTAGTAGTAGTAGGAGCTGGATTTATAGCATGTGAGTTTTCATGCATTTTAAATAGATTAGGTATTAATGTAATTCAGTTAGTAAGAGGAGACAATTTATTAAGAGGTTTTGATCATGAATTATCTAATTCTTTGGCTAAGGATATGATAGAAAGTGGTATTGAAATTCATTTTGCTGATAGTCCAGAAAACTTAAAGGGTGAGATTGGAGATATTACTTTGAATACTAAATCTGGAGGTCGAATAAATTGTGGTGGAGTGCTTTTTGCAACTGGCAGAAGGCCATTTTTAAAAGATTTAAACTTGGAATCTGTAGGTATTAGATGTGTCAACAACAAGGTTCCTATAGACAGCAATCAAATGACAAATATTGAAAATATATATGCTGTTGGTGATGTTACTGATAGATTCAATTTAACTCCTGTGGCTATAGATGAAGGTAGAGCATTTGCAGATACTACTTTTGGTAACAAAAAAAGAAATGTTGATTATCTACATGTTCCTAGAGCTGTATTTACTCAGCCAGAGATTGCTACTGTTGGCCTAACAGAGGAAGAAGCAAATGAGCTTTATGGAGTTGAAAATATAAAGATATTTACTTCAAAATTTAGACCGATGTCAAAGGCACTTCCAAAAAAAGGGTCAAAATGTCTACTCAAATTGGTGGTCCAGAAGAATAATGATAAGATTCTGGGATGCCATATGTATGGAGAGAATGCTGCTGAGATAGTCCAAATGGCGGCAATTCCAATCTCATTGGGAGCCACTAAAGAAGATTTTGATAAAACAATGGCTCTTCACCCCACTATAGCTGAGGAGTTTGTGACAATGATTTGATTTGGTTGCTATTAATTAATATAAACTCGCAAAAGGCTTTATATTAATTAGGCTGATTAGCCTTTCGCTCTCTTCTTAGCTGAGTCCAATACTTTATTACTTGAAACGTCATTAGAATAATTAAAGATGGAACTAAGATACATAAAACAATCAGTCTATATTCCTCTTGTATGCTTGGTAATGTTTTAGGTAATATTTGATCAATTAAATATAAAAGGTAAATACTTAGGAGGGTCCCCCCTTCTTTTCTACTGATTTTACCTTTTGTCCAAAAAATTGGCATGCAAGCAATTGTTGTTAGTACCATTAAAGGAATGTCTCTTCTTATAAGTAAGTCGTCTACTTGCAAGCCATTGATGCCGGAAAAGATTGCACAACTACCAATGACAAGTAGCTGGTTTAGTAAACAGCTGCCAACAACATTGCCAATGGCCAGATCCGTTCTTCCTCTAAAAGCTGCTACAAGTGATGTTACTAACTCGGGCATAGATGTGCCTGCAGAGACAATAGTTAATCCAATTACTGCCTCACTAACTCCTAAGAATGCGGCTGACATAGTCGCACCTTTTACTAGAACATTAGATCCTATTGCCAACAAGATTATGCCTGTAATTAATTTAATCAATGCCTTGTTCAGGCTTTGATTGGCTGGTGAAAGATTGATTTCAGGCTCTGCTTGCTCTATCCCCTCAGGTTCTTCTCTTACTGTTCGGATTTCCCAAATTGTATTGATTAATAGTGCAAGCAAAAGTGCTAAGCCTGCTTGCCAGGTTATTCGACCTGCTGAAGCCATGCCCCATACGGCTGCTGAAACAGCAAGAAGCAAAGGAACATCTCTTTTGACTAAACGACTCTCAACTTTTAGTGGTAAGACAAGTGCGCTGCTTCCAAGAACTACAAGCACATTAAAGATATTGCTTCCTACCGCATTGCTAACAGCCAGTGCATCTGAGCCTCTGAAGATTGAACTAAGACTTACAAATAGTTCAGGAGCACTAGTTCCTAGGGAGACAACTGTTAGTCCTATGACTAATTGTGGAATGCCTAAGATGAGTGCTATGGCAACAGAACCTTGAACAAACAGTTCACCCCCTCCAAACAAGAGGCCTATCCCAATAAGAACTTCAATTATGGAGATTAAGAAAATGGGCATAGGCTATGAATAATTAAAGTAGTTTTAGATCAGGTGGAATTAAGATTAGCTATCTAACCAAATTCTTGCTTAAAAAATAAACTTGATTATATTGGCAAACTTTTGAATGGCCGGCTATCATGGAAAGAAAAACTTGGATTAAAAAATGTGTGAATTTTTAAGGCCTTCGAATGATTTGTATTCATGCTTAAAGAATTACCTTTTACTATTCAACTAAACAATTGGCAATTTTTATTAAATTAATACGGCCTCGTCTTATCTCTTGGAAATGAATATAGATCCAGAATTAGGAAAAATAACTCTTCGTCAGCCTGATGATTGGCATTTGCATCTAAGGGATGGTGAGCTTATGAAACATGTGTTACCTGCGACTGCAAGTATCTTCCGCCGTGCAATAGTTATGCCAAACCTGAATCCGCCTATTGCAAGTATTCAGGCTGCAAATGAATATAGAAAAAGGATCTTGTCATCAATTCCAAAGGGAGTTTCTTTTACCCCTTTGATGACTGCTTATTTGACAGACAATTCCTCTTCGGCTGTTTTAGAGAAAGGATATCGTGAAGGTGTTTTTGTGGCAGCAAAACTTTATCCTGCAAATTCAACCACCAATTCAGAGGAAGGTGTAAGTGATTTAAGGAATATTGACTCTGTTTTTGAGACAATGGAGAGAATCGGCATGCCATTGTTGATTCATGGTGAGGTTACAGACACTGAGATTGATATATTTGATAGAGAGGCAGCTTTTATTGAAAGGTGTTTAGTTCCACTTTTGGTGAGCTTTCCAGAATTAAAAGTGGTTTTAGAACATATAACTACCGAGGATGCGGTTCAGTTTGTTAAACAAAGTTCGTCGAAGATTGCTGCAACAATTACTGCGCACCATTTGCATATCAATCGAAATGCAATGTTTAATGGAGGACTGAGGAGTGACTTTTACTGCTTGCCTGTAGCTAAAAGAGAACACCATCGCTTGGCTTTACGTAAAGCAGCAACTAGCGGATTGCCTTGTTTTTTTCTTGGTACAGATTCAGCCCCACATGAAAGAAGGATGAAGGAAAGTTCTTGTGGTTGTGCAGGGATTTTCAGTGCCCCTTTCGCGATTCAAAGCTATGCAGAAGTTTTTGATCAAGAAGGAGCTTTGGATCGTCTTGAGAGCTTTTCTAGTGAGTTTGGAGCTATTTTTTATGGCATGCCTTTGAATCAAAGTTCAATAACGTTAATCAAAAAGCCTCATCTGGTTCCAGATGTTTATCCATTAAAGAGTGAAAGTAATTTCTTGGTGCCCTTTCACGCTGGGGAAACTTTGAATTGGACGGTTTCTGAGCAATGAGAAAAGTAGATTTTGATTGGTCTCTGTGCCTTTTGACTGATGTCAAATATTTAGTTGTTTGGATATCTGCTTTTAAGTCTGGTTTTTCATAGTCTGATGAAATTAAGATTCTTATATGGGAGCAGGGGGACTTGAACCCCCACAGCCGTTTAGGGCCTACGGATTTTAAGTCCGCTGCGTCTACCAATTCCGCCATGCTCCCGTTTGATTTTGGAAAAGAAGTGTCCTATGGCATTCTAGATTCCAAATCTTAGTGCTCTCCCATAGTGTCAGCTATTGCGCTAAACAGCCAAATTATGAACGAATCACTTCTTGTTTTAATCACATTCGTGGGTTTGGGTTTTGTCTACTTGCTTGTTTTTCCATTGATTCTTTTTTATTGGATGAGCAATCGATGGCATGTTATGGGGAAGTTTGAACGGTTAGGAGTTTATGGTTTGGTTTTTCTCTTTTTCCCAGGCTTAATTATTTTTGCTCCGTTTTTAAACTTACGTATGCAGGGTCAAGGAGAGGGGTGATCATTGACTAGAGCTGGAGTAATAAAACTTGGTTTACTGGCTCTTTTATTGGGTCCGTTAGGCTACTTATGCTTTAGATATGCAGGATTTAATCCAGCTTCTGCTGGAATTGCAGCTGAAGCTCTTTTTATTTTAATTGTTTTGCTATGGATCGGATCGTATTTATTCCGTGTTGTTTCAGGTCAGATGACCTTTATGGAGCAAAGGAAACGTTATATTAAGGCTTATGAAAGTGTTACTAATAAGGAATTGTTGCAACGATTTAATGACATGTCGCAAGAAGAGCAAAAAAGTTTATTAGATCAAATTGAACTGGAGAAAAAGAGCTTAGAATAAGTTAATGACTTCTATATTTCTCTATAGTTAGCTTTAAGATCTTTGTAGATGATTGTTTAATCAGATTTTTGGAAGCAAAACCTCTCTCAAGCAGCAAAATTGCTCAACGGTTCATCAAACTAAAAGCTGAAAAGCGTATTGCTTTGATGCCTTTTCTAATGGCTGGTGACCCTGATATAAAAACTTCTAGAGATGTATTACTTCGACTAGAAGATAAGGGTGCTGACATCATTGAACTTGGGATTCCTTATAGCGATCCTCTTGCAGATGGACCGGTGATTCAAGCTGCTGCTGCCAGATCTCTCAGCTCTGGGACAACTCCAAGCAGTGTTTTAGAAATGTTGTCAGGTTTGAAAGGCCAACTTTCCGTTCCTGTAATTCTCTTCACATATGCCAATCCATTAATTAATAAGGGAATGGAAAATTTTTGCTTCCAGGCTGCAGAAGCAGGGGCAGCTGGCTTGGTCGTTCCTGACTTGCCATTAGAAGAAGCAGAGTTGCTTTCACCTATTGCCACTGATCATGGCCTTGATTTGGTTTTATTGGTTGCACCAACAACTCCTAAAGAAAGAATGAGAAGGATTGCTGAAAGCAGCAAAGGATTTGTTTATTTAGTAAGTGTCACAGGCGTCACCGGAGAAAGAACGCATTTAGAGGATCGTGTTGAAACACTTGTTAGACAATTAAAAGACATTTCTTCAGTTCCAGTTGCAGTTGGCTTTGGTATTTCTGGGCCAGATCAGATTAGACAGGTAAAAAGTTGGGGAGCTGATGGGGCGATTGTTGGCAGTGCACTTGTTAAAAAGATTGCAAATTCAATGAATGCTAATCAAGTAGATGAAGCAGGGATTTTTTGCAAAGAGCTTTTGGAAGCGACTCTAAATTAAACTAAATAAGCAAAAGATCTTTTGAGGTCCAATATAAAAAGCCCTGAGAGTGAACCAGGGCTTTTAAAAATACTTCTTACAGTAAAACTAATTTAAACTCTCACTTTCGTTATCCATCAGTTGGTGTCAATTTGATTTGCTTGCGGCCTAACTTGATTTCAAATTCATCGCCTGCTTTTAGATCAAGCAATGCTGTGTATGCTTTGCCAATCAAAAGATTGCCATTACCTTGAACAGTTGCCACATAGCTAAGCTTTCTTCCACCTTTTCCTACTCCAGCACCATCACTTTCACCGAGGTTTACTCCTTTAGCTTCTAGGACAGCTTCATAAAAAGCAGTGAAGTTAAGACGCTCTCCTCCACCTTTCTTATTGGAAACATACCCGCATGCACGAACTAGATCAGATTTGCTTACATCGCCTAGCTCTTTGACTTTGGTGAGTAGGTCGCTACCAGTTAACATGATAAGGAATTTAGAATGATCTATAAATAACAATAACCTTTTAGGTTCGATTTGTGCAATTATTTAAGTGTAAATATTATTAGGTTTAGTTAAAACCTGTGACTATGGAGCGATTTGTTCTTTGGGGTACTTACTGTGAGAATGCACTTGAAAAGCGCATTCCTTTTCGAGATAAGCATCTCAGTAGGCTTTCTAAACTAAAGGAAGATGGGATGCTGATTACATTGGGGCCAACTAAATGTAATAGGTATGTTTTTGGTATCTTTGAAGCTGCAAATTTGGATTTTGTAAAGAACCTTGTTGAAGAAGACGTTTATTGGCAAGAGGGCATCTGGAATCAATTAGAAGTTTATCCTTGGACCCAGGCATTCTGAGCCTGTTTCCATATCCATATTCCAACCAGCTGATCACCTTCAATTCCAAGAACTTCTTCATATCCGCTCATAATTCCTATGCCTTCACGTGCAATTTTTGCAATTGCTTCAGGATTATCTATACCATTACGTTTTAGTGCTTCTAACTTTAGGGTCTTACCCCTTCTGATGATATTACTGCCGTTGACATGGCAGCCAGAGCAATGCTCCATAAATAATTTCTCACCAGCTTGACTATCAATAGCGAAAGCACTAAATGGAAATATCAATACTATAGTAATTAGAATTGACAGGCATAACAAAGCCCAATGCTTTTCTTCTTGTCTGAAGTCAATATTTAAGCGGATGAGCATTTTGTCTATGAAAGGAATTGAAATCAAAAGTCTGTAGTGGATCTAAATTCTTTTATAAAGTATATGTTTAATTTGTTTGCTTGATATACAAGATTAGAAAACTTTCTTGTAAATCTTATTAGATCGTGCACTTACTGGTTTAACTGGGTGCTTATTTTGTTTTGATAACTGATTGAAATTAAAGATAATAAGTCGATCAGGCTCAACATTCTCTTATTGAAAAGCCTTTAAGAGTTTCTGTTTTTATATAGTGATAAGTCTATAGTCTTTGTTTTCTTTGCTTGGTGAAGGCACCTTTAGATTAAAATATTAATCATTAGGTTTTGGTAAAAAGGTTATGGCTATAGACGATTTGGCTCGTTTCGTAAGCAAGGTTAACCAACTACAGGCAATGGTACTTTCACTTGAAGAAGTCCCTGGTCGTAAGGAAACATTAGAAGCTTGCACTGACCATAATCAAGTGGTTGCACTTGCAAAGGAATGGGGATATGAAATAAGTAGCAGATGGGGAGATGTTCCAGTAAGGCCTTTAAGGTTTGCTGATGATAATTTATTGTCGAAGCCTATTCCAGAAAGAGGTAATGAAGAAAAGTATTTAATACAATCTGGTAACGACTGGCGTTTGGAGTTGATTAAATCATGTGAGGTGTCTTCATTAAAAGACTTTTGGTACGATCAAGAGGATCATGAGTGGGTAGTAGTTCTCCAGGGAACAGCAAGACTAAGCTTTAAAGAACGAAAGGAAAGCGTTGAATTAAACCCTGGGGACCATTTGTACCTAGCTCCTAGAAGGCTTCATAGAGTCGAGCATACTGACGCTGCACCCGGAACAACATGGTTGGCTTTATTTTGGAAAGAGGATACTAAAACAACTTAAAAAATACTTATTTTTTATTGTATTAGCTAAAAGTTTATTGATTATAGTCATCAAGAATTTCTTGAAGTAGTAGATCCATTTGGTTATATGGGTCATTGCTTTGGATATTTTTTTCTTTAGGGGCTTCTCCTCCTTCTTTCCAATTTGCCTCTATTTCACATAGGACAGATACTAGTTTAGGCAAACCTCCACTTTTATATTCTTTTTGAAGTTCTTCTAGTATTGATGGCATTCTTGAAGATGAGGCTTTAAGACCTTCCCGAAGATCAGCTTGAGTCTTTCCTTGAACTTTTAGCCAGTCTTTGACTATTAGGCTTAACTCTGTCTCTGTAGCTTGTGACCAATTTTTTTTCATGGATCTAGAGAGGGAGCCATTTGTCTAGTTTTTGCCTGGCCCTTTTTTGAATTTCAGGAGTAATGTGATGTTTCCAGATGCTTATTATTGCTGTTAAGGCGACCAAATCATCACTAAATCCGATTACAGGTATAAGGTCAGGAACAATATCTATTGGGAAAATTAAATAAGTTAATCCTGCAAGCATTGTCAACCTTGCTTGTGTAGGGGTTGAATTGTCTAAAACCATTTCCAGTGCTTCTATTGCAGGTCTTGCAACAATCCGACCAGCTTGAATAAGCACCTTTCTTAGGACCCCTTCATCAATTACAGAGCTATCTATAACCTCAGCTTCAACAGTTTGTTCTGATGATGAATATTTGGGGTCCATTTTTCGTTTATGAGTAATTTTAAGATTGAATAATTTCTATAGGACAATCTAAAAGATTAACTGTCAAGAAAGCCTTTTGACTTTTTTAAGACTGGTCTAGTGGGGTGCTTTCAACTAATCCATTTTGCAGACCAGTTTTACGTAGCTTTCTTAAAGCCCTTTGAACAACTTGCCTACAGTATTCTCTACTGCAGTGCATTTGACGAGCTACTTCCGCTAAAGTCCGCCACTCATTACTGCCATCTAAGCCAAATCGAAGAGTCACTATTGTTTTTTCTTTTGGAGTTAGGTTTGCTGTATTAAGTAAACTCCAAACCGAGTCACTTCTTTCTGCTAACTCAGCAAGCTCTAACGGCTCAACCTGTTCACAGGGGAGCATATCTACTAATTCCGAAGGATCAGATTTTGACTTAACAAATCCTTGAAGGCTTACTGTAATACTCCTTAGTTCACATGCGAGTAACTCATCCACCTCTTCTTTAGGAATTCGCATTGCGGTTGATAGTTGAGATGAGCTGGGTGGCGCCCCATTTGCTTGCATTAGCCTGGCTTTCGCCGCTCTAAGTTTTGTCAGCTTCTCGTTAACATTTACTGGAATTCTTATCGTCCTGCTTTGGGTTGATAATGCTCTATTTAAACCCTGTCTAATCCACCAGTAAGCATACGTGGAGAATCTATGACCACGTTTTGGGTCGTATTTTTCTACTGCCCTAGTAAGCCCTATGGTTCCTTCTTGTATTAGATCCAGTAGATCCAGCCCTTTGCCTTGGTATCTCTTGGCCAAATTAACTACAAGTCTTAAGTTGGCTGTAATCATTTTATCTCTTGCCCGTTCTCCAACTCGTATTTTTTTGAGCTCTTCTTCTGAATAATCACATTCAGGTCCTGTTCCGCCAGCTAAATGGCAGCGCTGTGTAATAGCAACCATGGCTTGAACTTTTCTGCCCATAGTTAGCTCTTGCTCGGGCGTCAAAAGTTGATGTCGGCCGATCTCGCCAAGAAAAGCACTCAAAGAATTAGTCATCTGCAACTCCTTCTTTATTAAAGTTAGGGCTAAAAAGTGTTTATTTTATTTGTGTAATAAAGAGTTCGGAATTAATCTTTTTTCCCTTATTGAACAGTTTCTTAACTTTTGCCTTTATTTACATGGAAAAGCCAATAATGGTTATGCATTGTTTTTGATCGTTTTGCTCTATAACTAGCTATTCTCATGACTCCTGTTCTTAATCCGATGATGCTGGGGGCAACTTCTGCTTTTGGTGATATTCCAAAAAGTGCTTTGGTCGCATATGTTCATTATCTCAGTTTCATGCTTTGCTTTGCTGCATTAGCCCTTGAGCGCATACTTTTAAAGCCAAGCCCAGATCGAAATGAGGCAATAACCATTGTCGCAATCGATGTGATTTACGGATTGGCTGGCTTGGCTTTACTTGGAAGTGGAATCCTAAGGGTTTTATATTTTGGCCAGGGTAGTGACTTCTATACAAACAATCCTTTGTTCTGGATAAAAATTAGTATATTTATTGTAGTAGGACTGTTGTCACTATATCCCACAATCACTTATATCTTATGGATTATACCTATAAGAAATGGGGAGTTGCCCAAAGTAACTTCAAATTTAGTTGCTAGGCTTCGTTTGATTTTAAATATTGAATTAGTAGGATTTGCCTTGGTTCCTTTTTTTGCAACATTAATGGCAAGAGGAATTGGTTTGCCTTAATCAATCAAATTTTCTGTAAGTAATGCTTTCAGAGTCTTGGCTAGTTGTATTTCAGCTCCTTCTCGGAGCACCTCTTCTTTCTGCGATAACCTTTAAGACTTCTTCCCACCTCACTTCATGATTAGCAAGAGAAACCTGTAAATGGAAAATAAGGTCGGCTGCTTCATTAGCTATAGATCCTTTGTCGTTTTCCATACATGCCATGACGAACTCAGCAGCTTCCTCTCCAATTTTTTTTAGAATTTTATTATCACCAGCTTCTAAAAGCTTATTGGTGTAACTACCTTCTTCAGGGTTTAGCTTTCTATGTTGAATTACCTCAAAAAGCTCACTGAATGCATCAGCAGGTGTTTTATTCAAGGTTTTGGAGTTGGATTCCCTATTCATATCTGATATATAGAAGCAGCTTCTTTTACCTGTGTGACAGGCTATATTTCCAGTTTGCTGTATTGATAAAAGTAAAACATCAGCATCACAGTCGCATCTAATCCCTTTGAGAACCTGGGTGTGACCACTGCTGCTACCTTTATGCCAAAGTTCACTTCTGGAGCGACTCCAGTAGTGAACTTCTCCAGTGCTTATTGTTAGATCTAATGATTCATGATTCATCCAAGCCATCATCAGAACGGCTCCATCTAGCCAGTCTTGAGCTATAGCTGGTATTAGACCATCATCATTAAATCGAAGCTTGCTAATGAATTCCTGACTTAGAGGCTGAATCTTGCTCATATAGCAATGAGGCCTTGGGAACGAAACTTACCTATTTTGCCTGATAATCTAGTTTTCTTTTTATGTCCACCCATACGTTTAGCTGTAGTAAGCACTTTGAAGGATTTCCTTGTTGTCATAGACAATGGAAGCATCCGGGACATTGTCATTTTGTTCATGGTTACAGCCGTGGCTTTACTTTTTGGTTCGCTGCTTCTGAACTGAATGAACATGGGTTTGTTGTCGATTTTTCAGATTTGAAGGATCTAGAGGAAATGTTGAAGAATCAATTTGACCATACATTTTTAGTGAATTGTGATGATCCGCTTTTGGAGGACTGGAAGAGGCTTCATGAACTAGGTGCCTTGGATTTACGTGTAATGACTAATGTTGGAATGGAGTATTCAGCAGAATTGGTTTGGGAATGGGCGAATGTTCTTTTGTTAGAAAAGGAAGCTGGCCGTAGTTGTTGTTGGCGAGTCGAAGCAAGTGAAAATAACTATAATTCGGCTACTTTTGAAGTGGTTCCAAAATGGTTTAAAAGTAAAACAGATTATTAAAAATTGACTTTATACTTGTTTATGGCCTTTGAGTTTTCTTAACAATGTTATCTAGAATTAGAGACTCTTTACAGGCTTTAAAGCTTTATCTCTTAATCAATTTAATGACAAACAAATGATTAGTGGACTCAAGATACTACCTAAAAATAATGCGAAAGAACATTCTTGTGTAGGTTTTCCTGATTAAAGTTTATGATAATTTGTATCAGTAATAGCTAAAAGCTATATTAATGTTTTATTAGTCGAAGCTTAATGCATTGCCTTTTAGAGAAATATTTATGAGGCTTCGATCAATATAATTCCCTTTTAATAGTTGTTTTGCAATTGGTGTCTCGAGTTCTCTTTGAATTGCACGTTTCAAAGGCCTGGCACCATAGAGAGGATCGTATCCTGATAAAGCAATGAAATTTATTGCATCATCACTTATTTCAAGCTTAAGATTTTTTTGTTTAAGCCTTTCTCTTAAATCCTCTAGTTGTAAACCTACAATTTTATTGATTTCATTCCGCCCCAGCTTGTTAAAGGTTATTACCTCATCAAGGCGATTTAGGAATTCCGGCTTGAAATATTCTTTAAGAGCAGAATTTATTAACTTTGACTGTTCTTCTTGGTTATTTGTTGGTGAGTCAATTATCATTTGACTACCGATATTACTTGTTAGAATTATTAGAGTATTTTTAAAGTTAATAGTGCGCCCTTGGCCATCAGTAACTCTTCCATCGTCAAGTATTTGAAGTAAGATATTGAATATGTCTTGATGTGCCTTCTCGATTTCATCAAAAAGTAAAACTGAATAGGGGTTTTTCCTTACAACTTCAGTTAATTGACCTCCAGCTTCATAACCTACATATCCTGGTGGAGCACCAATTAATCTGCTGACTGTATGTTTTTCCATGTACTCAGACATATCGAAACGTATTATTGAGTTCTCACTATCAAATAATAAGAATGATAATGCTTTGGAAAGTTGAGTTTTTCCTACACCCGTAGGCCCTAGAAATAGAAAGCTGGCTATAGGTCTATTTGGATCACTCATGCCTGCTCTGGAACGTTGGATTGCATCGGAAATGGCAGCTACGGCATGACTTTGTCCTATAACTTTTTTGTTTAGCTGTGCTTCTAAGCTGACAAGTTTTTCCATCTCACTCTGCTCAAGTTTAGAAACGGGAATGTTTGTCCACTTTGCAATTACATCAGCTATATCTTCTTCTGTAACCTCTTCTATAAGAAGCGATTTTTTATCACCCGATCTTTCAGAGTTTAAACAAGTTTCTTTTAGAGATAACTTCTTCTGTAATTCACTAAGTGTTCCATATTCAAGTTCTGCAGCTTTATTTAGGTCATAACTCCTTTTTGCTTGATCTATTAATAGTTGAATACGCTCAATTTCCTCTTTAATTGATGAAAGCTCATTAATAGATTTCTTTTCTTCTTGCCATTGCTTATTTAGTGAAGATTGTTGGGAGCTTAATGCTGCAAGCTCAAACTGTATTTTCTCTAATCTTTCTTTAGTTGAATAGCCAGAGTCTCTTTCTAAAGAAAGTTTTTCCATTTCTAATTGTAGAATTTTACGGTCAATCTCATCAATTTCTTCAGGCTTTGAGGTTATTTCCATCTTTAATTTAGAAGCAGATTCGTCAATTAGATCAATAGCTTTATCAGGTAAAAAACGATCAGAAATATAACGATTACTAAGAACAGCAGCTGCCACAAGAGCATTGTCCGATATGCGTACACCATGATGCACTTCATATCTTTCTTTTAACCCACGTAGGATAGATATTGTGTCTTTTACGCTTGGCTGGTCTATTAGTACTTGTTGAAACCTTCTTTCTAAAGCAGGGTCTTTCTCAATATATTGACGATGCTCGGTTATTGTTGTGGCGCCAATACATCGAAGCTCGCCTCTTGCAAGCATTGGCTTAAGAAGATTTCCAGCATCCATTGCTCCTCCAGTAGCTCCAGCTCCAACTACCGTATGGATTTCATCTATAAATAAAATTATTTGTCCGTTTGAAGAAGTTACTTCTTTTAAGACTGCTTTAAGACGTTCTTCAAATTCACCACGAAATTTTGCACCTGCTATAAGTGAACCCATATCAAGAGCAATTAATTGGCGGTTGTGAAGTGCAGAAGGTACGTCTCCATTGACGATTCGTTGAGCAAGCCCTTCTGCAATAGCTGTTTTGCCAACACCTGGCTCTCCTATTAAGACAGGATTGTTTTTTGTTCTTCTACTTAGAATTTGAATTGTTCGTCGGATTTCATCATCCCTTCCAACTACGGGATCGAGTTGGCCTTCAAGTGCCGCATTGGTTAGATCTCTTCCATACTTTTTAAGAACTTCATATTTGTTTTCAGGGTTTTGGTCAGTCACCTTTTGATTCCCACGAATTCCCTTGATTACTAAGGTTAGTTTTTCTAAATTGATTCTCTCTTGCTGAAGAATTTTTTGGCAATATTGTTTATCTTCAGCCAATGCTAGTAGTAGATGCTCTACTGAGATAAAGTCATCATTAAAATATCCTTTTTTTTTGTTGGCTTCTTCGAATGCTTTGTTGAGGCTTTGCCCTATAAAGTTTGATTCAGGAATATCTTTCATTTTCGGTTGTGATTCTAGATATTTCAATAATGAATTCTCAATATTGATTACAGAACCACCTGCTTTTTCAATTATTCTTACAGCGAGATCTTTTTGGTTTATAAGTGCTAATAAAAGATGTTCAGTTTCTATTTTTTGGTTTCTATTTTCCTTCGCTATCCGTTGAGCTTCAATAATAGAAGACCAAGCTCTCTCTGTGAATTGCGTTTCATTTGGCTGCATTTACTTTGCTAATATCTTGTTCAAACTTTAGATATAGAATTGATTGTATAAAAGAGGGAAGCCGATCCTTTTTGTTCGGTCTGCACATGATTGACCGGTAATTACCACCATTTTAAAAAGATTCAGTGCAATGAAAGATTAATGGACTTGTCAGGCCTTATTTCTACACATTAGATAATTGATATCTAGTTAGATTTCTATTCATGGTTAGATGCCTTGTGTGACCTTTAACCTTGCTATCATTTAATAGGAGAGATTTTACTTAATCTAAACCATGAATCTATTTCAGTGCTAGTTGCATCTTCTTCTATGTCTTTTAAGCAAACAGAAAATCCATAATCTTTTGCAAGAATAAACAGGTCTTCAATCTTATTGCATTTTCTTATCTCTCTTCTTAGTGATGAGCTTCGTTCGGCTGCGTAAAGAAAGTTGGATAACCCCTCTCTGGTCATATTTAGTAATAGCTTTAGTCTTTTTATTTCATTTGGATCATATTCAGATTACCATCAAAATCTAGTGACATTGATAATTTAATTAAAAAAAGCCTGGGAGTTAATCCCCAGACTTTTTTTAATGTTTACTCGCTTTAAGGGCTTAAGTAGAGACTAAAAACTTCAGACAACTAATTTACAACCACCTTGCCAACCATTCCTGCGCCACGATGTGGCTCGCAGTAGAACTCATAAGTGCCAGGGTCGGAGAATGTTTTTTCCCAGGATTCACCAGGAGCAAATGCTAAGTCTGTGTGGCTTAGATCTTCATGCCCATCAAAAACTGCATTGTGTGGAGCAAGCTTGTTGTTTACAAACTTGACTTTGTCACCAGCGCTGATGGTTATGTTGCTTGGTTCAAAGGCCAACATTCCAGCATCTGTTCCTAGCTTGACCTCTACAGTTGAGGCCTGAGCTGAGGTTATGCCTAAGGCAAATACTAGAAAAAATGCGCAGCATGCTGATACTACGGAGCGAAGTAAAGAAGCCATAGCTTTTTGACTTTTTCGTATATGCAAATATTTTAGCTCTTCTTGGGCATTATTTCTTGGATTCCAGTCCGGCATCCGCAAAAACTTGTTGTAGATTTCGAGCGTGACTATGTCCATTGAATGTTTCAGGGTTGGTTATTGGGTCATGTGTGAAATGGCGTTGCTTAACACTAAATAGATCCCAATCAGTCATGACTATTGGGAGGATTCTGATCAGAAGTTGAACAAGCCAATTTTTTAATGGGATCTTTGGTGTTTTCTTGACCCCTTTCCATTCGCAAAGAGCATCAACTGCATTGTCAATTGATGTTTCTGGTTGAGCCAATACTAATTTTTTCAAAAGTCCGTGACTATTCAATGTTGGTTGGTTAATGGCTAAATAGCCGCATACAAATGCAATGTCTGATGCGTGAATGAAGTGGAATCTTGAGTAGGCTTTAAACCATCTTGCTAACCACAGCCATTTGCAGGCTTCAGAGAGTCCAGCTGTTAAATAACTTGTAGGAAAGTGACTCTTTCCATCTATTTGACCGCCAAATACAAGAGTTGGGAAGATAGCAATTATTTTTTTTGCTAAAACATGTCTCTCAAGTTGCTGTAAGCAAAGAGCCTTAGTTTTAATATATTCTGTACCATACAAATTAGCTCCTTCTAAGGGTGTAAGATTCCTGTCTAAAATGCTTGCAGTTGAGAAGTAAATTATTTGCTCAATAATATTTGGATCTAATAGATTTAATAGTTCTTTTACAGCCTTTACATTGACTTGATAAGCTCTATTTGGGTCGCCCCAAGCAGTTGCTGTGTGTATAACTTTATTTACGCTTGATAATTCTTTTGCAAATGTCTTTGGAGATCTCAGGTCACCAACTAGAAGCCTAACTCTTTCATGATCTTTGGGAATAGCTGTGAGTTTGTTTGGATCTCGAACCCAGAGAAGTAATTCTGCATCAGAGTTTTTTATGAGCCAATCGGCTGTGTATTGTCCAACACAGCCACTGGCTCCAGTAATAAGAATTTTTGACTTCCTCAAATCCTTACCTATTTATGTAGTCATTAATTGCCTTTCCTGTTTCGAAGAATACTTGTGCATTTGCCTCGGGAGTCCCAGGCAGAATTCCATGGCCAAGATTGAGTATATGCTTACGCCCTTTTGCTTTTAAAACAGTATCAACAATTCTAGATCGAATTGCTTCAGGGTCTCCAAATAAAAGTCCAGGATCTACATTTCCCTGCACTCCGATGTCCTTGGGAAGCCTGGAGCATCCATCAGCCATATCAACAGTCCAATCAAGTGAAACTATATCTATTCCAGTTTTTCCCATTCGCTCAAGCACCCCTGCACTCCCTGAGATGTAAAGAATCATTGGAGTGTCAGGGTGAGTTTGTTTTACAAGATCAATAACTTTTTTTTGATAGGGAGCCGCAAAGGTGTCGTAATCGATAGGACTCAATTGACCAGCCCAAGAGTCAAACATTTGTACGACTTGCGCACCTGAATCAATTTGGTATCGCAAATAATTTGCAATTGATTCAGCAAAATGGTCCAAAAGTGAATGTAAAAGCGTTGGTTCTTTAAAGGCCATAGCTTTAATCACCGCATAATTTTTGCTGCTTTTACCTTCGACAACGTATGCAGCAAGAGTCCAAGGTGCGCCAACAAAACCTAATACCGTTGCTTTATTGCCAACACTTTCCCTGAGACGAGTTAACACTTCCCCAACAAATCCCATGCTCTCTTTTGGCTCAAGGGGTCTCAGAGCTTCAACTTGCTGGAGGTTTCTTATTGGCTCATTAATTAATGGACCTTTGCTTTCAACAATGTCGAAATCAATTCCCATCCCAGGGAGTGGTGTGAGTATGTCTGAAAACAGGATTACCCCATCTGGCTCAAATGCCTCAAATGGTTGCATTGAGATCTCATATGACAAGTCAGGGTTTTCTGAGCGCTCTCTAAAGCTTTGATGTTGATCTCTTAGGTCTCTATAGACCTTCATGTACCGCCCTGCTTGCCTCATCATCCAAACAGGAGGCCTCTCGACGGACTCGCCACGAGCTGCGCGAAGAAGTAATGGTTGTATTTCGCTCATCTGTTTTAAGAACCAAGCCAAAACTTACTTTAAGGGCTGAACTGATATGGCCTTAAATGAGGGATACGCAAAGTCTTCGTTACACCTTTTTGTTTTTATTGGATTTTTCTAAGACTTTTGGATTATGCCTTAGCACTAATAAACTCAGTGGTGGCAAGCAAAGATCCAGAGATTGCTCATAGCCATGGATTTTCCACTCATCAGCAAACTTTCCTCCCATATTTCCTTTATTACTGCCTCCATAGCGAGTTCCATCGGTATTTAGAACTTCTTCGTAATAACCATTTTGAGGGACTCCGATTCTGTAGTTTGAATGATATTGAGGAGTGAAATTGCCTACTATTACTAGCCAGTGACCACTTTCACTTTCTCTTCTCATAAAGCTAATTACTGAATTGTCTTTGTCATTACAATCAATCCACTGGAATCCATATTGATCAAAGTCGTTCTTCCATAGGGCGGGTTCTGTTTTATAGAGAAGATTCAAATCATCAATAAGTCTTTGTATACCTTGATGTGGTTGGAACTTTAGTAAATCCCACTGAAGATCGTCCCAAACATTCCATTCTTTTCTTTGTCCAAATTCCATACCCATGAAAATAGTTTTCTTGCCAGGATGCGTCCACATATAGGCAAGGATTGCGCGTGTATTGGCATATTTTTGCCAGTCATCCCCTGGCATTTTGTGTAGAAGATGACTTTTCCCATGAACCACTTCGTCGTGGCTTAATGCAAGCATAAAGTTTTCAGTATAGTTATACATAATCGAGAACGTTATATTGTTCTGATTAAATTGTCTAAACCAAGGATCTAACTCAAAATAATCGAGCATATCGTGCATCCAACCCATGTTCCATTTAAGGTTGAAACCTAATCCTCCTATATCAGTTGGTTTTGTAACTTGAGGCCAGGTTGTTGACTCTTCTGCAATAGATAGTGCTCCTGGAAAGTGTTCGAAAAGAACATGGTTTGCTTGTTGAAGGAACATCACAGCCTCTGTATTTTCTCTTCCGCCATGCTCATTTGGAAGCCATTCGCCATCTGGCCGCAGATAGTCGCGATATAGCATTGAAGCCACTGCATCTACACGAATACCATCTATATGAAACTGTTCGAACCAAAAAATTAAGTTTGCTACTAGGAAGTTTCTAACTTCATTACGACTGTAATTGAAAATTAATGTGCCCCATTCTTTATGCTCACCGATTCGCGGGTCAGCATGTTCATAAAGATGACAACCATCAAAGAATGCAAGCCCATGACTATCTTTTGGAAAATGACCAGGAACCCAATCAAGTATTACTCCAATACCTTCTTTATGGCAGCTGTCAATAAAATATTTGAACTCATCTGGTGAACCATATCTACTTGTAGGTGCATACCACCCTGTGACTTGATAGCCCCATGATCCATCAAATGGATGCTCAGTAATTGGAAGCAGCTCAATATGAGTAAAGCCTCTTTCTTTCACGTAGGGAACTATTTTTTCAGCAAGCTCTTGATAGGTTAATAGCCTTGTTCCAGGCTTCATATCAGCCGCTGGGACAGGTGACCTATCGGTTCCATTCTCTTCTTTGAAAGGTTCATCTGTAGATGCATGCATCCAACTTCCTAAATGCATCTCATATACAGAGATTGGCTGGTCGATTGGATTGCTTTTATCTCGCTGTTGTATCCAATCCTTGTCTGACCACTTATAAGAATTCGTTCTTGTAACGATAGAACTTGTAGCAGGTCTTACTTCATGTTGAAATCCATAAGGGTCAGCTTTCTTGTAGCAATGGCCTTTTTGCGACCTTATTTCATACTTATAAAGAGATGATTCTTTGAGTCCGGGTATAAATAATTCCCATATTCCACCTTCTCTAGATTGCATTGGATGATGCTTGCCATCCCAGGAGTTCAAGTCTCCAATAACGGATACGCTACGAGCATTTGGAGCCCATAGACAAAACATCACTCCCTCTATCTCATTTTGCTTGATTAGATGTGCCCCCATCTTTGTCCAAATATGATGATGATTCCCTTCTGCAAATAGGTGGCGATCGATTTCACCCATCCATTCTTGGCGAAAGGACCATGGATCATGCTGTATATGTTCAATCCCCCCTCTCAGAACCTTGATTTGATATGAATTTCCAGGGTTTTTCGGTAGAACGTATTCGTAAACCCAAGGATGATTTGGGTTAGTCATTTCGTGTTCTTTACCTTGCCATAAAAGATTTACTGAACTGGCTTCTGGCATCCACGTTCGGATAATCCAAGTTTCGTTATGAATTTGAGGTCCCAGGATTGCAAAAGGGTGATCATGCCTGCATTCAGCAAGCCTTACCCCCTCTTCTTCCATCCAGTCAAACTCAACACTGGTGACCATGACAGGCTTGGTATTTAATCTGAGAGCTTACGTTGATTTGAGTGCTACTTGCAGAATTATCTTGATAGCAGAGGCAAGATCCGAAAATTTGAACCTGAAAGCATCATTTTGATTGAGATCACAAGGCAATTGGAACTTGGGGCACCACATGGTTCATCAGCTTTCCCTGGATTAATCCCAATAGCTGGCCAGGCCGAACCAGAGATCGATAGTCTTAGAGATTCATTCTTACTTATCGATGCAAGCAATGGTTGGAGGTGAATCTCTCTAAGGCTATTTTTTGCGTTATTTGTGTTTCTAATACGTAAGAAACCTGTTGAAAGTTGCTCGACTGTTTCTTGATTAGCACTTACTCTAGATATTGCGACACAAATGTCAAAGCTACCTTGTTCAGACTCAGCTTTTAAACAAAGTAAAGGTATCCCTTCAATACAAACGTCATTACTAAATGGTTCACTAGTAAATATTGCAACATCATTCCTGTTGTCAATAGAGCTTCTTTCTGCAAGACCTGGTTGTTTATCTAGATGACCTCCTATTGATGGAACAGGTCGCCATGGGTCACTAACTATATTGACTACTCCTTTACTTGCTTTGCTTGGATGTAGGAATCCAATTCTTGAATCTGAGAGATTGCCTTCGTTGAAAATCAGGTTCCAGCTATTATGTTCACATGAACTCTCATAATTAGTTTCATTTCTATCCTCCCACTTGCCTTTACTTATGTTCCATAAGTGAATATTATTTTTCTTTTCGTTCTGAACTTTTAAGCCCTGAAGATGTTTTTTAAAAAAAATTAATTGAGTTTTTTGAACTTCTTTCCACCAATTTAAATGTGTTGCCGGGCCAATATGTAACTCAGGTTTTCCTCCAACATTTTTCGCTTTTTTATATATATCAAGTATTCCATTTAGATGAGGGTCCCACCAGCCTCCAATTAATAGCATTGGCTTTTTTAGCCAACTATCTAAAGGTTTGTATTTTTGCCATAAACTATTTTCCCCTTCTGAGTTCATTAGCCATTTTAAAGCCATTCCTTCTGAATCGAATTTTGATAGAAGGCTGGGACCATCTCTTAAATAGCTGCCATCTTCCAAACTTCTTCGAAGTAACTCCCAAGTTTGGGAATCATTGTTACGACGAGCTTTCATTGCGGCAAGTTGTAGACCCCAAGCAATATTCAAATGCCACCAAAAAGCATTGCCATCACATGCCCAATGTTCTTTTTCATTTAACCCCGTCATTGCTGGGGCCAGGCATTCTGGAGGCTTTGTACCAGGCTTCGCAATAAGTTGTGTTAGCCCCTGGTAGGAAAACCCATAAGTTCCTAGAAGGCCATTGCAATCTTTTAGAGACCTAACCCATTCATGGGTTTCGGAAGTATCAGATGCTTCTTTAATGAAGCCTTTGAATTGCCCACTAGAAGATCCCTGGCCTCTTACATCTTGAATGACTACCAGAAATCCATGGCTGGCCCACCATTCTGGATGGGCATAGGTAACTGTGGAGGCTATTTCTCTGCCATATGGCTGTCGCATAAGTAATGCCGGCCAGGGACCATCTGTTTGGCTTGGGACCCAGATTCTTGAAACAAGCTCCACTCCGTCACTAAGGGTCAGAACCTTGTCTTTCCAATAAATGCTTGCCATAAAAAATTTACTTATTGAATATCCGGACAGTTCATATCAATTACATAAATTGAGAGTATCTCAGCATCCATCGTGCTTATTTTTCTTTTCTTTGCTATTTCCTTGATGGCTTTTTTTGAGCTAGCAGAAATGCCTTGTTTATTTAATTCTCTTAAATGATTACATAATGAAGTCGCTTCTTCTGGATTGCTTTTTACTGCCTCCAGAAGGCTTGACCTTGCTTTCACTGGAGAAACTACCGTTAAGACAAGGAGAATTAGCAAAGGGAAGTTAATCACTTTCCTAGTAGGTGGCTATAGGTCTATTTCAAGCCCTGGTTGAATGTTGATGGGCGTTGATGGGTCACTTATGTTTTTGCCTTTTTCTTGCACGCTTAATTAATTCATTTGCACTCGACAAGTCTAATGAAGACTCTGTGCCAGAGTTTAATTGCCTATTAAGTCGGCCTGTTTGGCGAATGATTTGTTGAGGTGTCATTAAAGCTAATGCCTCAACACAAGGTATTCCTGAATGTAAAAGCAAAGCTGCCGTTTGTATTGGAATATCTAACTGACAAATAAGTTGAGCAAATCCTCTAAGCTTTTTTAATCTCTGAACTGAAGAATTACTTTCTCTGACAAGCCTGTAAAGTTCTTTGTCGTTAAGGTCGCCGAGTCTATTCCAACTTTTTATCCCAGATAAAAACAGCTTTTGCTTTTCGTGGCTAAAACCTGCTGGGAACTCCTTAATTGTAAATTCACGTTTCATCTTTTATTTGTTTATATGCTACGCCTTTATATGTTTCTTTTTCTTGCTCTTTTATTATTTCTCCAAGGATTACAGGTTTGCTTATTCCCTTTGAGACGGGAACAACTTGTCTAAGTCGAATATGCACAATGGCTCCATTTCTCTCTCCACCCTTAATATTCCCAGCTAGTTGTTGAAGTGTTGGCCTTATAGATTCACTAGAAAAATCTTTTGAGGCCTTAGCTATTACAAGGTCTTTACCATTATCGTAAACAATAGGTGCATACTTTGCACCTTCTACAACCTTCGGTGGGGTGTAGCTTTTCAGAAATGCAAAGCAACTACCACATAGTAAAAAAGTGAAAATAGTTGTTCCAACAAGGCGAAACCTAATGCCCCATTTGATCAAGAATGCTATGAGGGTTATGGCACTTAGTGCTAAGCCTGACCAAGCAAGCCATTTGGTAGAGATTTGGAGGAATTCAATAATGGACATGGGCTGGTGAACCTCACATTCACTTCTTATAGTTTGGTGAAACCCTCGCTGGTTGATTCAACGATATGAGGGTAAGGATTAAATCCTTAAAAATAAATCGGTGGAAGGTCAAGGGTGCTTTGGCCTTGGGTGCTGTTGTTTTGGCATGGGTTGGCGCGGATAGCTTTGCTTCTTTGATGTTTGCACGTTTTCGCCCAAGAATTGAGGATAGTCTTGCTAAACCGTTAGGTCATCCCATAGTCCTTGGTGAATATAAAGGACTTAGGCCTTGGGGAGTTGCTCTTGGTCCGACAAGGTTACTTGAAGGAGTAACCGATAGGTCAAATGCGAAATTTTCTAGTTTGACTTTTAAATTTGCTCCAATTTCAAGCTTATTCAACTGGCAGCCAGTCGTAATTGTTACTCCTTTTGGAGCAAAAGTAGATTTACATATAAACGAAAAAGGGACATTTTGGATTCCTGGAAAAATTACTTCTAAGGCTAGTCCTAATTTTTCTTTGCTAGTCAATCTTGCTGAGCCAGCGAAAATTCACCTTAAGCCTGAACAACTTGAATACACTGTAAAAGCCAGGGCTTTATTGCAGCTTTCCAAGAAAAGAGTCGCAGGTTCAATATATTTGGGATTACCAAAGAGAGGAAGTCTCTTTTTAAATGGAGAAGGTTATTGGGACAGATTAGAGCTACAAGCTAAAACGCGTGTTAGTGATCTAAAACTTGAATCTATTGCAACTTTATTTAAGAAAACTTTTCCGTTTGAGATTAAAGGGAATGTTGATGGCGATGTAGAGCTTAGTTTTGGCAAAGATAAGTTTGATTGCAAGGGAAAACTGTTGCTTGCTGACGTTAATTTGAGTGGATCCCCATTGACAAACAACCTCTCGTCTAAGAAGACAGTTGTTAATTGTCAGGACAATAAAGTTCATTTGCCAAATAGCCAATGGGATTATGGCTCTTGGCAAGCGGATTTAACGGGGGAGATCCCACTTGATTCCCTCAATCAGATAGATATAAATGCATCGGCTTTGCTTCGGCTAAAGGAATTCGACAATCCAAAACTTAAGGTAGATGCGATCTTGCCAATTGGCTTTGATGAGAAGGGATTTCAGCTTGGTGAATTGCATGCCGACATAAATTTACCGCCTTTCCCCTTGGCAAATGTAGGGTCTGTCTTGGGGACATCAATTGTAGGAACACTTTCTGCTGAAGGGCAAGTCAAAGGTCCATTGTCTGAACTTGCGACAAAAATTTCTTTAGGTGTCGTTAACCCCCAAGCGAGAGGAGTACGTCTACAGGAAGAATGGAGAGGGGATTTCATCGGACTACCTCAAGGGGGTGGGCAGTTGACAATGGCCTCAGTTGGAGCTTCTGTCCCTGGGTCAATAAGTGCAAAATTGAATAAGAGTTGGCTCTTGGATGAGTTGACGATTAGGAGATTAGGAGGAAATATTTTCCTAAAAGAAAAATCGAATCGCTATCAGTGGAATTTCGACGGTTTTAGGTTAGATCGAATGGAAGTAGCGATTCCTTTTGAAAAAAGTTTTAAAAGGGTTTTTGGAGAAATTAGTGGAAAAGGTGAACTTGGATTAAATCCATTGTTTGTAGAGGGTGACATCACAATGAGCTACCCACGCGTTATGGGTTTGCAGTTGCGTCAAGCAAATCTTAAAGGAAAGCTTTTAGACAAAAGTTATGAAATAGAAGGCTTGTTTTCTCCTCCTGACTCTGGTCAAGTCTCTTTATCAGCGGAAGGTAGTCTTGGCGCAGGTGTTACTGCTACAGCAAAGGCTAGTCAGCTCAGTGCACGTTGGCTTACAAATACAGCTTTACAGATTCCAAAGCTTAATATTGACTTTATGCCAACAAGAGGCTTCGCAAAGGACTTGGGTCGACTTGTTATTGATTCATATGACGGGTCAATCGATGGCCATCTGAAAGCATTATCTAAATCTCAAATCTCGCTTAGTAAAAACAAACAACTTAAGCGTAAAGAGAAATTTATCAACCCTAATGAATTACGTGGCAAAGTTGATGCTTTGCTTAACCTTGATGGACCTAGTTTCTCAAAGTTACATCTTGACCTTGAGCTTAAAGGTTACCTATGGCCAAATGGACAGAAGGTAAGTGCTGATTACAAAGGGAAGCCATTTGTAGCAAGGATTACTGGGCCTTTACAAGGAGGTCAAGGTACTTTCTCTTTGTTAAATATTCCTTTCTCTCTTCTATCATTAGTAGGTCCTATGCCTTCCTCTTTGAGTGGTATGTTTGGACTTTCTGGAAAATATCGGTTAGATAAGCCTAGACCTCAAATTACTGCAGATCTGGTAATAGATGATGCAAGCTTAGATAGCTACTCATTAGTGTTAAATAGAGGAGAGGTTAATATTCTTAACTCCTACATTCTGGTAGATATTGAGTTGAAAAGTGTTAACTCTATTGACTCATTGCTTCTTTCTGGGCAAATCCCCCTCGACTCGACTACTCCTTTTGATTTGAGTGTTCGGAGTAATGGAGATGGCCTTGAGTTCTTGTCAGGTCTTGCGGGTGGTGAAATGAATTGGTTGGAAGGCGAGTCTGATTTGAAATTATTGATTACAGGCACACAGGGAGATCCTTTGGTTAATGGATTTTGGGCAGTTAAAAATGCAAGGTTTGAAGTAATGGAAGAGACTGTTGATAGTTTTAATGCTTCATTTGTTTTTTCTTCTAACCGTATAGAAGTGCAAAAACTGAAGGCTTCTATAGGGTCAAATGGAATCTTAAATGGGAAAGGGAATATAAGTTTATTTAAGTCTTCAGAAGAGAGCAACCCACTTCTTATTGAGATCTTAGGGCTACCTATTAAATTGCCTATGGCAGAGGTATCTGTAGCTTCTGATTTGATTGTTAAAGGCGCGTTGTTTAAGCCAAGTTTAGGAGGAGAACTCTCAATTAATGAGGGGACTATTTCACCGGCAAAATCAGCCAAGAATAAAAAAGATGACTCTTATAAAAGTTCTAACTCTCAAGCTACTTTGATTAAAAGAAATAATGTCTTGCCAGAACAGCAATGGGATTATAAATCTCCTTTGACTTTGTTTGGTCAGGACGTGAGTGCTTCAAATAGTAAGTTAATTCGCTCTTCTCTCCCTGAAGGCTCACCAATTACTTTTGATAACTTGCGTCTTCGCTTAGGTCCAAACTTGAGAATTACCTCTCAGCCTTTGGCAAGTTTTAATGTATCGGGTTTGTTGACTTTGAATGGTGCATTAGATCCAAGCTTAAAGGCTAGAGGGCTTGTTCGATTAAAGAATGGAAGAGTTAATTTGTTTACAACCACTTTTAATCTTGAACGACGTGCACCTAATGTTGCAGTTTTTACACCTTCTTTAGGCTTAATACCCTATGTCGACGTAACTATGACTAGTCGAGTTTCGGAAAGTGTTGGGGATAGTAGTAATCTCGCCTCCTCAAGTGATTTTGCTTCTAATGGAATTAGCTCTGTAGGGATTGGTGGTGCTCGTGTAGTTGAAGTTATAGTTACAGCTACTGGTCAGGCAGATCGCTTGTCTGAAAATTTTGAATTACGCAGTAACCCTCCTATGCCAAGAGCTGAGCTTTATGGCCTAATAGGTGGCAATTCTATTGACCGCCTATTAGGAGGTGGACAAAGAGAAGTTCTTGCAAATGTACTTAGCAAATCTATTATTTCTCCATTCTTAGGGACTATTGCTGGATCCTTTAGTGAAAGACTACAGGTTGGACTTTATCCTGCATATGTAACTGGTCCAGAAGTTATAGAGAAAGGAGAGGAAAGTCAATCAGTGAATAGTGAGCAATCACCGGGTCAACTATCACCTCAACAAGCATGGGTTACAGAGATTGGTGTTGACTTAACTAATAGATTTAACTTTTCAGTTCTTGCCACTCCTAATAGAAAAGATATTCCACCGCAGGGAACTCTTCGATATCAGGTGAGTTCAAATGTTGGTGTACAAGGTTCAATTGACAAAGATGGAACTTGGCAAAGTCAGTTGCAAATGTTTTTTAGATTCTAATTGATACAAATGAAAAGAGAACAACACGTTATTGGAGTCGATATTGGAGGTACGGCTATTAAAATGGGTAGGTTTGATTTCTCAGGTAATTTATTAGCCGAGGCCAAGATCCCAACCCCTAAACCATCAGTACCTGGCGTTGTGACAGTTGCGTTATGTGAGGCTATTGATTTAATTGATCCAAAGAATATGGCATCTTTTATGGGAGTAGCTCTTCCTGGACCAATGGATGAGCTAGGAAGAGTCGCAAGGATTTGTATTAATTTGCCTGGATGGATTGACGTTCCACTGGCTGATTGGCTTGAGCCAAGACTCAACCGTAAGGTGATTCTTGGGAATGATGGTAATTCCGCTTTGCTTGGTGAGGCATGGATTGGTGCAGCTAAAGGTTATGACGATGTTCTGTTGTTAACTTTAGGCACAGGTGTTGGTGGAGGCGTAATGCTAGGAGGGAGGCTTTTTACTGGGCATAATGGTGCTGCTTCTGAACCTGGTTTGATAGGAGTCCAGCCTGATGGCCCAGATTGTAATAGTGGTAATGCAGGTTCTTTAGAGCAATTCGCAAGTATTGCTGGATTGCGTTTGCTTACTGAGTTGGACCCGGTTGAGTTAAATAAAAAGGCGGCTGTCGGCGATATTGAGGCATTAAAAGTTTGGGAAAAATATGGGAGAACTCTTGGAATTGGGATAAGTTCAATTGTTTATTTATTTACTCCTCAATTGGTTTTATTAGGAGGAGGACTCTCTCAGGGAGCAAAATATTTTTTGCCATCAGTACTTCGTGAGGTTGAATTGCGAGTACAGCCTGCTAGTAGAGAGGGTTTGATTATTAGGAAATGTGCACTTGGTAATGGAGCAGGTTGTTTGGGGGCTGCACGATTAGCGCTTGAACACCTAGTAGGCTTCGTTTAGTTAGCCAAAGAGTGATTGCCCAAGTCATTTCTTTTTTGCCATGAAAAATTCTCAATTAGTTCCAGAACCTTCTCCAGAATTAATTCGATCTGCTACAGATACACGTAATGCAGCAGTTTCTATTGGTCAAAGCTCGAATGATCAACGCCGAAGTGCATTAATTGAAATCGCAAAATCTCTCAGCAAAAATACAAAGGAGATTGTAAATGCTAATCAGGAAGATCTTGAACGTTGTGCTTCTCAAGGCCTTTCTAAAGCATTAACGGCAAGACTTAGATTTGGGGAAGAGAAGTTGCAAGCTGCAATCGAGGGAGTGCGTGAAGTGGCCCAACTTCCAGACCCTATAGGTTTACGTCAAATGCATCGAGAGTTAGATAAGGAATTAATTCTTGAGAGAAGGACTGTTCCGTTAGGAGTGTTAGGTGTGATTTTTGAATCGCGTCCTGATGCACTTGTTCAAATTGCCTCGCTCGCTATTAGATCAGGAAATGGGGCAATCTTAAAAGGTGGAAGTGAAGCAAGCATTACAAATAAGACGCTTATTCGTGTTCTCCATAATGGATTGTCAAATTCAGATTTAGACCCTCGAGCTCTCCTTTTACTTGAGACTCGTCAAGAAAGTTTGGCGTTGTTGAGATTGGATCGATTTGTTGACTTGATGATTCCACGTGGAAGCAATGATTTGGTGCGTTTTATTCAGGACAACACACGTATTCCTGTGTTGGGACATGCAGATGGTATTTGCCACTTATATATTGATAAAACTGCTGATTTAGAAAAGGCACTCAAGATAGCTTTGGATAGTAAAACTCAATATCCTGCAGCTTGTAATGCCATAGAGACGTTACTTGTTCATGAGGAAATAGCAGCTAACTTTTTAGCAAAGGCTGTCCCCTTGTTTGATTCCAATGGAGTGACTCTCCTTGGAGATAAAGTCAGCCGATCTCTTGGTGTTTCGCAAGCGGCATCCGAAAAAGATTGGGAAACAGAATATTTGGACATGACTCTTTCTATAAAGGTAGTTAATAGCTTAGAAACAGCTCTTGAACACATAAATCAATACGGATCAAGGCATACAGAATCAATTGTTTGTGAAGATAAAGAAACTGCTGAAAAATTTATGAGTGCAGTTGATAGTGCAGGTGTCTATCACAATTGTTCGACTCGCTTTGCGGATGGATTTAGGTATGGCTTTGGTGCTGAAGTCGGCATCAGCACTCAAACACTTCCACCTAGGGGGCCTGTTGGCCTTGAAGGATTAGTGACTTATCGCTATAAGCTGAGAGGTGATGGGCATATTGCGGCTGATTTTGTTTCAGGGAAAAGTGATTTCTCACATGTTGATTTGCCACTGTGACAAATTATCTACCTAATGGAGCTGTACATGTTAAGGATATAAAGATATGGGCTCATGTTGGAGTTTTTGAGGAGGAACGATTGTTAGGTCAGTTTTTTAGTTTGGACTTTAGTCTTTGGATTGATTTGGATGAAGCAGCTCGAAATGATGATATTAATAGGACAGCAGATTATGGACTTGCTATTCGAAATATTCAGAAAATGTCCTTGAACCTGGAGTGTTTAACAATTGAGCATTTTTCTGAAAAGATACTTACTTGTTTGGAGGATTTATATGGCAAAGTTCCAATGCAGGTATTACTAAGGAAATGTAAACCACCTATTAGCGGTTTTAATGGAACTGTTGCTGTAGAAAGAAAGCGTTATTTTCCTAGTTAGATATTCTAATGAAACCTTTTCTTCGACCAATTGTATTAGTTCATGGCCTTTGGGATACCCCAAAAGTATTCAATGGCTTAGTTAGAGAAATTGAGCAAATTAATCCCAATATTTTGATACCTTCATTACCTCATAAGATGGGTAGAGTGCCAATACAACTTCTAGCTGAAAAACTAGACGCAGAAATATGCAAGTACCTAGGACCAGAGATAGAGATTGATCTACTTGGATTTTCAATGGGTGGTTTGATAGGTAGATTTTGGCTGCAGAAATTAAATGGTGCAGCTCGAACAAATCGTTTTCTAAGTGTTGGATCTCCCCATAAGGGAACTTACACAGCTAGCTTTATACCTTCTTGTCTTTTGGCTGGTGTCGCACAGATGAAGCCTGGAAGTAATTTCTTGAATGAACTCAACCTTGATATTTCTTCTTTATATGGAATCAAATGTAGCAGCTTTTTTTGTAGAGGTGATTTAATGGTTTTACCAGGTTGGGAGGCTGTGCTTCCTGTAGGGCCTCGATATGCTTTGCCAGTATTAACTCATAAACAGTTAATCGCACATCCGTTGGCATTAGATGTTCTTATAAAGAAGTTAACTGCTTAGTTGGAGTTGGAATCATTTTTATTCAGACCAGAATGACGAATAAGGGCATCTGTTTTGGCTGACCGGCCGCGAAATAGCTCGAAAATTATATCTGGAGAAAGACTACCACCAAGACTTAAAATTGTTTCACGAAATTTTCTACCTATTGAGCGTATTTCTGAGTCTTTGCTTAGGCCAACTTCTTCGAATGCTGAGAAAGCATCTGCGCTTAATACTTCAGCCCACTTATATGAATAATAACCAGCCGAATATCCTCCTGCAAAGATATGACTAAATGCACATAGGAAATTATCCTCGTTGATTGGTGGAATAATTGTTGTTGAAATTGCTATCTCCCGCCTTATCTCATCAGGGGTAAGTTTACTTTCCTCATCCCAAACACTGTGAAGTCTGATATCAGTTAGTGCAAAATGGACTTGTCTAAGTGTGGCCAGACCTGAATTGAAATTCCTACTTTTTTCAATTTTTTTAAATTCTTTTTCGGGTAATTTATTACCAGTTTCCCAGTGAGAAGAAATATTCAATAATGTTTGTTTATCAAAGCACCAGTTTTCCATGAATTGACTAGGTAATTCAACAGCATCCCATTCAACATTATTTATTCCAGCTGCCTGTGGGTAGTCCACAGTGGTAAGCATATGCTGAAGTCCATGGCCAAATTCATGGAAAAGAGTTCTCACCTCTTCAAAACTCATAAGACTTGGCTTGTCTTCTACGGGAGGGGTTTGATTGCATACTAGATATGCAACTGGGAGGACTATTTCTCCATTTTTTAACTTGTTCCGATTAAGGCATTCATCCATCCAGGCACCCCCTCTTTTGTTTTCCGGCCTGCTATAAGGATCAAGAAAAAAGGATGCCAATAATGAGTTGTTTGAGTCTTTCACTCTGAAGTAGCGAACTTCTGGGTCCCATATAGGTGCTTCGCCATCTGCAGCTTCAATTTTGATTCCGAAAAGTTTTTCAGATAGTTTGAAAAGCCCATCAAGAACATTTGGTAGAGGAAACCATGGGCGTAATTCTTCTTGATTTAAATTAAATCGCTCTTCTTTTAATTTTTCTGCCCAGAAAATTATATCCCAAGGAGCTATTTCAGATGATTCATTGAAACCTTTGCTTTCTGCATATATTTGTAGTTCTTTTATCTCTTTCTTAGCACATAGGTAAGCTGCTGATCTTAATTCTTCTAGCAACTTTTCCACTGTGGCTACATCTTTAGCCATTTTGGTGGCCAAACTTAATTCAGCCCAATTTATATATCCAAGTCTTTTAGCTTGTCTTCTCCTAAGTATTAGTATCTCTTTAATATTTTCCTGATTATCGAGGTTGCCTTCGCTGGCTCTTTGTACATGTGCTTTATAAACAACTTCTCTTAGACTTCTGTTTGAGCAGTAGGTCATAAAAGGTATGTAAGTTGGGCTTTCCAAGCCAACACGCCAAGGACCTTTTTCAGGAGTTGGCTTGGAATTATCTTTTTGATTTACGTCACCATTATCATGTGCTCTTTTGGCCAGAATCTCTAGAGCCCTCCGTGGTAATCCTTCGACCTCTGATTTTTGATTTAATAATAGAGACCATTCCTTTGTTGCATCGAGCACATTGTTGCTGAAATTCGTTGATAACTCTCCTAAACGGGCACTGTCAATATTAAATTGCTTTTGTTTTTCTGAATCTAAGCCAACGCCCCTTTGATCCATTGAAACTATTTCGGCTTCAATAATTCTTATTTGAGTTTCGTCTAGACTCTTTTTAGATTTATTTAGTAGGTCATTGAGTGCATTATATAAGACCTTACTCTGCCCTACTCTGTTAATAAAGCGTATAATTTCTGGTTGCTGCTCTGCATAAGCAGATCTAAACTCATTTGAATTGCAGACTCCATTTAAATGTGATACTACACCCCAGCTCCACCTTAGAGATTCATTTATATCATGTAAATTATCCATAATTTCTTCCCAGGTAAGTATTTTTTTAGAGTCAAGATTATTATTGATTACTGACTCAAAATTTGTAAATTTATCATTTAATATTTTTAGTAGTTTAGGTATTTGCTTGCTTACTTCATCATGAGTTATATGCTTATAATCTGGCAAGCCATTGCCAACTAATAAAGGAGTAGTGGCTTCAGCAGATTTGTAATTCATTTAAACTATTGAAATTGATGAAGTGATTGCTATTAAGCTATGAGTTGCAAGTTTCTGGGCCAGTGCATTTGTTGAAGCCTCATATAAGTCTATCGCTATTCGTGGCCAGAATCCTATAACAAGAGTAGGTACTAAAAGAGTTAACCCAATACTTAGTTCTCTAGGACTCATTTCATTTACAAGTGCAAGAGCTGGAATCCTTGGGCCAAAGAAAACTCTTCTACACATTGATAAAAGATATATAGGGGTAAGGACTAGTCCAATAGCTGAAAGAATAATTGTTGTAGCTCTGAATATAGAAGTGAAACCTTCTTGGCTTGTAATGCCTAGAAATACAGTTATTTCACTTATAAATCCACTCATGCCTGGCAGTGCTAAAGACGCTAAAGAGCTTGTCAAGAAAAATGCAAAAGTTATCGGGAGCACTTTGGCTAATCCCCCCATATTTGGTATCGAAAGAGTATTTGTTCTTTCATAGAAAGATCCTGTTATGAAAAACATAGCCGCTGCGATTAGTCCATGGCTAATCATCTGAAGCATTGCGCCACTTATTCCAAGTGAGTCAATTGCACCTATTCCAAGTAAAACAAACCCCATGTGACTAACAGAGCTGCATGCAATTCTTCTTTTGACATTGTCTTGAGCAAATGCATTTAGTGCCCCATAAATAATATTTACTATTCCAATAATAATTAGTGCAGGTGCTAATACTAAGTGTGCTTCTGGAAGGATTTGAACATTGAATCTTAAAAGTGCATAGCCGCCCATTTTTAAAAGTACACCTGCAAGCAGCATTGAAACAGGAGCATTGGCTTCGCCATGTGCATCGGGTAACCAAGTATGAAGAGGGAAAATTGGTAATTTAACGCCAAAGCCAATAAGAAACCCTAAGTAGCAAAGAATGCCAAAATTACCAGAAGGTGTTTTTTCTGCTAATTGACTTAAATTTAAAGTATAATCTCCCCCTGAAAGTGCAAGTGCAAGTCCACTTATAAGAATAAGTAGAGACGCTAATGCGGTATAAAGTATGAATTTTGTTGCAGCATAAAGACGTCTGTTCCCCCCCCAAATTGCAATTAAGAGGTATACAGGTACTAGCTCTAATTCCCAGGCTAGAAAGAATAATAAGAAATCTTGTGAAAGGAAAACTAATGCTTGTGCAGAGGCTTGTACTAAAAGTAGTATAAAGTAAAGCCTGGTTTTACTTCTTATTTTCCAACTAGCGGCAGCGGATAAGAAAGTAATTAGGCCACTTAAAATAACTAATGGTGCAGATATTCCATCAACACCTAGTGACCACTCTAATCCAATAAATGGTATCCAACTTATTCTTTCTACTAGCTGAAGAGCATCAGACTGACTATTAAATGTTCGGCTAAAAGCCGATATCATTAAGCAAAAGTCGGTTAAAAGCAGTGCTAGAGCTATATTCCTTGGATAATTGAATGACTTTTCATTGCTTTCAGGCAGAAAGGGCAGAACAAGTGCCCCTGTTACTGGAAGAAGAACTATTAGGGAAAGCCAGGGGAATGATGACTGGAGTTCAGCCGTGAGTGGCAGATTAGCCTCCATGTTTGGAGCATGAGCTTGAGAGAATTTATCAGTTACCAGGTAATCCAGTAAGTAGATTTACCCAGTACCTGCTGGATGCCATTGGCTGCCTGACGTTTGCAGATTAAGCAAAGGTGCCCTGCTAGCAACCCCTGAAGCTTCCCATGCTTTGACCATTGCATGGCTTATTGCATGCCCCTTATCGGCTTGGCATAAGGCCAAAATGCTTGGACCTGCTCCGCTTATTGCACAGCCCAATGCACCTGAATTTATAGCAGCTTGCCTGACCTCAAGCCCGCCTTTTATTAAGCGCCAACGATATGGTTCGTGAAGCCTATCGTTCATTCCATCAGTAATCAGGTCACCATTTCCTGTCCTAAGACCTTGCAATAGCAAGGTCAGAGAGCCCATATTCACAACTGCATCACCAATTGGAACATTTTTAGGCATAACCCTTCTTGCTTCGCTAGTGCTTAATCGAATCGAAGGAATTGCTACGACTGCTTTTATGTTGTCTTGCCATTCGCACCTAACGACTCTCCACCTTTCAGATGCGGCTTTTGCTGTCATGCAAAGCCCGCCAAGTAGAGAAGGCACCACATTGTCAGGATGGCCTTCAATATGGATTGCAAGTTCTAAAAGCTTTTCCTTCGGTAGCGGTGAACCCATCAGGGCATTGGCACCTACTAAACCTGCAACAATTGCTGTTGCACTGCTTCCAAGACCTCTTGCTGGTGGAACAGCAAGCTTGACTCGTGCTTCAAGGCCTACTGGTTCAAGACCAGCAGCCTTCCAAACTTGTTGTGCTGCACGATAAAACAAATTGTCAGGTCCACCTCGTAAGTGACTGCCTTCCACACCTTCCATAATTAGGTCAAACTTTTCTCCATTCCCTTCAATTCTTTTTATGGTGAACTGGTTATTAAGGTCTAGTGCTGCTCCTAGGCAGTCAAAACCAGGTCCAAGATTTGCTGTAGTGGATGGAACATCCACTACAACTGTTTGACCAATGCGCGGTGGCGCCATCCTATTCATCTATTTATTTGATTTTCTCATTTGGCATGGCAATTGCGCGAGCCCTACATGCGGCTCCAAATAGGCCTGCTTCGGGATCTGTTATCGCATAGACAGGTAATTGCTCTACAAAACTTTGAAAACGACCTTTGTTTCGCATTGGATTTAAAAAGTTTGCTGAATAGAATTCAGATAAATGTTTTTTTGCAGTCCCACCCGCTAGCCAAATACCTGATTGGCAGAGTTCATTTACTGCAACATCACCTACTAGTGACCCATATGCGCCTAGCCAAAGATCTAAAGCTTCTTTCATCAATAAATCACCCTTTCTTGCTTTTATGCTAACTAATGCAGGGAAATCTATTTCCTGAACCTCATGTCCTGTACCCCATATTTCTGCAGCTTCATGCATTGTGTGATCGATATTTTTATTTTCAGATAGCAGCCACCTGGCTATATGACCTAAGCCATTGCCACTAATAATTCTCTCTATAGATATTCGATTGACTTGTAAGTCTGATTTTAACCACTGTACAAGGTGCCATTCTTTTTCATTTCTAGGAGCAAACTCACAATGACCACCTTCACTAGCTAAAGCAATTATTTTGTCTTGATCTAAGATGCCTTTTGCAATTCCCAATCCAGTACCTGCCCCAATAACTGCAACCCTTGCATTGGTGAGATTAGTTTTATTACCTGGCTGAATCAATTCATATTGCTTATTTTTCAGAAAAGGA
>QCFY01000011.1 GCA_003280085.1 Prochlorococcus sp. AG-363-O06 | reverse complement strand
TATCGTTTGATTTAAGAAATTTTTAGCTTGAGCCATTAGCTCTTGAATAGGTTTAAATTCATCACCATTTTCCCTTTTTAAAACAAATCCTTCTGGGCTTTTTTTCCAAGTTAAATATTCTTGTGGGAAGTTTTCTTTTATTTCATCTACTTTAAGCCCACTCCACTTGCCAAGATCGACTTCGAGAAGGCCTTGACTAAAGGTTGGCTTGATTTTTGTCTTTAATTCAGAAATTAAGTTGTGGGTGGTTTCTGATGCTCGTTTGAGAGGAGAACTATAGATTGCATCTACTTGCAAACTAGATAGAGCTTGCCCAGTTTTGTTAGCCTGGGTTTTCCCCTCTTGGGTAAGGGTAGAACTATCGTTTCGGCCTTGTATGCGACGCTCACAGTTGAAACTGCTGAGTCCATGGCGAACCAAGATAAGACGTAAAGTCACCTGCAAAAAGTTTTTCTATTGGCCATCGTATGGGGGAATCTGTCGACATAATCTTTCTGAGCCACAAAGAATCTTTATCTCCTGATCTCAGCTCTGTGCATTACGCCTTATGAGACAAGCCAATCCTGCGTGGAAAACGGCGTTAGCTCTTTTTTCTCTTTTGTTGACAATCTTTGTATGGACAAAAGGACTTGAGGAAAGCTTCAGCCGACCTTCTGTAACACCAAAACTATCCTTGAGGCAGCATGAGATTGCGCTGCTTGCTGAACCTGCAATTCCAAAATCATTAAAGCCATATTTGATTGGAGAAGACCCTAAGGCTGCTCTTAGCAAAACCTTGAATGCTTTCTCTCTAAATAATTTAGGGGAGCGAGAAACACTCCTATTGGCGGGACTTCAACAAACGAATGCTGATCGCAGAGTTTTTGTCCGGCAACCGTTTAAAGATCTTTCTCTGATTAAGGTTCAAAAGTTTTTAGAGGACAGTCCAGAGGCCTCTGGACTGTCAATAGAAGAGATAAAAGAAGCATTTGACATCAGGGAGGATCCAGTTCTTGCAAAGGTAATTTGTGATGTGCAAGGCGGTAAGGAAACTTCTTGTTTGGATTCTGATTTGGCCAAGCTGATGGCAGCACGCCTTGCTTTTAGTCAGCTTTTTCCACTTTTTGCTGTGCTTTTTGGCGTGGGACTCTTAATCCGTCAAGGTTGGTTGTTTTTTCGATTACCTGCGTCCTCTTGGCCTCAGATGACGGCCTTGCCCTTGTCATTGATAGACATGCTGCTTTTGATTGCAGGAGGTTTTGTTGTTTTGGGAGAAGTTTTGTTCCCAACCTTGGTGGCCCCTTTGAGTGAAGCTTTGACAACTGGTGTGGCTAGCCCAATTAAAGAATCGATGAAGGTGGTAATTGGATATGGTGCCATGACATTGCCTCCGTTATTGATTCTGCGAAGACAAATAGTTGGACTGACTAATTTTGAAAGGCCTGATTCAGGTTGGTTTCAGTGGAAAATATTCCCTCTAGATACTGCCATTAGAAAGGCAATCAAGGGTTGGCTAATGATTATGCCTCTTGTCTTGTTAACCGGTTGGTTGATGAATTTGCTTGTTGGCGACCAAGGAGGTAGTAATCCTCTTTTAGAGCTTGTTCTTAGAAGTAGAGATCCAATTGCATTGGGATTGCTTATTTTGACTACAGTTGTATTGGCACCCCTATTCGAGGAGCTTGTTTTTCGAGGAGCATTACTTCCCGTATTGACAAGAGAAGTAGGTGTCTTCTGGGGGGTTCTTGTTAGTGCTCTGGTTTTTGCAATGGCTCACCTAAGTGTTGGAGAGTTGGCACCATTAACTGTATTGGGATTAGGCCTAGCTTTATTAAGACTCAGTTCAGATCGTCTTTTCCCTTGCGTTCTTATGCATTCTCTTTGGAATGGAGTTACATTTTTAAACCTTCTTCTATTGAGTTGATGATCCAAAAGCTTTGATACTTGCTTCTTTTGTAAGGCTTGCACTGTTTTGATAGGGATGTTTGACTTAAGAATCAAATAGGAACGTTAGTGGTTGCTATTAATCGATCAAGCGCAAAGTCTTCTGAACGTTTAAGAGTGTCTTCAGCCTCTAATTCGTCTAAATTGCCTGTTTCTTTTTTGAAGCGGTCATTTTCTTCCAAAAAATTTTCACGTCAGTTTCCTTTTCTTGCAGGCATTCATAGAGCTGCAGATGGCGCCTTGATAGGAGTACTTGTTGCAATTGGTTTGATGTCTACATTAACTCTACATTGGCAAAATCTTTGGACGCTTGCGTTTTCTCGTCTTGAAAGTACGCGAGACTTAGCTCATAGACTAACTGAATCAACGGCAATAATTGAGAGACATTATTTGCAAGAAGCGACTGTACCTTTATCAATGGTTCCTACTAAGGCTGCAGATCTTGTTTACATTGACTCGCCAGAATACAAGATTCACCACGATAAAAGAGTAATGGGAATAGAGCTTATTAAGCAACTAAATGCGAAAATTGTGGATTACGGCTACTAATGCCGAAACCAAGAATCTCAAAATCAAAAGATCGAACTCGGCAACGGCAAAGATCGCAGCAGATGCAAACTTCTTCCAATACTCGCGTGAGATTGGTTTTTTCTATTTTATGTCTTGGTTTATTTGGTTTGATTGGGAGGATGGCTTGGTTACAGGTTTTGCAGGCACCTGTGCTGGAAGCAAGAGCACGTGCTTTTCAAACACAGAAGACCCAGCCTCTTGGAGCGAGACGTTCAATAGTCGATAGACGAGGTAGGCTTGTAGCTTTAGATGAGGAGCGTTTTAGGCTTTGGGCTCATCCAAGATATTTTAGTTTTCCAGGAGACAATCAAGGCTTGATTCGTAAACCTGTTGAGATCGCCAGCAAATTGTCGGGATTATTAAAGATGCCAATGAGTCATATAGTTGACTTGTTAGGAAATCATGCTTCTGGAGTCAAGCTTTCGGAGGGGTTGAATCTAGAAATGGCTACTGAAATCAAGAAACTTGGGATTAGTGGCTTGGATCTAGAGGCATACCCGCAAAGGATTTACCCACAGAACTCTTTGTTCGCAAATGTTGTTGGCTTTCTTAATCAAGAACGGATACCACAAGCTGGGTTAGAACAGAGCCTTAATCAGAAGCTTTTGCGTCGAGAGAAGACTCGTACTCTTCGGCGTGGTGCTGACGGAACACCACTCCCAGATGATTTTGCCCCTGGTTCTTTTTATGGGGATGATTTAAGGCTGCAGCTAACCCTTGATGCTCGATTGCAAGAGTTGGCTGCAAAGGCCTTGCTAGAACAAGTAATTAAGTGGGAAGCAAATAAGGGTGTTGCAATAGTAATGGATGTCACGAATGGAGAGCTGTTAGTTTTGGCATCCACTCCAACATATGATCCAAATAAGTATTGGAACTTCTCGCCTTCTTTATTTAAGGAATGGTCAGTTCAAGATTTATTTGAACCAGGATCAACCTTTAAGCCTATTAATTTGGCTTTAGCACTTCAAGAAGGAGTCATTACTAGGACAGGAAATGTTTATGACAATGGCAAATTGATAATTGGAGGTTGGCCAATATATAACCATGACCAAAGGGCTAATGGAGTAATTGATTTTGCCAAACTTCTTCAGGTTTCAAGCAATATAGGAATGGTTAAAACTATGAGTAAGTTGGATCCTGACAAATATTGGGAATGGCTCCATAAGTTAGGACTTAATAAAAAGCCAACAACTGATTTACCTGGAGCAGTTGCCGGCCAGTTAAAAAACAAGGATGTTTTTGTTTCAAAAGCTATTGAATCAGCAACGGCTTCTTATGGACAAGGCTTTTCTTTGACTCCTTTGAAGTTGGCACAATTACATGCACTTATTGCAAATGGTGGGATATTAGTGAAGCCTCATATAACAAGAGGGTTGCTTTCTGGAGAGACTTTGAATGCTCAGGCATTTGTTCCTGGGGAGCAACTTTTAAAACCAGAAGTAACTAAAACTGTCCTCGACTGGATGGAATCTGTGGTGGAGGAAGGTAGTGGCAAAGGAGTCAAAACAACCGGTTATCGGATTGCTGGGAAAACTGGAACAGCCCAGAAAGTTGTCAATGGGGTTTATAAAGCTGGAGTGAAAATTTGTAGTTTTGTTGCCACTCTTCCAGTGGAAAGACCTCGTTATGTTGTTTTGGTAGTTGTTGATGAACCAAAGGGGGCATATGCCTATGGCTCCACAGTGGCAGTCCCTGTAGCCAAGCAAATAATTGATGGTTTGCTTGTTCTTGAAAAGATTCCGCCTTCTACTGAAAAGTCAAAATTTCAGCCAGCACAAGGTTAGGGCGTTAAAAAAATTTGGCTTTGAGAACTTTTGATGGATGTAATCCTGAAAAAGCAGGCTACCTTACGGATTCATGTGAGAGTTTTTCATCAATGGCCACACTCCTTGAACAGCTTTCCTCAATGACCGTGGTTGTCGCGGACACTGGTGAGCTAGAAGCAATTAGGGCCTTCACTCCTAGAGATGCGACTACTAACCCTTCTTTAATTCTTGCGGCGGCACAGATCCCCACTTATCAGGAACTGATTGATGAGGCTTTAAATAATTCAAGGAAAATGATTGGCAGTAAAGCTGCTGTCGAAGAGGTTGTATATGAAGCCTTAGATGAAATTTGTGTGATTTTCGGTAAGGAAATCCTTAAAATTGTTCCAGGCCGAGTGTCTACTGAAGTTGATGCTCGTCTAAGCTTTGACACTGAAGCAACAATTGAAAAGGCTAGGAAGCTTATTGATTTATATAAGGAATTTGGAGTTTCTAAAGATAGAGTGTTAATTAAAATTGCGTCAACTTGGGAAGGAATTAAGGCCGCCGAAATCCTTGAGAAAGAAGGAGTTCATTGTAATTTGACCCTTCTGTTTGGGTTCGCACAAGCTGTTGCTTGTGCAGAAGCAAAGGTAACCCTAATCTCCCCTTTTGTTGGCCGAATTCTTGACTGGTATAAGGCGGAAACAGGAAGAGATTCATATCCAGGAGCAGAAGATCCTGGTGTTATTTCAGTGACCAAGATATTTAATTACTTCAAGGCTTATGGATATAAAACTGAGATAATGGGTGCAAGCTTTAGAAATATAGATGAGGTTATTGAACTCGCTGGCTGTGACTTGCTTACTATATCTCCCAAACTTTTAGACCAGCTTAGAAGCTCTAAAGAAACTTTAGTTAGACGACTTGACGCAAGCAACCCAATGTCAACTGAGGAAAAAATATCTATAGATAAAGAGAAGTTTGAACTAATGATGTCAAGCGATCGTATGGCTAGTGAGAAATTGGATGAAGGTATAAGGGGATTTAGTAAAGCTATAGAAACATTAGAATTGCAACTGGCTCATAGGCTTGCTGTTTTAGAAGGAGGTGCAGCTTTTAGCCATATAGTCCAGGAAATATTTATGCTTAATGACCTTGATGGAGACGGATGTATTACGAGAGAAGAATGGCTAGGGAGTGATGCAGTTTTTGATGCTCTTGATCATGATCACGATGGAAGGTTGCTTCAGGAGGATGTTCGTTGTGGGCTTGGAGCAGCACTTTCTTTGAGTCCTGCATAGTTATTATCTATATCTATATATGGATATTATGTTTAGATATAGCGTTAAGTTTAATTGCCTAAAAAGCTACTTGAATTACGAATTCTGAAATAGCAATCTTCTTATTACTCTTTGAGCAATGTCCCCATATCCCATTTTCCCTGAGAGAATTTCAGCAATACGCTGCGGTGCAGTAGGCCTTTTTATTCCAAGTTGATAGCCAACACTTGGGAATCTATAGAAAACATGTGCAATTCTTCTCCCCCAAGCCATGGAGTCTCCCCATTTCAGCCGCATTGTTTTGGTGTAGCTATTTAGGCTTTTAATATCTCCATCAAGCCAATGCGTGATTGCATGAGCTGCTTCACAGCCACTCAAAATGGCCGGTCTTAAGCCTTCGGCTAGAAATGGATCACATAAAGATGCCGCATCTCCTACAGCAAGTATCCCTTTGCTATGTAAGGGATAATGCCCATTCCAAACCCTCAGATTCTTGCTAGTTCTTTCCCCATCTTTTGGGTTGAAACCAATATTAGGCAGAAATTCTTCAAGTATTGAATGACAATTAACTGTTTGTTTTCCAATGAATGTCCCTACTCCAACATTTACTCCATTATTTAAAGGAAATGCCCAGGCAAATCCATGTTTGACTAAGCCAAACTCAAATCGAGCAGTACCTTTTTCAAGATTTCCTTTTCCTTCTAGTCTTACAGAAATTGTTGTTGCATGATGTTGATTCGGTGGGCCTAGGCCTAATCGTTTAGGCCAAGGTGAGCTTGAGCCATCGGCTACTACAATAGTTTTTGCTTCTACCGTCATTCCCTCACTTGATGAGATAATCCAGTGATGATTGTCGATTCTTTGAAGACTATTAACATTGAAGGGTTTTAGAATCTCTGATCCTTCATTGATTGCATGGTTTCTAATGAGTGAATCTAACTTCTCTCTGCGAACTATCCAGAATGGTGCCGAGCCTGGCAATTCTGCAGTAACTTTATCTGATAGATACCACGTGAACTCAACATTTGTGATTACTTCATCAACTGCCTGCTTTAAGTCAAAAGGAAAAAGGTTCTGAACTGAAGAAGCCATGCCTCCGCCACAAGGCTTGATTTTGTTGTCATTCAGCTTTTCTAATAAAGCGACCTTCTTGCCAGCCTTTGCAAGATGAAATGCTGCAGAAGTTCCAGCAGCACCTGCTCCAATAATTGCTACATCTAATCTAGTCAAACTTTCAAAATATCTGCTTCTTTATCAGAAAGATGTTTCTCGATTTCGGTTATAAATTTGTCAGTTAACTTTTGGATACTCTCTTGTTGATCCCTACTTTGGTCCTCTGAAATTTCTCCTTCCTTCTCTAGCTTTTTGACTTTGTCTATAGCATCACGTCTAATATTTCTCAGCGAAACTTTACCTTCTTCTGCATATTTAGAAGCTAGTTTGCAAAATTCTTTACGCCTTTCTTCTGTTAAGGGCGGTACATTAATCCTAATTAATTTGCCATCATTATTTGGGGTAAAGCCAAGGTCACTGGTAGAGATAGCCTTTTCTATAAGTGGCAATGAACTTAAGTCAAATGGTTGGATTGCAATTGTTTGAGAATCTGGAGTCGAAAGTGTTGCTAGAGATTTAAGAGGAGTATCTGCCCCATAATATTCAACTGTTAATCGATCAAGTAGAGAAGGATTTGCCCGACCTGTTCTGATTGTGTTGAATGTGCGTTGAGCAGCTTCAACTGACTTACGCATGCTGGACTCAAGTTCTTGATTCGACATTGTCTAGATAATGTGAGGCGGGTTGTTGAGATCAGTTCTGAATTAGGTTTTCAGGTTTGATTGCCTATTCGAGAGCCTATTGGTTCGCCGGCAACGGCTTTACTAATATTTCCAGGCTCGAAGAGGTTAAATACTACGATTGGTATGTTGTTGTCCTTGCAAAGTGCAATTGCAGTGCTATCCATTACAGCAATTTCTTTGCTTAGTACTTCTTGAAAATTAAGGTTGTCATATCGAATTGCGTCTTTAAAAAGTTGTGGATCCTTGTCATACACTCCGTCAACTTTTGTAGCTTTAAAAACAACATCCGCATTTATTTCGGCAGCTCTTAAGGCTGCAGTCGTGTCAGTTGTGAAATAAGGGTTTCCACAGCCAGCGCCAAAAACGACAACTCGTCCTTTTTCTAAATGGCGTATTGCTCTCCTTCGTATATAAGGCTCAGCCACCTCTTGCATCTCTATGGCTGTCTGCACCCTTGTAGGCACACCAGTCCGCTCCAGGCCGTCTTGCAAGGTGATTGCGTTCATGACGGTTGCAAGCATCCCTACATAGTCAGCTGTGGCCCTGTCCATTCCTTCAGAGGAGCCTTTTAGGCCTCGAAAAATGTTTCCACCTCCAACAACTATGGCTAGTTGTGTTCCATTTCTCACTACTTTCTCAACATCTTGGGCAATTGATTGAACAATCGCAGGGTCAATCCCATAAGGCTTTTCCCCCATCAGCGCCTCGCCGCTGAGTTTTATTAGTGCTCTGGCGTAGGCCATTTATGTCTCTTGTCTTCTTGACAGTAGCAAGGCTTGTGGAGTCACCTGCTTATCCAGTTAGGTTTATTGGCAACTTTGTTTGCCCCTGTTTCGATAAGCAAAATCCTTTGGGCCATGTCACAACATCCTGATGATACCTTTAGCTTTTGGTCCGTTTGACTATTTCTGCCTTGCATAAGGCTAGTGATGATAATGATTTTGATAGTGTCGGTTTTTTATAGAGCTTTGTTGATAACAGGTTTTGCTCTGTTGATTGCGGCAACCAAATCGTTGGAGAAAGATTTACACAAAGATGAAATTTAGAATTCCACTCCCTTTTGGGCTTTTATTCCTTGCTCTCTAAAGGGGTGCTTGATTAACTTCATTTCGGTAACTAGATCTGCTTGATTAATTAATTCTTTCTTTGCACCTCTCCCTGTTAGAACTACATGGCATAAATCTGGTCTAAGTAGTAAGCCCTCTATTACATCCTCTGTTGATAAATAACCAAGCTTTATAGCAATGTTTATCTCATCAAGAATTACTAGCTTATAAGAAGAATCTTTTAAATATAACAATGATTGCTGCCAAGCCTTTTTTACTAAAAGCATGTCTCTCTCTCTATCTTGTGTTTCCCAGGTAAACCCTTCGCCAAGAGCATTGAATTTTAAAAGATCGCCGAAACTCATTAATGCTTTTGCTTCGCCTGGCTCCCAGGCCCCTTTAATGAATTGAACTATTGCCACTGAATCCCCATGCCCTAGCGTACGCAAAGCCATACCTAAAGCGGCAGTCGTTTTCCCCTTTCCTTCTCCTGTGAAGATGAGAATTAGTCCTTTTTCTTCATTCCTTTTTTCAAGCCTTTTAAGTTGAACTTCCTTGCGTTGTTGCATTCTTTTTTTATAACTCTGGGCATCTTTTTCGGGAGCGAGTTGTCCCCCAATTCCTAGATCAAAAGCATTTTGATCCAATGATTTTGAATGGTTTGTTGAAGGATTTTCTTTTGAAGTCATCTTCTGAATAGTTTATTGTTGATTGATTTTTTTTGAAAGTGCTGCATCTACAGCCATTTGTTGATCCCTTCTTGTTATCCAATGATGATAAGTACGCGTATGAATAGCTACGGAGTGCCCCATCATTCTGGCTGCGACAGTATCTGGTAGCCCTATATGGATAGTCCGAACAGCCCAGGCATGTCGAAGGTCATATGGAGTAAGAGGTAAGCAATATCTTTTAAATTGTTCTGCGACTCTTTTGCCTACTTTTTGGAGCGTGGTTACATTGAGGTCTACATTGATTTTTGGAAGCACATTTTTGTCTTCATTAAGCCTTGTTAATTCAAAGCTTTCGACCCATTCAGGATGAAAAGGCCAGGCCTCATGTTCGCCTGTTTTCGTTTGCGGTAAAACTCGGATGATGTGATCTCCACCCCTGTGAAGGGATGAGAAGTCGCAGAAGAAAACTTCATGATTCCTTAACCCATATGTTGCCATTAACCCAAAAACCATTCTCCAACTAGGATTGGGGATTCGAAGCCAAGTCTCTTTTATTTGTTTATCGGTTGGCAATTCACGGAACCTTGCTTTGTGAATACCATATCCATTTGATTGTGTTCTCCAGTCGCTAGGTAATTCAATCCCTAAATATGAAGCAAAGCTTCCAAGAGCCGTAGCACATTGTTGTTTGCTGCGACTGTTCTGTTCATATGAGTCAAGTGTCTCTAGTAACACTTCTTTCCCTAATTCAAAATTTTTATCTTTTGAGATGCTTATTAACCGACGTAAATAGGGTGAATAGGCAGAAGTCCATGTGGTTTGTGTCCCCGACTTATTTCTTTTACGACTTGGGTCTGAAAAAAATGAATATTTAAATTTCTTAATTTCTTCACATGTGTCTTTGCTTGCTTTCCCTTGATTCTTTTGAGGCTTTTGCGAGATCCAATGTTTCCAGTCAAATTGCCCATGGTTTATTTGGAAAAGAATTAACTGAATGATTTTTTCAGCCTCTTTAAGGCTTTCTGTATTAGCAGGAAGCCTTAAGCTTATTCTTTGTGATCTGAAGAGGCCTTCAGTTTTGCGGCAGGGTAGTGGTCCTCTAAGGCCCAGTAGAGAGCCTCTTTTTTCGACTCTGAGCTTAATTTCCAGCAAGGCAAGTTTCTTATTGAATTTCTTCAGCTCATTGCTGAGATCCATGATCAACAATTTTTATAGCTACCTTGACGTTCAATGGGCTTACGCTCAACCCCTAAAAAAGATTTTTCTATTAAATGGCTAGGGTCGGCATCATTTTATTAAATCTTGGAGGACCCGAGAGGATAGAAGATGTCGGGCCTTTTTTATATAACCTTTTTTCAGACCCTGAGATTATTCGACTTCCTTTGCCTGCATTGGTTAAGCCCTTGGCCTGGTTTATCAGCACTCAACGAAGTAGAAAATCGCAAGAGGCATATCTTTCAATAGGAGGTGGTTCACCTCTTCGCAGGATTACTGAGCAGCAGGCTAGAGAACTACAAAGTGAGTTACGTCAGAGGGGAATTGATGCGACTGCTTACGTAGCCATGCGTTATTGGCATCCATTCACTGAGTGTGCTGTGGCCGATATTAAAGCGGATAAGGTAAGCGAAGTTGTGGTTTTGCCTCTTTATCCTCATTTCTCGATTAGTACTAGTGGATCGAGTTTTCGAGAGCTAAAGCGCCTTAGGGCTTCAGACTCCCAATTCAGAAAACTGCCAATTAGGTGTATTCGGAGTTGGTATAGCCAACCGGGATATGTTCGCTCCATGGCTGAATTAATTTCCAAACAAATTCTTATCAGTGAATGTCCTGAGAATGCACATGTCTTTTTTAGTGCTCATGGAGTCCCTAGAAGTTATGTAGAAGAAGCGGGAGATCCATATCAGAGTGAAATTGAGAGCTGTACAACCTTGATAATGAATGAACTTGCTTTGCTTTTAGAATATAAAAATCCTTATTCATTGGGATATCAAAGTCGAGTTGGCCCAGAAGAATGGCTTAAGCCTTATACAGAGGAAGTTTTAGCGCAACTTGGCCAAGAAGGTGTTCTCGACTTGGTAGTTGTCCCAATTAGCTTCGTTAGTGAACATATAGAAACACTTCAAGAAATTGATATTGAATACCGGAAAATAGCAATCGATTCTGGAGTAATTAATTTCTATCGAGTGCCTGCTTTAGACACATATCCATTATTTATTAAAGGGCTTGCAGATCTTGTTACTAGTTGTTTGGAGGGGCCAGAGATTAATCTTGATGAGGCTGCCAAGTTGCCAGCAAAAGTAAAATTGTATCCCCAGGAAAAATGGCAATGGGGATGGAATAATAGTTCTGAGGTTTGGAATGGTAGGGTCGCAATGATTGTATTTTTATCATTGATTCTAGAGATATTTATTGGCAAAGGCCCATTGCATTTGGTTGGACTGCTCTGACAATTTATTTCTTATTTATAAGTTATAATTCTTAGATGCTCTCATAAGAATTTATTTCTTTCTAGGTAATTGATATTTATTTGTTGTTTAATTCATTGATTGCCTGCTTCTAAACGCTCAGATCGACTCTGCAGCAGCACCTTTTAATCGGTTTTAAATAATAAAAATAATATATTAGTTCTAGGTGTAATCTTTCATTGGAATTAGGCAGCATTCGCCTTTCGCATCTAGTGTTAGGGCTTAGAACATTTTTTCCTGTCGTGACTCTGACCTTTTCAGCCAAGGCGCAAGGTGATTCAGAGACTGTGAACTCTTGTCAGATGTCAGGGGCAGATGCCCTCATGGATGCACTTCGATTGCATGGTGTTGATACGATTTTTGGCTACCCAGGAGGTGCAATCCTGCCTATCTATGATGCAGTACATAAGGCAGAACAGGAAGGTTGGCTTAAGCATATTCTTGTAAGACATGAGCAGGGCGGTACTCATGCAGCAGATGGTTATGCAAGAGCGACTGGAAAAGTTGGCGTTTGTTTTGGCACCTCTGGCCCTGGAGCAACTAATCTTGTTACAGGAATTGCTACGGCTCAAATGGACTCGGTCCCTTTGGTTGTAGTAACTGGTCAAGTGCCTCGTTCTGCAATAGGAACTGATGCATTTCAGGAGACTGATATCTTTGGCATTACTCTCCCAATCGTTAAGCATTCTTGGGTTGTAAGAGATCCCCGGGATTTAGCTTCTGTGGTCTCTCAGGCTTTCTTAATTGCTTCTTCAGGTCGCCCAGGACCAGTGTTAATTGATATCCCAAAAGATGTTGGCCAAGAAATATTCGATTATCAGCCTGTAAACCCGGGTTCAGTAATCCCTCCAGGGTTTCAATTACCTGAGGCTCCAGACTCGTCAGCTATTTCTTCAGCACTTGGATTGATTGAGGCTTCTAATAGGCCCCTTTTGTATGTAGGCGGAGGAGTTATATCTGCTGGCGCACATGAAAGCATTTCGCTTTTAGCAGCTCGTTATCAAATCCCAGTTACGACTACCTTGATGGGAAAAGGTGCTTTTGATGAAAGGGATCCTCTTTCAGTAGGCATGCTTGGAATGCATGGCACTGCGTATGCAAATTTTGCTGTAACTGAGTGTGATTTGCTAATAGCTATTGGAGCTCGTTTTGATGACAGAGTGACAGGAAAGCTTGATGCCTTTGCTCCAGATGCAAAGGTCATTCATTTTGAAATTGATCCTGCTGAAATTAGTAAAAATAGGTCTGCAGATGTGGCCGTTTTAGGTGACTTGGGAGTAAGTCTTTTAAAGCTGATAGAACTAAGTAAAACAAAAGATGTTCAGACTAAGACGGCTGATTGGTTGGCAAAGATTCGGCATTGGAAAGACCGATATCCTTTGATCTGTCCACCTAAGGAGGGCCAAATATATCCTCAGGAAGTTCTTTTGGCAGTTAGAGATATCCAGCCTAAGGCTTACATCACTACTGATGTTGGTCAGCATCAGATGTGGGCAGCTCAGTATCTGAAAAATGGTCCAAGGCAATGGATTAGTAGCTCTGGACTTGGGACAATGGGATATGGCATGCCTGCGGCTTTAGGTGTTCAAATGGCATTGCCTGACGAGAAAGTTATTTGTATAGCTGGAGATGCAAGTATCCTTATGAATATTCAAGAGTTGGGGACGATCTTTCAATATCAGTTACCTGTCAAGGTTGTAATTATCAATAATCAATGGCAAGGGATGGTAAGGCAATGGCAGGAAAGCTTTTATGCGGAACGCTATTCCGCTTCAGATATGAGTTTTGGTATGCCTGACTTTGCGGCATTAGCAAAATCTTTTGGGGTCGAAGGTGTTTTGATTAATCAAAGAGAAAATTTGATCCCAAAATTACAAGAAGCCTTTAGTAATTCATCTCCAATGCTAATAGATATACATGTTCGAAGAGGCGAGAATTGTTATCCAATGGTTCCACCTGGTAAGAGCAATGCGCAAATGGTTGGGCTTCCATGACATTCTGCAATTGCGTCCAAAATCACTTATGAATTTTTAGCACTTGTTAAAACCAATGAGCATTAAAACTTTTTTATGAATTTTGAGGATTCTTATAGGTGAACTTAGAAAAAGTTTTTTCATGGCTTTTATGCTGTTTATTTTGTTTGTGCTTTTCTTCTAAAGCCTTGGCTGCTGAGGTTTTGCAAGTAAGTAGTCATAATATATTGCAGGTTGGTGACCATAATCGAATATATACAGTTAAGATTGCCTGTTTTGAAGTCAATCCATCCAAACAGGAACAAGCAAGAAGTTTTCTTAAGTCTCAGTATAAGAGGAGGCGAAAAGTTAATTTGCGGCCTGTAAGTTCTGAAGAAGGAGTTCTTGTTGCTGGAATAATTCCTATTGATAGTCGCAAGGAAATAGGAGAGGAGATGATAGAAAAAGGTTTTGGGAATTCAACCTGCTAGGTTTATTTTTTTATAGATATTGTTACTTGATGTATGCAACAAACCCTAATATGGTCAAAGTCGTCTTAATAAATTAAGACTCTTTGAGGATTTTAATTGATTAAACAATGATTTCGGGACTACACATTTTATGAATTTGCCAATCACTCTGATTGAATTATCCTTAATTTCAATTGAAGAGGTGAATGCGTGCTGAGGTTGTCTGAGATTAAACTGCCTTTGGACCACTCTTCAGAGGCAATAAAAGATCAGATTCTTAAGCGATTAGATGTGTCTGACTCCCAGCTGATTACATATAGGATTTTAAAACGCAGTATAGATGCCAGATCTAATGATCAAATTAAGTTCATTTATAGCATCGAGGTTTCCGTTAAGGATGAGAAAGCCCTTTTGAGAAGATTGCCTAGAAAAAAGAACGTGTCTAAGGCCAAAGAAATTCACTATAAATATGTTGCAAAAGCCAGAGAAGATTTTTTTTGTAACAATAAAGTGCGTCCTGTAGTCGTTGGTGCTGGCCCATGTGGATACTTCGCGGCACTCCTTCTTGCCCAAATGGGTTTCCGCCCTTTGTTATTAGAGAGAGGGAAACAAGTTAAGTTGAGAACTTTAGAGACGTTTGGATTTTGGAGAGGTAAACGCTCTTTCGATCCAGGGTCAAATGTTCAGTTTGGAGAAGGAGGAGCAGGTACATTTTCTGATGGAAAACTCTATAGCCAAGTTAGTGATCCTCAGCATTATGGACGAAAGGTTCTAGAGGAATTAGTTGCTTCTGGAGCAAATCCCGAAATATTGACAAATCATCGCCCTCATATTGGCACCTATAAATTGGCAACTGTTGTTAGAGGTCTTAGATCCAGAATTGAGAAGTTGGGTGGTGAGATTCTTTTTGAAAGAAAGATGGAGGAACTTATATTGAAAAAGTCAATTCCAGATGTAGGAGAAGGAAAACCTTTCGAAGTGGAAGGTATAAAGCTATCTGATGGGAGTTTTGTTAAGACAGACAATTTAATTTTAGCTTTGGGGCATTCTGCTCGCGACACTTTTGCAATGCTTGAAAGAGTAGGTGTTCATCTGGAGCCGAAACTTTTTTCTATAGGATTTCGGGTTGAGCATCCTCAGGCGATTGTTGATAATGCCCAATGGGGAGGAATGGCCGGACATCCAAAATTGGGTCATGCCGAATATAAGTTGGTTCATCATGCAAGTAATGGACGTTGTGTTTATACCTTTTGCATGTGTCCAGGAGGACTTGTCGTGGGATCTGCTTCTGAGGAGGGAGGGGTGGTTACTAATGGAATGAGCCAGCATTCCCGAAATGAAAGAAATGCGAATAGCGCATTGGTGGTTGATGTTTGGAAGGAAGATTTGGCGGATTATGAGCGATGGTCTGGGGATCCTCTCGCCGGAGTTTTTTTTCAACAGGCTTTGGAGAGGAGAGCTTTTGAGTTGGGTGGGAATAATTACTTTGCTCCAGTGCAACGAATTGAAGATTTCCTTATGCTTAGACCTTCAGAATTCTTGGGCAGTGTTCAACCTTCTTATTTGCCGGGAATTACACTTGCCGATCTTAATCAAAGCTTACCTCCTCCTTTCATTGAGGCCATTAAGGAATCTTTACCTGTATTTGGTAGGCGTTTTAAACCATTTAGTTATCCCGATGCGGTTATTACCGCGATTGAAACACGAACTTCTTCTCCTATTAGGATTCCCCGTGATAGCTCCATGGAATCAATAAATATTAAAGGCTTGATTCCTGCTGGTGAAGGTGCTGGTTATGCAGGAGGGATTTTGTCTGCTGGAATTGATGGTATTCGTGCAGCTGAGGCCTTGGCTACACGAATGACTGGCGACTCGTCTAGCCTTTTGAGATAATCCCACTCCATTGCCTGTCTTCCAGGTGTTCTCTTCGCCATGAGTGAAAGAGTTTGTTTTCTGAGTATGTGCACAAGGGACAACTGATTATTTGTTTTAGTCCTAAGTCAGCTTTGGAAAGTTGATGGAATGCTGCCTTCCTAATGTCTAACAACACTTTGTTGGGATTCTCATCCAGAGTGATTATTCCCGTCTCTAATAACCAAGTGATTTGGTCTTTTGTTGCTACTTCATTGTTTAGATTGTGAATGCTATTGAATACTTCTTTGGCAAGATTTATGTCAACTTGATAATGCTCTTTGCTAATTGCTGGACCTAATACGATAATTAGGCTTTGTTTATTTTTTTCAGAAAGGTTGAATTTTTTGAGAGTATTCATAGTTATGTTCTTGACAATTCCTTTCCACCCTGCATGACAGGCGGCAATACTTCCTGTCATTGTATTTGCCATAAATATTGGTATGCAATCTGATGAATAGACCCAAATACTTTTAGCTTTCATGGTGGTAAACAAGCCGTCGGCTTTGGGTATTGAGTTCTTTGGAATGTCTTTAAGATCAATAACTAGATTGCTATGAATTTGTTTTAATGTTTGGACTCCCTTGCATCCTCCAAGTCTCTTAGCTAATGATCTTGGATGTTTATTGCTAGAATATTTGCTAAAGAACCCATGACTAAATCCTGCTTTGAAGAGTTGGTCTGATTGAATAAAACTTCCGCCATCATTGAATTTAACCCAACTCCACCCTTTTAAGCTTTCGAACTTAGTTTTATTAGGTGTCAAGAGATCCTTCAAATTTATCTTATTGCCTCATAAATTATCTTGTAAGTCTCTGAGCATCCAGAAACCTTTAAAAAGTTCTTCCTCTGGAGTGGTTTGGACTGAAATGAATTGAAGTCCCTGGCTGTTCTTTATTGAATCACGTAAACTTTGACTTGCAGCTTTGGCAACATCTTCTGAAAGATCAGTGACTAGCCAGCGATCTTCCTGGCCTGCCTCAAGAAGTAATTGTGTGCCTTCTACTACTAGCTTTACTGGTTCAAGTCCGCCTAGCCAACCCGCTAATGCTAAGGCTCTGTTTTTGCTGAACAGACGCAGGCCTGGAACAGGCAGATTCTTGTCATCAATATGTTTGATAGGTAAAAGCCCACTGAATTCTATTGGCCATTCATTAGCTTCTCTAAGCATTCCAACTGAAAGAGAAGCAAAACTCCAAGCATCTCCCCTCACTGATTCGGGTAAAGGAATTGGTTGGTTCAATATTCTTGAAGGCGTTGGGGCAAGCGGGCCATTCATGTAACCTTCTTCGCTTGGATAGACTTCTCTTTCTCTTTCAGCTAGCCATTCAATAAGTCCATAAGTTCTTCTGCTTGCAATAACTTCTAAATTTAAATTAGCAGCTGCTCTTTTGATCATTGTGCGCATAGATGTGCGCCAGCATCGAATTCTAAGTGGAGCAACCCATCCTTGGTTTTTGGCGTCGTTTAATGCTTCCTTTAAAGCAGTTGAAAGCCAAACTGAGTTGACTTCTGTGGAGGGGCAAATTTTTTGCCAACGGAAAGAATCTGTTCCAGTGAAGCCCTGAGTAGTTGTAATAAGCAACTCCCAACGTTTTTTCCCGTCTGGTTCAAGTATTGGACGAGAATAAAAGTCAAGCTCCCAATCCGCTTGTTTTGAAAAGGATAAGTTTTGGGAAGTGATGTCAGGCATCATTCCGAGATTTGCTCTTGGTCTTTGGTGTCGAGAAGACTACGTGCTTTTTTTGCACGTTCATCTGCTTCTGCCATAACTTTTTCCTTCTCTATGAGGAGTTCACCAGGAGGACCTTCTAGTAGCGCCGTATTTAGACCTATTCGTCCACGGCCAGGATCAAGTTCAGTAATGAGAGCCTTAACCTGATCTCCAAGGTCAAAAACTTCACGAAGTGTCCTCATGCTTCCGTTGGTCACTAGTGAATGATGAAGTAGCCCGCTTACGCCTCCCAGGTCAACAAAAAAGCCATAAGGTTTGATTGCAGAGATTTTCCCTTCTATCAACTGTCCGACCTTTAGCTCAGCGAAGCGAGCTACTACGACGGCTCTTTTTTCTGATAGGACAAGCTTTCTAGTATCTGGATTGACTTCAAGAAAAGCAACGCAAATGGTTTTGCCTACAAGGCTTTCATGGTTTTGGCCATCTTCAAGTTGTGAACGAGGGATAAAACCACGAAGACCTTCTAGATCACAAGTTACGCCTCCTCTATTGAAGCCATTGATTTTTACTTTTACTGCTTGTCCTTGTTTCTCCATTTCACCAACTTTTTCCCAGCTTTTTCTAAGTTCTAGAGCTCTGCAACTGATAGTCACCATTCCATCAGCATTTTGCTCACGAGTAACAAGGACTTCTACTTTTAAACCTTTGGGAAATTTTTCTTTGAAATTGGTTATCACGCCAAGGCCACTTTCATTTTTAGGCATGAACCCAGGAGCCTTTCCCCCAATATCTACATAAACTCCATCACTATCGATGCCGATCACTGATCCTGTGGCAATCTCACCTGTATTGCCAATAGGTTGGTTCTCGTCTAGAGCTGCTAAGAAGGCTTCTTCATCAAAATCAAAGTCGTCAACACTTCTATTTGCTGAAGTGGAGATTTCTTCTTGCTGAGTATTTCTTGAGAATGTGGGTGTATCCCTTATCTTTTCTCTCTTTGAAGGACCTAGAAGGTCTTCCATAGTAAGACCCTCTAAATCTTCTAAGCCTTCTGGTTCTGAATACTTTGAAGGTGAGTTGGCTTCTAATTTTTCTCTTTCTGCATTCGCTAAAGTTTTTTCTGCTTCTGATTTTGCGATAATTATTGAGTCGGGTTGACTGTCCCCCCCCTTTTCTTGATCGCTTGATGACAAGCCATCATTCTCGAGAGGTTTTTGTTCCTCTCGTCGGCTTATGTGCATGACCTGCAGTGGCTTGCGCGGTGCTTGTGCTGCGGGCATGGAAGGTTTTTTTGGTCTATTGGGCTGCGGACTGCCTGAGCCGGCCATTGGGCCATGGGGGTCATCGATAGGTCATTCTGACAGGCAAAGAGCCTTTATTTGATCTTGGTAAGAGAATGACGATTACTTCTTTGTCCAGAAGATTTGACTATTTAAGTTGGCGCAAAGCCTTTGAAATAGCCAACACACAAGGCTCAACATTGATTTGGCCTTTTGGAGCTTGTGAGCAGCATGGACCTCATCTTCCATTGGCTACTGACACAATTTTTGCCGAGAAGATAGCTGCTCAGGTTTTGGAAAAGCTTCCCAGCTCTATGCCTATCTGGATTTTGCCTTCTCAGGGTCTTGGCTTTTCCCCTGAACATGCATCTTTTCCAGGAACTATTTCTCTGTCGGCTGAGCTTTTGTTGCAATTGGTGATGGAGGTAGGGCAACAAATTGCTGCTTTGGGATTTAGGAGATTGCTATTTTTCAATGCTCATGGTGGCCAGATTGGCCTTTTAGAGACTGCAGCCAGGCAGATTCGTTTGAAATGTCCTTCTATGGCTGTTTTGCCTTGTTTTCTTTGGAGAGGTGTTTCTTCTTTAAAAGATGTGATTCCTTCTGAAGAGATTGAAAGGGGTTTACATGCAGGTCTTGCTGAAACGAGCCTCATGCTTTCTTTGAATCCAGACTTGGTTGGATCTATCAATAATGTTGATGGTGATCATTCTTCTACTGAGTCTTTAGCAACTCCTCCAGAAGGTTGGAGCTTAGAAGGTCCATCTCCTTGCGCTTGGTTAACAAAAGATTTAAGTGAATCAGGTGTTATTGGAGACAGTAGAGATGCAAATAGTGACCTGGGAAGGGCCATCGAAAAGGCTCTGGAAGACCACTGGGTAAGGCTTTTGACTAATCTGCTTAAGAGCGAATGGCCACCTACAACCTCTTGATTGAAATATTGATCTCACTACGGACTAAGAACTAAAAGTGAATATTTTGGCAATAGGTGGTTAAAGTCTCTGCCAATGACCAAAATTATCGAACAGTTTATGCCAACCCTCGAATCGTCTGAGGTTGCTGTTATTGACCTTCCGGATGGATGCTCAGCAAATCTTCCAGACTTTACAACTGAGGCATATAAAGATGCCTATAGTCGAATAAATGCAATTGTTATTGAGGGAGAGCAAGAAGCTCATGACAATTACATATCTATTGGAACTTTGCTTCCTGATAAAGCTGAAGAGCTAAAGAAACTTGCTCGAATGGAGTTAAAACATATGAGAGGTTTTACCGCTTGCGGTAAAAATCTTGGAGTTGAAGCAGATATGGTTTTCGCTAAAGAGTTTTTCTCAGGCTTGCATGGAAACTTCCAAAAGGCTTTGTCAGAAGGTCATTTGACTACATGTTTTCTTATTCAAGCCATTCTTATTGAAGCCTTTGCTATATCTGCATATCACGTTTATATTCGCGTTGCAGATCCATTTGCTAAAAAGATTACTGAAGGAGTTGTTCAAGACGAATATTTGCACCTTAATTATGGCCAAGAATGGCTGAAGGCTAATCTTGGTCACTGTAAAGAAGAGTTGATGAAGGCTAATAAAGAGAATCTCCCCCTTATTAGATCCATGCTTGATGAGGTTTCTAAAGATGCATCAACGCTTCATATGGATCGAGAAGAGTTGATGGAAGAGTTCATGATTGCTTATCAAGACTCTCTTAATGAGATTGGTCTCGATAATCGTGAGATAGCTCGTATGGCGCTTGCAGCAGTCGTATAAGTTCCCCAAGATCAACTTACTTAACAATTTTTCTCACTTGTAAAGGGAGATCTGACAACATCTTTAATCAATTAAGGACCTTTCCATCTTTTTATAAGGAACTCGATGGATTAACCTGCACAATCGGATAAGTATTTAGTTCCGATTAACACGTTACTCAGTAGTCAATGTTTGGTTTAATCGGACACTCCACAAGCTTTGATGATGCCAGGCGAAAGGCAATGGAGCTTGGCTATGACCACATAGCTGAAGGTGATCTTGATGTTTGGTGCAGCGCTCCCCCTCAGTTAGTTGAGGATGTAAAGATTGTTAGTCCAACAGGAAAAACAATTGAAGGGACATATATCGATTCTTGCTTTGTACCTGAAATGCTTAGTCGGTTTAAAACTGCAAGACGGAAGGTTCTGAATGCTATGGAGTTGGCCCAGAAAAAGGGCATCAACATCACTGCCTTAGGGGGATTTACTTCAATAATTTTTGAAAACTTCAATCTTCTTCAGCATCGTCAAATTCGAAACACAACTCTTCAATGGGAGAGATTTACCACTGGTAATACTCATACCGCTTGGGTGATTTGTCGCCAACTTGAGATTAATGCCCCACTTATTGGAATAGACCTATCAAAAGCACGTGTTGCAGTCGTGGGAGCTACTGGAGATATTGGCAGCGCTGTTTGTAGATGGCTTTCTCAAAGGACAGGTGTTGGAGAATTGTTGTTAGTAGCCAGGCAGCAGCAACCTCTTGAAGAGCTTCAAAGTGAATTAGGAGGAGGTCGGATAGCAACTCTTGAACAAGCTATGCCTGAAGCTGATGCAGTTGTTTGGGTAGCAAGTATGCCTAGAACTCTTCAAATTGATTCTTCAATCATTAAGAACCCGTGCTTAATGATTGATGGAGGTTATCCGAAAAACCTTGACACTAAGTTCGATAGCTTAGGAATTAAAGTTTTGAAAGGGGGCATCGTTGAGTTTTTTCAGGATATTGGTTGGAACATGATGCAGTTAGCTGAGATGGAAAAGCCTCAAAGGCAAATGTTTGCTTGTTTTGCGGAAGCAATGCTTTTGGAATTTGAGAATTGCCATACAAATTTCAGCTGGGGCAGAAATAACATCACGCTTGAGAAAATGGATTTTATTGGTGATGCTTCAATTCGCCATGGCTTCTCTACACTTAATTTGAAGTCGCAGTTTCAAGCAGCAGCAGCTTGAATTGATTTTTTATCGTTTTTCTTATGGCTCGTCGCTATCTACTTGAGTTCGAGAAGCCATTAGTGGAACTCGAAAAGCAAATTGAACAAATTCGGGAACTAGCTAGAGACTCTGAAGTGGATGTAAGTCAGCAATTACTTCAGTTGGAGACCCTTGCTGCAAGAAGAAGAGAAGAGATTTTTCAGGCGTTAACCCCTGCTCAAAAAATACAGGTAGCACGTCATCCTCAAAGACCTAGCACATTAGATTTCATTCAGATGTTTTGCGATGATTGGATTGAATTGCACGGAGATAGAAATGGTAGTGATGATCAGGCTCTTGTTGGGGGTATAGGTCGTCTAGGACAACGATCAGTACTTTTATTAGGTCAACAAAAAGGAAGAGATACAAAGGAGAATGTGGCAAGAAATTTTGGTATGGCCACTCCAGGTGGTTACCGCAAAGCTCTTAGATTGATGGAACATGCAGATCGATTTAATCTTCCTATTTTGTCGTTCATAGATACTCCTGGCGCGTACGCAGGGTTGCTAGCAGAAGAGCAAGGACAAGGCGAAGCTATTGCAGTTAATTTAAGAGAGATGTTTCGTCTACGAGTTCCTATTATTGCGACTGTCATTGGCGAAGGAGGCTCTGGTGGAGCTTTAGGAATAGGTGTGGCTGATCGGTTGTTGATGTTTGAACACAGCGTTTACACAGTTGCTAGCCCAGAAGCATGTGCATCAATTCTTTGGCGAGACGCATCAAAGGCCCCTGAGGCAGCTGCTGCCCTTAAGATTACTGGCCCAGATCTGCTTAGCTTAGGAGTTGCTGATGAGGTCTTAAAAGAACCAGCTGGAGGTAACAATTGGGCCCCACTGCAAGCAGGCGAAGTGTTGAAGGAGGCTTTGGAAAGGCATTTAGATCAGCTTTTGACCTTTTCAGTGAAAGAGCTTAGAGACGCCAGATATTCCAAATTTAGATCTATGGGAAGGTTTTTAGAAAATAGTGGTCTAGAAACAAACCTGACTGCTTAGAGTTAACTTCACGGCATCTAATCATTGACAACAGCACTCATAACAGGAGCATCTAGAGGAATTGGCAAAGCGGCGGCAAAGCGTTTCGCTAAGTCTGGCTGGGATCTCCTTTTAACTGCTAGGGATGCAGAAGCCCTTCAAGAATTAAGCAATGAATTGAAAGTAGAAACTGCAAGTAAGATTGCTTATAAATCAATAGATTTGTCAAATCCAGATATCCTCTCTTCTGAGTTAAGGGATTTATTGAAAATGGGAAGTTGCCCCTCTGTATTAATCAATAATGCTGGAGTAGCTTGGACCGGCGAAATGCTTTCAATGCCAATAAGTCAATGGCAGTGGTTGATTCAAATGAATGTTACAAGCATCTTTCAAGTATGTAGTGAGGTTGTTCCCTTAATGAGATTAAATGGGGGCTTGGTTATTAATGTAAGTAGTCATGCTGCTAGAAATGCATTCCCTCAATGGGGCGCTTATTGTGTAAGTAAGGCGGCCTTGGCTAGCTTTACTAAATGCTTGGCGGAAGAAGAGCGAATTCATTCAATAAGGGCTTGCACACTTACTCTTGGAGCGGTAAACACAACTTTATGGGATTCGGAAACTGTAGAAAGTGACTTTAATCGTAACGCGATGCTTTCCGAAGATTCTGTGGCAGAAGCACTTTTCAATCTTGCTCAATTGCCTCCCGATCAAGTAATTGAAGACCTAACGCTTATGCCAGCAAATGGAGCTTTTTGAAGATTCTTCTTGTATTTTCTTTAGCCTTAAATAAGAGTTTAGAGCTTGTTTATAAAAAAAGAAATTGTTTTAGGAACTTGGAAATCGATCACTTCATTTTTGTTTTGGAAACCTAATTGCATTTACAAGGGCCTTTACTTTCTCTAAGTCTTTTACTCCTGCAGTCTTTTCCAATTTACTAGAAGCATCTATTCCAATAGGGTTTGTTCTTTTAAGGATTTCCGGTATTGCCTCAGAGTTTATTCCCCCTGCTAACCACCATGGGAAATCAAGATTATTTTTGCTAAGCCATTCAAGAGGGATTTGCTTGCCTGTGCCTCCGAGTTGATCTGGGCTCCAGGCGTCTAATAATAAATAATCAACTGCATCTGAATAATCCCTGGCTAGGGATAGTTCATTAGGGCTTTTAACGCTAAGAGCTTTCCACCATTCAATTTTCGGGTGCTTTCCCTTTAGGAACGCACATCTACACTTTGTTTCTCTTCCATGTAATTGAACGCTAGTTGGGACGCCTTCCCCTTCTAGTGCGTTTTCAATTGTCGAATTATCTATGTCAGCCACTACCCAAACTCTCTTTACCTCAGGTGCGAAATCTTTTAATTTTTTAAATAGTTCTCTTCTGTATACCTCTGGAACAAATCTTGGAGATGTCTTGACCCCTATCACGCCAATGGCATCAACACCTAATGCAGATATTGCTATGGCTTGATCAGGTCTAGTGACTCCACAGACCTTGATTGCAGTTGACTTTGCGAAATCCATTAGTAATGGAAATTAGTTGATGGCTTTTCTAGGATTAGTTAGATGTTGGGCCTTACTCAGGCTAAATGGAGGATAAGAGTTTGGAAGGCTGGGAATTAATCAGGATCAAAGGGATACCTTTGCTGGTCCATCCAAGCTGGTTCCTAATACTTATTCTGTTCACTTGGACTGCACAGGGGCAAGTCTCAAATGCAGCTCAAACCCCATTGCCAATTTGGTTTAGTTGGGGCCTTGGCTTCATTACAGCATTACTTTTGTTTTTGTCTGTGCTTTTGCATGAGCTTGGGCATTCTTTGGTCGCTTTGCGTGAAGGCGTCAAGGTAAGAAGCATTACTTTGTTTTTACTTGGGGGCGTGGCAAGAGTTGATAAAGAATGCTCTACCCCAATGGGCGCTTTGCGTGTTGCAGTAGCTGGCCCACTGGTAAGCCTATTCCTAGCAATAGGTTTTTTGCAGTTAGCTAACTCGGCAGGGGGAACAAGTCCTTTATTGCAGAACTTATTAACACAATTAGGTTCACTCAATCTTGTATTAGCTCTTTTTAATTTGTTACCTGGATTGCCTCTTGATGGAGGACTGATTTTGAAGGCTCTTGTTTGGAAGTTCACTGGAAGTCAACGCAAAGGTGTTCAAGTTGCTAATAATGCTGGAAGATTTTTATCTATCTTCTCAATATTTTTAGGAGTTTGGATTTGTTTGAAAGGAGGAGGTTTTAGTGGTTTTTGGTTGATTGTTTTGGGTTGGTTCGGTCTTGCGGCTTCTAGGTCTCAGACTCAGATGATTCTTTTGCAGCAAATTCTTACAGAGTTGAAAGTTTTGCAGGCATGTGGCCGAGCTTACAGAGTGCTTGAGGCGGATGATACTTTAACTAGGTTGAGCAAATTACGTATTGCCTCTACAGATGACAAGCGTGTCCCAGAATGGGTGCTTGTTTGTAAATCTGGAAGATGGATTGGTTATATTAATGATCAGCCTTTAAAAGATCTTCCAGTACAGAATTGGGATAATTATTTTGTGGGTGACTTTGTAAGACCTTTGTCAGAATTGCCTTCTATCGGAGAGAAGGCTCCACTTTGGGAAGCAGTTTTTGCTTTGGAAAAGACAAATCAAGGAAGACTTTTGGTGTTTAATCTTGCTGGCCTTCCAGCTGGAACATTAGATCGTATAGATCTTGGTGAAGCTGTGCTCAAGAAGCTTGGGATGAAGCTTCCACCTTCTTTTTTAGATGCTGCAAGGAATCAAAATGTTTACCCTTTAGGTATAGCGCTACCTGAAGTTGTTGAGTCCATGATCTCAGCAGGTCTAGTTAAACGCCCAGATTGATTTTTAGGGAATATTTTGATGCTGCTTCTTTTGCAATTGTTCTTTGCTCTAACGAAAACTTTCTTTCAGTCCATTTGAACTCTGGCCATGTGGAACGGACTGCTTTGATGAGCACCTTTTCTAGTCCTTTTCTTGGAATGCTTGATGGAGCAGATTTAGGCGGTTTTGATCTAAATATTTCAATCCATAGTTTTGCAGGTGGATCAAGTAGGAGCTCTCCATGTTGAAGAAGACAGCCTTTTTTCCATAGTTGTGCGCTTCCTATTCGCTTATTGCCATTTGCGTCGATCAAATCAGCTGGACTGGATTTGGTAAAACAACAATTTTCATCGAGATTGCTATCTTGCTCCCCAAAGGTAAGTTTTAGGCCAAGATTAGAAAAAGCATATATCAACCATTGACAGGCTTGCTTATAGGCCTCTTTTCTTTTCTTTGGAGCAGATGGCCATATTAAGGCGTAAGTAAGCCCACCTCTATGAAGAACCGCGCTTCCACCACTAGGCCGCCTAACTATTTTGAACCTGCCCTTGGTTGATAAATCAAGCCAATGCTTGGGCAGTTCTTTTTGATTGCTCCCTATAGAAAGCCAAGAACCCCGCCAATTGTATAGTCTTAAGATTGGTGAATTATTATTTTCTTTAATTGCTTGATTTAATAGTAAAATATCTAGTGCCATATTCTCATCTCCAGCAAGGGAAGTGCCTGAATAGATCAACGCTGAACTCTTTTCAGGCTTATGGTTTTCCATGGTTGATACTATTTTGATTAATTCAATAATGTAATCTCATAGAAGTTTTATTCTTAATATTTTTTCCAATTACTATGAGCTTGTAAAAATAATTCTTATGCTTGAAGAATTTTTCTTTTTGAATAGATAATCTCAACTTTTGAGATTTAATTTCCTTTGCTTTTAGTTTAAAAGAAAGCATTTGTAATGGGAAGTCATTTTTTAGAGGTGTGACAGGCTTTTGCGAAAGGTAGCCAATTCACCCTTTCTAATAGGAAAATAGTCATGTACTCGAAGATTGCTTAATGGAACCAACTTCAACCATCGATCTAGCAGGGCTTTGCCTAGTAGTAATTGTCCATGCAGGCATTCTTGCTCTTCGCTTAGGTATAAGCCTGCAACGAGCCTGATTGATTTGTTAATCGGGGCTTGCATTTGCAGCTCTCTGCGGTAGAAGCGGTTAGCCGTTGATTACTTTTGCCTGCCCCCCTGGCTGAAATCAGGCCGCTAGTCGACGAAAGTCCTTTGAGACCTCGTGGCCGGCGAAGAAGGCCTGCTCCACAGATTAGGCAAAAAGTTGATGCTGCCTCTTTGGCGGCATCAATACAGCTTCAAGAAGAGCAGAGAGATCTTTTTTACAGCCTAATAGCTATTGGGATGAAATTAGGTCTTCTTTCTATTGGAGTTGTTAGCCTTTTGAAGCTTAGTTTTGCGTTTAGTCAGAGAATTAACAGGCATTCTGAGATTTCATCAGTATTAAGTGTTCAGACAGGAAGACTAATAAGCCTGCAGAGAAGGTTTGATCGCCTTTACACAATTGGAGGATATAGACGATTAATGGATGAACATGATCAGTGGATTGAGCCTAATCGTGTCAGAGTTATTTGGAGGTGAATTGAAAACTGAATGAATGCTTAGCGGATTCTTTTCTCTCTAAAGATTTACAAATTAATTAGTTTCAAATGATTATTTTTTAGATGGCTTCATCACAGGCAGCACCAGGAACTGTACTCATCACAGGAACCACTTCTGGCGTTGGATTGCATGCCACTAAGGCTTTAGTTGATAGGGGGTGGCGCGTTGTCGCAGCTAATCGAGATATTCATCGTGCTCAAAAGGCTGCTGAAAGCCTTGGGTTGCCTTCTCTAAGTTCAAGGCAGCTTGTCCATCTACATATGGATTTAGGTGATTTGGAGAGTGTCAGGAAAGGAGTTAGGGATCTTTTTAATTTACTTGACGAACCCTTAGATGCTTTAGTTTGCAATGCAGCTGTTTATTTGCCAAGACTTTCAAAACCGCGTCGATCGGCTCAAGGTTTTGAGATCTCAATGGCTACAAATCATTTTGGACATTTTCTCTTAATTCAACTTTTGTTAGATAATCTGAGACGTTCTTTTCGGCCCGTATGGACTGGGAACTCTTGGGGAAATGAGCCTCCAAGAGTTGTTATATTAGGCACAGTAACTGCTAATTATAAAGAGCTTGGAGGTAAAATCCCTATTCCAGCTCCCGCGGACTTGGGTAATCTTTCAGGTTTTGAACAAGGGTTCTTAGATCCAATAAGCATGGCTAGTGGTAAACGATTTAAGCCAGGAAAGGCTTATAAAGATAGCAAGCTTTGCAATATGATTACTACTCAAGAATTGCATCGTAGATATAAAGATTCTCCAATTTTATTTAGCTCTCTTTACCCAGGGTGTGTGGCTAATACAAAACTATTCAGAAATACCCCAAAGATTTTCCAAATCCTCTTCCCTTGGTTTCAAAAGCTAATTACAGGTGGATTTGTTAGTCAATCATTGGCAGGCCAAAGAGTTGCGCAGGTGGTTTCAGATCCTGAATTTGGACTATCTGGTGTTCATTGGAGTTGGGGGAATAGACAGCAAAAGAATCGAAAACAATTTTCCCAAGAGCTTTCAGATCGTGCAACTGATCCCATTACAGCCAAGCTTGTGTGGGACTTTTCTATGAAATTTGTAGGTTTGCGTTAATAAAACTACTAGTTAACAGATCTTTTAGCTAAATCAATCAAATCCGAGTAGATCGAATATTTCACGATCTTTTAAAGGCTCCGCTTCAAGTGGCTCTACATTTTCAAACATTTTTTTTGCAAGTGATAAGTACTCGTTTTGGACTTCTAACACACCTTCTTCTTCAGAATCCATCTCGAATATTGTGCACTTTTTAAGTCTTGAACGACGAATTGCATCTACATTTTTAAAATGAGCCATAGTTTTAAGCCCTGTCCGTTCATTAAATTTTTCGATCTGATCTAGATCTGCAGAACGATTTGCGATTACTCCGCCAAGGCGAACTTTGTAGTTTTTAGCCTTAGCATTGATTGCCTGTACAATTCGATTCATGGCAAAAATTGAATCGAAGTCATTTGCAGTAACTATTAAGCAATAGTTGGCATGTTGCAATGGAGCAGCGAATCCTCCGCAAACCACATCTCCAAGTACGTCAAATATCACTACGTCTGTATCTTCAAGTAAGTGATGCTCTTTAAGAAGCTTGACTGTTTGACCTGTGACATACCCACCACAACCAGTTCCGGCTGGAGGCCCACCACTTTCAACGCACATGACTCCATTGAAGCCTTCAAACATGAAGTCTTTGGGACGTAGCTCTTCACTGTGAAAATCAACCTCTTCCAAAATATCTATGACAGTTGGCACCATTTTGTGGGTAAGAGTGAAGGTGCTGTCGTGCTTGGGATCACAGCCAATTTGGAGAACTTTCTTGCCGAGCTTGGAAAATGCTGCAGATAGATTTGAAGAAGTAGTTGATTTTCCAATTCCACCTTTCCCATAGACAGCAATTACTAAAGCTCCTTCTTGAATATGAAGGGCGGGATCCTGTTGAACCTGTACACTTCCTTCACCATCAGCTGGACGACTAAGAGTTGAAGTCATTAAAGGACTTATTCATAGTAGTTATTCTCATTTAAGCAGGGAGATCAGTCCTTGGAGAATGTTTGCGAGATTCGACACATGAACATAACAATTTGCTTATCTTTGGCAAGCATATTTGGGTATAGAATACGTCAAAATACCTATCGACATTCTTGTCCTAGATAATTGGGATTGTTCAAATCATGCTTTGAAGTGACTTTTCGCATCGTATAGAGTTTCACTGTCTATCTTCCTGCAACCAGCCTGCTTAGCGTACTTTTCTGTATTATTTCGAACTTTGCCACGGACAAAGAAAGGGATTTTGTTTAGTTCAGCTTTTCCTTCGTCCGTCCAGATAGGAATATTCTCTGCAAGGTTTTCATTCCCAGAGTTTAGTTCTAACTCATCAAGCTCTTCTTTATCTTGATGCCCCCCTAGATGTCCTAGGTGACTTTGATGTCCATCAATGAATTCGAAATCGTGTCGGAACATTCCAATTAGGTGTTCTTCAAGGCCCATCATTAGAGGGTGTACCCAGTCGTCAAATATCACATTGGCGCCTTCCCAGCCCATTTGGGGGCTATATCTAGCAGGTACGTCTTGTACATGAATCGGTGTGCTTATTACTGCACAAGGAATGCCTAATCGTTTAGAACTGTGCCGTTCCATTTGGGTTCCTAGCACAAGCTCTGGAGATGTCTCTTTTATGGATTTCTCTACTTCTAAGTAGTCATTAGTAATAATTGCCTCAAGCCCAAGACCTTTGGCTGCAGCTCTTACTTGCCGGGCCATTTCACGGCTAAAGGTTCCCAAGCCGACAACTTCGAACCCTAGCTCCTCAGTGGCAACTCGTGCAGCAGCAATCGCATGTGTACCATCACCAAAAATAAAAACTCTTTTGCCAGTTAGGTAGTTGGAGTCTACAGATTGTGAATACCAGGTCAGTCTAGATTTCTGTTCTAATTCTTTTGGATTAGGTTCATTCATTCCTAAGAATTCATGTACTTCTTTTAGAAATTCTTTTGTCCCTTCCACTCCTATTGGGATTGATTGGGTAAATGGTATCCCAAAATTTTTCTCTAGCCATGTGCATGTTGTTTCAGCGATCTCCGGGTATAAACATATATTTAAGTCTGCTTTGGTTAATTCCAATACATCAGATGGCGAAGCACCTAGAGGTGCCGTGATGTTTACATCAATCCCATGTTCTGAGAGAAGCTTTTGAATTTCTAGAACATCATCTCTACAACGAAATCCAAGTAATGTTGGACCAAGCAAGTTTACTTTCGGGTTGCGCTCTTCGTCTTTCCATTTTGTGGATGAAAAGTCAGAATCTTCTGGTTTTTGATTCTTAAGCAGCCCACGGACAATCTGGTAGAAAGTTTCGGAGGCACCCCAATTTTCTTTTTTGCTGTAGGCAGGTAGCTCAAGACTAAATGTAGGCATGGGCAGTCCCATCCTTGAAGCAAGAGATCCTGGCTGGTCTTGGATTAGCTCAGCTGTACAGCTTTCCCCAACTAATAGAGCTTTTGGTTTAAAGCGCTCTACTGCCTCACGAATATGGTGCTTCACAAGTTCAGCGGTATCCCCACCTAGGTCTCTTGCTTGAAATGTTGTGTATGTAACTGGAGGTCTTTTTCCCCTCCTTTCAATCATTGTGAAAAGCAAATCCGCGTAAGTATCTCCTTGTGGAGCGTGAAGGATGTAATGCACTCCTTCCATTGAGGTGGCAATTCGCATGGCTCCCACATGAGGTGGGCCTTCATATGTCCAAAGAGTGAGTTCCATTTTTAAGCGGGGGTTAATTGCTTATGGTTTAAAAGTTGATGCCTATTAAGTGGCCTAGCAAAAAGTTCTGCTAAGTCAGTGGCTTGATCTATTCCATGTATTGGGCTGAAAACAAGTTCTATGGACCATTTAGTAGAAATTCCCTCAGCTTCGAGGGGATTTGCAAGTCCCATTCCGCAAACAACCAGGTCGGGTTGCTCTCCTCTTACTCGGTCAAGTTGGTTTTCTACATGTTGCCCTTCAACAATACGTACATTTTTAGGAAGAAGATCCAGCTCAGACCCCATTAGTCCTTTATTGAGGTAGGGAGTCCCAACTTCTATTAGCTCCATCCCGCATTCACGACTTAGAAATCGAGCTAATGGAATTTCAAGTTGTGATTCTGGCAAGAGAAAAATTCTTTTGCCTTGTAGTTTCTCCTTTTGACTTTCTAAAGCCTTTTTTGCACGCAAAATTAAAGGTTGAACAGTGGATTCAAACAAGAGGGATTTAATATTGAAGGCATCTGCAGCAGCTTTCATCCATAAAGTGCTCCCTTCCACACCTAAGGGGAAAGGAGCTTTAAGAATCTCAGCACCCTTGGCTATAAGTTCTCTGGCAGTATCACCAAGGTAAGGCTGGGTAAGTAATACTTTTGTCCCGGACCCAATGCTAGGAAGATTAGTTGATTGTCTAGGAGGAAAACTTGATACGTTTTCGATTCCTAAACGTTTAAATAGATTGATTAACCGATCTTCTACTGGATTGGCGAGGGTTCCAACTAGAAGTAATTGTTTTTGATCGCTTGATGGCATTAAAGGTATTAATGCTTTTAATGCACCATCTTCTCCCTGAGTAAAAGTCGTTTCTATTCCACTTCCGGAGTAGTTCAAGACAGTTACTTTTCCTTTTAAGACAGTGTTAAGTCTTTGAGCAACTCTTGCTAGGTCGAGTTTTATTACTTCACTTGGACATGAGCCAACAAGAAATAGGGTGCGAATTTCAGGTCTCCTTTCTAATAGGTTTTTTACTACGCGATCAAGCTCTTCATGTGCATCTGCGAGACCAGCAAGATCTCTTTCTTCAAGGATGGCAGTGCCAAACCTTGGTTCGGCAAAGATCATTACACCAGCAGCACTTTGGATTAGGTGAGCACAGGTTCGGGACCCAACAACTAGGAAAAAGGCATCTGGCATGCGCCGATGCAGCCAAACAATTGAGGTAAGGCCGCAGAATACTTCGCGAGGGCCAGTCTCTTTCAGCAGCGTTTCGCCGCCCATAGGATGAAATTTATATCTTTACTTAAATTGCATTGAATAATTACTATTTAGCTCTGACTCACTGAAACTCTTTGGGATTGCATTTATTTTTTTTCATGATTTCATGACGACAATTATTCCTATTTAGGTGAATCTCAAGAATTTTGTTGTGAATTTTTCAATAAATGCCATTAGCAAACTTGTTTAGACTCCTCATTGAGGACAGGAGAGCTCTTTAATTGCAATGAATCTCGAGACAGGGTGCAGGTTGAGATGATTTTGTAGTAAACAATATTGAACAGAGCAAAAATATTTTTTACGGAGTTGTCTCCTGCGTAAAACCTTTGAATCTTTTGTCTTGAAATCCTGATCTCTAATGGGCGTTAGTTCCGCCAATATGTGGAATTTTGATTCCCTTTGCTTATTCTCCAGACATTTCTGCTTATTCGTTGGGCTATTAAGCCTCCGCGCTCAGTTTTTGCTGATCCTGGTTTTGCTCCAAGGAGTTGGGTTACTTCTGAGGTGGTTAATGGTGCTCCAGTTTCAATAGCAAGAGCGGTTAATTCAAGCCTTTGTCGAAGTAAATGAAGATCGGCTTTTTCTCCGCTCTCTTCAATTGCCCAGTTCCATCCTGATTCTCCTTCTCGTGAAATCTTTTGCATAAGGCCTAGCCCTATTAAACCTAAAGCCTGCTCTGCTTTTAGTTCAGTTGGTAAAGAGCCTGTTTCGTTGGTCTCTTTTTGAGTGGCAGCCATGAGTTTGTTAGGTATATGCCCCTGAAGTTATCGGTTCAATTAAAGCTTGCAAGTTAAAAATTATTTTTAGATTTTCAAGCTGTCCGGTATTATCCGCGGAATGAACCGTTTCGCCGGCTTAGAAATCCGAGAACGGCGAGGTGATGCAAGCTCACTCGTCACTGGTACTGAGGTGTCACCTCAGGCCTCTGGTGCTAGCTGTGTAATTACTACTGACTCTGAAATATCGCGAGTTGCTCGTCAGACAAGTCATGTTCAGCAAATAGAGCTTCGTACATACGTCTTTTTGGATTCCTTGCAGCCTCAACTTGCTGCATACATGGGAACTGTTAGCCAGGGGTTTTTGCCTATACCAGGAGATGCATGTCTCTGGATGGAAGTTTCTCCAGGGATGGCAGTTCATCGTGTTACAGACATTGCTCTAAAGGCAAGCAATGTTCGATTAGGACAAATGGTTGTAGAGAGGGCATTTGGCTCTTTAGCTCTTTACCACCGAGATCAAAGTACTGTTTTACATTCTGGCGATGTTGTACTAGATGCAATTGGTAGCACGGTTGATCGTCGTAGTTCTTGCGAGGTTAGTTGGACTGAAGTCATAAGGGCAATTACTCCTGACCATGCAGTTCTCATTAATCGTCAAAATCGTCGTGGCTCGATGATTGAGGCGGGAATGAGTATGTTTATTCTTGAAACTGAACCTGCTGGGTATGTCTTGATAGCAGCAAATGAGGCGGAAAAGGCTTCAAATATTACTGTTGTTGATGTCAAGGGTGTTGGTGCTTTTGGAAGGTTGACCCTTGCTGGTAAAGAAGGCGATGTTGAAGAAGCTGCCGCTGCAGCAATGAGAGCTATTGATCAAATTAATAAATAGTTTCTACATTAATTTTCTAATCCAAGTTTTTCTTTGAGAACTGGCGCTATTGAGCGAGCTGCTTTTCCACGGCTACCGAGTTTGTTCAATTGTTCTTGATTTAATTCTCCATAAGAGCATTTAGTCTCACGAACCCAGAAAATTGATTCAAACTCTCCACCTGGATATGCGGGTGATTTAAGAAGCTCTCCCCAGCAAATTCCTTTTGAATCTTTTATGAGGTTTCCTTCTGGATCGCAAAGAACCATCACACTGCAGAATCTGGCACTTCTATAAGGAATATCTCTAATTGCATTAAGGATTTTGCTTAGCTTTTCTTCATTAGTAGGTGCATATCGTGCAGAAAAAATCCCTGGCTTCCCATTGAGATAATCAACCTCTAGTCCAGAATCATCGGCAATCGTCCAAGTATTTGTAAGTTGGGCTACTGCTTTTGCTTTGAGTAGAGCGTTCTCTAGATAAGTTGTACCAGTTTCTTCTATGTTCAATTCTTTGGGTTGTCGTTGCACATCAATTGGGAGTGGCCCAAGCATTTGCTCTATTTCAGTAACCTTTTTAGGATTCCCGCTGGCAATTGTTAGAAGGGTTCTCGGCAAGGTTAAAGCCTTCAACTAAATCTATTTTGGCTTTTTGATTTTTAGCAAAACCAATGTTTTGAGACAGGATTGGTTGAACATTCCACCCTTGGCAAAGCCTAGGAACCTGTCTCGGCTTTGTAAATTACTAACTTAAATCCCATTCAGCAAGTAAATATGCTCAGGTGCTAACTCAAGTAGCAACAGAGCTTTAAAACAGTCAGGGCAAGGCTTATAAGTTTTCCTTATCAGTATGAAAAAAGACGGTGATCATCTTTTTTGCAAATTTGACTTGACGATAATGGTCTTAACAGAGCATTGTCCATTGCGAACATTCCACCCTTTATCTAGGCAGGCAATGGCTAACGAAACAATGGGAATCGCTCTCGGCATGATCGAGACACGCGGCCTAGTACCCGCAATTGAAGCAGCTGACGCGATGACAAAGGCTGCAGAAGTTCGTTTGATCGGACGTGAGTTTGTTGGAGGCGGCTACGTAACCGTTTTGGTACGTGGTGAAACAGGTGCCGTTAACGCAGCAGTGCGTGCTGGTGCAGATGCATGTGAGCGAGTTGGTGATGGCCTTGTTGCTGCTCACATCATTGCTCGTCCTCATCGTGAAGTTGAGCCTGCTTTGGGTAATGGCAACTTTCTAGGTCAGAAGGACTGAAATTTGCTTATAGGTACTTGAAAGGTGCCTTAGCAATTCAATCCCCTTATACCGACCTAAAGGAGTTATCTAATGAGCAAGAAGTATGACGCTGGGGTAAAAGAGTACAGAGACACCTACTGGACTCCCGATTATGTACCCCTAGACACAGACCTGTTGGCTTGCTTCAAGTGCACTGGTCAAGAAGGTGTTCCGAGAGAGGAAGTTGCAGCGGCTGTTGCAGCTGAGTCTTCAACTGGTACTTGGTCCACAGTTTGGTCTGAGCTACTAACCGACCTTGAATTTTATAAGGGTCGTTGCTACCGCATTGAGGATGTCCCCGGAGACAAAGAATCCTTTTATGCTTTCATTGCATATCCTCTAGATCTGTTTGAAGAAGGATCCATTACAAACGTATTGACCTCCTTGGTTGGTAACGTTTTTGGTTTCAAGGCTCTTCGCCATCTTCGCCTTGAGGATATTCGCTTCCCAATGGCTTTCATAAAGACTTGCGGAGGCCCTCCTAACGGGATCGTCGTTGAACGTGACCGTTTAAATAAGTATGGCCGTCCATTACTCGGTTGCACCATTAAGCCAAAGCTAGGTCTTTCTGGTAAGAACTATGGACGTGTTGTTTACGAATGCTTACGCGGTGGGCTTGACCTTACGAAGGATGATGAGAACATCAACTCTCAGCCTTTCCAACGTTGGCGCGAACGCTTTGAATTTGTTGCTGAGGCAGTAAAGCTGGCTCAACAGGAAACAGGTGAGGTTAAAGGTCATTACCTTAATTGCACAGCAACTACTCCTGAAGAGATGTATGAGCGTGCTGAGTTCGCTAAAGAACTTGACATGCCCATCATTATGCATGATTACATCACTGGTGGCTTTACAGCCAACACTGGCTTAGCTAACTGGTGTCGCAAAAACGGAATGTTGCTTCACATTCACCGTGCAATGCATGCGGTAATTGACCGCCATCCAAAGCATGGTATTCACTTCCGTGTTCTTGCTAAATGCTTAAGACTTTCTGGTGGTGACCAGTTACATACAGGAACAGTTGTTGGAAAACTAGAGGGTGATCGTCAGACCACTCTTGGATATATCGACAACCTTCGTGAGTCTTTTGTCCCTGAGGATCGTACACGCGGCAACTTCTTTGACCAGGACTGGGGTTCTATGCCTGGTGTATTTGCTGTTGCATCTGGTGGTATTCATGTTTGGCACATGCCAGCTTTGTTGGCAATTTTCGGAGACGATTCTTGCTTACAGTTTGGTGGTGGTACACATGGTCATCCATGGGGATCAGCTGCAGGTGCAGCTGCTAACCGTGTAGCACTTGAGGCTTGCGTCAAAGCACGTAATGCAGGTCGTGAGATTGAGAAAGAGAGTCGCGACATCCTTATGGAAGCCGCAAAGCACAGTCCTGAACTTGCTATCGCACTTGAGACCTGGAAGGAAATCAAGTTCGAATTCGACACAGTCGATAAGCTCGACGTTCAGCAATAGCGAAGAGAAGGAGGCTCTTCTGTCTCCTTCCTTTTATTAATTAATCTCCTTCGTCGGTAATCAACCCGACATCTAATACATCCACAATCCCAGGTTCACAATGCCTTTCCAGAGCACAGTTGGTGACTATCAAACAGTCGCCACCCTGGAAACCTTCGGCTTCTTACCGCCGATGACCCAGGACGAAATTTACGATCAAATTGCCTACATCATTGCTCAGGGCTGGAGTCCTGTCATTGAGCATGTTCATCCAAGTGGTTCCATGCAGACCTACTGGTCTTACTGGAAACTGCCATTCTTTGGCGAAAAGGATTTGAATGTGGTTGTCAATGAGCTTGAAGCTTGCCATCGTGCTTACCCCGATCACCATGTTCGTATGGTTGGTTACGACGCCTATACACAAAGTCAGGGTACTGCGTTTGTTGTATTCGAAGGTCGTTGATTACCTTTTCGTTTAGTCCATAGCCTCGAATACTCTCGAGGCTATCTTTTTTTCTCTTAGAGAAGACTTGTCTCTTCTCGACCTACAACGTTTCTAATCGGGTAGACATGGCAAAACAATCCAGTCGAGAGTTAGTGCTTGAACGCCGGAAGGCTCTTAGTCAAGGTGGAAAAAAAGCTGTTGCTGCGAACAGCTCCACTACTAATAGAGTTCGGTCTGCTGCTGATGCTCGTTCTACCAGGACAGATTCCGAGGTCATTCAACCCATAAAAAATAGATCTAAGTCTTTTGTTGGAAGTGACCAATCCACTCCTAACTCCTCTTCGGTTAATACTGTAGTTTCTAACAGGTCTTTGAAGCGTGTAAGTCAACCTAGTAGAGATCTTGTACTTGCTCGACGCGACGCGCTTTCTCGTAGAGGTAAGTCTGCTGATACAAGTAAAGATCGCACTAGAGTAGAACTTGAAAAAAATGCTGTTTCAAATTCATCGGTAGTTGCTTCTTCTTCAAAATCTTCAACTGCAGAAGTTAATAAAACAGATATTGAGGTCTCTAACTTTTCTAGGGCTTCAAACAATCTTGATAGATCATCAAAATTAACTTCCAGGAATGGTGGGAGAAGACCTTCTGCAAAACGAAGATCCATACAGAACCCCAGCAGAGCAATTGTTTTAGCAAGGAGAGAAGCCCAGTCTAAACATGGCAAAACTGCTAGCAATCAACCTTCTTCCGCAGCCTCAGTTGCTCGCCAGGGTGATCCTGATTTGACTAGTAGAGAAATTTCGCAACGAGTTAGAGAGCTTAGAAGCAAGGCTGGTGCAACAGGTAAGCAACGTTCAGGAACTTCACGACCTTGCGGGCCAAATAAGAATGGTTCAAAACAGTTTGCTGCAGATGCCCATTGGAAGGTAGGCATGAGTGAGACTTCTACTGGTCAACTAGTTACCGGAACTCAAGCAAATAGATCTTCTAAAACAACTGGTAACGAGGCGAGTACATGTCGTTCAATTACTGGGACGCAGTACCTAGGAGCTGAGACGTTCGATGCTTTCTGTCAGAAACCTCCAGCCTCTAGTCACCCCTCGAAAATTTCAGTTACTAATACCACTCATGGCAATCGAGTGACTGGAAATGAAGTAGGTCGTTCAGAGAAAGTGACCGGTAATGAGCCAGGTACTTGTAAAGCATTAACTGGGACTGAATATTTTTCGGCTAACCAGTCGACAGAATTATGTGGTGGAGTGTCCCCTTCTCCTCGCAAAGTTGGAAAAAGCCTAACTGTAGATGGACGTAGCGTAAGTGGAACGATGGTTGGTCGATCTGGAAATGTAACAGGAGACGAGGCTGGTTCTAATAAAGGCCTTACTGGTGATCAGTACCTCGGATCAGAACCTCTTCCTTCAGGTAGGCCCGCAGAAAAGGTAGGTTCTTTCAATACTCTTCGTGGTTCAGGGGTCACTGGAACAAATGTTTCTCGCTCAGAGTTCGTTACAGGTAATGAGCCTGGTAGCTGTAAGAGGGTGACAGGCGATGAATATGTAGGTGAGCAGCAATTCAACTCTTTTTGTGGTGCAAAACCTGACCCAGAAGCATCTAAAGTTGGTTTAAGTGTCACTAATAAATCACAACTTGTTAGTGGAACTCTCACAGGTCGTTCTAATCTAGTAACTGGAGATGAGCCTGGAACTTGTAAAGCAATAACAGGTACTCCATATGCTGGAGCCGAACAAGCTGGCCAATGGTGTGATGGACGCGTTGTGAAAGAAATTCAACAAAGAACTCCTAATAGATTAGGTACTCCTGGGGCCTTTATGACTGGATTGCAACCTGGAGTTGGCGGAGTAATGACCGGAGCTGATAAAGGTGCATGTGAACCTTTGACTGGTACTCCTTATGTTGGTAGAGATCACCTTGCTCAGGCATGTGGAACTAATGCTGGCTTCCCCTCTCCTGAAAATCAGAATTCAGAAAATTCTCTAGGTACTCAATTTACAGTTGAGTCTCCAGCAAAGGCTGCTCAAATGGAACGTGATGATCTGTCTGGTGTTACAGGTACATCCTATGAAAATGGCAACAACATAACTGGTCCCTTTGGTATGGCTGTGAACAAAGTTACTGGAACAGAGCAATTCCGCTTTGATTCAAAACAACGACAGTTCAATTCCCTGCCCGTCAATCAATCTGAAACACTAGACGAGCCAGGAAGACCTAATTCTAGAATCACAGGAGAAGGACAGTCTTCTGGGTTGAATATTACAGGAGACGATTGGGCTAGGGGCGAAAGGGTTACTGGGACAGAAGGAGCATCCGCTCGCCGTAGAAATCCAACTCGCCCAGGTGCAATGAATGCCATGCCTTCTGCACAAAACAAACGCAATGAAGAGTTGGCCAAGCCAGACTTTTTGATAACTGGTTCTAGTGGTAATACGAGAGACGGACAGCTTGTGACGTTCTCTGGTGGAGCTAGGGGTTAGAAGTAAATGGCCTATAGAACCTTGGCCAAAAGTAATGAGCGGTTCCAGGGGCCTACAGCTCCTAGGAAGCGTTTTGTTAATCATGAACCCCTACAAACAAATACAATAAATTCTGAATCGAGGTTTAATAAAATTGATTGTCATCCACTAACCAACTTCAAAACAAATACAACCCTTAAAGAGTACGAGTTTGAAGTCAAAGGGCGTTTCGATCAAATTGTCCCTTTTTTAAAAAGAATCTCAGGACTACAAAATGAACAAGATTTTGTAGATCAGGCTCAAAATCTAGCTACTTCAGAACTTGGATTTGAATTGCCTACTCATATTTTGCAGAAAGCATGGGTAAGCCCTCTCGACATGCAAGCTCTTTTTGCTTGGTGCGTATTCCAATCGCATAAAAAGGCGAGTGATCAATTTTTTAATTTAGACCCTTTGAATGGAGCAGCAGGAAGTAAAGACGCTAAAGACTTTGAAGCTTTTTTGAATGAATGTGGTTTTCATCTTTTAGATGTGACACCTTGTGCGGATGGTCGGTTAGCTCATTCGATTGCGTATGTATTACGTATTCCCTTTAGTGCTGTTCGCCGGCGATCTCATGCAGGAGCTCTTTTTGATATAGAGAATACGGTTAATAGATGGGTAAAAACTGAACATCGTCGTTATCTAGAGTCATCGCCAAATTCGTCTAATCTTCCTACGCGCTATTTAAAAGTAGTCGCCTATCATTTTAGTTCTTTGGACCCTGAGAATCAGGGATGTGCTGCACATGGAAGCAATGATTCACTTGCCGCATCTGCTGGTTATCAACGTCTTCTTGATTTTCGTGAGGCTGTAGAAAAAAGTTTTTGTTGCGGAGCGTCTGTTGATCTTCTCCTAATTGGTCTTGATACTGACACTGATTCCATTCGTGTCCATATTCCTTCGGCCGATAGCAAAATGAACCTTGATGAGTGGGTGTCTGCTAAAGATCTATATGAAGAAACCAAGATGATGTCTCAAGAATTGGCATTGAAAGCAATCCGTAGGCGTGTTGAGTCAAGTGCGCCTGGAACCCCTGATAAAGGGATGGTTTCATTTGTTACTCGAATGATTGCTAACAATATTTCTCAAATTGACTATGTTCGTGAACTTCATCAAGGATCTTATCCAGATGCAGGTCATGCTGAACGTTTTATTGGAGTTGGGATTGGATTTAAGGAAGTTCACTTGAGAAACCTTACTTATTTCTCCCATCTGGAGACCGTTGAAGAGGGCGCACCTGATTTAGATGTCGGAGTGAAGATCTTTAAAGGCTTGAATGTTTCCAAAGATCTTCCAATCCCTGTGGTTATTCGTTTTGATTACTCTGGTGGTGTGCCAGGTGCTAAGGAAAGGGCATTAAATGATTGCAAAAGAGTTAATGATGCGATTTCTTCTCGGTATAAAGATTTAGTTCAGGATGGCTTGCTTCATACATTCCTCACAATTAGAGATCGTGATCAGAAGTCCCCTGCGGAAGTCGTAGGGTCTTCTCTCGATCCTCAACCTATGGAGGGACATTGACATGCTGATTTGTAAAGTTGTTAAGCCTTTAGTTTCGACTAATAGAATTCCTGGCTTTGAACATAAACACCTTCAAGTTGTATTAGATGGCAGCTCCAAAAAGGTTGCTGTTGATGCAGTTGGTTGCAAGCCAGACGATTGGGTTATTTGTGTTGGTAGTTCAGCTGCAAGAGAAGCCGCTGGAAGTAAGTCTTATCCAAGCGATTTGACAATAGTTGGAATTATTGATCACTGGGATCCAGATGCTTCTAGATCTAATGAAGGAGGAAATGCTTAATGGAAATTATGCAAGTAATGGGTCGTTTGGTTTGCACTCAAAGAGTAGAAGGTTTGGGTCACATTAATCTTCGAATACTTCGAAATAACAAAGGTAAAGAATTAGTTGCGGTAGATCCAGTAGGAGCAAGAGAAGGTAATTGGGTCTTTACAGCCAGTGGTTCAGCGGCAAGGTTTGCATGTCCAAATCCAGCAACTCAAACTGATTTAACTATTGGGGGGATCATTGATTTTTGGTCACCTGATGGATAAAAAATATTGCTTGTCCAATAGATCAGAATTCTCAAGTAATTAATTCAATGACTAATTCATCTTCTCGTCGAAGACAAACAAAGGTTTCCTCCGCGTTGGAAACTCAGGAGACTGATTTAAAGACTCAACAAATTATAGACGTTGAGTCTTTCCCAATATCTTCATCGCCTCTATCAGGTAAATCATCAAATCTAAAAAGTTCTTCAAGAGCATCATCGACTGGATCGAAAAAAGTTAAATCTGCTTCTTCTAATGATTCTAGTGAAGGCAATGGAAGAATTGATACTCCTTCTAGTCGTGAGATTCCTACAGAAGGATTCCCTCGCCCTAAAGGGATTGCCCTTGGCATGATAGAAACCCGAGGATTGGTTCCAGCCATAGAAGCTGCAGATGCAATGACAAAAGCAGCTGAAGTTTTTTTGGTTTCTAGGGAGTTTGTGGGTGGTGGCTACGTAACTGTTTTAGTTCGTGGAGAGACTGGTGCCATTAACGCTTCAGTTAGAGCTGGTGCAGATGCTTGCGAGCGAGTGGGAGATGGATTAGTGGCGGCACATATTATTGCTCGTCCACATGTAGAAGTTGAGCCAGTATTGAAACCATATACTGGAACTCGTCGTGGTTAAGACCTTATATAGATAGATGTATGGATAAGCCTCTACCTTGGTATAGGTTTAATTATGATTCTGCAAATTAGTAATGAGTAAATGGTTAGAGCGTAAGCGACCTATTAGGTTGGAGAAACGCTTTGAATTTTCTTCATATCAAGAAACTAGAGATTTTCTTGATCGCTTGGGAGAACATAGTGAGAAGGTTCAGCGCTTCCCTGATATAAGTTTTGGTAAAACATATGTCAATATAACTTTGCGACCAGAAAGTGATGCTGCCGATATAGAACTTTCGAATATTGATTATGAATTTGCATCGGAAATTGATGACCTCCTCCATTGACCTCTTAAAGACATATTCCGAATCAGGTGTTGCTGAAGTCCTTGAGAGTCTTGAAAAAGAATTAGTAGGTTTAAGACCTGTTAAGACAAGAATTAAAGAAATAGCCGCTTTACTTTTTATTGATAAAGCTAGAGAAGAGCTTGGACTACCTTGCTCTAAGCCTAATTTGCATATGTCATTTACAGGAAAACCAGGCACTGGTAAAACGACCGTTGCTAGAAGGATTTCTGAGATACTGTATAAATTGGGATATTTAAAGAAAGGACATTTAATAACAGCGACTAGAGATGACTTGGTAGGCCAATATGTTGGACATACTGCTCCCAGAACTAAAGAAATAATTTTACGTGCTAAAGGGGGAGTGCTCTTTATTGATGAGGCTTATTATTTGCACAAACCAAGTAATGATAGGGATTATGGTGTAGAAGCCATCGAAATTCTTCTTCAAGAAATGGAGACTAAGAGAGATGAGTTTGTAGTTATATTTGCAGGCTATAAAGAAAAGATGGAGCAATTCTATAACTCTAACCCAGGTCTTTCTTCTAGGGTGTCTCATCATATTGACTTCCCAGACTATACAAATAGTGAATTAATGGAAATAGCATTGCTATTCCTTGATAAAGAAGGTTATAAGTTTACAGAGAATTCAATAAGTACATTTACAAAATATATCCAGAAACGTCGCCAATTGCCTTTCTTTGCAAATGCAAGGTCAATTCGTAATGCTATTGATAGAGCTAGGTTAAGACAGGCAAATAGAATTTTCTCCCAAATGGGTGAGAGCCTTGATAGAGAAGAACTAATGAGGATTGAAAGCCCTGATATTCTTGCAAGTAGTGTATTTAATGGTGAGTTAGAAGATTAAAACTTACTTTAGTTATTTTGATTGATCTAATCAAACTACTAAATCTAAAATTATTAACTGGGAGACTGATTCTCTTGTTCCAGGTCTCTTCTGATAAGAACCATTAGGTAAGAAGGTGATTTGTAGCGCCCTGGCAAGCATCTGTTGAGTGTTTCTAGGTGCCCCCAACAGACTGTTCTCTCTATCTGCTTTGCACTTCGACCTTCTTGCAGAAGTCTTCTTAGTGCTTTGCAGTAAAGCGGGTAACCTGCCTCAAGTTCGCCAATGGTCAGCTTGGCTACGGCCATGATCTGTCGCAGTTGAAGTCTCAATTTAGACAATTATGGTTCCGAAATGCAAAGTGGCACTACTTTGAAGACTCCTTTTTGCCACTTTTTGGGGTAAGTTTTAACACCTTTTCAAATTCTGTCTAACAATCAATTGCTTTTTTCACCTCTGCAATACCTTTTATTGCAAGGCTTCTCGATGTAATTAGGTTTCGGAGCTTTTGTTTCCTGAACCTTGCTTCAAGTTGAATAAGTTTTTCAAAGGCATTCTGAAAAAGGATATTTTCTATTGATTTTTGAAAAATTTTTCGGCTATCCAAGCCAGGCGACACAATCAATTTCGATAAGGCCTCCTTTTGGTAGGGCAGCTGCCTGGACGCATGCCCTGGCTGGGGAGACCCCATCTTTGAAGACTTCCCCGTAAATGCTGTTGACCTTTCCAAAGTCATTTAGATCAACCAAGTAAATAGTTGTTCTAATGACTTGAGAAGGTAAGCCTCCAGCAGCTTTTATTACTTCCAAAAGGTTTTTTATTACTTGACGAGTCTCAGCTTCTACATCACCATTGCCAACCATTTTGCCGCTTGTTGGATCTAGAGCAATTTGTCCTGAACAATAGAGCCAATTATTTACCACTACTGCTTGGTTGTATGGCCCTACTGGTGCGGGCGCATTTTTAGTGGTGATCGCTATTGCTTTTGTAGAAGTCATAACTCTTTAGCGTTTTGAATGGTTAACCAATGACATTAATTACTTTAGTTCCTTTATTGCAATAAAAATCTTGAATATCTTTCTCCGAAGACTGTGGCTTATTTCTATTGATATTTAAAACCTCCCTTTTTAATTCTTATTTAGTTTTTAAGGTTTCCAATTATCTTTGTGTAATCTAAGGCTTGCTAACTCTTCAATGGTCGTTGCTTTTAAAAAAAGATTTGTTTCCCTTTCCTCGGAAATAGTTGTTGGAAGTGATAGTTGACCCTTCTCCCTAAGTTTAATTACGGCGTCTAACCTGGCTTTAATTTTAAAATCTTCAGGGTAGAGAGAATTTGCCCAGCGAAGGTTACTCTCTGTATATTCATGAGCACAAAAAACTTCTGTTTCTCCTGGCAATTTGTTGAGCTTTTGAAGTGCTTTAAACATATCTTCAGCTGTACCTTCGAAGATCCTGCCGCATCCAGCTGCAAATAAAGTATCGCCACAGAAAACAGATGGATTTTGATCGCTTTCCTTGGCTTTGGGTAGGTAATAGGCAATATGACTATTTGTGTGGGCAGCTATTCCTAGGACTTTAATTTCTTGTCCCATTAGAGAAAATTTCTCTTCACTATCAATCGAATAAGTTTGGAAAGGTATTCGCTGGAGGTCTCGCTTACATGCAAATACCTCCGCTGCTGGCCATTCTTTTAAAAGATCCGGACTGCCTCCTATATGGTCTTCGTGATGATGTGTTTGCAGTATTGCAATCAGTTTTAGGTCTCTATGCTGAAGCCAAGCTTTTACGGGTTCAGATATAGAAGGGTCAATTACAACCGCCTCTTTCCCTATTATCCATACCCAGACTATGTTGTCTTTTAAGACGGGGATTGCATGGATTTTATAAGTGTTTTTTTCTAAGAACATCCCTGATTGCATCCGGAGCTAGTTAAAATTCTTTTCTGAAAAAAGATTCATGATCACTGTTGCACTTGCAAAAGGAGCTTTGCTCAAGGACTCTGTGGCCCGCTTTGCAAGCGCAGGTCTTGATTTCTCTCAGGTCCTTGATCCAAGCAATCGCCATCTGATGGTGCCCTCAAAATGCAGAAGAGCAAGAGCTCTTCTGGTGCGTAATGGAGATGTCCCTGTTTATGTTGCCTATGGGCAAGCTCAGTTAGGGGTTGTTGGTTTTGATGTCCTTAAAGAGCATCAAATGCCTGTAGCTAGCCTAGTTGATCTTGGTTTTGGTAATTGTCATATGGCTGTTGCTGTTAAGGCAACTAGTGGATATAAGAACGCAACTGATTTGCCTCCACATTCGCGCGTAGCCAGTAAGTTTACTAATTGTGCCCGCGAGTTTTTTGATGAATTGGATCTACCTGTGGAGCTTGTTCATTTAACTGGCTCTGTTGAGTTGGGTCCTTTAACAGGTGTTGCAGAGGCAATTGTTGACCTGGTAGCCACGGGACGAACACTTAAAGACAATGGTTTAGTCTCAATTGATGAAATTTTTCATTCAACCGCTCGTTTGATTGGCAACCCACTTTCATTGCGACTTGATTCTGGTGAAATACAACAAATAATTGATGAAATAAGAAACCAGACTGATCTTCATAGAACTATTAAATAATGTCTTTAAATGATCTTCAGAGAGTCCAAAGATTAGGACGTTTCTTAAAACAAGATAAGAATCGTTTGATTCTCGTATTAATAATTTTGTTCCCCGTTGCTTTGGCAGGCGCAATTCAGCCACTTTTAGTAGGCCAGGCAATAAGTGTTTTGAAAGGAGAAGCAACTCTTTCTTGGCTTAATGATTTTTCTATCAAGTCAGCTATAAGATTTTTACTAGGAATTTTATTGATTTCTGTTCTTCTCAGGCTTGCATTGCAAGGATTTCAAACCTATAACATTCAGGTCGTTGGGCAACGGCTGACAGCTCGTATTCGTCAGGATTTGTTTAGGCATTCACTTGCTCTATCTTTACGCTTTCATGATCAAATGCCAGTTGGCAAACTTCTAACAAGATTAACAAGTGATGTTGATGCCTTGTCTGAAGTCTTTGGTAGTGGAGCTATTGGGATTCTAGCCGATATTTTTAGTTTACTAGTTATAACCATCACGATGCTTCTTATCGAATGGAGATTGGGCTTGCTTTTGTTGATAACACAGATACCCGTTACTTTATTTGTTATTTGGCTACAAGCACGTTATAGAAAAGCTAATTATAGAGTAAGAGAGGAATTATCCCAGTTAAATGCTGATTTTCAGGAGAATCTTCAAGGCTTAGAAGTGGTTCAGATGTTTCGGCGTGAATTAGTAAATGGAGCTAATTTTGATAAAACCGGTTCAAATTATAGAAATGCAGTTAATGGGACTATTTTTTATGACAGTAGCATTTCAGCATTTATCGAATGGGTTTCATTGGCGGCTGTTGCACTTGTACTTTCTCTAGGTGGGTTTATGGTTACAGCAGGGGCAATGGGGTTAGGAACCTTAACTACTTTCATACTTTATTCTCAGAGATTATTTGATCCACTTCGTCAGCT
>QCFY01000010.1 GCA_003280085.1 Prochlorococcus sp. AG-363-O06 | reverse complement strand
TTCTGTTTCTAGAACTTCTAAAGCATGCGAGATAGCCTTGGTAGCACGCATGCTATCAACAAGGCCTCGCTCACCTGTACAAGCATTTGCTTGACCAGAGTTAATCAACACCGCTCGTATTTTGCCTCCATTCAAACGAATGCGTTCTCTACAAAGATCAACACAAGCAGCCCGGATCAACGATTGCGTAAAGACTCCCGAGCAAACTGCGCCCTTAGGGGCAAAAAGAAGTGCCAAGTCGAGATTACCTGAAACCTTTAATCCAGCATGCATCCCAGAAGCCTTAAAACCCTTAGGTGCTGTAATCCCACCAGAAGGAATTAGAGACCAAATTGAAGATGCTGCAAAACTCAAAACCCTAAAAAGCAAATTGCCCTACTCGTATCTTGTCCCATGAACAGCAAACTTGATAAGTCAAACATAGCAACTCGTTGGAATAACTCACAACGTCGCATCTGTATTACTGGAGGCATAGCAAGTGGGAAAAGCAGTGTCAGTATATTTCTTAAGGAGTCTAGAAATTTACAAATAATAGATGCAGATTTAATTGCAAAAGAAGCTCTTTCTCCAGGGCAAGATGCCGCTAAAGAAGTAATTAAACACTATGGAGAATTAATCTGTAAAAAGAATAGGGCATCTACAAATTTAATTGATCGGGATCAACTGGGAAAAATAATTTTCACCGATCCTCAGGAAAAGCTATGGCTTGAAAAAGTAATTCATCCAATAGTCACCGAGAAAATAGTGCAAGAGATTTATAAAAGTAGAGATGAGTCGACCCTAGTCCTTACAATCCCATTACTCTTTGAAGCAAATCTCACTTTCTTATGCAATGAAGTTTGGGTAGTGTCTTGCAAGCGCGAGCAACAAATATCAAGGCTTATGAAAAGAGATGATATCAATCAAGACTATGCAGAAGCTAAAATTGATTCTCAATGGCCCCTAGAGAAAAAGAAAAAATTAGCAGACTATATAATTAATAATGATGGCGAGAAAGGTGAATGGATTCCACAAATCAATGCACTTTTAAATCAATAATTAACTAACCTTTTAATTTCTTACTAAGAATTTGATTGGCAAGCTTCGGATCTGCTTTGCCATTAGTTTTCTTCATTAACTGACCAACAAAAAAACCTTGAAGCTTATTCTTACCCCCACGAAATGCCTCTACCTCATTTGGATGAGCCAACAGCAACTCTTCTACGATTGAAGTTATTGCCTGGGGATCACTAATCATCCCGAGACCACGTTCATCAACAATTGCTTTAGGTGAGCCACCCTGAGAAAGCAAATCAGGCAGAATCTCTTTAGCAATCTTTCCACTGATTTTTCCTTGATCAATCATTTCAACCATTTGAGCTAAATTTTCTGGAGTTAACAGCAACTGTGCAAAGCTCAATTTATTTGAATTGACATGAGCAGCGATATCACCCGTAATCCAATTTGCAATCGCCTTCGCTTGACCGCCTGATCTAACAGCAGATTCAAAATAATTTGCCATTGACAATTCATCAGTCAAGACACGGGCGTCATAAGCAGAAAGACCTAATTCATCTGCATACCTATGACGCTTAGCTGCAGGCAATTCAGGGAGCTCAGCTCGCCAACTTTCTCGCAGCTTCTCACTTACTTCAATGGGACCTAAATCCGGATCCGGGAAATATCGATAATCGCTACTTCCTTCTTTGGATCTCATACTTTTTGTCAGTTGCTTACTTTCATCCCAAAGACGAGTCTCTTGAACAATCTTTTCGCCAGTTTCATAGGCCTTAATTTGTCGTTGAATTTCATATTCACAAGCCTTTTGAATAGCCGAAAAGGAATTCATATTTTTTATTTCAACCTTTGTACCAAAGGGAGCGTTAGATCCTCGACGAACTGAGATGTTCACATCACAACGCAACGAACCCTCCTGCATATTTCCATCCGAAACACCTAGATAACGAACAATCCGACGAATCTCTGAAGCATATTCAGCAGCTTCCCTTCCAGTACGTAAATCAGGTTTACTTACTATTTCAGCCAAAGCAACACCAGCTCTGTTGTAATCGACCAATGAATAGGTTGAACCAGCAAGGCGATCACTCCCAGCATGTACTAATTTCCCAGCATCCTCCTCCATGTGAAGGCGCTCAATGCCAATCTTCTTGAGATAAGTAGCCTTCCCTTTCTCAGCAACCTCAACTTCTATCCAACCTTCCTCGGCAATAGGTTCATCAAATTGAGAAATTTGATAATTTTTAGGTAAATCAGGGTAAAAATACTGTTTCCTATCAAATTTGCTATGCGCTGCAATCTTGAGATTTAACGCCATAGCGGCCTTAACGGCATACTCAAGAACCTTTTGATTAAGAACCGGCAATGTGCCAGGCAATCCGCAAACCACTGGATCAATATGGGTATTTGGATCATCCCCAAAAGATGTTGAAGCCGAAGTGAATATCTTGCTATGAGTACCAAGCTGGACATGTGTTTCTAAACCAATCACAGCTTCCCAAGCAGCATCAAGTTCTGGCATCAGTATCAAAATAGATTTACCAAGGCTATGGAATAACCAATAGACCTACATTGCCAAACTACCTAAAGACCGCGCATCACACTTAAACAGGACTTCAACTATGGCTGATTCAGCCAAAGATCCATTACTAATCCTTGGCGGCGGCCTGATAGGGCTAAGCATTGCTTATGAATTAGCAGTTAAGGGGCGCAAAGTACAGGTCCTCAGTCGCAAACGAACTGAAGCAGCCGGTTTTGTTGCAGCAGGCATGCTTGCTCCCCATGCAGAAGGCCTGGAAGACAATCTCTTAGAGCTCGGTCAATTAAGCCTCAACCGCATTCCTGGATGGGTAAAGACAATTGAAGGTCATAGTGGAATGAAATGCGGTCTCAGACACTGTGGAATTGTTGTGCCATTTTTAGATGACCAACAAAGAGATGCTTATCCAACAGCACTTTTCGGAGAAAAGTTGAATAGAGCTGAACTCGAAGCTGAAATACCTGGGATCGGATCCAAATGGCAAACGGCACTCTTATTCCAACAAGACGGCCAAATTGATAACAGACGACAGCTAATGCATGCTCTTGAGCTGTCATGCCTTCAATTAGGAGTCTCCATTCAAGAAGGCGTCGAAGTAAAAAGACTCCTGCACAATGGAATTAATTTACAAGGAGTTGAAATTAAAAATGCCCATGGAGGTATGGAAAAAAGATTAATCAAAAACGCAGTAATTTGTTGCGGAGCATGGAGTCAAGAAGTTCTTAATGAAATCCCGATTTTCCCAATCAAAGGTCAAATGCTCTCTATCAAAGGTCCGAAAAATGCTCTGAAAAGAATAATTTTTGGGCCAGGTACATACCTAGTCCCTCGAGAAGATGGCTTGATAGTTATTGGAGCAACTAGTGAAAAGGATGCTTTCTTTCAAAAAGGACTCACTTCAAAAGGTCAAAAGCAATTAGAAAAAGGCACTCATGAATTACTGCCTCCTACAAAAGATTGGCCATGCATTGAAAGATGGTGGGGCTTTAGGCCTTGCACGCCAGACAATTTGCCAATAATAGGAAACTCCAGGATTGATGGGCTATGGCTTGCAACCGGTCATTATCGAAATGGTGTTTTATTGGCAGCTATTACAGCAAATATAATTACAAAATTAATCTATAACGAACAATTAAATGTAGAGGAAAAGAAATTATTGCAAACATTTTCTATAGAACGTTTTGAGATTCAATAGCCGTCTTAATAAAACCTTTGCTAGCCCATAGAAAGTTCAATTGGCCCACGCATCCCATTTATCACTCAATACGCCATATCTGATCCGCTGGCACCCAATCATTAAGCTCAGAAGACTCAAACCACAAATCAATTTCGAATTGCGCCGTATCCGGTCCATCTGAACCATGTATGACATTACGTCCAATATTTACAGCCAAATCACCACGAATGGTCCCAGGCTCAGATTCGAGAGGCTTAGTTGCACCTATCAACTTACGTGCACTTGCGATGACACCTTCTCCTTCCCAAACCATTGCGACTACAGGTCCACTGGTTATGAAATCCACTAGACCTTTAAAGAAAGGTCTTTCACGATGTACTCCATAATGCTTTTCAGCCAAGTCCCTACTAGGAATGAGCTGCTTAAGAGCTACCAACTTGAACCCTTTTGTTTCAAAGCGGCCCAATATTTCACCAATTAAGCCTCTTTGCACTCCATCTGGCTTAATCGCAACAAAAGTCCGTTCTTCACTCATGAAACTAAAAGACGCAACCCTGCCATAGTCGATGCCTAACAGGCATATTGGCAAGCGAAATATGGCATTTAATTCAACGATCTTTAGATTTCCCTTATGAGTTCTCGATATTCTCGAATGGTGGCCATAGATCCTGCACAATCAACTTTCCATACAACAGAGAGTTCAATGAGTAAAAATGACTGGACTATTGAGGATAGTTCGTACTTATACGGCTTAAAAAAATGGGGAAAACGATATTTCTCGATTAACCACGCTGGTCAAATAGAAGTACACCCAAGAGGCCCAGATGGAAATCGAATTGATTTAATGGCCTTAGTCAATGAACTCCAAGGACGAAACCTTCAATTACCTTTAATAGTTCGATTCGAAGACATCCTTCAAGACAGATTAGAAGCAATTCACCAAGCCTTCGCTAAAGCCAAACAAAGATATAAATACACAGGAGAATATTTAGGGGTTTTCCCAATCAAATGCAATCAACAGCGCCATGTAGTTGAAGAGATAATCAGTTGTGGCAGAAAATGGAATCTTGGGTTAGAGGCTGGTAGTAAAGCAGAGCTGCTGATAGCACTTTCACTATTAGAAAATCCCAGAGCCCTTCTAGTATGTAATGGCTATAAAGATCAGCGTTATATAGAGACAACCATCTTGGCTCGACAACTGGGAAGAAATGCTGTAGTCGTTATTGAGCAAATTGACGAAGTTGATCGCATCATTAAAGCCAGCCAAGAACTTGGCGCATCACCCTCAATCGGAATCAGAGCAAAGCTAGCCAGCCGTGGAAGCGGTCACTGGAAAAATTCCATAGGCACATCCTCTAAATTTGGACTATCCATACCCGACATTCTTTCAACTGTTGAAAAGCTAAAATCAGCCAACTTACTAAAAGACTTACAGTTATTACACTTCCACGTTGGCAGTCAAATTAATGATATTGGCATCCTGAAGGATGCTCTACAGGAAGCTGGTCAAATCTATGTAGCCATCAATCAATTAGGAGCACCAATGGGCTACCTAGATGTAGGTGGGGGCTTGGGTATTGACTACGATGGAAGCCAAACAGCAACTCCAGCGTCTAGAAATTATTCTCTTCAAAACTACGCTAATGATGTAGTTGCGACTATCCGAGAATGCTGTATTTCAAATAATATTAAAATGCCTACTTTAATTAGCGAAAGCGGGCGTGCAATAGCCAGCCATTACTCAGTTTTGCTATTCAATGTATTAGGTACAGGTAGTGTTACCCCAACCATTCCTAAAGAAAAAGAAAATGAATCAATTATTGTTAGCAACTTAAGAGAAACATTAGCTCTAATAAAAGAAATTTCTCAAGATCAAAATATTGATATTTCTAGACTACAAGAAGCATGGAATGATGCTATCAAATTTAAAGCAGATGCACTGAATGCATTCAGGCTAGGTTACATTAATTTGCATGAAAGAGCAGTAGCAGAGCAAATTACATGGGCATGCACAAATGCATTAATTAAAGTACTGCCACAAAGTCATCAATTGCCTGATGAGCTAAAAACACTAAGTTCAGCCCTTGCTGAAACGTACTACGCTAATTTGTCAGTCTTTAGATCAATACCGGATACTTGGGCAATTGAACAATTATTCCCAGTAATGCCTATACATCGACTAAATGAGAAGCCAAAAAAACTTGGACATTTTGCAGATCTGACTTGTGATTCAGACGGCAAAATTGCGAGGTTCATAGGCAATGGAACTGAAAAGTCACTACTAGAGCTACATGAATTAAGAGCAAATGAAAATTACATAATTGGTATTTTTTTAGGAGGTGCTTATCAAGAAGTCATGGGAAATCTCCATAATTTATTTGGGAGTACAAATGCAGTACATATCAGGCTCAACCAATCCGGTGGTTATACGTTGAATCATGTTGTCAAAAGCGATACAAAGTCTGATGTCTTAAAAGCCCTAGAGCATGATCCGGAGTTGCTACTTGAACGCCTACGACTTGCTAGTGAACTAGCAATACAAAAAGGTAATCTAAAAATCAAAGATGCTCAACGACTAATAGAACACATAGAAACAAGCCTCAGGCAAAGTACTTACCTACACCATTGAGGCAGTCAAGATAGTAATTTCAAAAGCTTTGATTCAGCCTCCTGAAGAGCAAGGTCTAGAGACTTCGAATCACGTCCTCCTGCTTGAGCAAGATTAGGACGTCCGCCGCCGCCGCCGCCGCACATTTTAGCGATAGAGCCTATAAATTTTCCTGCATTTAATTGGTGGCTTGAAATCAACTGATTACCAAAAGCAGCAACAAATATGACTTTGTCTTGGTTATCTAAATCAGGTACTCCCCCAAATACAACTGCAGAATTCTCTCCAAGTTGGCCCAATAATCTCTGAGCAGCAGTCTGAAGAGCAGTTCCATTGATCGAATCCAATCGTTTAACTATTAATTGACTATTAGCAACTGCCTTAACCTCACTTAATGACGACATTACCTTGGAAAGTGCTAATTCTTCATTTGCAACAGTTAACGCTTTGTTCGTCAACTTAACTTCCTCTTGAAGCTGTAAAACCCTCTCAAAAATTTCAGAAGGCTGAATTTTAAATTGATCTGCTAACTTTTTTACAACTTCATCTCTTTCATTCAAATAATCGAAAGCAGCTGGTCCAGCAACTGCTTCAATTCTTCTTACACCTGAAGCAATACTGCTTTCTGCCACAATTTTAAAAATGCTTATCTCCGATGTATTAGATACGTGAGTGCCACCACAAAGTTCCATAGAAACTCCTGGCACATCAACTACTCTTACAATCTCCGAGTACTTTTCTCCAAACATAGCTACGGCACCATTTGCCTTGGCCTCATCAATTTGCATATTCTTAACCTTCAACCCATGAGATTCATTAATCCAGCGATTAATAAGATCTTCGACTTGAACCAATTCTCCTAATGTAATTGCACGAGAAGAATTAAAATCAAAACGTAAGCGGTCAAAATCTACTAATGAGCCAGCCTGGGAAATAGAAGGGTCAATAATTTGTTTTAAGGCAGCTTGCAAAAGATGAGTTGATGTATGGTTTGCTTGAATACGACGACGGCTAATAGTATCAACACAAGTATCAACTTGATCGCCAACTCTTAAAGAGCCCTTTTTAATGCATCCACTATGAACAAAAACATTGTTATGCCGACTGACTGAATTAACAACAACATTCATACCATTAGGATCAACCACATCCGCTAGAAGTACCCCACGATCACCAATTTGCCCGCCCCCTTCTCCATAAAAAGTTGTAGTATCCAGCATCACCTCAACATCATCCCCTTGATTAGCTTCATTCCTTCTTTCGCCATTTACCAATAAAGCCTGCACATTCGCCCTATTATTCAAAGATTCATATCCTACAAATATTGTCTCCTCAAGTTGCGAAGTAGTTTCCTCAATCGAACCTTTCAATGTAAGGTCGATACTGATATTTGCCGCTTTGGCTCTTTGTCGCTGAGCCTCCATTGCCTGTTCAAAGCCAACGAGATCAATGCCTATCCCATTGTCTTGAGCAATTTCTTGAGTGAGTTCTACAGGGAACCCAAATGTGTCATACAGCTCGAATGCCTGTTGACCTGTAATTTGTTTTGGCTTACTTGCTAATACGTCTATCAACAACTTCTCACCACGCTCAAGGGTTTCTAAAAAACGAGCCTCTTCACGCTTTAACTCATTTAGAATTACTTCTTTCCTCTCTAATAATTGAGGAAACGGAATTTGCATGAGCTGAATAGCCGCTTCACCCATTTCATGAAGAAACGGCTGATCAATGCCTATCAATCTTCCATGACGAACTACTCGTCGAAGCAAGCGCCTCAAAATATATCCTCTTCCTAAATTACTAGCGATGACTCCATCAGAAATTAATTGGGTTACTGCTCTGGAATGATCGCCAATAACTTTTAACGAAATTTGTAACTTTTGATCGGCATTCGCATACTGAACGCCGGCAAGTGCTGCTGCCTTCTCTATTAATGGAAAAATAAGATCAGTTTCATAATTATTAGGAGCGCCTTGTAAAATCTGGGCCATTCTTTCCAAACCCATACCAGTATCTATATTGCAATTATTCAATTTTGTGAGATTACCTTTTGCATCTCGGTTATACTCCATAAAAACAAGATTATAAAACTCTATAAATCTCGAATCATCATCTAAATCAATTTCAAGGGTACCCAATTCAGGCTTAAAATCATAATAAAGCTCTGAACAAGGCCCACATGGACCTGTAGGGCCAGAGGACCAGAAATTATCAGTTTCATCCATGCGGATAATGCGATCTGGATTCACACCAATATCTTCACGCCATATCTTTTCTGCCTCATCATCCTCACGAAAGATACTTACAACTAAATTCTTTGAGTTAAGCTCAAATACCTTTGTCGATAATTCCCAAGCCCATTGAATTGCTTCTTTCTTAAAGTAATCACCAAATGAAAAGTTACCAAGCATCTCAAAAAAAGTATGGTGCCTAGCTGTAACACCTACATTATCAATATCATTAGTCCTAATACATTTCTGACTAGTCGTTGCTCTCGCTGCTGGACGTTCTGCCTGACCCAGGAATACTGGTTTAAATGGCAACATCCCAGCAATTGTCAAAAGTACTGTAGGGTCTTCTGGAACCAAAGAGGCGCTAGGCAGGACTTGATGTCCTCGTTCAGAGAAAAAAGATAAAAAAGCTTTTCGAATCTCATCACCAGTACGAGGTCTTGACTCTCCATAACGCAACGATCGTTCAACGCTCATGGCGAAGTTGAGTAAATGAAAAAAACACGTCAGTCATCATCGCCTTTAAAATAGATTAAAGCAAATAGCATCCCATTATTATGAGTCAAGCTATCAACATGAGTTTGCTCTAGTAGTGAGATGTTTCAATTGACAGGGATAATGGAATTCTTAATAGAACACAAGGGGAGTTAAAAATAAAGCAAACAATACTATTGCAATCAGAATCAAACTGATTCGCAAAGCAAGCAATAGACTGGCATCATTAAGATGTAATAACCTGGATGTTGTTGCCAGTGATCGGCAGAACAATACAGCTTCCAAGAACCCCAATCCTGAATTCCGCGTCGCGGCTATGAGTCTGCTGCACGCCACATGGCTGCCAGCCATTCGTACACCGACAAGTTGTGGTCGGCCAGCACTACTAGTGTGGGCCGATACATGGCGAGTTGCCACCCCTAAAGGACCAGAGGAAACTCCAGCAATTCACCCATTTACACTCAATCCAAAAGAGCTGCGTCTATGGCTCAAAAATAAAAATATATTGCCTGATGGAATTATTGATGCAACAGGTTGTTTGACACTTCCTAGTAGATCTATAAAAAGCAACTTACCCAAGAAAACACAATCAAAAGAAGTAGTCCATCAACAATCAAATTGGAGAGGGCTGCCATTGCAAGCAGGTGAACCTATTCCAAAAGCCTGTGAATGGTGGCCTTGGCAGGTGCATGGATTGGCAATTCAGCCATATGAAGCAACTATGTGGTTATCTCAACTTCCTTTATCAGGTAAATATCCAGATCTTGCAGATGAATTGCGTTGGTGGAGCCATTTACAGCGTTGGGCACTCAGTCTTATTGCTCGTGGCAGATGGCTACCTCAAGTTGAATTAAGTAGAGGCGAGTGCTATCCACATCGAGCTCGGTGGGTACCACTGCTCAATCATGAAGATGATAGGCGCAGACTGGAAGAACTGGCTGCAAAATTACCTCTTGTGGCTACTTGTGCACTTCCCTGGAGAGAGCCCACAGCAAAAAGAAGTAACCGCACAACCAGGTTAAGACCTGAAGCAATGCGAGCATCTAATCCCATAGCCTCTTGCAGGCCAAGAAGCGGAAGACTTCGAGTAGCCAAACTTCTTGAAGAACTTATTGATGCACAAATAAGAAAAGATTTTGAACCAAACATAAAAGATTTAGATCCTCTTCTTACTACATGGCAAGAAGCACTTGGATCAGAAACAGGAGTCATTAAACTTCCGAATGAAGAAGCCGAACGCTTAGCGGCAGCTAGCAAGCACTGGCGCGAAGGCATTGCCGGTAATGTAGGAGCAGCACGTGCTTGCCTAGAATTATCTACCCCAAACAATGATGAAGGACTCTGGAACTTGCAATTTACATTGCAAGCCGAAGCAGATCCAAGTCTAAAAGTTCCCGCCGGCTCAGCATGGGCTGCTGGATCTAAATCAATACAACTAGGAGAAATACGCGTAGATAATCCTGGCGAAGTTTTATTAGAAGGTTTAGGAAGAGCCATTGCAGTCTTTGAGCCACTCGAACGTGGATTAGATAGTGCAACACCTTCTTCAATGCAGCTGACTCCTGCTGAAGCCTTTGTACTTGTTAGAACTGCTACAAATCAACTACGCAATGTAGGCGTTGGCGTTGAGCTTCCTGCAAGCCTCTCTGGGGGATTAGCTAGTCGACTTGGACTAGCTATCAAGGCCGAACTTGCAGAGACATCTAAAGGCTTCACGCTTGGTGAAAGTCTTGTTTGGAATTGGGAGTTAATGATTGGTGGCGCTACCTTAACGCTACATCAGCTCGAGAAATTAGTAAGTAAGAAAAGCCCATTAGTTCAACATAAAGATTCCTGGATTGAACTCAGACCAAATGACTTAAAAAATGCAGAACAATTTTTTCAAGCAAATCCAAATCTGAGCTTAGATGACGCCCTTGGTCTCACGGCTACTGATGGCAATACATTAATGCGACTCCCAGTTCATCAATTTGAAGCAGGCCCAAGACTTCAAGGGGTTTTAGACCAATATCATCAACAAAAAGCTCCTGATCCACTGGCAGCACCTACAGGCTTTAGTGGTCAATTAAGGCCTTATCAGGAAAGAGGGCTAGGTTGGTTATCTTTTTTACACCGTTTTGATCAGGGAGCTTGTCTAGCAGATGACATGGGATTAGGGAAAACGATCCAATTACTAGCATTCCTTCAACACTTAAAATCTGAAAAAGAACTAAATAGACCAGTATTGCTTATTGCCCCAACTTCAGTGTTAACTAATTGGAAGAGAGAAGCTTATTCCTTTACACCAGAATTAAATGTTCAGGAGCACTATGGGCCTAAAAGAGCAACAACCAAGCAAGAGCTTCAAAAAGAGTTAAAAGGTATTGATTTACTTATAACAAGTTATGGATTGATTCAAAGAGATATAGAACTGCTCAAGGCAATTGACTGGCAAGGGATTGTCATAGATGAAGCTCAAGCAATTAAAAATCCTGCTGCAAAGCAAAGTCAGGCTACAAGAGATATTGCAAGATCGATAAATAAAGCTCGTTTTCGAATTGCCTTAACTGGTACTCCAGTCGAAAACCGTGTTAGTGAACTATGGGCACTAATGGATTTTCTGAATCCAAAGGTACTTGGTCAAGAAGACTTCTTTCATCAACGTTATCGACTACCAATTGAGAGATATGGGGACATATCTTCCCTGAAAGATCTTAAAAGCAGAGTTAGTCCTTTTATTCTCCGTCGATTAAAAACTGATAAATCAATAATTTCTGATCTTCCTGAAAAAATAGAGTTGAACGAATGGGTAAAGCTTAGTCAAGAGCAAAAAGCACTATACAATCAAACAATTGCAGATACCCTTGATGCAATTGCAACTGCACCAAGAGGACAGCGACAAGGGAAAATACTTGGACTGCTTACCCGCTTAAAGCAAATTTGCAATCATCCAGCACTTGCTCTAAAAGAAGAGACTGTAGGGAAAGATTTCATAAGTCGCTCAAGGAAACTTGAAAGATTAGAAGAAGTTTTAGAAGAAGTTTTAGAAGCAGGTGACAGAGCCTTATTATTTACTCAATTCGCGGAATGGGGACATCTTCTTAAGGAATGTCTTGAAAAAAAATGGGCCTGCGAGGTGCCCTTCCTTCATGGAGGAACAAGCAAAGCAGCAAGGCAAGCAATGGTAGACCGCTTTCAACAAGATCCAAGAGGGCCTCAATTGATTTTGTTATCACTTAAAGCTGGAGGGGTTGGATTGAATCTCACACGTGCCAGTCATGTTTTTCACATTGATCGATGGTGGAATCCAGCCGTTGAGAATCAAGCAACTGACAGGGCATATCGAATTGGTCAGACGAACCGAGTAATCGTTCACAAATTTGTTACTAGTGGCTCTGTAGAAGAAAAAATCGATCAAATGATAAGACGAAAATCCCAACTAGCCGAGGATATCGTTGGATCTGGCGAAGAATGGCTAGGCAAGCTTGAAGTCAATCAATTGCGTGAATTAGTTTCCTTAGAAGAAGGTTAAGCAATTCAAACTTATGACTCATTCAACTAATGAAAATCAAACCATCACTACGTCACTAACGGATCAAGGTCTTGGAGAGCAGCCATGGTGGGTTGAGCAATGGATGGAGTTAATCAACTCTTACCGATTTAAAAAACGGCTAGCGCGCGCATGGATTTATGCCAGAGAAGGCAATGTCACATCGATTCGTTTTGAAGGGCGTAGAGTACATGCAAGAGTCCAGGGGACAGATGAAGAACCTTATAAAGTCAAGCTTTGGCTTGATGTATTAAATGACGAAGATTGGGAGTATGTCTTAGAAGCATTGACTCAAAAAGCAAGCTGGTCAGCACAACTTTTGGCCGGAATAATGCCTGTCGATATCGAAAGGGCATTCGCTGCGAGTGGCAAACGCCTATTCCCATTTAAACTACAAGAGGTCCGAAGCGAATGTAGCTGTCCTGATAAAGCCAATCCATGCAAGCACATAAGTGCAATTTACTTTTTGATGGGAGATAGGTTTAGAGAAGATCCCTTTGTCTTATTTCAACTCAGAGGTCGAACTCGTCATCAATTGATAAAGGATCTTGCTAAACAACGACTCAAAGTTATTAAGCAACTGATGGCTGAAGCTGGAAGTACAGCATCAATAAATCAATTAACACCGACTCACTCTCATAAAGCATTGATCAATCCAAGTCTGTGGTGGAACTATGAGGCCAATCTAGACTCAGAATTAGTAGTCATAACACCCTCAATGGAAGGGGATACAGGGCTATCTTCAGCAGGAGATTTACCACTTGCAGAAGAACCACGCTTTCCCAAGGCTCGCCAGGTATTTCTGCAACACTTAAATGTGGAAGGGCAACGTTTTGCTCAGCTGGCAATGCTAAAAGCCATGAATAAAGGTGAATAACCCTCCATGGCTAATGCCTAAGAAATTGGAGCTTACTGACCAACTTTTACAGTCGTATAAAAATGCGTTTGGGAAACCATTATTGATTTGTCCGGACGTAGATGACTACCACCGACTACAAAGTCAAGAACTTTTCATCTTAAAGAAAATTGTGATCGCACATGATAAACAAGATGACCCCTGCCTGATTTATGCAAATGCTTCTGCACTTCAGCTTTGGCAAATGAGCTGGGATGAAATGATTGGTATGCCATCACGACAAACAGCACCAAAAGATGCTCAAAGACAACGTCAAGCCATCTTGAACAAAGCAATTACTAAGACAGCTATCAAAGGCTATAGAGGAATAAGAGTGAATAAAAAAGGAGAGAAATTCTTCATAGACAATGTAAAAATTTGGACAATATGGGACAACGATAATTCAGCGATAGGACAAGCTGCTTCTTTTGCTAGCTGGTGGAATATCTAACAAGAAATGCAAACCATTTCGAAAAAATACGGCTACAAGCATCCTTATAACTAATCTTGAGAAGCTCAAATAAATTATCTCCCATAAGATCCAAAAAGCACACTGCATGCAACGAAGAAAACTACTTGAGACTGGCTCTACAGCCATCACTGCAGCCATAGGAGCAGGTTTTTTAGGCTCATGCACAATCCGTAAAGCAAATAATCAGACGACAAACACTAACCCTATTGGTCTGCCAAAAGTACGGTGGAGAATGGCAACTAGTTGGCCCCTCTCACTTGATACCATTTTTGGAGGAGCCGAAACGATTAGTCAACGAGTTAATGCTCTAAGTGGTGGAAACTTTCAAATCAAACCCTATGCAGCAGGTGAACTAGTACCAGGTTTAGAAGTTCTCAATGCAGTGCAAAGTGGATCTGTTGAATGTGGTCATACTGCAAGCTATTACTACATAGGGAAGAATCCATCTTTTGCATTCGGCACCTCAGTACCATTTGGACTTTCAGCACAGCAACAAAACGCTTGGCTATACGAAGCAGAGGGTATTAAACAACTAAATAATATTTTTTCTGATTTCGGAGTCATTAGTTTTCCTGCAGGTAATACAGGCGCCCAAATGGGTGGATGGTTCAAGCAAAAGCTCAATGGTCTTAGATCTCTTCAAGGTCTAAAGATGCGCATTCCTGGACTCGGTGGAAAAGTAATGGCCGAACTCGGTGTCAATGTACAAGTTCTGCCAGGTGGAGAAATCTATTTAGCCCTTGACCGAGGCGCAATAGATGCAGCGGAATGGACAGGCCCTTATGACGATGAAAAGCTTGGCCTTGCTAGAGCAGCCAAGTTCTATTACTACCCAGGCTGGTGGGAACCAGGACCAACTCTTTCTGCACTAGTCAATCAAAATGCATGGAATAAATTGCCATCTGAATACAAAGCAATTTTTAACGCTGCATGTTTTGAAGCAAATTTAGAAATGCTCAATAAATATGACAGCCGGAATGGCTCTGCATTGCAAAAGCTATTAAAGAATGGAACTGAATTAGTCCGCTATGAAGATGAAATTCTAAGAGCTGCAGAAGCAGCAGCCTTCCAAATCTATTCAGATATTGCTGCTGAAAATTCAGATTTCAGGCAACTCTTTAATCAATGGCAAAGATTCCGACAGGAAATCTACAGTTGGAACAAAATTAATGAATTCTCACTCGCAAGGCATAGCTATCAACCACTATAGATTGATGCAAAAACTTTTAGCCCTAGCGAAGCGAATCGACAAGTTCAATACATTCCTTGGCAAACTTTCCTGTTGGTCCATCATTTTGATGTTAGGCCTTGGTCTCTGGAATGTAATTGGGAGATATTTAGGAGTAGTCATTGGATACAACTTAAGCTCAAACGGATTAATTGAAGGTCAGTGGTATCTTTTTGATGTTGCCTTTCTATTAGGAATAGGTTGGACGCTACAAAAAAATGGTCATGTCCGAGTAGATATCATCCAATCGAGATTAAGAACAAATCGCAAATTAAAAGTTGAGCTATTAGGAACTCTTTTGCTTCTCTTACCATTTGCAATTGGGATAACCGCTATATCAATTCAACCTGCCCTTTACTCAATAAGCATCAATGAAGCCTCTCCTGATCCCCATGGACTACCAAGGTATTTAATAAGAGCATTAATTCCAATGAGCTTTCTTTGCTTAACACTGCAAGGGTTATCCGAAGCAGTTAAGAACTTTGCAAAAATAAAAGCAGCTAACGCAATGCCCAGTAAAAATGGAGAGGCAAGTTGATAGAGATTAGTCTGGCTGGATATGTGATCAGTCTCGACCCTTCATTAATTCTTGGGCCAGGAATGTTCATCACCCTAGTCATCGTACTTTTAAGTGGATATCCAGTAGCTTTTTGCCTTGGCGGTGTTTCAGTTATCTTTTCCATTATTGGAATCACGTTAAATATTTTCGACCCTCTTTTTGTAACAGCACTCCCACAACGGATCCTGGGAATTATGGGTAATTTCACTTTACTTGCAATCCCAGCTTTCATTTTTATGGGGGCAATGTTGGAAACATCAGGAATAGCAGAAAGGCTACTAGAAAATATGGGGAGACTTTTAGGAAGAATTCGCGGTGGTCTAGCACTGGCAGTAGTCATTGTGGGATCGCTACTTGCAGCAACAACAGGAGTTGTAGCGGCAACCGTTACAACTATGGGTTTAATTTCTTTACCCTCAATGCTGCGTGCTGGATATGATCGTTCCCTTGCAACAGGAGTAATTGCTGCGTCAGGAACCCTGGGGCAGATCATTCCGCCAAGCATTGTTTTAGTAGTACTAGGAGATCAACTAGGTATTTCTGTAGGTGACTTGTTTCTAGGATCTTTAATTCCAGGAATTTTAATGGCTAGTGCTTTTGCAATTTATATCCTTGTCATAAGCAATTTAAAACCTGAATTAGCGCCTGAACTCAATCACATAGAACTCGACCGTCCAGAAGTTTTTAAGTTAATGAAAATAATTATTCCTCCTCTAGGGCTCATTATTCTTGTTCTTGGGAGCATTTTTTTCGGAATAGCTACTCCGACTGAGGCCGGCACATTAGGAGCAATTGGTGCCATGGGCCTAGCTGCAAGCAATAAAGGTTTTAGTCAAAAGCAATTATTCAAAGTCTGCGATGAAACTGTCAAGACAACCTCAATGGTAATGGCAATATTAATAGGCTCTACTGCTTTCAGTCTGGTCTTTCGAGGTGTTGGTGGTGACGAACTGATTGCTCAGCTTTTGCTAAACCTTCCTGGAGGAAAAATTGGTTTCATGGTATTTAGCATGCTGACCATTTTTATATTAGGTTTTTTTATTGACTTCTTTGAAATTGCTTTCATTGCTGTTCCACTACTACTTCCATCAGCCAATCAACTACTAGGGCCTGATGCATTGCTCTGGCTAGGAGTTGTAATTGGAGCCAATCTCCAAACATCATTTTTAACTCCACCTTTTGGATTTGCACTTTTTTACCTGCGTGGTGTAGCACCAAAATCAATCCGTACTAAAGAAATCTACAGAGGGGTTGTGCCATTTATTTGTCTTCAAATCAGTGTATTAATCCTCATTATTACTTTCCCTGGCCTCGTAAATTGGCTCCCTCATTTGTCATGGTCTTGATTTAACAAGCAAATGTTCCGCTGAGCTCTAAAATCATTGAAGGCCTATACAAGCAGAAAACAATGCCCAGGCTTTCTCTACAAAGCCAAGCAATTGCTGAAGATACAAGCACTATCCGCTCTCTTGATTGGGATCGGAATCGTTTTGATATTGAATTTGGATTGCGGAATGGAACCACATACAATTCTTTCCTCATAAAAAGCAAAAAAACTGCACTGATAGATACAAGCCACGCCAAGTTCAGAGAAAACTGGATCCCTTTACTCCAAAAGGAAGTGGATCCTTTAACAATCGATTATTTAATTGTTAGCCACACCGAACCAGATCATTCGGGACTCATTGGAGATCTGCTTGAGTTAAATCCAGAAATAGAAATAGTTGCTTCTAAAGTAGCCATCCAATTTCTTACCAATCAAATTCACAGACCTTTTCGAGCTAAAGCTGTCAAAAGCGGGAATGAACTAGATCTAGGAATAAGCGACTCTAGTGGAATCCATCATCGTTTCGAATTTCTCAGCACCCCAAACTTACATTGGCCAGATACTATTTTTTCATTTGATCATGGAACAAATGTTCTTTACACATGTGATGCATTCGGGCTTCATTACTGCTCTGAAGATCTGTTTGATATCAATCCTGGAGCCATCGCACCAGACTTTAGATTTTATTACGATTGCCTAATGGGTCCAAATGCACGAAGCGTCTTACAAGCTCTAAAACGTATGGATGGGTTACCGGAAATCAAAACAATTGCTGTAGGGCATGGACCGCTACTACGTGATCATCTGGCTCTTTGGGTCAATGATTATCGAGAATGGAGTAATCAACGCAACAAGAGTGAAACCTACGCAGCAGTCTGTTACATAAGCCAACATGGCTTTTGCGATCGCCTGAGTCAAGCCATTGCACGAGGCATTGGAAAAGCAAACATTCAAGTACAACTCTTAGATCTAAGAGCCTCTGATAGCCAAGAATTAAGTTCAATAATTAGTGAAGCCAAAGCAGTTGTAATACCAACTTGGCCAAATACACTTGATGCTGAACTACAAAGTTCAATAGGAACATTACTGGCTGCACTACACCAAAAGCAATGGATAGCTGTTTATGAAACATATAGCGGAAATGATAAGCCAATTGATTCAATATCAACCCAACTCCGCACTCTGAACCAGAAAGAAGCATTCTCAAGTCTTCGGGTAAAACAAATACCAGATGGACAAACTTACCAACGATTTGAAGAATCTGGAACTGACCTAGGTCAACTACTAAACAGAAAGCAACTTATTGCTAGCATGAAAAGTCTAGACAATGATCTAGACAAGGCACTAGGTCGCCTCAGTGGAGGTTTGTATATTATTACTGCTCAACAAGGAGAAGCTAATAATGTGCGTACTGGAGCGATGGTTGCAAGCTGGGTTAGTCAAGCAAGCTTTGAGCCGCCGGGAATCACAATTGCTGTAGCCAAAGACAGAGCAATTGAAGCTTTAATGCAAATAGGTGATCACTTTGTTGTTAATGTTTTGGAAGAAAAAAACCATCAACACTTATTGAGACATTTTCTCAAACGCTTTCCTCCTGGTGCAGATCGATTTGCCGAAATGAAAACAATGAAAAACATTACCAAAGGTGGGCCAGTCCTGACTGAAGCTCTAGCTTTTCTTAGTTGTCGAGTAGAAAAAAGGCTTGAAGGCCCAGATCATTGGATCATCTATGGAATTGTTGAAGATGGCAATATTGCAAACCAAGAAGGTATTACTGCTGTTCATCATCGAAAAGTTGGTAACCACTACTAATGAAAAACTCTTCAAATGAAAAGTTAGCTAATGAATTAAAGATAATTACTCTGCCAATTGAGCAAGGACTTGTCAGTCTTAGAGGGCTAAGTCCCAATAGATTAAGATTTGAACTTGAATATGCTTTAGAGCGCGGCACTACTGACAATAGTTTCTTATTTACTGATCCTAAAAACCCTAATCAAGCTTTAGAGGAAGCTGTACTAGTACATCCACCAGGCGCAACATATGCAGAGGGATTTATTAACGCCTTAGAAAAAGCCATACCTCACAATATTAACTCTTTCAAAGTTGTCATTGGTCATATCAATCCCAATCGAGTCTCTCTATTAAAGCAATTAACCAAACTATATCCCCAAATTCAACTTATAAGTTCCAATCCAGGCGCAACATTACTCAAGGAGCTTTGGAATAAAGAGAAGCCATCCAGAGAATTCAAGAAGCCTGAAGAAGCAATCAATACCAATCTAGATCTTCCTGAAATCAAAATAATTCGACAAGATCAAACTCTCTACATCAATGGCATATTTAATCTACGTTTAATACCTACACCTTCTCCTCGTTGGCCTGGAGGGTTAATTGCGTTCGAAGAAAATCTTGGCCTTTTAATGAGTGATAAATTCTTTGCAGCTCACCTTTGCACTCAAAGCTGGGCAGAGATAAATCCAACAACAACAGAGGAAGAGCGTCGACATTTTTATGATTGCCTTATGGCACCAATGGAGAATCAAGTCTCAAATATTGTAGATAAGTTCGAAGAATTAGATATTAAATGTATTGCCCCATGCCACGGACCAGCAATTGATTCAAGCTGGCGAAGTCTATTAAATGATTATCGTAAATGGGGCGAAGAACAACACAAAGCTGCATTGCAAATCATTCTTTTATTTGCAAGTGCATATGGCAATACAGCAGCGATTGCTGATGCATTAGCCAATGGGATCAGAAGAACTGGTATAAGAGTAGAAAGTTTAAACTGCGAATTCACTTCTACTAATGAGTTAGTAAACGCAATAAAAAAAGCAGATGCATATCTCATTGGCTCTCCAACTCTTGGAGGTCACGCCCCTACACCTATTATGACGGCTTTAGGCGCTTTACTTGCCGAAGGAGATACGGAAAAGCTGGTTGGCATCTTTGGCAGCTACGGTTGGAGTGGAGAAGCTATAGATCTCTTAGAAAAAAAGTTGAAAGATGGTGGCTTTAAATTTGGATTTGAACCAATAAAAATCAAATTCAGCCCAAATAGTCTCCTAGTAAAAACGCTAGAAGAGACAGGAACATTGTTTGGTCGAGATCTTATAAAAAGTCATCAAAAGACAAAGCGTCGCATAAGTGGAGGTTTAATTAGCAGCAAAAGCAATCCTGCTGTACTTGCTCTAGGTCGCGTTGTGGGTAGTCTTTGTATCTTAACTACCAAAAAAAATCAATCAGATGAAATCATATCAGGAGCGATGGTTGCTAGTTGGGTTAGCCAAGCAAGCTTTTCTCCTCCAGGCATAACGATCGCAATCGCAAAAGATAGAGCAATAGAAGCTATTCTGAATACGAACGATTTTTTTATTCTAAATATATTGGCTGCAAATAAAAACAAAGAGATTTTGAAGCAATTTCTTCAGCCTTTTGCTCCTGGCGCCAATCGTCTCTCAGGGGTAACAATTACTGACAGTCCAAACAACCAACCAATCCTTCCAGAAGCCCTGGCATGGCTAGAAGGCTGCGTAAAGCAACGCATGGAATGCAATGACCATTGGTTGATCTATGCAGAAATTAATCATGGCAAAGTGCTTAATGCAGATGAAGTCACAGCAGTACACCATCGCAAAACTGGAGCAAACTATTAATCAACACCTCTTACAAGCAGAATTCAAATTCCACACCAGCCGTTTCAATGAACCCAACAAAGAGCATCCTTGTAATTACCGCCAGTAATGGTGAGAACCTAAAATTAGCTCATAGATTTTTACAAATCAGTAGTGAACTTAATGTCACCGCTGAATTACTTGACCTGACTTCCTTAGAGCTACCTCTTTACAACCCTCGCACTCATGCACAATCGGGAATACCTGCCACAGCAAAACAATTAAATGCAGACATGTCATCTATACCAAGATGGATTATCTGCGCTCCAGAATACAATGGCTCTATTCCTCCTGTGTTTACAAGTGCTCTTGCCTGGCTATCTGTTCAAGGCGATGACTTTCGCAATCTATTCAATGGTAGACCAATAGGAATGGCTACCTTTTCAGGCGGAGGAGGGATGGAATTACTAATTTCTCTACGAATTCAATTAACTCACCTAGGTGCTCAAGTAGTAGGGCGTCAGCTTCTTAGTAACAACAACAAACCAGCCGAAGATGACTCAATTAGAGACCTTGTGAAGCGCATTATGGAAATGGAGCCTTTGCATCTCTAAGCAGTAAATCAGTCAAATCGAACACATGCTCCATATATAGCGATCCTTCAGAAAGGAATGCAAACAAACTTCGTTTGCATTTGAGCACGTTTCCTGAAGCAAGCAATCTAGTGATATCAATCCATTTCATGGTTTTTGTATCAAGGATGACAAAACAAGAATTATTAAATATGAAAAAAAATGGAAGCCAAGGGGTACACTAGATATTGTGTATTGAAATAGTAGGGTATTAATCAGATACCCTTTGGAATGGGATTGCAAAAAACCCACGATTTCGTAATCCGTTACAGAGGATTTCTCCTTTTGGAACAACCAAATCAAACCTGGTTAGTACGTCCTGAAAGAAGTCCTATGGTTTTGCTGCCATTTAGAACGAAAAAATGCAGTCTGATTCAAGTAAAAGCTATTCTGGATGAAAAGTTAGCTAAAACCATAAATTCTATTCAAGCTGCATAGCTACTTATACAGCTACTTGTTACTTTTGACGATTATCGTTCCATGCCTCTAAGACTTGTTTTGCCATAGGTAGAGCATGAACAGAGCCTCCCCCAGGAGTATTTTGGGCAAATGCAACGACAACAATTTCACTAGATTCATAAGGAGCAAAGCAAACAAACCATGCGTGATCAGGACCGCCCGTACTATCTTCTGCAGTTCCCGACTTTCCAGCAATTTCAGGGAAGTTTGGCAAATTAAGTCTTGCCCCAGTTCCAGATAACACAACTTTTCTTAAACCACTCCTTATTGTCAGTAGGGTTCTACCCGAAATATCAACTTTCTTTCGATATTTCTCTGATAGTCGATTAATCCCTACTTGCGCCAAATGAGGAGTCACAAGATATCCCCCATTTGCAAAAACTGCGTAGGCACGTGCCATTTGTAAAGGCGTAGTCTGTACCACTGCTTGTCCTATAGATGCACTAGCCATATCTTCAGGAATCCAAGGAGTAAGCCCAGGCTCACCCCAACCCCTACCTTTCTCTGCCCATTCTTCATTACCAACAAGACCAGAACCCTCTTCATAAGAAAGTTCTACCCCAGTCTGAGAACCAAAACCTAGTTTCTTCGCTGCCTCATATAAAGCCTTAGATCCAATACCAACACCAATCTGATAAAAAAATGTATTGCTTGAAAAACTATAAGCATCCTCATAACCAATCGTGCCAAACCCGCTACGGTTATGTTCTGGGAAACAATGACTACCATACTTGATACAAGGAAAAGTTTTTAGTCGAATATCAAAAGGAAACTTCCCACTTTCCATTCCAGCCATTCCAGTAACAAGTTTCCAAGTACTACCAGGGTCATATGCATTAAGTGCTCTGCTCAATAAAGGTTTCTGACGGGACTTAAACAACTGATCATATTCTTTTTGTGTCGTATATACCTTAGAAAAAAAATTTGGATTAAATGTCGGTTTACTGGCCATAGCGCGTATGGCTCCTGTTCGTGGGTCAAGAGCAACTATTGCGCCGGCTTTCTTATCGGCAAGCACCTCTTCTGCAGCCTGTTGTAACTGAAGATCAAGTGTCAAAATCAAATCTTTACCAGCAATTGCTGGCTTGATTCCCAAGCTACGTTGCACACGCCCATTTGCATCAACCTCAAGCATTTCGCCCCCCCATTGACCTCGCAAATGTGATTCGTAGGCAGCCTCCACTCCTGTTCTTCCAATTCGATCTCTTATTACATAACCTTTCTTAGAAAGAAATTTAAATTCATTTGACGTAATTGGTTGCGTATAACCCAGAACATGCGCAGCCAAACTGCCATAAGGATAAAAACGAATCAGCTCTATATCAACTTGAGAGCCTTGCAATAACTGCTCATTTTCCATGAATCGCAATACTTGCTGAGCAGTTAAGTTTCGAAGAAGAATAATCCGAAATGGATCCTCATCAACCCCCTGAGCAAAGCGCTTCTCTAAAAGATCTTTAGAAATATCCAACAATTTAGACAAGCTATCTCTTAGTAAAGGCCAACTAACTTTGTCAACCAATCTTGGTTGGATGGAAAGGGTATAAGTGATTTTGTTATCTGACAAAACCTTTCCATGCCTATCTAATAAACGTCCTCTAATAGGTTGAGTAGAAACTAATCGAATTCTATTTTCTATAGACAATCTTCTATAAAGTGAACCTTGGATAACCTGCAGCCAAAAAAGGCGGCAAAACATAGCTCCAAATAATGAGAGGATCAATGCAAAGAAAACTATTGGCTGATTGAATAAACCAATTTTTCGAGACTTAGTTAAATCTTTCAGAATCCTTCTAGACATTTATTCTCATCAATCATCCATTGCAATAGTTGAGCCTTGATCAGCCGTGGTTCCCAAGAATCCTTCCAAAGTCTTTAGACGGCTCTCAATTTGTCCCAAAACATGCACAAGAGATTCGGTGTCTTCATCCGAGGGAATTGCATCATCACTATTCTCCACATCTTCTACAGAGACATTCACGGGTATCACTGGATTACCTAACCCTGGACTGACTTGATCTAATCGATCGCGAAAAGATTGTGCTGCTGGCTCACCTTCTTTTCTCAATTCAAGCAAAGGATCACTGGAGCAGGTGAAAACCTCAACAATATTTTTGGGACCTCCTTTCCTTGCCCTTGCAACCATCGCCAAACCCACTGGTAGCAAGTTCTGCATCACAGAAAGGCGCAATTCATCAATTGGATCGTCGGCCATAGAAGCCCAGAAGATCTATCTATCTAACTACACTCTGATCCATAGACATTAATGATGGGGGGCAACTGACACTTGATACTCCCATTGACCATCCACCAAAACCAACCAAAAAGATAATGGCAAAAAAAGGAACAACGGCCTGATGTGTTGTTTCTAGGGAAACCCACTCTCTCCAACTCCGCCAAAGTCTTTCTGCTTCAATACGCTTACGCTCTCGAGACTCTTCCTTCAACCTTCGACGAAAAGACTTTTCGACCCAACGCTCAAACGCACGTTTTTTAGTAATAGCCATCTTCCTCTCAACTTCAAGTAACTGTCCTGCATTAAGTTCTGGATGAAAAGTAGTAATCAAATCAAGGCTCTTAAGAAACATCTCTACAGCAGCATCCTTCAGCAAGCGTTCATCCTCATCCAAAAAATTCCAATCCAATTCCGGATAAAACCTACCTCTATTGAGTTTAATTTGATCTTCTCCCAGCTGACCAGGCTCTCTTAGCCATCTATCCGTATTACTATCAAAACGACGCCAATACAGAAAAGGATTGATATATACAGTCTTTCCAGCAAGGCGGATACTGTCCTGCTGAAGACGACGTTGCAGCTGAAAGTCCTGTGGTTGTGCTGCGGTCAATGATCTATTTAAGCCAGTAATCCAAGTTATCTATTAAGTCTGGATTACACCACCCCTAAAGCAAAGTTATTTAGCAAGAAAAATCTAAAGTCGTCATTTAATAAGAATTCTTGCTTAGAAGTGCAACTAAAAAGTTTAATATTTGTAATTCCTTAGTGCCCAAATTAGGCTTGCGACCCAACCTAGAAAAGTCCATCCTAAAAACAAATTAAGCGCGGAGATAGCTAAAGCACTGGGCGATTTTCTAGAGAAAGCAATAATAGAAGGAAGAAAATATATAACTAATAGTATCGCAAAACTGATTAAAGAGAAAAAGGCTCTACTAATTGCACCTATCAATGAAAAGACAAGGATGATTCCTATGAAAATATAAATGAACTGCTTTGTAGATTTCATTATTTACTCAAAAAGCTTTCAATAACAAAGGAGGTTTAGCATAATTTCCGTAAGAAGCAAAGAAGAAACATATTTGAACTAATGAACCTGCCAAAAAGAAATTCTCCTTGAAATATCCTAGAAAATCATTCAAAGGGAGCAAAAATCTTTCTAAACCTATATCATCTTTTTTCAGATAACATATATTCTAGATCTTAGGTTTAGATTAATAGAAAAAATAGATCTTCCAAACTCGCCTTCCTTTTGACAGACAATTTCAGCTATCCTGCCAAGGCTACGAAATTCAGAAAGCACTACTTTTCACCTTTCTCCATATAGAACTTTCTTTAAGGATTAATATGGATTATATCTCCAGCAAGCTAAAGTCACTCAATGAAATGTGTGCAAAAACAGGCCAATATCTTCAATAGGATGTAACAGTTCTGGATTTTGAAAATACTATTGAAGATCATGAAGAGTATTAAGCCTTGACTTTATATAGACATACATTCTTCTTATATTGTCTTTAAAGAATGTGAAAATAACATGCATCAAGCCCATATAAACCTAAACAATTAGGGGGGCGAAAAGCTTCACTTTACTATTATTCCCACTCAATTGTGCCAGGTGGTTTGCTGGTAATATCAAACACTACCCTATTAACACCTTTAACCTCATTTACAATCCTATTTGAAATTAATTCTAAAACATCATAAGGTAAATGTGACCAGTCAGCAGTCATTCCGTCTTCACTAGAGACACATCTAAGTACAATAGGCCAAGCATAAGTACGCTGATCACCCATCACACCTACAGAGCAAACAGGAAGTAATACAGCAAATGCCTGCCAAATTTCATCATATAAACCAGCAGTATTAATTTCCTCTCTAACAATTAAATCTGCATCTCGTAAGCAATTCAACTTTTCATTAGTTACTTCTCCAAGGATTCTAATTGCCAAGCCTGGCCCAGGGAAGGGATGGCGCCTAACTATCTCCCCGGGCAAGCCTAGAGCCATACCAACTTTACGAACCTCATCTTTAAACAATTTCCTTAAAGGCTCGACTAATTTAAATTGCAGATCTTTAGGTAAACCACCAACATTGTGATGACTTTTAATCTTTACAGCCACTCGCTCTCCTGTTTTTAAATCTATATTTGTACCTGCACTTTCAATAACATCTGGATAAAGAGTGCCTTGAGCTAAATAATCAAAAGGACCCAAACGTGCACTTTCTTCTTCAAATACTCTAATGAATTCAGTGCCAATAATTTTACGTTTTTCCTCAGGATCAATCACTCCTCTTAATTTTGAAATAAATCGTTCACGTGCATTAATATATTCAACATTAATATGAAATTTCTTATCGAAGAAGTCCATTAAGAATTCAGGCTCGCCTTTACGCATAAATCCCTGATCAATAAACATACAAGTCAATTGACTCCCAATTGCTTTATGCAAGAGAAATGCCAAAGTAGAAGAATCAACACCTCCAGACAAAGCAAGTAATACTCTTTTATCGCCTACTTGTGAGCGAACTTGATGAACTGCTTCATCAACAAAAGCTGTGGTAGTCCAATCTGGTTCACAATTAGAGATTTTATAAACAAAATTCTTAATCACCAACATTCCATCTTTGGAATGGACCACTTCGGGGTGAAACTGAACTCCATAAAACTTGCGTTTATGACAAGCTATCGCCGCTTCCAGGGTATTCACTGTATGGGCCAAACGTACAAATCCTTCAGGCAATGACTTAACTGAATCTCCATGACTCATCCACATCGTTGAGCCGTTAACAACATTGGCAAGTAATGCGGTCTGATCATCAACTTCTAATGGGGCTTTGCCATATTCAGCCTTACCGACAGCAGGCTCAACTTGACCACCTAGCTGGTGAACCATTAATTGCATTCCATAACAAACCCCAAGCACAGGTATACCCAAATCCCAAATCCCTGGATCAGGCAAAGGTGCGCCATCTGCATAAACAGAACTTGGCCCACCACTCAGAATTAGTCCTTTAGGAGCCAAAGAACGAAGTTCATTTGCAGATGTTCTATAACTCATCACCAAGGAAAAAACCTCAGTTTCTCTAATTCTTCGAGCAATTAATTCGGAATATTGTGAGCCAAAGTCAAGAATGACAATAGCCGGCTTACGTTTGTCTAATAGAGGGAGCTCTGGCATATTTCTGAAAAGGCGAATGCAAAAACCAACTGGTTTCCATTTAGGTTAGAGAAAAGATTATTTTTTGGGCTCAGCTTTAACGCCATAAGAAGCAAGATGTTGAATCCCAATTGGTCCTGCCCAACGCAGGCTCCTTTGGCGATCAAATAAAGCTGCACCTATTTGCATTTTCCAAGCCCCATATTTACTAATGTAATCAATGCTCTTTTCCTCAATCACAGAGGCAATTCTGTTCCAAAGCATTTTGGCGATATCGATATTGCAAGTCTCAAGGTTTAGCAAAGCGCCTTCTATGGATTCTGATTGAGCCAATGTCTTAATCAAATCCAAAGGAATGCCTTCATATACTGCCAATGCAATCAAAATTTCTAAGCGAGCATCAGCCAAATGATTATGGGTATGAAAAATTCCACCAGCCAATTTGATCAATTTACCGTGATAGCCAAAAAGCAAAAGCTTAGTAACGCCTTCCTCGGCAGCTGCGACAATTAAAGGACCCAGCCAATTTCCTGTTTTAACTACAGAATGCAAGCCTAAACCTAAATTTTCAGCTAGATCAAGCCCATTCTCTCCAATTACAAATATCATCTCACCTTTAAAATTAGCTTGATTGCATTTGACTTTTAAAGATTCCAATGCATTTTCCAATTGTTCTGGAGATGCACTGTTCTGAGAGATAGCTTGAGTGCCAATAAGCGAAAGTCCCTCTACTACTCCAAAAGCTTTATTACTAGTCCTATCAGCCAACATTCTCCCAGCAGGCAAAACAACTTCGAGCTTCAATCTCTTGCCTCTTGGTACCAATGGGCGAAGATTTTTTTCAAGAAGCTGATAAGTAAATCCAGAAACACAAGCCTTGCCAGTAGATTCAAAAACACCTACTCCCTCTCCTGGCACTAAAGACAACCAATCCTGATAAAAAAACTTTTTGTCTAATTTATGAACACCATTTGTCTCAAATTGAACAAAAGTCCAAATCTCTAAATCTCTTGTCAGGTCAAGGCCTAAACAAGACTCACAATGAGTGATCGCTACAGCTTGATCACCATCAGCAAATAAAACTGCTAAATAAACCTGAACTAAAAAGGAATCTGATTGATCTGGCAAGTCAATTCTTTGCTGCTGGGCAAAAGGCTGGCCATTAAGTATTTGCGTAGCAGATACGGCAGATGCAACAAGCCATACTGGCAAAGTTAGACCTTGATTTAAAGAAGAAGAGTTAGTGATACGGCAACCTTTGTAGATGATTTTTTAGGATGGATGATTATGTAGGTCCAGACCATGCAGGAAAAACTTACCCTGATGATCCCAGGGCCCACACCAGTGCCTGAAAAAGTTCTGATGGCGATGGGGAAACACCCTATTGGACATCGCAGTGCTGAATTTCAGCATGTAGTGCAACGTACGAGTGAGTTACTCAAATGGTTGCATCAAACCAACAATGATGTACTGAGCATTACAGGCAGTGGAACTGCTGCTATGGAGGCGGGGATTATTAATACTCTTAGCAAGGGCGACAGAGTTGTCTGTGGGGACAATGGAAAATTTGGAGAAAGGTGGGTCAAAGTGGCTAAAAGCTATGGACTGGATGTTGAGGTAGTCAAGGCAGATTGGGGTCAACCTTTGGATCCAGAAACTTTCAAGGAGTTGTTAGATGCAGATTTTGAAAAAAAAATTCGGGCAGTAATTCTTACCCACTCAGAAACTTCAACAGGAGTAATTAACGACTTAGAAACAATAAGCAAATATGTGCACAATCATGGGAAAGCACTAACAATCTCGGATTGCGTTACCAGTCTTGGCGCTTGCAATGTCCCAATGGATGACTGGGGAATAGATGTCATCGCATCAGGTTCCCAAAAAGGTTACATGATGCCACCTGGACTGAGTTTTGTTGCAATGAGTAAACGTGCTTGGGATGCAAACAAAGATTCTGATCTACCAAAGTTTTATCTTGATCTTAAGCAATACCAAAAAACGGTAGTTAAAAATAGCAACCCATTTACTCCTGCTGTAAATCTATTTTTTGCATTACAAGCCTCACTTGAAATGATGCAACAAGAAGGATTGGAATCAATCTTTAACCGTCATGGCAGGCATAGAGATGCAGCACAAGCTGGCATGAAGGCAATGGACCTTCCAATTTTTTCAGCGACTGGCTATGGAAGTCCATCTATTACAGCTGTTGCCCCCAAAAACATTGATGCGGAAATTTTAAGAAAAGCAGTAAAAGATAAGTACGACATCTTGTTAGCTGGTGGACAAGATCATTTAAAAGGCAAAGTCTTTCGTATCGGTCACTTGGGGTTTGTTAGCGATCGAGATGTGCTTACAGCAATAGCAGCAATAGAGTCAACGTTAGTGTCTTTAGGCATAAATAATTCAAATCTAGGAGCTGGCGTTGCTGCAGCCTCGAAATTCTTAAATTAACTTTTTAAAATGCATTAACAAAAATTTGAATTATTATAAAAGAATGCGGGTGTAATTCAGTGGTAGAATGTCAGCTTCCCAAGCTGGACGTCGCCGGTTCGAATCCGGTCACCCGCTTAAAGATTGACAATAATTTTTTTAGTTTATGAATCATAATCAATACCAAATAATATATCAAGGTGTTGGCTTGATCAATTGCAAAATCTGAGGTCCAATCACACCTGCTCGACGCTCTTGATCCAATGCCTTCAAGATTGAAACAGCTGCAGACTTTAATTCACCAGCCTCAGCTTGCTCTGAAGCTGAATTAAATAAATTGACGGCTGCTTTTAAATGAGCCTCACTTTTACTTCGTGAAGAGTTGATTATAGATGGTTTTCTCACAAGAGTGGTTGTCAAAATCAATCAAAGCCTTCTAACTAAAGTTTAACCTACTGGATTGACTTCAAAGAATACAGCATTATGAATACTCAAAATAAAATCTAACTTATAAAAGAAAATTAATCTTTTAATGGGGAATTGATCTAATCACTATTTCATGTCCCTGGCTCCTCAGTATTCCCACCTAATTCTGCTATCTGAGCACGTAATGCATCTATACGAATTTGATCTCCATTTGTCTGAGCAATAGCCAAAGCAAATTCCAACTTCTCTAGATAATGACCGCATTCATGAAATTCTTTTCTAGCCGAAGGTGAATGCTGAAAGTGCGATAATCCCTTGTCATTCAGTTGTGACGTGCCAGAGGCACAAATGGTAGGCACCATGGTTGCCTTACTTTCTCTATATTCTGCCACTTAAATGGCATCTTATGCTGCCAATTTCTCTTCCTCCACCTCCTCCGCCCAAACCTCGTCTAAATCATTATGTGGGGAAGGGTTATCTAAAAGCTCTTGACATTCTTTAAGGAGATTCTCTACGCCATCAAGCATTTTTATCTCTTCCTCAGAAGTTTCTAAGGGAAATTTCTTGACCCGAAGCTCTAGAGCCTCTTGTCGCTGTTCCAATTTCACCAACCTCTGTGAAAGCGCATTAATTGTCTGAGCTAGATCTTCAGCAGTACGTGTAATTCTAAAAGAACAAGATGAAGACATTGGACATAGTAAAAACTTAAACTGATGACAACACATATAAGGAAAACACTCAAGTCTTTATTGGCTTCTTGATTGAAAAAGTGCTTGTTATAACACTAAAACTAACTTTGGAATTAGTGATGTCACAGCAACCTACTTTGTTGATATATCTCATCGCAGGAACTGTCCTAGGCCTTGCGACAATGCGCACGGGGATCAGGCATCCCCGTGCGCAGGTGCCTTATTAGGAGCAGATATTGCCAGCATGAGTGGACGCTTAGATATAGCTGAATGGCCTATAGGTACTACAACAATCATGGAAATAAGAATAGGGACAAGCTTAAAAAGAATCACTTAATCAAATTCAAACACTTTGGAAGCCTGCAATAGTAATGACAATTAGCCTATTATTAACTGGAATTGTTGTCGGACTCTTAACCAGCCGCTTCCTAGGCATAGACCCATTGATATCTCTTCTTGGCGAAGCACCTTGGTGGAAAAGTGGAATGAGCCTTGCAGGCTAGGAGTAGGCTCTGCTGTGGCAGCTTTACATGCAGTGCGACTGATACAGTTTTGATAGTCTTGCCGGTAATAGTAAAATTTATTTCTCCTTTAGGGATAATTAATCAATAGCAGGCTCTAGACAGAAACAAAGAAATAGATACGTTACAAGAGCTATCTAAGTAATTAATCATGGCGAGGTATCCCGCTTGGCTTGCTCTTCCTATAGGAATAGTAACTATTTATTGCACAAATGTATTCAACTCAGCCGTCTATGCAGGAATAAATGATACAGGCGAAAAAGGAGCAAAGATCTACTGTTATATGCGTCAAAGTGGTAACGAACATGAAGTTAGCTGGAATGCTGCTTATGAAGTAATCAAACGCCAAGCCAATAGTTTGTTTAAAACTTCACCCAAGCATGGAGCAGTTATGATCATAGAAACTGTTGTAGAAGAACCTGAAAACTATGAAGGTTGTGGAAGCTATCTAGGAGACCTCTTTCAGAATCCAGAACTTATCAAAGAAGAAATTGTCAAAGAGAAAATTGAAATGCCTACAAAAACAAATGCTGCTGAAAGGTATAATTATTAATAAAGTTCCTAACTATTAGAAAATTCATACAGACAAGTATTAAACATCTTGGCAATGGACTTACGATTAAGATCTAATCGTCTAGATCCTAATATAAACTCAATATTTTGAGATTTACTAGTCAACAAAGTGTCAACAAAATAATCAACAAAGCCAAGGCTAACCCAATGACTAACAAGACCTTCTGTCATTCCAATTCTATGACATCTATCCTCTGCCTGATCAACATCTCCAGGGGTCCAAGGACGTTCTAATAAGATCACATGACTTGCACGATGCAATGTCAAACCAAGCCCCCCTGCTCCATATGTGCATAGCAGCAAAGGAACGCTGCCAGCCTGAAACTTATCAACAGAATCCTCCCTTTCTTGAAAAGACTGCTTACCAGTTAATAATTCGCCTCCAATCTTATCGCGCAAAAGATATAATGGCTCTATGAAATTACTAAACAAAACTATACTCTTGTTTTCATTAGATAATTGTTTAATCAATTTAGAAGTAAAAGGCAATTTAAATTCAGCAGAAATTTGACGTAAAGCAGTCAATACAGAAAGAGACTCTGAATCTGATCGAACTAAGCCCAACTTCACTCGCTCTCGATAATTATCAATTACTAAAGCAATTCGATGATTCAGGCCTAAAGCTTCTAAGGATGAAAGTTGAACACGATGCAATTCCCTACGCTTCGGTAGCAAATTCAAAAGATCTTGCTTCTTTCTATACAAAATAAGCGGCTTAATTAATTTATTTAGCTCTTGCAAATTACTGGTACCATTAGCCTCCCATAAAAACCGGCCATTTTTATTAGTCCAATGTCCATGACAAAAATACTCTTCAAAAGCCCTTCGATTAATAGCCAAGGGGTGATCAATAGCCGCTAAAAGCGGATATAACTGAACTGGACGACCATTTTTTAGAGGAGTTCCTGACAACATCCATATAGCTCTCAGGCGCGGATGTCGAGCTAGTCGCAACAAAGACTTCGTTCGTTTTGCATGAAATGACTGGGCAAAATGCGCTTCATCAACTATTAATACCGTCCCAAAAGGAGGTAAATCCTTTGGCAGGGAAGCCCAGCTAAACAACTCGACTTTTAAATCAACAGCATTCGCCTCTTTTTGCCAATGAGAATGTAAGCCAACAGGAGCTATAACTACTATTCGCACATTCGCAGCTCTAACCATTGCACGACCAGCCAGAAGTGCTGTCAAAGTTTTTCCTAAGCCCATTTCATCAGCTAACAATGCTCCTTTTCTCGCCAACAGCCATCTAACACCAAATCGCTGATGCGGCAGAGGCTTGCGGCCATCAACAAGAACTGACATCAAGTCAGCATTAGCAATCAATTCTTTATGAGGCGGTAATGGTGGCAGAGGATGTTTAAACCAATGCAACCACTGAAGAAGTTCTTCAGAAATAGCAAATCTTGAACCAAGCAAACCTCTCAAACTCTCAGCAGAAGCAAGAGGAAATTCCCAACCTTTATTAGCTCCTAAACAAACTCCATGAGGCCTGATCCTTCGAAGTTGTGAATTGGTCACAGCATCAAATGGAAAGTTGACGGCGACATTCCCTGTCAACGTCAAATCCAAAAAACAACTAGAAGATGATTTGTTCGTAAACTCTGTAAGATCCGAAGAAAATTCAATTTACTCTGCATCAGGAGGTTTACAAGGCCTTTTAAGCCACTCAAAAAAGCTCTGCAAAAATTCGAAACCGCATCACTCAATACATTGACTTCATGCTTAATCACGGCAAACTGCTTATAACCGATTTACTCGGATGCATACCAGGGATGCAGTTTTCTTAGAAGACCTTTGTCCCAAATTGCGTGTCCGACGATGGAGACAATCTCTTCATAGTTTTACTGGAAAAAGTTGTATTTATTGTGGACAGGCTTCCGAATCAATCGATCACGTAATACCTCGGAGCAAAGGTGGCTTAAGCGTCACTGAAAATTGTGTACCGGCCTGTCTCTCTTGCAACGGTCACAAATCCGATACAGAAGCATTCTCTTGGTACAGGCGTCAAAAGTTTTATGATCCTAGACGTGCCATGGCAATGAGAGCATGGACAGATGGAGATTTGCGATTGGCTTTACGCCTCCTTCAATGGGCTCAGCCAATCAATAAAAAATCAGACCTACAAATAAAACAGCCAAAAAGCAAAGACAATGACTGGACTCTGCAAGCAGCATAAATTTACCAAACTTGACAAGCAGTGACTGAATTGTGCTTTTCACAAATAGATGCCAATTGATCTGGACTCTCAGGCACAAAAAAAACAGCAAAGCTCAAAGTCAGTAATGGAATCATCAAACTAAATTTCCAAAAATGTTCTTTATCAGAAATAGTGGCAGCAGAATGTCGAAAAGGCAGAATAGTAGAAGCATTAGCATCAACACGCAAAGACGAAAAAGCCATGAGCCCAAATCAGCAGTAATACATATGTACTCATGCTGAGCGAAGTTGTCAAGCAATGCAAGCCACTTCCGCCGAATTCAAAACTTATTGTTTTAGGAGGGGGCTTTAGCGGGCAACATGTTGCAGCTTTAGCAAAAGCGCTTGGTTCCAATGCGCTTTGCAGTCGCCGCTCAATTAACAGTTTTGGAGCAGATTTTGCATTTGACAGCGCCACAAAGCAATTACCACCCTCGCAAGTAATAGGAGACGCAACTCACCTTTTAAGTTGTATCCCTCCATCAGACAATGGTGAGGATCCTGTCCTGACAAGCTTGAAAGATCAACTAAAAGAAATGCCTTTGGAATGGGTGGGATATCTTTCCACCACTGGCGTATATGGCGACTGCAAGGGTAAGTGGGTAAAAGAAGATGATCCAGTTAAGCCAAAGCAGGCCAGAAGCAAAAGAAGGCTTGCATGCGAACAAGCATGGCAAGCGTCTGGATTGCCAGTACAAATCCTTCGACTACCTGGAATCTATGGACCAGGCCGATCAGCACTTCAAAGTATTAAAAAAAACTCAAGTAAAATGATATCTAAGCCTGGTCAAGTTTTTTCAAGAATTCACATAGATGATATTGCTGGAGCAACATTTCATCTAATTGAATTGGCGAGAAACGGCTTAAAACCACCAATCATTAATGTTGCAGATGATATGCCTACAACCAATGTTGAGGTGCTCACTTATGCAGCATCTCTTTTAGGAAATTCCTTGCCTCCAATTGAATCCTTTGAAATCGCTTCCAGGAAAATGAGTCCAATGGCACTTTCTTTCTGGAAAGAGAATCGACGTGTAAGCAACCAAATGCTATGCAAAGAGCTTGGCTATTCGTTAATTCATCCAAATTATCAATCAGGACTAGAAGACTGCCTAAAATATTGTAATTAGCAAAATCAATCAATGGAAAATAATAATAAAAAAGAAATTCATAACATAATTATCTCAATGGGAGACCCAGCTGGTATTGGCAGTGAGGTTATATTAAAAGCTCTAGGGCAGCATCAATTCCCTGATGGACTTAATCCAATCATTGTAGGCTGCAAGAAAACTCTAGACATTACTTATCTAAGACTAAAAGAAAAAGGAATTAACCTAATAGATCCCAGTAAACTGACAATCAAAGACTACCCATTAAATTGTAAAATCAGTCCAGGAAAGCCAAATGCAAAAACAGGTGATATAAGCTTTAAATGGTTAACATATGCAACCGAATTAATACTTAGTGGCAAAGGAAAGGCACTTGTAACTGCTCCTATAACAAAACACGCATGGCAAGAAGCAGGTCATCAGTATCCAGGTCAGACTGAAAGACTTGGAGAGATTACAAGTGTCAAAGAACCATCAATGCTTTTTACAGCAATATCGCCAAACAATAACTGGCGTTTTAATACACTTCTAACAACTACTCATATTCCACTGTCTAAAGTATGCGAATATTTAACGCCAAACTTAATTGTCAGAAAATTAGATGCACTTGTAGACTTCTGCAAAATATTTAATAAGAGGCCAAAAATAAAGATTGCTGGAATCAATCCTCATTCAGGGGAGCAAGGAAAAATTGGAACCGAAGAAATAAATTGGCTAATTCCTACTATAAAGAAATGGGAATATAATCATCCAGATGTAATAATAGAAGGACCATGTTCACCAGATACTTGTTGGATTTCAGCTGCAAAAGCATGGAACAGTAAGGAAAATAAAAATTACCCAAATGGATTCTTAGCTTTATATCATGACCAAGGGCTAATTCCTGTCAAAATCATTGCATTTGATTCCGCTGTAAATACAACACTAGGCTTGCCATTTATCAGAACATCACCAGATCATGGAACAGCGTGCGATATAGCTGGCAAAGGAGATGCAAATCCAGAAAGTATGATTGCTGCTATACAAACTGCATGGGATCTAAGCAAAACACAAAGTTAACTTGGCTTAACCCTCATCAAGACCTGACCAAATTCAACAGGAGTACCATTTTCAATAAGAATTTCGATAATTTCTCCACTAACTTCTGATTCCAATTCATTCATCAACTTCATAGCCTCCAAAATACAAACAGTCTGCCCAACGCCAATACGACTTCCTATCTCAACGAAAGAAGGGTCACCAGGAGCGGGAGCCCTATAAAAAGTTCCAACCATAGGTGCCGTTATCTCAACAAGGTCAGCACGGGCCGCAGGGACGGCTGGAGGGGGGCTGCTAGGTCCTAAAGGCTCTACTTTGACCTGAGGCTGAGGAGCATTGGCTGCATTTACATCACTCGCAGTCGTGGCTAATGGTATTGGCGAGGATGCTAAAGAATTCGAAGAAGGCAAGTTTCGCCTTATCTCTAGACGAAAATCTTCGCCTTCTAATCGAAATTCCTGAATATCGCTTTCAGCTAAGACTGCCAATAAGCGATGTAATTCGTCGTGATCAAGCTGCATAGTCATTTAACTCTCTCTTCCGAGATAACTGTCATTACGGGTGTCGACCTTGATCTTTTCCCCAATGGAAATAAACAAAGGCACCATAACCTGGGCACCAGTCTCTAGGATGGCAGGCTTAGTGCCACCAGTAGCAGTATCACCCTTTACCCCAGGATCTGTCTCCTTAATTTCAAGCACAACAGAATTAGGCAATTCAACTTCCAGTGGTTTCCCATTCCAAGAAACCACACTGACTTCCATTCCTTCCTTTAGATACTTCCTACTACTGCCAATTTGATCAGCAGTAAGTCTTGTTTCCTCATAAGTGGACATATCCATAAAAACGTAATCTCCGGCTTCCATGTAGGTGTGTTGAAGAGTGGATTTCTCAAGCAATGCCTGAGGAACCATTTCACCAGCACGAAAAGTTTTCTCAACTACATTGCCAGACTGAACAGCTTTTAATTTAGTTCGTACAAAGGCTGATCCCTTGCCAGGCTTGACATGAAGGAATTCAACCACACGCCAGACAGAACCATCAAGTTCAATGGTGGTGCCAGTGCGAAAGTCGTTACTGGAGATCATTCCGGTGGAATCGATCAGGCGATCATAAGGCTGTGCCAAAGTCGTGCATAGCCTTTTTCAACCATGACAATTTTCCAACGTCTTGTTGTTGCACTCATAGCAGTTTTTACCACCATAGTCATTGGATGGAGTTCTCCTGCTACTGCTGCATTACCTCCAGGCAATGCCATTAAAGATCCTTATGCAATTCTTCGCACTGCGTTACCAATTGAACAAAAAGAATTAAGAGAGATTCAATACAAGCTAGAAGAAACAACAGAGTTGTTACGAGGCAGCCGCTGGCAAGCGATCAATAAAGCAAGCTCAAGAAGCCTTTTTCTTTTAACAAGCCGAAAAGATCAAATCCTTCAAAGTATGTCTAATGACAACAAAAAAGAAGCAGAAAAAATAATGAGCACCCTAAAAATAAGTCTTGAAAATCTTGATGAATTAGCAAGTGAAAAAGATAAAGTGAGTTTTATTAATGAGCGACGCACTAGTCTTAAGAAGATTGGGCAATTAGAAGCCCTTTTAGTTGGAAAAGACTTTACATATCAAATCCCTGAGGAATTCAAAAATCTGCCTAGGCTATTGGGAAGAGCAACTGTAGAAATCAATACATCTAAAGGATTAATGACTGCAATAGTTGATGGATATAACGCTCCATTAACAGCAGGAGCTTTTATTGATTTAACACTAAAGGGTTTCTATGATGGCCTACCATTTGCAAAAGCCGAAGATTTCTATATTCTTCAAACAGGAGACCCAGAAGGGCCAGAAGCAGGCTATATAGATCCTGAAACTAATAAAGAGCGCAATGTTCCTCTTGAAATTCGTGCGCCAGGAATAAAAGAAACAATTTACAACGAAACATTCGAAGAAATGGGCTTATATACTGAAACTCCTGTCTTGCCATTTGCAACATTTGGGACCCTTGGATGGGCCCACTCGAGCAAGGCTCTAGATGACGGCTCCTCTCAATTCTTCTTCTTTCTATATGAAGCAGAGCTAAATCCTGCTGGTAGAAATTTGATTGATGGACGTAATGCAGCCTTTGGGTATGTTGTAGAAGGCTCTGAGATTCTAAATAATCTAAACATTAATGATCAGATCATTTCAATAAAAGTTCTAGATGGTGCTGATCGATTACAAACTCATGCTTGAGGAGAAAAAGGGTGAGCGAAACTCTTAGAAAACTCGGCGAAAAAAAGATTATTAATCGTCTTAAGCGATTTGTTGATATTGGGCAAATAGATGATGACACGGCTCATATAAATCCTAAAGGGAAAGAAGTTCTCATAAATACAGATTTACTTGTAGAAGGAGTTCACTTCAATGATTTAACAACTTATCCCGAAGCAATAGGGTGGAAAGCAGTTGCGACAAATCTTTCAGATCTGGCTGCTAGTGGAGTCGACAAAATTCTTGGTATTACAGTCGGCTTAGTCGCTCCCCCAGACACGCCATGGCGTTGGGTAGAAGGGGTATATAAAGGAATAGACAATTGTTTAAACAAGTTTGGAGGCAAAGTACTTGGGGGTGATTGCTCTAGTGGAAAAGAAATATGTATTTCAATAACTGCATTTGGCACTCTTGGGCATTTCAGAATTCATCGTGCAAATGCACTCCCAGGAGATCTAGTTGTAACTAGTGGATCCCACGGTTTCAGCCGACTAGGGCTTGCATTACTCCTTTCAGAAGATATCCCAGGGAAAGAATTCATAACAGAAGCCCTTAAAGCAAAAGCCATAGAAAAACATCAGCTTCCCACTCCAGCATTAGAGGCCTCGCAAGCACTAGAGAGATGCCGGCCTTATGGATCATCAAGAATTGCAGGTACTGATAGCAGTGATGGCCTCATAGAGGCCTTGAAAAGCATTTGCGAAAGCAGCGGATGTCAAGCCGTTTTAAACCTATCCTCTGGAATCCCAAGAAGTAATGATTGGCCCTTAGGAGATCATTGGGATAGGTGGTGCCTCAATGGAGGAGAAGACTATGAATTAGTTCTTAGCCTTCCTCGTGAATGGGCGAAAGCATGGTTGAAGATAGTTCCTTCAAGCCATGAAATAGGTTTTATGAAAGCAGGAAAAGCTAATGTTATTTGGGAAGATAATTCTGAAATCAGAAAAGATCAGTTTTTAGAATTTCAACATTTTCAAAAAAATTAATTAGTTATTTCCAATTCTTAGAAACTATCTCAGCTAAATCAACAACACGCTGACTATATCCCCACTCGTTGTCATACCAAGCAAGAACCTTAATCAGGTTATCTCCTATAGCCATAGTTAACGCTTCGTCAACAATGGTTGATTCATTAGTTCCTGCATAATCAGTAGAAACCAATGGAAGGTCTCCATATTTAATTATACCCTTCATATTGCCCTGTGAAGCAGCCTTTAAAGAAGCATTTACTTGTTCAGCTGTAACCGAACGACTAGCTTCAAAAACTAAGTCAACTGCAGAGACATTAGGAGTTGGAACTCTCATTGCAATTCCCGTAAGTTTGCCCTTCATTTTCGGATAGACTAAAGCAACAGCCTTTGCTGCACCAGTAGATGTTGGAACTATATTCATTGCTGCAGCTCTAGCTCTTCTTAAATCTCTATGGCTGTTATCTAATATTCGTTGATCACCTGTATAACTATGAATTGTCGTCATTAAACCTTTGTTAATTCCAAAATTCTCATCCAAAACTTTGACTATTGGAGCCAGGCAATTGGTCGTACAACTTGCATTGCTCAAAATGTCAAAATCTTCGTGCCTATATTGATCTGCATTAACACCAACAACATAAGTACCTACTCCATCTCCCTTGCCAGGAGCGGTTAAAATAACCTTTTTAGCCCCAGCTTGAATATGTTTACTAGCACCAACATCTGTATTAAAAACACCTGTTGATTCAATTACCAAATCAATTCCCCACTCTTTCCAAGGAAGATTCAAGGGGTTCCTATCTGAAAAACATTTAATGGTTTTCCCATTTATGATGAAAGTATCATCTGTATGACTGATTTCTGCATCTTTAATCTGTCCAAGAATAGAGTCATATTTAAGTAAATGAGCACAACTCTTTGGGTCTGAGGTCACATTTATTCCGACCACCTCAATCCCAGTATTGGCTCCTCTGCTTAGCCAGCAGCGCATGAAGTTGCGGCCTATTCGGCCAAATCCGTTTATCGCAACGCGTAGGGTCATGTCAAAAGCGGTAAGACCGTTGTTAGTTCATTGGGCGCTGATCATACAGAAATACGATGCACCACTTCTGTAAATAAGCATTTGAATAGGAAGTTGGTCACAACTCTTCTACTAAGGATCATGAATATCACTTAAAAAATGGAGATTTCGAGACTTTCAGCGAAGGCTGGCTTATCTTTCAGATCACTCAAGAGCTACATTGAAAACCCTGATCACCGATAAGCAACACATCCACTTCATAGGCATAGGCGGCATCGGAATGTCGGCCCTTGCAAGTCTTCTTGCTAATCGTGGTTATTCAATATCTGGATCTGATCAAAAGCAACCTTCAAACATAGAAAAATTAATTTCTGAAGGTATAGAAGTTTTCACGAGTCAAGTTCCTGAAAATATCAAAAAAATCTATAGCAAGTTCAGTTTGCCTCCAATTATTGTTGTTAGCACAGCAATTCCAAAAAACAATCCTGAATTAAATGCAGCACAAGAATGCAACCTGAAAATAATACATAGATCTGACATATTGGCTGATCTAATTGAGAAACAATCCTCAATAGCAGTAGCCGGAACACATGGAAAAACGACAACAAGCACATTCCTCACGACATTGCTTGCTGCAGCAAATCAAGATCCCTCTGCTGTTATAGGTGGCTTAGTTCCTTACTACCAGAGTAATAGCCATGCCGGAAAAGGAAAGTTGCTAATTGCAGAAGCAGACGAATCAGATGGAAGTCTTATCAAGTTCAAACCTAGAATTGGCATAATTACCAATTTAGAGCTTGATCACGCTGATTACTATCAAGACATCAAAGAACTAATTAAAACTATGCAGCTATTTGCAAATAGCTGCAATTTTGTTCTAGCAAATTATGATTGTATGACTTTAAGAAAGCATTTTAAACCTGAAGCCTGGTGGTCAATATCAACAAAAGAATATGTTGACTTTGCTGCATTGCCATTAGAAATCGACGGCAATCTAAGCACCGCAAATATATATGAAAAAAGCAAGCTTATTGGTGAGGTAACAATTCCCCTGCCAGGAATCCATAATTTAAGTAATGCTATAGCTGCTATAGCTGCTTGCAGAATCAATGGTATTCCGTTCAATACCATAAAAGAATGTCTACCATTTATCAAGGCTCCATCGAGAAGATTTGAATTTAGAGGTGCCTGGAGAGGCCGGCAAGTTGTTGATGATTATGCTCACCACCCAAGTGAGATAAAAGCAACGATTAAGACTGCAAAACTGATGATCAATTCTGGCAAAAGTACTCTTCCAAAAGCACCACAGCGATTAATTAGCGTATTTCAACCACATAGATATAGCAGAACAAAAGAATTCCTAAATGAATATGCAGTTTCATTCAAAGATTCAGACTTGATCCTTCTTGCACCTATTTACTCTGCAGGCGAAGCGCCGATAAATGGAGTCAGCAGTGAAGCATTGGCTAAAGCCATTAGGAAGCATCTGCCAAATCATCCCGTTTATGTAGCTAATAGCTTAGACGACTTAACTATTTTAATCAAAAAATATACCTATAAAGATGATTTAATCTTGATGATGGGAGCTGGCGATATTAATAACTCATGGGAAAAGCTAAATGCTGATGAACTTTACCTAAGGAACCTTGCTGCCTAACAAACTAAAAGGTTTTTACCTAGAAAAAAATATCAGCCTTTCGAGGTTTACTACATTACGAGTAGGCGGACAAGCTGAATGGCTTGCGGAACCAACAAATATTGATGAAATTGAAAAATTACTTTTTTGGGCCAACAATAAAAAACTGCCTTGTCAAATAATTGGGGCTGGCTCAAACCTTTTAATTGCTGATGCAGGAATTAAAGGATTATCTGTTTGTCTACGAAAATTCCAAGGCAGCAAAATCAATGCAGTTACTGGCATCGTAGAAGCAGCAGGTGGTGAACCAATTCCTGCATTAGCAAGGAAAACAGCTAAAGCGGGACTTCATGGACTGGAATGGGCTGTCGGTATTCCTGGTACTGCTGGAGGTGCAGCTGTAATGAATGCAGGCGCACAAGGCGGCTCCTTTGCTGAAATTGTTAAATCGATAAAAGTATTGCCATTAATAGGGGGAAGTCCATTTGAAATCAAAGTTGAAGATTTGAAATACGACTATAGATTTAGCCTTTTACAAAAAGAAAAGTTAATAGTTTTATCTACACAGTTTCAACTTCAAACTGGACACGATCCAAGCCAAATAACAAAAGTAACTAATAACAATCTTGTCCATCGCACTACAACTCAACCGTATCACCAACCCAGTTGTGGAAGTGTGTTTCGCAATCCCGAACCATTCAAAGCAGGGCAATTAATAGAAGAGTTAGGTTTAAAGGGACACAAAATAGGTGGAGCAGAAATCTCGAAGATTCATGCAAACTTCATAGTGAATACTGGCAATGCTTCAGCAAAAGATATAAGCAATCTGATTGAATTTATTCAAGAAAAAGTCCAAACTGAACATGGTTTGCTGCTAGAGCCTGAAGTGAAGAAACTAGGTTTTTATCCAATCAACTAATCTGCCGATTGATTTAAAAGCACCCATGGCAGCATTCGGACTACCTAATTTTGGACAACTAACAGAGGCCTTTAGGAAAGCCCAACAAATTCAACAGGATGCACAAAAGCTACAAGAGGAGCTTCAAGACATGGAACTTGAGGGTGCGAATGAAGATGGTCGCGCAACAATCTGGCTTTCAGGAAACCAAGAACCTTTAAAAATAAGTTTAGACCCCTCCTTACTGAATGAGGAGCATGAGGTTGTTGAAAGAGAAATCCTGCAAGCTCTGCAAAACGCATATGAAATTTCTACAACTACAATGAAAAGCAGAATGGAAGAACTCACTGGAGGCCTGCACTTCAATCTCCCAGGAATTAAGGAAGAGAGCTAAGTATCTCTCCTAAATATTTTCTATAATGTTCATACCTTTCCCAATCCTTATTAACAACACAACCAGGCTCTTTACGATGCAGACAATTTCTAAACTTACATCTATTTTTTTCTAACTGAATCCGCAGCTCTGGGTAAAGTAAAGCAAGATTATAAGGATTTAACTTGAATTCAGGCCTATTGAAGCCTGGAGTATCTGCAACATAAATACCCTTGCTTATTGAATAAAGTTCAACATTCCTAGTTGTATGGCGACCACGATTTAATCTTTTAGATAAAGATCCTATTCTAAGATTTAGCGAAGGTAATAAACATTTCAATAAACTAGTCTTTCCAACTCCAGAAGGGCCACAAAGAACGGAAATCCTTGAAGAAAGCATACTTTTCCTTAGGTTATTTATTCCTTCACCAGTTTTGCTAGAAATTGCGATCGCATTGTACCCCCACCTGGAAAATCTAATTAATTGTGAGTGGAGTTGAGCTGGAGAAACAAGATCACTCTTGCTTAAAACCAAAGAAACATCTAAGTTATTAACTTCTGCAGCCAGCAAGAATCTACTTGCTTGATCCAAATCAAAATCAGGCTGTTTCAATGCTAAAACGACAAAGATAGATGTGACATTGGCAACCGGAGGTTTTATTAGTAAATTCTCTCTGGATTCAATATCAACAATTACTGCCCGAAAATTTGTCAAGTCAAGGTATTCCAGAATGACATTATCTCCAACATTTACAAGGGTGCCAGAATGATTCAATCTATTTCTTTTAGTACATAAGAATCGAAAGGAATCGCTGGGGTTGAAAGATTGTGAAGAGATTGAATGAATATTAGAAGATTCTACTTCTACTTCAAAATAATTAGCTTTTGAAGCAACAACCATGCCTCTTGTTTGAAATAATTCATCCTGCACTACACCGCACCAATAAACTTATAGACGAAGACTCCTCTTGAATAATCTCTACAAGATGTCCAGCATCCTCCAGACCTGGAATAACCATAGACTCAGGCTCACCCCTGTCAAGAAAAACTTGCAAGCTCTCATTAGGTTCTAGCTCTTCAACAGCAAGGCAACATCTAACAAAATTCAAAGGACAAGGCGTGCCACGAAGATCTAATTGTTTCGAGGAAGAGTCACTACCTTTCATCCTTTCTCACCAAATAAACGAGAAAAAAGTCCGCTTTTGTGATGATGGTGCTGAGGTCCACGTGCTGAATGATGTCCAGCTAGCTCTACCAAAAGAAGACGTTCTTCCTCCGAAAATCTTTTAGGTAATTTTACATTGACCTTAATAGATTGATTGCCACGAGCTACAGGATTACCCAATTTCGGAATTCCCTTATTCTCTAAAACTAAAAGATCATTAGGTTGTGTTCCCAAAGGTATTTCTAACTTAGTTGGGCCATCAACAGTTTCAACCTCAATAAGGTCGCCAAGAATTGCCTGCAAGTAACTAACATTGACCTCTGAATGAATTGTTAAACCTTCACGTCTTAATTTTGGGTGACTTTTAACTTTCAAGAAAACATATAAATCTCCAGCAGGACCTCCTCGCAATCCAGCATTACCTTCACCAGAAACCCTCAATCGTGTTCCTGTATCAACTCCTGCAGGAATATTTATTCGTAATTTCTTTCGTACTTGACTAACACCCTGTCCATTGCAAGCTCCACATGGGTCAGAAATAATTTGACCAGTACCACCACAATTCGGGCATTCAGCAACTTGGGTAAAACTTCCAAAAGGAGTCCTCGTTGCACGTCGAACCTGACCAGCACCTCCACAAGTAGTACAAGTTGTAGGTCGACTTCCAGCCTTTGCACCACTTCCATTGCAGCTCTTACAAGTTTCTAAATGAGGGATTTTTATTTCTCTTTCTTGACCAAAAACAGCTTGATTAAAATCAATTGTCAGGTCATACCTAAGATCCTCGCCTTGTTGCGGCCCTCTTCTCTGCGAACGAGCACCTGGACCGCCGCCGCCGCCGCCAAAGCCACTGAAAAAGGTCTCAAAAAGATCGGCAAAGCCGCCCATGTCCCCCATGTCGGGCATGCCTGCACCACCTAATCCAGCCTCCCCAAACTGATCGTAACGTGCTCGTGATTGCGGGTCGCCAAGTACCTCATATGCTCGTCCAATCTCTTTAAATCGCTCCTCTGCTCCGGGTTCTTTATTTATATCTGGATGATACTGTCTAGCTAAACGACGATATGCGCGTTTAAGAGTATCTGAATCAGCATCTCTGCCAACTCCTAAAAGTTCGTAAAAATCAGGCATTAGAGTGACAATATCAAAAATAAAAGTGGAATTTAAGCAAATTATTTATCCCCACCAGTTAACTCTGAATCAATAGGCAATGAAGAAGCATCGTTAGTGTTTTGAACTGTTTTTTCAGAAGAATCCGTTTGAGGACCTGGCCCCATAGATACTTTGACTAATGCATGTCTCAATACTCGCCCATTAAGGTGATAGCCACGCTGCAATTCTTCCAAAACAACATCCTCTACATGATCTTGACTAGGCTCCCTCATAACTGCCTCATGCAAAGTTGGATCAAAAGCTTGGCCAACAACTCTCATAGGTGCAACACCAAGTTGTTTCAAAACATCTACAAGTTGCTTGTAAAGACCCTGATAACTTCTATGCAAAGTCTGAGCCTCTTCTCCTTGTGGGTCTAATTGCTGTCTTGCTCTCTCAAAATTATCTACTATAGGAAGAATCTCACTCAAGGTATTACACATAAGTTGGAGACGAAGATCGTCTTGATCCCTAGTCTGACGCTTCCTAAAGTTGTCAAAGTCGGCAGCTATACGCATGTATTGACTATTTAAGTTTTCATGCTCTTTCTCTAGTTGCTGTAAGCGAGCCTCATTATCTGCTGGCTTTGAATCATGAATATCTTCCGAGTTTCCTTCAACAACTTTAGATGATTCAATGGAATCCTTTGTTAATTCAGCTTCTTCTGCTAATGGAGTTGCAGAGTTTTCCGATGCCTGGATTGAATCACTAGTTACCTCAGAGCCATCATTAGAAGACTCCTCTGATGGGACTGGGACTTCCTGACTCATTAGGGATTTGTTGATGCGGCCTATATATTGCATTAAAAAGCTAGCTTCACACAAGCTGCGGAAGCCCGCACCTTTAAGAGGTAGCAGTCAAGTCATGTCAAATATAAAAGCAAATATTAAATCCAATAAATTTGATAAATACTCCGAATTAATTTGCAATTGCTTTTCCTACAATCCATCCACTGGTCCAACAATGTTGAAAGTTAAATCCACCAGTAACACCATCAATATCTAAAACTTCTCCTGCAAAATACAAACCAGGGCAAAGCAAGCTTTCCATTGTTGAGAAATTAATTTCAGACAAATTGACTCCCCCAGCAGTAACAAACTCTTCGCCAAATGGGCCTCTTCCTATAACATTATATGAGCTAGAAGCTAATATATGAATTAATTTTTTCTCATATTGATTGGAAAACTCTGCCCATCTAGTTGACCCTGAAATCTCTACCTGCTTTAGAAGAGCCAACCATAAGCGTTTAGGTAACTGTGGCAGAAGGGCAGCTGATGCCAAAGTATTCTTAGCTTTTTCTAAGCGAAATAGACTTATTAAACTCTTTAGTTTTTCCAAATTCATTCCAGACCAATTTACTAATAAACGAGCAAAATATTTATTGGAATATAAATCGCGAGCAGCAAAAGCAGACAGTTTCAAAATGGCCGGGCCACTGAAGCCCCAATGAGTGATTAATAAAGGTCCAGATTGATGATACTTTTTCTTATCAATATACAATTTCAATCCAATATCTTTAAGTGCAATGCCAGAACATTCTTTAAAAAAAGATGTATCTAATGTAAAAGAAAATAATGATGGAACAGGTTTAACAATGCTATGACCTATTTCTAAAGCTAATTTTCTTCCAATTGGATGCCCGCCTGTTGATAAGAGAACTTTTTTTGCAACAAATGAATCAGAATCTTTGCAACTCAATAAAAATCCATCTGATCCAAGACTCTTCAAACTAGTAACAAGCTTTTTTGTTTGAATCAAAACGCCAGCTTTCTTTGCACAGCTCTTTAGGCATTCCACGACCGTTGAAGAAGTATTTGACGCAGGAAAAATTCGACCATCTGATTCTTCTACCAAATCAACTCCTCTAGCAGTAAACCATTCGAAAACATCTTTAGTAGCAAAACGACTAAATGGACTCAGCAAAGGTCTACTACCTCGAGGGTAATTAGTGACCAAATCTCTAATATCGGAGCAAGCATTTGTGACATTGCATCTTCCACCTCCACTCAACCGAACCTTCTCTAGTGGTTTTGAGGTTGATTCAAGGACTTGAACCGACTTCACTCCTAATTCAGCAGCAGTAATTGCAGCCATAAATCCTGCAGGACCGCCACCAACAACGATCAATTCAACTGGAGGGGTGGAAAGTAAGTGCAACTCCGTTATTGCAATAACGTTTACCTGTAGGCCTCGGTCCGTCATTGAAAACATGACCCTGATGTCCACCACAACGACTGCAGTGATACTCAGTACGAGGGACTATCAACTTAAAATCTACCTTGGTGGCAATAGCATTTGGTAAAGAGTCCCAAAAACTAGGCCATCCTGTTCCACTATCAAATTTCTGAGCTGAATCAAACAAAGGTAAATCACATCCAGCACAATGAAACAAACCATTCCTTTTCTCTTGATTTAACAAACTAGAAAATGGCAATTCTGTTCCTTCTTCCCTCAAGACCTTGAATGATTCAGGTGAAAGACGAGCCCTCCATTCATCATTGCTAAGTGACCATTCAGTATCACTTGGCTTTGAAGCAGCTAATACACTAATAGGCCTCAAAAAAATAGCAAGGAACCCAGACAAAAAACTCAGAAGCATCGTACGCCGGCTAGAAATTAAAAAAGCACTTTGCATAACAAAAAATTTCTCATTAAAAGCCTAGGTAATTAATCATCCTTATACAAACAAAAGAATGATAGCGAAATATTCAAATCAAATTAATAAACACTATTTATTTAGTGTTGCACCAATGATGGATTGCACAGACAGGCATTTTCGTGTCCTAATGCGCCAAATTAGTAAAAAAGCACTTCTTTATACAGAGATGGTTGTTGCCCAAGCTTTGCAACACAGCAATAGATTAGATCGATTATTAGGTTTCGATGAAATTGAACACCCTATTGCCCTTCAGCTTGGAGGAGATGATCCAAAACTATTAGCTGAAGCAGCCCGAATTGGTGAAGACTGGGGTTATGACGAAATTAACTTAAACATAGGATGTCCAAGTCCAAGGGTTGTATCAGGCAATTTCGGCGCTTCACTTATGGGAAACCCAGAACAAGTTGCTCAGTGCATAGAAGCAATGACTGATGCCACTAATATCCCTATAACTGTTAAACATCGACTAGGAATTGACAACTTAGATAGTGATGAATTACTGATAAATTTTATTGACCTTGTACATCAAGCAGGAGCAAAAAGATTTGCTGTGCATGCACGTAAAGCATGGCTAAATGGATTAAACCCTAAGGAAAATAGAAATATCCCTCCTCTTGAGTATGAAAGAGTAGAAAAACTAAAAGAAATTAGACCAAATCTAATAATTGAACTAAATGGAGGTATTAGAAATCTAGAGGATTGCTTAAAAGCACTAATCAAATTAGATGGTGCAATGGTTGGACGAGCAGCTTATGAACACCCTTTAAGATGGTCAAAAGTAGACGAATTAGTCTATAACCAAGCCCCAAAAGTAATTAAAGCCTCATCAATCATCAATCAACTCATTCCTTATGCGGAAAAACATCAAATAAAGAATGGAAGACTTTGGGATATTGGCAGGCATTTATTAAATCTCGTACAAGAAGTACCTGGAGCTCGCGGATGGAGAAGAGATTTGAGTTTAAAAGCCCAAAGCTCCAGTGCTGATCCGAAAGTACTTGAAGAAGCAGCCCAGCAATTAAAAAAAGCTGGGCTCTAGATAATTAACCTTCTGCACCCCCGTAATCAACCTCGGTGTCATTACCACCATCTTGATTAGAAGAGAAGCCGCCATTATCAGGGGCTGTTCCTCTTCGCCTTCTGCTCCGACCATCGTCGTTACTATTTGCATCAGAAGAAGATGCACCTCCATAACTACGATCTTCCCAGCCTCTAGCGCCAGAAGCTCTCTCAGGAGCAGATCCACCGCCG
>QCFY01000009.1 GCA_003280085.1 Prochlorococcus sp. AG-363-O06 | reverse complement strand
CGTATAGAAAAAGCGTTAAAGGAAATTGGCAATCCATGCAACAAGGTCCCTGCAATACAAGTAGTTGGAACCAATGGTAAAGGGTCTATCACAAGCTTTATAGAAAACACCTTGAAAATCGCAGATATTAGAGTGGGAGTGACCACTTCACCCCACCTGATTAGCTGGTGTGAGAGAATCCATTTTGGAGGTCAACTAATTGGTGAGAATGAGTTTTGTCAATTAATTCAATCTCTTGAGGGAATAAGCAACGACTTCAACCTTACAACTTATGAATTAATAATAGCTTCAGCCTTAAAATATTTTTCAGAAAAAGATGCGCAACTATTAGTATTAGAAGTTGGCCTTGGTGGGCGCCTAGATGCAACGACCGCACATCCCTATAGACCAATAATTGCAATGGGGTCTATAGGGCTTGACCATTGCGAAACACTTGGAGGAACTCTCCAGGAAATTGCCACAGAAAAAGCTGCTGTAATTAACAAAAATAGCCTAGTAATTAGTAGCAAACAACATCCAATAGTTGCAGACGTTCTCAAAAGGAAATCTTTAGAGAAAAATGCAAAGCTAATATGGGTAAATCCTCTCTCTAAAGAATGCAAAATAGGTTTACCTGGTGAATTTCAGAGAGAGAATGCTGCTGTTGCTAAAGGCGCTTTAGAAGCATTAGGAAGTATTGGTTTGGATATAAGTCGAAGCCACATACATAGTGGAATAGCGAGTGCTTATTGGCCTGGAAGACTTCAATCAGTTACTTGGAAAGATCATCCACTTTTGATAGATGGAGCCCACAACCCTTCAGCAGCTAAAGCACTGGCCAAGGAGAGGGAAAGTTGGGCAGGAAATTGTAATGGAGTAACATGGATTCTTGGAATACAGTCGCATAAGCAAGCTCCAGAAATATTGACTTCATTAGTAAAACAATTTGATTTAGTGTGGATCATTCCTATTCCAGGTCATAGTAGTTGGACAAAAAATGAACTCATTAAAGATTGTCCTGACCTTTCTAATAGGATTTTTGAAGCAGAAGATGTTTCAAAAGTCCTTTCAATACTTTCAACACTTAAGAAATGGCCCAGACCAGCACCTATAATTGCAGGTTCTCTTTACCTATTAGGCGATTTAATGAAAAAAAAGATCATTAAATTAAATTAAATTAATCACTTCCAGCCTCTTAATTTACCTGGGTTAAGCAAACCTTTTGAATCAAATCTTTTTTTAGCTTCGACCTGATCACCATCAACCACACCAAGCCCACCATCCTCAACAGTAATTACATGTGGATTAAACATAATTGCTCCAAGTTTCTTACAATCATTCATCAAATCCTGTAATTCACTCAACCCATTCCAACGAACTAATGGAAGTGCTGCAATTCGCTGAGCACCTTGTTGACGGACTGCCTCTAAATGAAACAGTAAGTTATCGCCCCATTTACATTTAAGAGCTTCCATTACTGGAATCTCAGGTTCAGGTAAAAGCATTTGAAGATAAGTCCATGAAGAATCAACCGCTCGCATATGAAGCGTTGTGTGATTCCAAGTCAGTTCTCTTAAACCTGTTCCAATTCGCTCGTCCTCTTGTCCTAAATGAGAAAAAGTTGCACCTGCATCATCAGCAAGTCTTTTAAAGGTGCTTATTCCATCAGGAGCAACCAAAGCAAGCAAGCGATGCTGGCCTTTTAGATCCCAACCTTTATGAAGAATCTTGTCTGCAATTTCCCTTTCAAGCAAAGTACATAAGCGAATATCAACTGATGACCTGGTAAAACATTTCATAAGCGCAACTGCTTGATCCCATTCTTTGCAATCAACGGTTATTTCCTGCCAAGAAGTCAAATATGTAGTGGCAAATGTTATTGAGGTAATAATTCCATTCGTCCCATATGCGTGGTTCAAAGCTTCAGAAGAAATCTCATCAAGATTTAATTTTTTAGGCGGGTCGTCCAAAGTAACAATCTCAAGTCCATGAAGATGGCCAGGGTCTCTTAAAAAACCCCATCTAACAGAACCAATTCCACCAGATCCTCCAGCGAAGAAACCTCCTATAGATGCACTTCGCCACGTGCTGGGCATTAATCTCAACTCTCGGCCATGGAGAGCCAAGGCTTTCTCTAAATCTCTCAATAAACATCCTGGCTCTGCAGTAACTAGACCAGTTGAAGAATCATATTTTGTTATTTTCCGCAGATCGCCCATCAACATCACCACACCGCCATTAAGAGGTACACATTGACCATAATTTCCAGTTCCTGAAGCTCTAAGGGTTAATGGAACACCATTCCTTCGACATGCACCAGCAACATCCATGACTGCACTAATTGTTCTGGGGCGAACAACCAAATCAGCCAAACAACAATTGAGCTGATTTGCTAAAACTGGAGAGTAATCATAAAAGTCTTTTGAGAAACGTACCTTCTCATCTGTACGATCAATTAATTCCAAATCAGACTTATTTGCCAAATCAGCAAGTAACGCATTCAAACCATCACTTCTATTCATCTAGCCAATCTCCATTAATTAGAACCTTTCTTTTAGGAGGAGAGCTAAGCGCTTCAACCCAACTAGAACAATCCAAAACCATTAAATCAGCAGGGCCTCCAATAGCAAAGGTTCCATTCCAGGCAAGGCCTAAAAGAGATGCTGCTGCAGTTGTGAATGGAGACAACCCCAAACGCTGCCAAGGCGCCAATTGAGCCAAAGGCATTGAAAACGCCATTAAAGTCAACGGATCAAACCTGCCCAATGGAAACCAAGGGTCTTGAACGTTATCCCATCCCAAAGCAACTTTGACACCTGCTCTCTGAAGTTGCCGAATTGGAGCCAAAGGTCGTTTTGAAGGAGTAATAGCTGGACTCCTTTCCAAAAGCCAAGCATTTGTTAGAGGAAGCGCTACAACATTAATTCTTTGCTCAGCCATACGATCAGCCAAGCTTAGTAATTTTCTAGAAGATAAAAGACCCATGCTGCTTACATGACTACAAGTAATAGGAACTTGATTATCAAACTGCTCAAGTAACTGCACTAGCTCCATTAAACCTGCGGCAGGTTCAATAGAAGCTTCATCTATATGAAGATCAATTCCACATCCCAAATTATTTGCAAGTCGAAGCATTTTGTATAGAGAGTTTCGTAACTCTTTAGACCTGATTGGTGGCACAACTACACCACCCATTAATCCACCTTTAATTGCTAGTTTTGTAGCAAAAATTTCTCCTGATTTCCTACTCCAAAAATCTATAGGTACTAAAGCTACCAATTGTAATTCCACAAAATCCTTCCAATCATCTTGGAGGTCATATAACACTTCCCAAGTCTCTTCTACGGAGTATCCGAAACTATCTATATGGCTTCTTACAGCACGAATTCCATTCCTTAATGCCAAGTTTAATGCATGTGAAGCCCTGGCTTTTACTCTCTCTTGATTACGAGTCTTATGCTCTTTATAGTTTTGATTTAAGGCCTCATTGTATGTTCCTATTATATTAGGAAACTTTCTCCAGGTAAAAGCTTTATCAAGATGAGTATGAGGCTCTATTAATCTTGGAAGTATTAGTTTCAAATCAAACTCAATAGAGTCACGTAGAATTTCCATTGAAGAGATTCTTCCCTGCTCCCAAGAAATTCTTAGAGGACAAAGCCCATCTTGAGTTATAGATGATGCCAAGAGATCATTTACACCTTGAACCAAGCCCAAAGGAACCAGGCCATTGATAGAAGATGTCTGTGGATGAATCAAACGAATTGACATTTAGATATCATAGTATTGCCAAGGTCTTTTTTCATTGAATTTGCGTTAGCAATAGAAAATAAGCCCAAAAGATTTAGTATTAGGTCTCGAAGAAATGATTTTATCTTCAAAAAGAGCTTCTGGAAAACTTTTTTAAAATCATATATTTAAAAAATAATTTTTTCAATTTTTTCTAGCGAGGAATTACCTTAAGCAATTTTCGAAATAAGAGCTTCTCTAAGGAAGAATCCCTAAAGCTATGAGAATTTTTATTTTCGACTAAAACGTTCTCCTTACCCGTAATCCAATAGCAGCAGACCCCTACAAGGACCACCTTTAAAGTATCTAATGTCTGCGTTCATGAGGTTTTTGCAAAATCGTGTTAGAAGAATTGGTAAATTCTTATATATGCGGCGGGCGTCGCCAAGTGGTTAAGGCAGCGGCTTGTGGCGCCGCTATTCGGGGGTTCGAATCCCCTCGCTCGCCCTTAAATCTCTAGAATTGAGATAAGTCTGGTGGTTCAGTCACAAACTGAGCTAATAATTAAGGCTGAAGTAATTAGAACGCTCTAATCCGAATCTCTTTTGAGCTATGTCCGTAATAGCCAAACAATCAACAAAAATAAAAAGTGATTCTGGAAAAGAGGCCTCAGAGTCTCAAACCTATTGGATTACTACTTTCGGCTGCCAAATGAATAAGGCTGATTCTGAAAGGATGGCAGGTATTTTAGAAAAAATGGGCTATGTAGAAGCTTCAACAGAATTAGATGCAGACCTAGTCCTCTACAACACATGCAGTATTCGAGACAATGCTGAGCAAAAGGTTTACAGCTATTTAGGCCGCCAAGCAAAAAGGAAAGCCTCTATTCCACACCTAAAGCTTGTAATTGCTGGCTGCGTGGCTCAGCAGGAGGGAGAATCGCTGCTAAGGAGAGTTCCTGAAATTGACCTTGTGATGGGCCCACAACATGCAAATCGACTGGAACTACTTCTAAACCAAGTAGAGAATGGCAATCAAGTAGTAGCCATCAATGAAACTCAAATTCTTGAAGACTTAACCACCGCAAGGAGGAACAGCAATGTATGTGCTTGGGTAAATGTTATCTATGGATGCAATGAACGGTGTACATACTGTGTAGTCCCATCTGTACGAGGAAAAGAGCAGTCCAGAACTCCAGAAGCAATAAGGTATGAAATAGAGAAGCTTGCACTAAAAGGGTATAAAGAAATCACGCTCTTAGGACAAAATATTGATGCTTATGGTCGCGACTTACCTGGAATTACTAAATCTGGCAGGAGAGAAAATACACTTACTGATCTACTACATTACATTCATGATATAGACGGGATTGAACGGATACGCTTTGCAACAAGCCATCCTAGATATTTCACTAATCGCTTAATTGAAACATGCGCAGAGCTACCAAAAGTTTGTGAACATTTTCACATTCCATTCCAAAGTGGAAGTAATGAAATACTCAAATCAATGGGAAGGGGTTATTCAATTGAACGGTATAAAAGAATTATTGAAAAAATAAGATCATTAATACCAGGAGCATCAATCAGTGCAGATGTTATAGTTGCATTTCCTGGAGAAACGCCAAACCAATTTAGGCAGACAATAAATGTAATAAAAGAAGTAGGCTTTGATCAAGTTAATACTGCTGCATATTCCCCAAGGCCCAATACACCTGCTGCTAAATGGCCTGACCAATTAAGTGAAGCGATTAAAGTCGAAAGATTAAAAGAATTAAATTCAATTGTTGAAATCACTGCAAAAGAGTCGAATTCAAAATACATGAATAAAGTTCAAGAAGTGCTGGCTGAAGAAATTAATCCAAAAGATCCAACCCAACTAATGGGAAGGACTCGTACAAACAGACTTACATTTTTTCCTACAATCGGACCTCTTGGTTTTAAGCATAAAGTGGGAGATTTAATAGATATAAAGATCTCAGATTTACGTCCCTTCTCCCTAAGTGGAATCCCCTTAAACTAAAAGAATGGCATTCACCCATAGCTTAATGCCATGAATCTTTCATAAGCAATTTCTTTCATGCATTCCTCCCGAATCTGTGTTGGCGTAGTTTTTGGTGGGGTTTCAGGAGAGCATTATGTCTCTATCAATTCAGCAAAAACCATAGTCAAAGCATTGAAATCAAAAAAAAATTCAAGGCGATTTGATGTCCTGCCGATATATATCGATCAGAAAGGTAAATGGTGGTCTAATGAGATTGCCGAAAAAGTTCTTAAAGATCTTTACTCACCAGACGAAGAATGTTTTGAAAAATCCAATCATCATGGATTTCAAGGCCTTCCCGAATCTACTAAAGAAGTTGATGTCTGGTATCCAGCTCTACATGGGCCGAATGGAGAAGATGGAACCATTCAAGGACTTTTTAAACTAATTAATAAGCCTTTCGTAGGCAGTGGGATTCTTGGCTCAGCAATTGGAATGGATAAGATTGCAATGAAATCAGCATTTAAGGCTGCTGGTCTTCCACAAGTCCCGTACAAAGCTATAAATGCTAATGAAATAAATGAACCTAGTTCTTATAAAAAGATACTTAATATTCTCGAAAAAGAATTATGTTTTCCATGTTTTGTAAAGCCTGCAAACCTTGGATCTTCAGTTGGGATAAGTAAAGTTAGAACTACTGAGCAACTTCTAAAAGGTTTGAAGAATGCAGCAACATTTGATGAAAGAATAATAGTTGAAGCAGCAGTAGAAGCTAGGGAGCTCGAGTGTGGATTGCTAGGGAAGCAAGAGATGAAAGCCTCAGTAGTAGGTGAAGTTAAATTCAATTCAGATTGGTATGACTATAAGACTAAATACTCTGACAAAGGAGCCAGCCAAGTATTAATTCCTGCTCCCATAGAACAATCAATAACATACAAAACACAACAACTAGCTTTAGAAGCATCTAAAGCTGTAGCAGCATATGGAATAGCCAGAGTGGACTTCTTTTATGACGAAATCAATGACCAGCTTTGGATAAATGAAATCAATACACTCCCTGGCTTCACCTCTCAAAGTATGTACCCAAAGCTCTGGGAGGCTACTGGTGTTTGTCTTGAAGACTTAGTAGCTGAATTAATTGATATAGCGACCGAATGAAAAAGCAATCACCATTTGCATTGAACCAAGCACCCTTCCTTTTTTAATAACAATGATTCACGGCTTGCTCTGGTTTCCATTATTACTGGCGTTTGTACTCCTCACAGCCCTTGGGTGGCTAGAACGTCGTAGACAAAATCTGTATAGAGTCTGGGCTGAAGGCTCTGAACTCTGCAAACTTGACAACTCTGGTGCCGCACGCCTTAAAGATGGAACCCTTACTTGGAGCAGTTTCGAAGCAGGCAAGTTTGAACAAAAAGATTGTTTCGATGTAACCAAATTAGAGCTACTAGAACTAATGGCACTTACTTCTGGCGAGGCACCTCTTACAGAAGAAGCACAAGGTAGATGCAGATTAAGACTTATTGGTAAGGGAAAAGAGATGGATGTACCTTTTTCTGATGCTGAAAGAGCTAGAGAATGGATGAGTCAACTTATGGGAAAAGCGCGCTGCGAACTTTAAACTTTCAAGCATAAAAACAATCTAAAATGGTAAAAACACCTCAAATTATTAGGGCTGAGAGAAGGAAAAAGCTACGAAAGGAGTATAACAATAATCAATTAATACAATTTTGGAGAGTTATAGTTTTCAGCTCATTATCAGCGGTCACAGGTTTTACATTTATACATAATGGATGGCGATTAATAGAAAAGGAACACATCCTCGTGAAGGGCACACCTAACCTTACTTCTCAATCAATAGTAATTGCTTCTGGTATTAATTTCCCAGCACCACTTTTATCAATTAATCCTGAAGAGCTTAAGCAGAACCTACTAAAGAAGCTTCCTATAAAATCGATTTCTATACGTAGGCGAATTCTTCCTCCAGGCTTAGAGATAGAAACAGAAGAAAGGAAAGTGATCGCCTTTGCTCAAAGAAAAGGGCCTAAAGGCATTGAGAAGGGAATGCTTGATGAGGAAGGAGGCTGGATGCCGCTTCACGTCGCCAGCCAAACAAACCCCCCAGAGAAAGATCTTTTTGTCGAAGGCTGGACTTCTATCAATCGCAAAGAACTTGCCTTTATAATCAAAAACCGCGAGAACCTGGGCAGCCCACTAAGAAAAATAATCTTGAATTCGAACGGTGAAATTAGTCTTCAAACAAAAACATTTCATATGATTTACCTAGGGTCGAATCCGAAAAATTTGGCCATGCAACTCAAAGCGCTTTACCAGCTAACTAAAAAACTGCCAAACAGCTTTAAAGCCTATGGTGAAACAACTGTTGACATCAGGGACCCAACAAAACCCGAATTACAAATGCTAAACAACTAAAAACGACCTATATGCTTGAAAACGTAGTTATAGAAAGAGAAGTTACGGATCAATCAAGGAGTGCACCTAATTTAAAAAAGTTGCTATAAGAACAGCAACTTATTCAAAGTTCCCTCAGAAACGCTCAAGAAGTACATAATGCAACCACATCCAAATGGTTAGCTTTTAAAAATGGAGACTGAAGGGATCCATCCAAGTCAATCAGCTCGAATAGAGGTAATTGGCGTAGGAGGAGGTGGAAGCAATGCCGTCAACCGGATGATCGTCAGCGATCTCGAGGGTGTTGCTTATCGCGTTCTTAATACAGATGCTCAGGCTCTATTGCAATCTGCTGCTAAAAATAGAGTTCAGCTTGGACAAACCCTCACTAGAGGTTTGGGAGCAGGTGGGAACCCAAGTATTGGTCAAAAAGCTGCGGAAGAATCAAGAGCAGACCTCCAACAGGCACTTCAAGGAGCTGATCTTGTTTTCATAGCTGCTGGAATGGGCGGTGGAACTGGAACAGGTGCCGCTCCAATAGTTGCCGAAGTTGCAAAAGAAAGCGGGGCTCTGACTATAGGGATAGTGACTAAACCATTTGGCTTTGAAGGTCGAAGACGCATGAGGCAAGCTGATGAAGGCATTTCACGACTAGCCGAGAATGTAGATACCTTGATTGTTATTCCAAATGACCGTTTAAAAGATGTAATTGCTGGCGCTCCACTTCAAGAAGCTTTTAGAAGTGCTGACGATGTTCTGCGAATGGGTGTGAAGGGAATAAGTGACATCATTACTTGTCCTGGCCTTGTAAACGTTGACTTTGCAGATGTGAGATCAGTGATGACAGAGGCTGGTACAGCATTACTTGGTATAGGAATGGGCTCAGGAAGGTCTAGAGCCCTTGAAGCAGCTCAAGCAGCAATAAACAGCCCCCTACTTGAAGCAGCTCGGATCAATGGAGCTAAAGGTTGTGTAATGAATATTAGTGGTGGGAAAGACATGACTCTTGAAGACATGACCTCTGCCTCAGAAGTGATTTATGACGTAGTAGACCCAGAGGCAAACATTATTGTTGGAGCTGTTGTTGACGAAAAACTTGAAGGAGAAATACAAGTAACTGTGATTGCAACTGGTTTTGAAAGTAATCAACCCTATAAGGGGCAAAAGATTAGAAACAAATTAAATACTCAATCCCCTTATGGACAAAATGATATAAAAGAACCTGGTGCAAGTATTCCTGAATTTTTACGTTTAAGGCAACTTCGTAAAGAAGGAGATAGTTAAGTAAGCTTTTCTTAAAGCTTTTCTTGGGTGACCCGGAATCCACGCCTGCTCTAAGCATCCCTTTTGGCTGCTACCTTCCGGTCCTGACCAGGTTTAGGTGTTAAAGCCGCATGGGTCCGAGTCAATTCAATTCTAGCAATGAAACCTTTACTGCCTAGATAGGCAAATGCTCCCAGCAGAGTTAATTCGTTTCAAACAAATTGGGCGATCAATCACAATCCTTACAGCATGGGACAGCCTTTCATCATCAATGGTAGAGGCTGCAGGAGCTGATGTTGTATTGGTTGGCGATTCACTAGCAATGGTGGCTCTAGGCCATCAAACAACTTTGCCTGTGACCTTGGAGCAAATGCTTCATCACACTCAAGCTGTTTGTAGAGGATTCACCCGACCTCTTAAAGAGCAGCCATTAGTTGTTTGTGACCTTCCCTTCCTTAGTTACCAATGTGGAGAAGATAAAGCGGTAGCGGCAGCAGGCAAACTTCTAAAAGACTCAAGTGCTTCTGCTGTCAAGCTTGAGGGTGCTGAACCAGAAGTATTAAGCGTCATTGAGCGTTTAGTCCGCATGGGCATACCGGTCATGGGACATCTAGGCCTTACTCCACAAGCCGTTCATAACCTTGGGTACCAGCGCCAAGCAAAAGACCCTTCAAGTCAAGAAAAACTAGTCAATGAAGCCAGACAACTTCAAATAGCAGGCTGTTTCGCTGTTGTACTTGAACATGTACCTGAAGGCATAGGAGGTCGGTTAAGAAAAGAGCTCAAGATTCCAATCATAGGTATAGGTGCAGGCAATGACTGCGATGGACAAGTCAGAGTTACTGCAGACCTAATAGGACTTACAACAAAACAACCCCCATTCAGTAAAGCTTTAATCCAAGGCCGCCAACTTTGTGTCAAAGCTCTTCAGAGTTGGGTGGAAGAACAGCATCTCTTGGCAAAGAATCCCACCACAAAAACATCTCTACAAGAACCTGATTGCTAATTTCCATCCCTTCAGGGTTACTTAAAAAAACCCTCCAACCTCTTCGTTGTAAATAGCCCTTATCAAGCCAATACTGCCATTTTTTTAAAAGAGAATTTAAATAAACCTCTCCTCGTTTTCGATCCCACCCCCATCTAATTGCCAACAAAAGAAGATCTACTCCTTCTCTCTTCCGCAAGCCAACCATAAGTTGATCATCAAAATCAATTGGCTTGGCATTGAAAGATTGAAGACTAGGATCAAGCCCATTTTTCTCCTGCGATTCCAACCAATTTGTATAACCTTCTCTTGTCCTAGGGCGTGTCAACCTATGCCCCCAAGGACAGCTAGTTGCACCTTGCCCAAACCCCCACCAACCAGCACTATCCCAATAAACTCGATTATGCCTAGAAGCATGACCAGGTAAAGCATAATTTGAGATTTCATAACGAGCAAACCCAGCATTGGAAAGGATTTTACTTGTTTTAATACTTAATTCTTCTGATAAAGAATCTGTAACCAAAGCAAACTCTCCTCTATTTTTACGTAGAGCAAATACCGTGCCAGGTTCTATTGAAAGATCGTAAATAGATAAATGGGGCACAGATGTTTCAACAGCCTGCATCAATTGACTCTCCCAATGAACCAAATCCTGACCTGGAAGATTCTTAATCAAATCTAAACTCCAGCTTGACAGTTTCTTTTTTCTATATGCATCAGTCAACCAATTACACGCATCGATTAAATGACTTCTCCGATGTCTTCTACCCATAAGTTCTAAAAAATGATCTTCAAAACTTTGCACACCAAGACTTATCCTATTAATACCCAGGTCTAAATAACCTAAAAGGTCTTCATAGTTAAAGCTTGCAGGATCTATCTCAATACTTAGCTCACAACCATCTTGAAATCCAAAATGCTTTTCCAAGTGATTCAATAAAGCACCTAGTTGTGAGACGCTTAGCAACGAAGGGGTTCCACCACCTATATATATGGTTGACAAAGGTTTTGCCTTCGGAGCAATAGAAATTTCTCTATGTAAAAGTTTTAGATATGACTTGATAGAGGCACTCCCAGGTCCAATCTCACCATTAGCTTTATCTCCAAGAGGGACAACAGCAAAGTCGCAATAAAAGCAACGCCTATGACAAAAAGGAATGTGCAAATAAGCACTTCGAGGGTTTGCAAAAACTTCAACCTCATTCATTATTCAAATAAACAAGTTGCGGAGGTCTTCAAGAGAAGATTGAATGAAGGTGAATCATGCTGCATGAATTCCGAACAAGAAACCAATACTCGATCACATGGTTGAGATTGTCATCCTGATTTTATTCTTACTCTCAGGAGCCGCTTTAGGCTTTTGGAGTATTGGACTAGTCCCAAAGGAAATTTTTTATTGGTTAAATAATTTTGGGAGCCCAAATGAAATTTTCATTGGAATAAGTGCCCTTATTGGACTACTGACAGGTATTTGCTTCCAGCAAATACAAACAAAGCTTCTAAAAAGTGCCCGCACCATGCCTACAGACCTCTTAGTAAGCAGGGCTGTTGGTCTAATACTTGGCTTGCTTGTAGCAAATCTTTTACTTCTACCAATATTCTTCTTGCCAATTCCATCAAAGATACGGCTTATAAAGCCCGCTGCTGCAATCTTAAGCAATATTTTATTTGGACTTCTAAGCCTAAACCTTGCAGAAGTTCATGGAAGAACTTTACTTCGCCTTTTCAACCCAAACAGCACTGAAGCATTATTAGTTGCAGAAGGAATTCTTACACCGGCAAGTGCCAAGGTGCTAGATACTAGTGTACTTATTGATGGAAGAATATATCGACTATTAGAATGTGGGTTAATCGAAGGGAAAGTAATTATTGCCCAGGCAGTCATAGATGAATTACAGCAATTAGCAGATTCAAATAATACTGACAAAAGATCAAAAGGCCGAAGAGGTCTCAAGCTATTAAAAGAGCTCAGAACAAAATATGGCAAGAGACTTGTTATTAACAGCACTCGATACGAAGGGCCTGGAACTGACAATCGTCTATTAAGGCTGACTGAAGATTTAGGTGGGACTCTAATTACTTTGGACTACAACTTGGCTCAAATTGGTCAAGTAAAAGAGCTGAAAACTCTTAACTTAAGCGACTTGATCATTGCACTCAGGCCTGAAGTACAGCCAGGTGAAAAGCTAAATATCAAAATTGTTCGAGAGGGGAAAGAAGAAAGTCAGGGTATTGGCTATCTAGATGACGGGACAATGGTGGTTGTTGAAGAAGCAATACAAGAAATAGGGGAGCGACTGGAAGTTATTGTGACCGGGGCATTGCAAACCTCTACAGGTCGAATGATTTTTGGCCGACGAGAGAAAGATCAACCTCCTAATAAATCGAACAAATCAAAAGCACCTCCTAGCTAAGTCCCGCTAACCTTAATCAAAGAAAAATTGTTGCTTCAAATGACGGTTTCCGCTCCTTACTACAGCGACACATCAGTAATGCGGACTCCTCCTCCGGATCTTCCGTCCTTACTTCTTAAAGAACGAATTGTCTACTTAGGCTTGCCTTTGTTTTCGGATGACGATGCGAAGAGGCAATTGGGGATGGATGTCACGGAACTAATAATTGCTCAACTTCTATATTTAGAATTCGACAATTCTGAGAAGCCTATCTACTTCTACATAAATTCCACTGGTACAAGCTGGTATACAGGTGATGCAATTGGATTTGAGACTGAAGCATTTGCTATATGCGACACGCTCAGCTATGTAAAACCACCTGTTCATACAATTTGTATTGGTCAGGCCATGGGTACAGCAGCTGTAATTCTCTCGGCAGGGACAAAAGGGCAAAGAGCCGCTTTACCTCATTCTTCAATAGTTCTGCATCAACCAAGAAGTGGGGCTAGAGGCCAAGCCACAGATATTCAAATTAGAGCAAAAGAAGTCATTCACAACAAACAAGAAATGTTGAAAATTTTAGCTAAAAATACAGGAAGAAGTGTCGAGCAATTATCTAAAGATTCCGATCGAATGAGCTATTTAAATCCCCAAGAAGCTTTAGAGTACGGAATCATTGATAGAGTTTTGGAAAGTCGAAAAGAACTGCCTGACTCAACTTTAAAAACATAGATATGCAAAATTTAGGACTTAATCTTCTATAAAGATCCAAAAACAAACAAGCATCAACTACTCACCAATTCTTTCGAATCATGCCTATAGGTACTCCAAGTGTTCCTTACCGTCTCCCAGGGAGCCAATTAGAAAGATGGGTAGACATTTACACAAGATTGGGGGCAGAAAGAATACTTTTCCTTGGGCAAGAGGTAAACGATGGGGTCGCAAATAGCCTTGTGGCGCAAATGCTTTATTTAGATTCAGAAGATAGTAGTAAGCCAATTTATCTATATATAAATAGTCCTGGAGGTTCTGTTACAGCTGGGCTAGCTATTTACGACACAATGCAATACGTAAAAAGCGATGTAGTAACTATTTGCGTTGGATTGGCTGCATCTATGGGGGCATTTCTACTTGGTGCAGGAACTAAAGGCAAAAGATTAGCCTTGCCACATAGCAGAATTATGATCCACCAACCACTCGGAGGTACAGCTCAAAGGCAAGCTAGCGACATAGAAATCGAAGCCCGTGAAATATTACGAATAAAAGAAATGCTAAACCAGTCAATGGCCAAAATGACTGGTCAGACTTTTGAAAAAATTGAGAAGGATACAGATAGAGATTATTTCCTTAGTGCTCTTGAAGCAAAGGAATATGGCCTAATTGACAGAGTGATAGAACATCCAAGCGAAGCGTAATCTACTAGCTGCAAAAAAAGCTATTTCTTTTTTTGCAGCAGGTTCAAACTTTCCAAGTCGTATTAATTCACTAAACAAGGTCGTTAGCATTAACCTCGCTTGCGTAAGCTCGCCATAACTATTCAAAGAATCCATTTCGGATGGCCCAGCTTTTTTACGACTCTGATGCAGATCTCAATCTGCTTAGCGGAAAAACAATCGCAATTATCGGGTACGGATCTCAAGGGCACGCACATGCTCTGAATTTAAAAGACAGCGGCATTGATGTTGTCGTTGGTCTTTATGAAGGAAGCCGTTCTGCCAGCAAAGCCATAGCAGATGGCCTTCAGGTCCTGACAGTTGCCAAAGCAGCCGAAAAGGCTGATTGGATAATGGTCCTACTGCCTGATGAATTTCAAAAAGAAGTCTACGCATCTGAAATTGCTCCTAATCTCTCTCCTGGAAAAGTTCTAAGCTTTGCCCATGGATTCAATATTCGCTTTGGGCTAATTCAACCACCTGAATTTGTTGATGTAGTGATGATTGCGCCCAAAGGGCCAGGGCACACAGTTCGCTGGGAGTATCAAAACGGGCAAGGTGTTCCTGCTCTTTTTGCAATAGAACAAGACGCCTCAGGACAAGCAAGAGCCCTTGCAATGTCCTATGCAAAAGGCATTGGTGGTACACGAGCAGGGATTTTAGAAACTAATTTCAAAGAGGAGACGGAAACAGATTTATTCGGAGAACAGGCGGTCTTATGTGGAGGATTATCAGAGCTTGTCAAAGCAGGATTCGAAACACTTGTAGATGCAGGCTATCAACCTGAACTAGCTTATTTTGAGTGCTTGCATGAAGTAAAGCTGATTGTGGATCTAATGGTAAAAGGAGGTCTTACTGCGATGAGGGATTCAATCTCAAATACCGCTGAATATGGCGACTATGTAAGTGGACCAAGGCTCATTACGAATGAAACTAAAGCTGAGATGAAGAAAATCCTTGCTGATATTCAAGATGGTACATTTGCACAAAATTTTGTCAGAGAATGCGAATCAGGCAAACCTGAAATGAAGAGAATTAGAGCTCGTGATGCTGAACATCCTATTGAGAAAGTCGGCACTGGACTAAGATCAATGTTTAGCTGGCTAAAGACAGATTGAACTAAATTACACAATTTATCTAGTAATAGTTGCAGTCTTATTAGACCTACTTTTGGGAGATCCCAAATGGATACCCCATCCTGTAGAGCTAATGGGAAATGCTATAACCATCATACGGAAACAAGTAGAGGGTTTTGCCAAGGCTGACATCCACAAACTTAGTATAGGCGGTGTGGTTATCACTTTTTTAATAGTTGGTATAAGTGGTTCAATAGGTTGGACAATAGAACAACTAACAACTTCAGATAATGCAATAATCTCTATTTGTTTCTATATAGTTCTAGTAATAGGGCTAGCAAGTTGCCTTGCAGCAGGAAGCCTAAGAAAATCAGTATTAGAAGTTTTAAATGCAATACCTAAGACTGAGAATACACCAAACTTAGAATTGGCTAGAAACAAGCTAAAACTTATAGTAGGTAGAGATGTTAGCAACATAAGCAAACAAGAAATACTACGAGCTACAGCAGAAACTGCCAGCGAAAATTCAGTTGATGGAATCTTTGGACCACTATTCTGGATGCTTATGGGATGTCTCTCATGGAGCCTCGCAAGAACATATCCAGGACCACTTGCACTGGTACTGGCTTACAAAGGATCAAGCACAATCGATTCCATGATTGGATACAAATATGGAACACTTAGATGGCTTGGCACTTTTGGTGCGCGACTAGAAGACTACTTAACCTGGTTACCCTGCAGATTAGTGGTAATAACACTGCCACTAATTGAATACAAATCCATAGGAAGCTACTGCAAAATAATAAGGTCAACTTTTTTAGATGGTGCGATAGATAAATCACCTAACTCAGGTCTATCGGAAGCTATATATGCCTATTGTTTAGATATTAAAATGGGAGGAGAGAATAGATATCAAGGAATAACAGTAGCCAAAAATATAATAAATAGGAAAGGAAAGTTACCAAGTCATGAAATGATAGAAAAAATCTTGAACTACAGCCTAAAACTAGAATTGAGCTGGATAATAGTTGCATTATTATTAAGCAATTTGAAATTCATAAATCAGTAAGCACCTCTGTCCATAGGCAAAAGAAGAACACCAAAAGTTCTTAAAATAATTGCTAAGTCTAAAACAAATGAACGATTTCTTGAATATCTTAAATCAAGCTGCACTCGCTTATCATAGCTAAGATTGTTACGCCCACTAACTTGCCAAAGTCCCGTCAAGCCTGGTCTTACAGAAATAACTTCATCCATAAATTCACCATAACGACTTAACTCTTTTTCGACTATCGGTCGAGGCCCTACAACACTCATTTCACCCTTTAAAACATTAATAAACTGAGGTAATTCATCAAGACTAGAACGCCTTAAGAAATTACCTATGTCGGTTATCCTGGGATCCTTCTTCAACTTAAAGTCTCTTTCAAACTCTTTCCTCATAGAGGGGGATCTATCAAGAAACCTAGTCAGAATGATATCTGCATCTTGTCTCATAGTTCTGAACTTGATGCAACCAAATTTTGAATAATTTCGACCAACTCGACTTTGTATATAAAAAACAGGGCCAGGAGAAGTAATTTTAACTAACAGTGCTAAAGTTATAAATAATGGTAATCCTAGAAGTAATACTGAAATAGAGAAAATAATATCCCCAGTTCGCTTGATAATTCTCGACCATTTTCGCTGCCTAGAAAGAAAAGGAGTAGTTTTAAGGGTATAGTCTTTTTCCAAAACAACTAGTCCGCTAATATATCGATAGGAAGGTTATTGTAATTTAAAAGGGATTGCCTGCAAAATATTTTCAATTTTTCAATGCTATCAGCTTCTGCCTGAATATCTGCTCCATGGAAATAAAACTCCTTAACTGGGACCTTAGGCTGAGCCGATAACGGAATTGACAAATTTACTAATGATTCTTTAAGAATACTACTAAAAGCAGAACAAAGCTTCGTATAATTTATTAAATAGATATTAGGGTTATTTAGTGAAAGCAGATATGCTGATTGAACATGATTAGCCCACCTGTCAAAATAACTTTTATAGTTTTTGAATTGATACCGCTGTGAAAGCCCTGAAGGTGAAGCCATTGCAAATTCAAGAGGTGAAAAAGATTTAGGCGCTAAAAAGTATTTTGTAGTAATAGAATATTTCCAAAAAGAAAGCAAGACTTCAACCGGATCACGATAGATATAAAGAATTTTCACGCTACTAGGCAATCGTCCAGAGAAGACTCTTAAATCAAAATGTGATTTGATGATGCTATTAATACAACATATCTTTTGTTTTACCTGAAATGAAGTAAGTGAATTAAAAAAGGTTTTAATCTGGTCAGGGAAAAAGAAGTTGAGAGTAGTGCCTAACGAATGATAGTCAAAGTCTAAATAAGGAGTACTAGTATATTCCGTACACTGGTTTAAAGAATTTATAAGAAAATGGGTACCACTACGTTCATGAGATGAAACTACAAGAGGAGATTTAACTTTGTCTGAAAAAGACAATTCAAGTCGATGTCCAGTATCGAAATTAACTTTCACTTAGAGAGGTAAATATTAAAATAAAATCGAAAAAAAGCCAAAAACAAAGATTGCATAATAGAAAATCTAAAATGTATAATGATAATATGGAAAGAATAGCATACTTTGCAAGCAAAGATGCTCGTAATAAAATCAAATAATACGTAAATAGCGTGCTAAGCTAAATACTAATTAGCGATCTCATCAAGTCATAGTGGCAATAGAAATCTCATATATAGAATGAGAGGTTGTAATCGAAAAAAAATGAATTAACATGAATTTAAATTTGGAGTAAAAGATGAAGCTATATCTGGAGTTAGGCTAATGAATAAACAAATATTCAAAAGCACTTCACCTCAGTACGAATTCTGGAATTCAAACCAGGATATTGAGGCTGAAGAAAAACGTATTCTAAAGCTTAATCCCAACGGTATTGCAGCAGATTTATTTAAACATGAGCCTTACAAGTGGGAGATCCTTTACCAAAGCATATTACTAGAGCTCAGAGATGGAAAATTAACTGCTATTAAAGGGCTAAGTATATTACTTAACTCCTTGAAAATTGATGAGAAGAATAAGATTATTAATAAATTAAAAGAAAAAAATTTATTACCATTAGAAATTATTGAGATGGTAAGTAATAACGATTTCAATAATTCAAACGAAAGAATAAATTTATGTAGGTATATGAAAATATTAATAGCTATATTTACGAACCCATATGGGATACAAATAAAAGCAAAAAGAAAAAGAATTTACGAGCATAGTGGCTTCCTATTTAATAAGCTTAGAAAAGAGAATATTTAATTTATAGTTCCTTAAATATTGAAATAGAACTGGGAGTCCAGATCTACCTACTATTTTTACAAGACAATAGCTAAGCGTATGAAAATTAAATTGACATCTCAACTGGAGTATAGGCTGTATTAAATTAATTATATAAATAAACAGGCCTAACTTATGTTTTCGGATAATATAAAATCTTGAAATTGCGTATCTATATGTTTTATACAAACTACCATCAGATGAATGATGATTGATTTTTATTTTTGGCTGAAATAAGACTTTCCAACCTTGCAAGAAGATCCTGATTAGAACATCTGTCTCATCATTAGAAATATATAAACCATCAGAACCAGGACCAATATTAGTGTCAAAAGCATATGGCTGCAAGGTGTCTATAGTGACTTTTCTAAAAAATATCTGAGAGGTCTCAGCTCTAGACTTAAATAGATCAATAAAGTTCCTAATAAAAAACTCGCTAGTTGGAAGAAGTTTCTTGACGTCATCTTGTTTCATACCAATCAAAACGGAGCAATCCCTTCTTATTTCAAAAGCTGAGATCACATCTCTAATAGTGTTTGGAAGATATTGACAATCGTCATCAGGGAAAGAAATCAATTCACCTTTGGCAAGATGGGCACCATAATTCCTAGCTCTACAAACACCTTTAAAATTGACTTTATAGTGTCTAATAGGAAGCCTATGACTCCATTTAGAAATAAGCGTATCTAGGCACCCATTTTGATTTTGATCAATGATCACTAGATCGGTGGGTTTAATTGTCTGATCAAAAATTGAAGCTAAAAACAAATCTACTTCTTCTACTCTATCCAAAGTAGATAAGACTAAGCTAAAAGTAGTCATTCAAAATACTCCAATCACTATAAGCAAAGGGTCGAATCGAAGTTAGTTCATAAATAGAATGCAATAGAAAATTTTAGCAGAAGGAAAGATTAACTGTCATTATTGACAAGTATAAACATTTAAGCTCTACTATATACACCAATTGAAATAAGTTATGAAGACGAAATTGGCTATAGAGTCAAAAGTTGTACAAATATTAGGATGACGTACAAAAAATTAAATTCCATTGCTGAGCCATTACACAATTGGCTGGATAGTCAAACAATTCTAGAAATAGTATTGTTGATAACTTTATTTGGACAAACGTTTCTATCAATTTTTGCCTTTCAGGTCGACATATCAAATAGATTAATAATGTTAATAATGAGAGGAGCTTTAGCCTTTATCGGTGCTGTTGGGGTGAGCTTAGTTATAACTCAGAAAAACAAAATTAGAAGTTTGTCAATACCTTTTATTGCTATTATTATTTTTTGGCTTCAATATTTTACTAGGCTTTGCTATGGAGTAATTATTAATGGAGTTTCAACAGCAATACCTATTTGGGAGTTGTTATCTTGGGGTTTTGGCAGTTCACTTATACTTTCAACCTCAGGCTATTTTTTAATAATGAATTCAAAGATGATATCATGGAGTAAAAATCTAACATATAAAGGCGTAATCATCATAGGATTATCAGGTATATTTTATGGGATAAATCCAGGGTATAGTTCTCCATATTTTGGGCTACCACATCTAAACCAAATCCCATCAGGACATGCTGCAGCATCATTAACTTTACTTGGTTTTAGTTTATTAATTAGTAACTCACTTGCAAAGATGCAAGATAAGCTAATAACATTAATAGCAATATTGATAGGTTTATTTCTTACAGCCTACAGTGGTACAAGGGCTGCCGGCCTATCGTTAATAATTCCATTCATTAGCCTAATCCTGAGTAAAGATAAAATCAATATTACATATAATAGGAAATTAATATATAAGTTCTCATTAATATCACTTATTACAGTTTTAATTACATATCTAACCTTTGTTTCACCGTCAATAAAACAAAAAATATTGAATACAGGGTTTGATCCTAATTCAGTCCAAAGGCTTCGTATGATTAACCTTAGTATTAGTGAATTCTTAAAAAATCCAATTATTGGGAGTGGCTTTGAAGTTCATACAAATATCCAGAATCTTGCATCATTATGGGGTGAATCAATATTCTATCCCCACAATTATTTAATTGAATCTGTTGCACTAGGCGGCATATTAATGGGAGGATGTCTTCTATATGCCTGGTCTTATGCATATTTAAATATAGTCAAGGCTGTTAGCGATGACTTGAATTCATTATGGATACTATTCTTATTTATACAAGCTACTGTCTATGTAATGTTTTCTGGTCATTTAGGTGATGTCCCAATATTCTGGTTAGTACTAGGTATTGGCTGTGGACTTAAGAAATCAAGTCTCAATAAATTAAATACTAATTAATGGAGTTAATTTACTAAGTTTATGGCAATTCTAATAATATTATTGGCCAAATGATTGTGGATTTGTAGAGAATCTAGTCAAGGAACTTTCACTATTATTTAATGCTATAATAAGAGGTGGCAATGTTATCCATACACTAAATTCATTATAAAGATTATTGATTAGAGAGTCTAAACTATAACTCTCAAAGACTGGAATGCCTCGCCCAATACGTACTGACTCTGTTCTCAAAGGGCAAATTAAATTCAAAAGTCGTTTGGCTGCAGAGGGAGTAATGACATAACCAGGAAAGCCTAAAGAGTTAACAAGCCGAATAACTTTTCTAGGCTCCTCTGTCTCGATAATGTTATTAATTTTTTCTTCATTTGGATATGGATCATCGAAAAGAGAAATAAAGTTGATTTGAGGAAATATTTCTGCCTTTAGAACTGAATCAAAGTTCCACCCTAAATGAAGGATATCAAAATCATGGGTGAGATTATTAATTATATTAATAATCTTAGATTGTATATCATTTGCTACCAAAGCATCATCCTCAATTATCAATGTCAACTGATTAGATTCTATGCATTTCTTCCAACATTGAAGATGACTTAAGGCAGAACCAATTGCGCCTTTACTCCAGGAATTCAAAGCTTCCTGGGTAACTAGCCTGGAACGTATGATGACACTCCACTCGCTTAATCCATCAACTCCGGAAATAAACTGATACTTACCTAAAGACGTACTGTTCCTTTTTTTAAATGCATTACTACGTTCAGGAGTTTTATCTAGAGTAATGACTAGAGTTTGTATATCCAATTTTAATACTTTGAGTTGCTTTATTATAAACTAAAACTCCTGGCAGAAAAAGAGAGCGATAAGGGACCTTCTAGAAAAATAAGCTAGCATAAGAAGATACCTCATAAACTATCTATTTAATTTCACACAAAGATATTAATGATCTAATATGTCTATCATAGAAATGAGATTGTTCGGAACATGACAGGCATTTAAATGAAGCATGAAAGCCTATAGATGATTGATTATAGCTTGTCTCTGAAGCAAAGGATGAAGCTATTTCATGAGGCGGAGCCTCTGTATAGTTAGCTATATGTTTAGAAAAGAAAATGTCCTCAGATTCAGAATCCGAGGTGGCGTGGGAATGACCTTTTGCTATCTGCTGCATTAACGTATTATTTCTAATAGATAGACCTCCATTACCATGAAAATGAGGATAGGGTCTATCAATTAAACCCGCAGATTCGTCCCAAGTGGAGTAATCTAAGCGTTCAATACCGATAGGTTCTTTAACTGAATTATATTTAGGAAAATATTCATGCATAATTCTTTTGTCTGACCAGGGAGCGCCAAGAAAAGGTAGTGAAAAGTAAAATTTAGGTACTGGTTTGATCAAAAGTGAATCTTTTTGAAAAACTAAAGTAGATTTTGAGTTAATATTTTTCCAAAAGAATTCTGTTTTGAGTACTTGATTGTAGCTGGTTAGATTGATCCTATCTTTAAAACCAAACTTATCAGACAAAACAATGATCACTTTAGAGGAAAGGGCAGAGTTATGCAAAAGTGCATTTGCCTCATCAAGTTGGTTATCGTCTATAACAGCTATAATCTTTGTATCTGCAGGGCACATCAACCATGTATTTAAAATTGAGAACAGCCAATATTCATCGATTCTATTCTCTAATATAATGGCTGCTCGATCAGAGTAAGTAGTATAACTATCGTAGCCTACACCGGTGTTTATTTTTAAAGAATAAATATAAGGAATTAAGAACTTATTCAAAGCATAACTACAGTGATTAAAAAACAAATTTTGTCGATAAGCAATGAGTTCTTGGTAATTCCTTAAAGCTATTTCGCTATTTTGGTACATAGATAAAATGATAGTGTAAACATATCCTAAATCAAAATCTGATTTTTTCATACTCACTGGTATGGAATAGGGTTTGCAAAACAAGTGAATATTGTAACGAACAAAACCTAATCAATTTAATTTAAGTAGGTTTATAGTGAAAAATCCAAAAAGCCATAGAAAAAATGTTAATGCTATATTTAGGTATTTGATAAGAAAGTGATTAGCACGTAAAATACTGTAAACCAATTTTTAAGCGGTTGGAAACAAAACCATCCATTCAAGAATTAATAAAGTTTATTCTTGACCAATCAAAGTCAAAAGGGCCCGCTGTGGCTCTTGGTTATTTAGACAATACAAAATTCTCAGGAGAACTACCAAGTTATCTAAAAGGAATAAGAGATGCTCTGGCAAGTAGTAAAGAAAATGAAGAGCAAAGGAATATTAGCTTGATAAATATGATGAATGCCACAGGGTTGGAAATACCAACAGAAATTCTTTTTCAACTAGGACTACCAAAAAAGGAATTTATTTTAAAGGTAAATCTTCTAAATGGAAGACTAGGCGATAAACTAGGAACCTTAAGTAAGTTAATACATGCCCAAAGAGAAATTAATATTATTTTATGTATAAAGTCGCCACTGTCGAAATCAAATCTAGTCATTCTCTATCCAGAAAAGGATAGCTTTAATTCAGATTTACCACAGATTAGTTATTCGGAGTCAATCAATAAATTCATTACTGATGTCGCATTAAATACTAATTTCAACAGGAAGCTATTACAAGAAAGCTCTAGGAGCATTTTTAGTAAAATACCTAGCAAAAACGAATATTCGGAACTTGATGTTAACGATTCTGTAGTTGTACACGTGAGAGGCGGCGATGCTTTATTCGAAGGTGCAATTCCACTACCTCCTCTAAACTACTATTTAAAATGTATTAAGAGAATCTCACCAAATAAAATAATAATAGTTTCTGAACCAGATGATTTAAAAAAGAATGGCATGAATAACCCTGTCCCTGGTTTAATAAAAGATTACTGTAATAACGTCGGGATTAAGTATATTCACATTTCTACAAAAGATTATATATATGATGCTGGAATAATCTATTGGGCAAAGAAAGTAATTGCCTCAACTTCAAGTTTTGCCCAGATGCTATCTATATTTAGTCACGATTGTCATTCCCTATACATACCAACATACGAAGATATATCTAACGAATGGATGAATGATCAGTGCCTAGAGAAGGTTAAATGCATGGACTCACTTTACAATGAAGAATGGGCAAAAGATATGAATTATAGAATCTCCTGGGTTACAAGTTAATTCTTCTTCTCAAAGGAAACCTCTTTTTTAATAGAGCACATAAATATGAGTAAATTCAAATACGTTAAAGAGCTTGCTAAATTGGGATGAACGATAAAAAGAAAAAGAGTTTAAACCAAAAGTTACCTATATTAAATTGTAAAATTCCAAAATGTCATCAGCACAAAAATAATAGTCTTGCTATTATCACTGTAGAAATTTGAGAATCTAATATCTTGACATCAAATGTAGCTTTTGTACCCTATTGGTTACGCGATCCGCCAAATAAAATAGCAAGTTCGGATCATTTCTGGTGGTTTCGACATTTATTCACATTCGAAACTATTATCTTTGCAGGACCACTTATCAGAAATGGAGTCCACGATTATAGAGGAGTGAAAATTGTTTGCATTAGTACTCCTAGCTTTTATTTTCATCTTGATAGCCACTTCAACGAAAGAGTAAAGTTAATTTCAGGTATTACATTGTCACAAGTTGGTTTTTACTGGCATGTAATGGAAGCCACTGCTACATGCCGGGTAAGAGGAATTGAAGCATTAAATTGCCCTTGTGTGGCAGTAGTAGGGGATACTCATCACATGAAAAGACCGATCTTAGATTTAATAGGTTATATCTCTAGTGAACGCTTTACTCATATTTGTTGTTCACATAATCAATACAACCCATTCTTTTCTGCTTCGTGTAAGCTACAATCATTAGACTTTCCATTTTGCAAGCCTTCGAATATTTATAATAAAAATATATCAATCGCTAATGGTATAAACTATTATGGAGAAGTCTACTCACCTTATCACTTCCATAGAACAAGAATTATTAACAGGGCATTAATAAGTAAAGCATCAATTGATGTAAAGATACATTCAAGACTACGTTTTGAAGAATGGAAAGAAAGAATCAGTTTTCCACAACACATAATAACATGTTCATTAAATGGAACATTCTCTTTTCAAACATTTCTTCCATTACTATATGGCTGTTGTTTATATAGTGACAAGTTATCGGAAGCAAATTGGGTTGGGTCTAAAATGGTTAATGGGTTAAATTGTATTATCTACACCTCATCAGACGATTTAATCAAAAATTACATTAAATTAGCAAGTAATAGTGAAGAAGCGAATAGTATATCAATGAATGCAAAACAATTATTGTTAGATATACTTCCAAACGAATCCGATGTAACTAGAAATAATTTTATCGGAAGTCTTGCTAATCGGAAACAAACTACAATCCAGGAAGATAACTTACAAGCTTCAATAATAGACTTTCTAGAAGTTTATTCTATCGATCAACTTTCAAGATTAATAGAAATATTTGAGCTAATTCAAGAAGTACATCGCAAAGAATGGTACGTTGAAACAGCTATAACAATAAAAGAAATTGATAATCAGGCTCGAAAGAGACTTCAAGAGAAGTGCTTAAATTTATTATTGGCGATGCTTGCTATTTTACCCCGTTTAAAAGTCATCACTGACAGCAAGAAAAATACTAGAGATCAATCAATAGAAAGTTTACAAGGTAACAAGGTCTTGCTAAAAATCGACATTTATAATATCAATAAAGCTAGGTTAATTCACTTTGATATAGAGCTATAGTCTATTAAGATCATTAATAATCTTCACAAGAGGCCTAATTACTAAATCTGTATCTAAGCCTATCCATAAAGGCAACCTGATCAGCCGATTAGCAATATCATTAGTATTCTCCATATTTCCTATGAATCTACCAAAGCGAATACCTCCGGGAGAGCTGTGCAGTGGAACATAATGAAAAACAGTTTGAACATTGGCTAATTTCATTTTATAGATAAGATTGTCTCTAAATTCATGTGTAGGTGCCAATAAATAGAATATGTGAGCATTATCTAGATCGCTGCCCAAATTAATTTGAGGTAGTTTGACATCTCCTAGATCGTAAGCACTTAGTTTAAGATAGTAGTCACTCCAAAGTTTGCGGCGTTTTTGTGTAATTTCTTCTGCAGATTGAAGCTGTGCATACAAGAAGGATGCGACAAGTTCTCCTGGAAGGAATGATGAGCCTAGATCCTCCCAAGTATATTTATCAATTGTTCCTTTTAAAAATTTAGTTCTATTAGTTCCTTTTTCGTGGAGGACTTGTGCTCTTTCAATATGCTCTTCCTTATTAATTAATAAGCAACCACCTTCACCAGAAATGATATTTTTCGTTTCATGAAAGCTAATACATCCTAGACTCCCTATAGTCCCTAGATACCTATTATTAGAATCCTTAGATAGAAATGCCTGGGCTGCATCTTCAATAATATCAAGATTAAAATCATTAGCTATTTTCTGGATTTGATCCATAAAGCAAGAATGACCTGCATAATGAACTACAAGAATAGCCTTTGTCTTATTTGTAATTGCTTTTATGATTTCACTTGGAGACAAATTAAGTGTTATAGGGTCTATATCAACAAATACTGGAATCACACCTCGCAATACAAAGGCATTTGCACTAGAAACAAATGTATAGCTAGGCATGATAATTTCGTCACCTGGCTTGTAGTCTAAAATCAATGAAGACATTTCAAGAGCTGCCGTACAAGAGTGTGTTAACAAGGCAGACTTACATTGGAGTTTTTGTTCTATCCAAGTAGTACATTTATTGGTATAAGTTCCATTACCAGCTAGGGCACCAGCTAAATGTGCTTCCTGAATATATTTTATTTCGTTACCAGATAGGTAAGGTTTATTAAAAGGAATTATTGACATGTAAGTAAAGAATTACTGAATCATCTAACAATTAGAGGTCTAAACAATTTTTACTTCTGGGTTTTATTAATCTTGCTGGAATACCAGCATAAATAGACCATGGTTGAGTGGATGATCTAACTAATGTCATTGCTCCTATTGCGCAACCTTCAGAGATAGTTACTCCTGGCATGATAACACATCCAGTCCCTAAGATGCTAAACGCCTGAATGTTCACCTCGCTTTCAAAATTATTTACTTTTGATTTATCTACAACCGAACCAGTTAAGAATTCACCTGAATAATCATCTGATCTTGAAAAAACGGTAACTCTATATGCCAATGTAGAAAAGTCATGGAGCTTAACTGAATGTTTCTGTCCCCCAGAAACAATAGATTGAGGAGCAATATGACAATATTTCCCAATATCAACCTTTCCAGTGATTACACAGAAATCATCCACACGAGAATTGCTCCCAATAGTTATTTCAGATGCTCTGTAGAAACTTGCCTTCCTACTAAGCAAGACATTTTTACCTAACTCTTTGAAGCCTATCTGATTCAACTCAGCTTCAGAGTAGAATGACAACACGTTTTTTCATCTTTTTTTATTTAAGCCGGACATCCCTTAGATGTCAATGCTAATACTCCTGGTATAATTAAAACAATGGAAGCACACAAGTTTGCAATTTTTGCTCTTACTAGAGGCTATGAAGATGTCACTAGGTATGAACTACTAATAGCAAGGAATAATACTTTAAATTACTTGTTGGATAAATATCAATGTCCTGTTCCAATAGAATTAGTTCTTTTTCACGAAGGTAATATTCCAGATGAGCACCAAAAGTATATTTGCTCTAATTCAAAAAGAGGTATTCTTTTTGTTAATGCTAAGAATATATATTCAAATTGGGATGAGACGAATCCCTATAAAGTCGCAATTGGGCCTTATAAAGATTATTTAGTTAAAGGATATGCACATGATTTTGATCCTCCCATATTCTGGACATCAGGCTATCGAAATATGTGTCATTTTTATGCAGTAGGTTGCATTAATCTCCTATCTCAAATTGGTTTTACTCATGCATTACGGGTAGATGAAGACTGTATTCTACATGATAGTTTATCACCAGTTTATGACCTGATAGTCAATCAAGCTCCTAACCTTTTAGGGACACCTGCGCTCTTTATGGAGTCTCATAAAGTAACTAATGATAGACTACCGCGATTTCTGAAGTTAACTAATTTAGATTTTTATGACCTATGGAAAAAGGAATACTACCAAGAGTCACCTATGCTGTACAGCAATGTTTGCTATTATAATATAAAGCTTCTTTCAGAATTTTCTGGATTCAAAATATTCTCAAGATATATAAACCAAACCGGAATCATTCATAGATATAGGATTGGAGATGCGCCATTACTTTACTGGGCCTCCCAATTAGTGTCTTATGGGCCAGCAGTATTAGATAAGCTTACATACACTCACCTTTCACATAACGCCAAAGTTAAAGATGGAAAAGTGAGCATAGATGGGCAGGAATGATAAATAGAATTACTGCTGCCATCAAAACAACTCCTAAGACTTGCGAGACTAGAAATAATATATTTTTGCTCGACATAATTTATTAAGCTGATAAGATTAATAAATAAGTTTATTTTAGTAATGGACCAGAATCCTTCGGAGTACGAACTTAGAGAGTTTATACTTAAAATTCTAGAGACAAAGGGTCCTAAAAATGCTCTAATAAAATTAAAGCGCTTTACTACAAATATTGATAAGAGTTTGTTGCCGGTACAAATAAAGCAATTGTTAGAAACATTGGAATATGCTTCTACTAATGAGGAAAATATCGAATTCTTATTAAACAGAATTCTTTCTGCTAAAGGTTTTAAGCTTCCGCATGAACAGTATTTTCTTAGAGGGTTCCCTAAAAGTGAGTTTGCTCTATATGTCGACCTTTATGAAGGTCGGTTGGGAGACTGCTTGGGCAAACTTGCAGAGCTATTACATGCGCAAGAGAAATTAAATCTTTTACTACTAATACGTATAATGTCATCAACTAAAAAACGTATTTTACACGCCAAACATAATTACTTTGAAACAGACTTACCTCAAATAAATTATGTTGATATACATCCCTATATTCGAGAAGTAAGTCAAGATCTATCTTTTAACCGTAGTTTACTTCAATCATTACCAAAGGAGATATTTGACAGGTTACCGAATAAAAATACCTATAATGAGTTTGGAATTGATCAAAGTGCCACAATTCATATCCGGGGTGGGGATGCTCTCTTTAATGGTGCATTTCCTCTACCACCAATTTCATACTACATTAAGTGCATAGAATTAATTAAACCAACTAAAATTATTTTAGTCTGCGAACCAGACAAGCCTAATGAATACGGTAGAATCAATCCACTTCCATTAAAACTAGAATCTTACCTTGCTGGTATAGGTATACCTATACTCAAGGTTTCAAATCTAGACTTATTTAATGATGCTGGTATATTATTTTATTCAAAAACTGTTGTTTCCTCAACATCTCTTTTTTCTAAAATGCTACCACTATATGGAACTGATTGCACAAGTTTATACTCACCAGTAAGCTACTCAGGCAAAAGCTGGTTTGACGATAAGATTATGAATTGGATAGAGTGCTGGAATAATTTCGATCATGAAAAATGGACTAATGATTTAAATTATAGACTTTCTTGGGTAACTCAAGAATTTAGTTGAATATATACTAGTATTGTATTTTAGAATTTTAAAGATCACTTAAAGAACTGCCTGGTTATAAGAATTAAGCTTTATTTCTGTGATTTAGATTCAATAGAAAACTTAACTTTGAAAGCATCTTTAGAATCTTAGTTATTACATATTAAGCCAATCAAAAATTGCTAATGAAAGATTCGATGCTGGACACCGTTGATTGAAGCAAAGTTTCCTCACTAGCAACTTTCCCAACAACTAAGGAGTCAATTGAAAATGAGCGAATATTGGGTTGTAAACCTCTCTGAATAGACTGCTCAAGCATCCATGAAGCCAAACCTCCTGACAATAGATGATCTTCTGCAACATAAACATACTCATAATTTGTTAAAATCATTTCTAATTCTTTAAAAGAAGAAGAGCTACTACCCCAAATCGGCAAAGAATATAAATCAATTTTAGCTTTGTATTTCTCTATATAATCTTTGATTCTATATGTCAGATTACCTATTGATAAAATACATATATCTGTAAAATATTTATTACTCAAAAGGTGATTACATCGCACTCTTAATGGTCTTGAAAGTGAGATTTCTGGAAGTGTGCCATGTAATATAGGTTCGCCATATTTATGCATTCGTAAATATATAGGTAAGTTAGAACTGTGATGCCAATTGAGAATTGATTCAACTTCAAATGCATCTGAAGGTGTTGCCAAAATAGTGTTAGGCAAAGAGCGCATCAATGCTAAATCTTGTATGGCGTGGTGTGAATATCCCAAAGGCCCATAAGCAAGGCCACATCCAACAGTAGATGTACATACAGGCAAATTATGGTAATCAATATCATTCCTTAATTGCTCAGCACATCGAAAAGTAGAAAATACGCCGATTGAATAGGTGTAAGGACGTAAACCTTCTGAAGCCAATCCAGCTGCAACACCGACCATATTCTGCTCTGCCACACCAATATTAAAAAACCTATTAGGATATTTTTTAGCAAAAGGTTCCACGACTGAGTATCCAAGGTCGGCAGTCAGAAATACTATTCGCTCATCAGCAGAAGCCTTCTCACAAAGCCAGTTAATAAAAGAATTTCTCATTGTTCCGCAAGTTCTGCCAAGGCAATTGACAACTCATCATCAGAAGGGGATTTATAATGCCATTTAATATTATTTTCCATATAAGATACTCCCTTACCTTTTACTGTTTTACAAATAATAGCCGATGGGTATAAAGAATTCTTTGCATTTAATATAGCTTTCTTTAGTTCTTTATGATCATGACCATCAACAATAAAAGCTTTGAAGCCAAAAGATTCTAGTTTCTTATTCAAAGGAGAAAGTGCAATCGTTTCATCTACGGTAGTTAGACTTTGCAAATTATTATAATCAACTAATACTGTAAGGTTAGAAAGACAAAATTGATTTGCAAATAAAAATGCCTCCCAATTACTCCCTTCCTGCAATTCGCCATCACTCAATAATACAAATATATGCCAAGGATCTCTATGCTGCTTTGCCTTCAGAGCTTTCCCACAGGCAATAGGCAGTGCATGACCAAGTGCACCTGTGGAGAACTCTACTCCATCAACAAAATGGGAAGCATGATTCATAAATACTGAGAAGTCTGAACCATATGTAAAAAGATCTTGATAAGAATAAAAGCCTTTCAAATGAAGAGCGACATAGAGAGCAACACATGCATGCCCCTTACTTAATAAAAACCTATCTCTATTTGGATCTTCTGGTGAAACAAGGTTTAAATACTTATTGTCTGAATATAAGGTTGCTAATATATCAGCGATAGACAACGCACTAGCTATATGAGAAGCTTTTGCTTTATTAACTAGCATCAAAGATAAATATCTAATCCTAGAAGCAAAAGCTTTTGAGGATAAGGTCACGCTAGAATTCATTTGAACTAATTCTATGCTTTAAATATATATATATAATACCAATAATCAATAATCTAAGTATTTCTTATAGAAGCGTTAATAATAAACGAACGATAGTTCATAATCCTTACATGATTCGGATTCTTTAAGCCCATAATTGCCAAGGGGCGTGGCCCTTTAGCCAAAGTTCCTCAAGATGAGTCTTATCTCTAAGCGTATCCATTGGGTGCCAAAAACCAGTATGACGATATGCTCCTAATTGTCCGTCTCTGGCTAAAGACTTCATTGGCTCTTGCTCCCAAATCGTTTCATCCCCTTCAATCCGAGAAAAGACCGAAGGCTCAAGAATAAAAAACCCTCCGCTAATCCAATCTGTATCCTTAGTTGGTTTTTCTATAAAAGATTTGACATTTCCATTAGGCTCAATTTCAAGCACTCCAAATCTTGCAGGAGGCTGGACTGCTGTAACAGTAGCTTCAACGCCAAGTTCATTGTGCTTTTTTAAAAGAGAGTTCATATCAATATCAGAGACTCCATCACCATAAGTAAAACAAAAACTTTCTGTACCTACATAGTCCTTAATACGCTTTAGACGTCCTCCTGTCATTGTAAATTCGCCTGTATCAACTAAAGTAATTTTCCATTTATCCGAATTGCGGCGATGAACAGTTAGATTATTATTGGACAGATCAATTGATACATCGCTTGTGTGAAGAAAGTAATTAGTAAAATATTCCTTAATAGCATAACCCTTGTAACCACAACAGATAATAAATTCATTAATTCCAAAAAAACTATAGGATTTTAATATGTGCCATAAAATAGGTTTATCACCAATATTAACCATTGGTTTAGGACGAAGATGGGTTTCTTCTGAAATACGGGTTCCATAACCTCCAGCTAAGATGACTGCCTTCATCAAAATAAATTCTATTTATTCAATAATAGTTCACTAGGTAAATCCAAAACGAGAAAGGGCAGCATTAATATCAGAAATTGAATAGCTGCAAGCTGGTACAGGCGAGTAGATCGAAGGTTCTGAGTTGCTTCCTAAAACGAACGCGACTTTGTTGGGATTAGAATATGTTGCATGGTAATCCCAACCACCAAATATAAATTCATCACGTTGAGTCAATGAAGGCTCTACAAGGTGAATCAAATAGCAAGAATGGGCAGAAAACAATGCAAAGTTAATACAACCACTGCTCTCAGCTATAACAACAGTATCATCCTTTAGTAATTCTATCTTTTGTTGTATATTTAGTGTGGCAGGGTCTATAACATCTCCTCCTAAGGACTGAACAAATCTTTCTAGGGCATTTATATTCTTTATACGGAATCTACGGTTATCACATCGAGTGAAAAAAATGATTTTTTTCTTAGTAATACTTTTGGCTAAATTAGAAGAGGGTGCTGATTGCTTAGAGAACATTATACGCAAATGATTAGCAGTAATATAGTGATGGGAAATTATTGGCATAAGAACCCTCTTAGGTCGGAAACTATAGAATTTATACTCAGAATTATTGCCAGAGACTCTATAGGAATTAATAGTCAGTTTAGAAAGTAATTCTTGCTGCCAAGAGAAAGAATTCCCATACAAATAGGAAGCATTACTCCAAGAGTCTCCATTTAAATATGCCATTCGGTGTAAAATAAGTGCTGGTCCAAAACTATCGAAAAAAAAGTGAGTAAAATTAGGCGTCTGACTTATCAAGAGTATATCTTTATCGTGAAAAAATTCATCAACATTGGCAGTTCCCTGCAATTGAGAATTTTTTTCTCCTAAAAAATAACTAGAATTCTCTTGATTAATCGATAAAAATTTGAAGTGAGGATACCAACTCTTTGCATGCGGAGGGTCTATAAGGTAACCAGTTTGGGATATAACGAAATAACGATGCTCTCCAGATGAAAATTCAAGCAAGTATAAACATGGATTATCTAAAGACAAAAGTCCAATAAATGGCAACCTAGAAATGTTATTGAAAAGTGCTTCTTTATACTCATTAGAAATAGGCAGATAAGATATATTTCTAAAAATCGATTCATCAATAGACAGTCTTGAACAATCTTGAAAAAACTGGAATTTAGCAGAAATCTCTTTTGGGATTTCACTAGAAACCGGATAAAAAGTATCTATTGCATTAATTTCCATTTATTTAATTATTTTGCATCTAGTATAAGGTCATAAGATTGAAGTCATTTGATAATTTATATTTTTATTATATCTCACCACAAACCCATGCCAACCTGTAATTCATATCTTTATGCCATTTAGTATCATCAAAGCCAAGCCAACAATCGACATATTGTATTGATTTATCATCTAACCATTGACTTTGATTATCTAGTTTTTCAGGAATACGTAAATAGTCACATTGATCATTAAACATGGACAAGATTTGTGAGAAAGAAGAGGTAGATGCTATTATTTTTTTGGCCCAAAATAAAATACCTGCATCATAGAAAACATCTTCACTAGAAACTAATATGCTTTCGATATTCGACGCCTGACAATATGCCTTTAATTTATTAGGAACAGGGTTAGATCCTGGGTACTTGTTTAGCTGGTCAGGCTCATACAGTATGATTACTTTCTCAGGCGTCAATTCATCTATAGATTTAGTATAATAAGATAGTGGCGGCAACTCGATAGCACCTTCAAACAAAGCATCACCTCCTCTAACATGAACAATAATATTCCTGTCTAGATTAAATTTATTATACTCACTTTTGTCCGGCAACTTACTAAAAAGTTGTCTAGATGAGTTAATTAAATAACCCCTAGAAAATGGTTTATGCTCGATTGATTCCTCTAAATATCTATACAAGTCAGAATAAAGCTCAATGGCGGGAAGATTAGAGTGAAATGAGTCTTTAGAACTTAGTAAAATATTATTGAATAATGAAAGTCGAGAGTCAACACAAAGCACCAAGTCCAAATGATGCATAGCATGAATTAGTTTGGCTAATTTCAAAAGAATATCGCCTATTCTTCCAGAAAGAAACTGTGTGTAAATTAAAAATTCTTTCTGAGGAAAGCCGCTATTAAAAAAAACAGATAGAGGAAGAAAGTGGCCTGATAAATTCAAGGCCCTTAATAAAAGAAGATTCTTGGCTTTTTCGTGATCAGCCGATAACTTAAAAGCTGAATTCAATCCCTTTAAAAACTCCGGAGTATTCTCTAATGAGGAAATGTTTTCAAAATGATTAAGCGCAGCTCCAGGACCAGCAGCATTAGCTGCTCTTGAAACAAATCGAATGAACTCGTCTAGGGTTTGAGCTTTTTCTGACATATAAATAAATCAAAGGGTAATTAATCTTACAAATGCTCTAAGCCCAATAGTCACGATTTAATAAAACCTAAAATGATAACCTCATTGATTCACCCTAAATAAAGCTGCATTACATCATTATCCAAATCGAAATCTGCTTTATTCACTAAGTATGGGCATATTGAATGGTCTGGATTGAATCTCTTCTCTAACTGCCGCCATTGCAGTAATTTACAGATGCTGAAATGCTCTTACCAATACTCCTACTCTCTTCCACACAGGCATTAAAGGACTTTGCTTGATACTTCAATGGAGAAACCTTAATCGCGATTGCCAAAAGTGCTAATGCTGCAATAGCTCTTGCTCCAAGCCCTGCTGCGCCGAAGAAATACCAAAGAATTTTACGACCAGCGGATGAGCACTTCTTGGATTTCTTGTTCTTTGACATGGTCATTAAGTAGTTATGAAGATAATAAGAAAAAAGTAGGCCTATTGGGCATTGCGAAGGAGAAACGACACTAGTCCCAAAAAAACTTGATTTTGAGTCAAGCAAACTTGGATTTAATTCAATTAAATTTCTATAGATTTCTATCGCTCCTTGCAGTTTAGTTGAATCTGAGTATAACTTAATTACCTTATTGTAAGCATTTATATCAAAAGGATAACTCAATAAAGAAAGTGATATTTGTCTTTAATATCTTTAAGTTGATAATCAAATGGGTGAATAATTTGAGTTAGGGTAGGCTCAGCCTTTCTTGATTTTTTAGAGAGTAAAGTTACTTCTATATAAAAAGTCAATTGGCATAAATCTAATTTTAAATACTGGCATAGCAATCTCTGTTTTCCCCATTAAGAAAAATCTTCGCTACAACTGGATAAATGCAAAGTCCTCTTTTGCAAGAGAACTCAAAATTACGTCTTTTTTGACTAATGGTTCATGTAGGAGTAGAAATGAACTACGACCTCCTCACACAAGTTTCTCAGGATATAGGCGCTACTTAATGAGGGCGTTTTTTTGCGACTTGCCAAATTACGCTTTGTGCGTAAAAAAAAATCAAGTGAGGAGAAGAGATCCTCCGAGCAGTGGAAACAAGGCAACACGCGCTCTAGATTTCTAGAAAACCCGCCTTTGAGCGGGTTTTCTTTTGCCTATAAAATAATGTTATTGAGCCTGCTTTTAAAGAATGCACTAGCCCTATGAACTACTCAGAAGCACTGTTCATATTTGCTCCAAGCATTGGATTAGTCTTTGTTTTTATCATTACAAATCTAGTAATAACAAAGGTTTTCACCAAGAATCGAGAGAAAAGATGATTGATGATTCGACACTTAAACAATGTAATAAGGATAAGAAGGTTCGAGAACTCAAAATCAAGAGCTTGGAGCATGCAATCAGTCAGGCAGAAGCAATGATTACTGAGTCAAAGATGAACAGAGAGGCTTTAACCTTTTTGAGAAGAAAGGTTGCTGATTCACTTAAAGAGTTGGAAGTTCTTTATTTGATGAACAATAAGGATTAAATGAAACCTCTCCTTTTACTCCTGATCCTGAGCCCTTTACCTTTAGCAGTTAGTGAGACAGGGCCTTGTTTTAATGAAGCCCCTAATGGTGCTAGCAATAGGGGCTGCGCTTTTAAGAGGCTTGTCCAATCAGACAAAAATTTGAAAGCACAGCTAAGCCCCAAAACGTTCAAATTATGGGCTGGCATTAGACAAAGGATGTGCACAGAGGCCTACGGTCAATACAAGAAAAAAGCAATTTATCCTGAACTGATCATGAATTGTTCTTTGGGCATGAATAAAAGCCTGCTTGAAAAGAGAAGAGGGTTCTATTGAGAATTCGTTTTAGCCATTGATTGGAATATGGCAGGAAAATACCTTGCTGACAAGAACTTTAGGTGGAAGCCTAATTTGATAGTCAAATGGCAAGTGGAGACCAAAGAACTAAAGAGTTAGAACAAAAAGCGCAACTAGTAATTGGCTTTTCACTCTTAATAGAAGAACTTATGAAGAATTCGTTACTGATAAAAACTAATGAAAAGAAGTAATTGGAGAAAATATCTTTTAACTATATAACTTTAGCATTAAAAACCATTTTTCCTGCTATTATTAGAGACATGAATAGAATAAATTTGGTTACAGATCGCCTCTTGTTTATGCAACTTTTCGTTTAACGGCTTCTCAAGAGGGGATCATTATTGGACATGGGAATTGTGTGAGGTCCTACGTCCTAACAATCAATTTGGAAAAAGTGACCTATTGGATTGTAAGATGAGGGTTATGTAAAAGACGTCCCAAAGGGGGACTTAAGGCATATGGCAAAAAAAGGGACAAGGATAGTTGTGACCCTAGAGTGTACTGAGTGCCGTACCGTACCCAGCTCAGAGAAACGCTCTCCTGGGGTTTCTAGGTACACTACCGAAAAGAATCGTAGAAACACAACTGACAGACTGGAACTCAAAAAGTTCTGCCCTCAGCTAAATAGAATGACTATTCATAAGGAAATCAAATAGCCTCTAAGATCGAAACAGGTATTAATACCATTCGAATATTAATTCTCATTGTCTAATATTAAGTCAGGAGTCAAAGCACGTAGGTCAAAAGATAAGTGCTTGACTCAAAGGGGGCGACCAAAATCTCGCCCCCTTATCATTTGAGAAAATTTTTTTGTGCCTTGCTCTACTAATAAGAACAGATGGAAGCTTCTTTTAGGAAGAGTTGTCACTGGCAACCTAACGGACCTCTCAAGCCCTGCTCGCAATAAACCTATTTGTATTTACACAGAATTAGAGAAAATCAGTTATCTTCACTACGAACATTAATCCTTAATTGAACAATGCTTCGAAAGCAAGAAAAAAATGCAGTCACAAGAGGCGTCTTACTCGGTATTGGCTGGGGATGGGGTTTAGATAGATTTTATGAAGGGGACAAACAAGGAGGGATTCTTTCCATCATTGGATGGGGAATAATTTTTACAAGTTTTTTCTATTTGAAGTGCTCTGGCATTGAATACATTGATGGAGTTAAGGATTATTCCAACTACAGTCCAAATCCATTACTTATCCTTCCCTTAATTGCTGGATTATATGGAGCCTATTTAATTATCAGAAAGGCATTCAAATTAGCAAAACAATTTGAAAACGCCGAAGATTGATTAATCTTCCTTAAAAGAGAAGTCCGGCTTACTACAAACAAGTTCTTGTTAAGGGTGCTACTCCTCGAGAGCGCCCTTTTTTCATGCCAGTTCGACAAAACTACTAATGAATACAAAACCTAAGAGGGTCTATACACCTCAAGAGGAAATCTATACTAAAAAACCGTAGCGTGTTTCCTTCGGCTTAAGCGTCAAATTGAACTACTAGAACCTATTAGAAACCATAATTCCAAATCATCCAGAAAAGCACCTAGCAGGTTTTAGGCACTTAACAATCCCTTACTGAACTTTGAGGCACTCCATCAAAGTAATAAAAAAAGAGATTTCATCCCCTTCTACATCGGATACTTGTTTTTTCATACATTTCTAAATTCCTAATTCCAACAAAATTACAAGATTTGCTCTTTCTAGAAATGATTGCCAGGAGCAATTGTTGAGTTAATGAAAATCTATCATTAGAATTAAAAGTAACTTATCTGATATAAGACAAATGCCTCAAGCTGAGCTCAATGGGAGATTGGTAAAGAGATTAACATATACAGTTTTGACTGAAACTAGCAACGGAGTTAGAATTCTGAGCATTTTCCGACAATGTAATGCAGGCTTATTTAGTGAATTGAGTGTCCTCTTAAGTGATTTAATTGAATGTCGTAAAAGAAATCTTTTAGTACATGAAATATCTGCAGGAATTGGCTTGGAAATGTTTAAAGACACTTCTCTTGATGATCCAATTATACATATGTTTAAAAAACCTTTAAGGTCAGAAGCGTTTTTATCGTTGCCAATCATAGAAATGCCATATAGTCATCTCGATTTTATTCATGGGGATTACCAGAAAATAAATTTTCAGGGTTTAAGAGGTTATTTGGAAATGTTTTTCCGACCATCAAAATTAGTCAAAGAGTATATTTACATGCTTTCGAATAAATACACTCTTTTGCCAGGTGAATATAATTCTATTTGTTATAGGGGAACAGATAAAGCCACAGAAATTCCCAGAAAGGATCCAATACTTTATGCCCAAAAATATAAAGATGCAATCAAGAACTTAATAAAAATTCCAAAGGTCCTCATCCAAACAGATGAATATAAAACAAGGTCTTTACTTTCATCAATGCTTAAAAACTACAATTCTTTTTATTTTGATGAGATGCCAGTTACCAAAAGCTCAGTCGCAATACACTTACATACACTGCTAAATGGAAGAGTCGATTTCGCTAAAAAAGTTTTAGCAGTGAATTTTTTGATTTCAAGAGCAAACTATCTCATTACGCATACTGGGAACATGTCTCTATGGCAAGTATTGAGCCGTGGCAACATGATTAATGTTTATCAATTATAAGGTTTAAATAGTTATAGAATAGTTTTCTCAGTAAATTTTTCACCAGGCCTTTCTTTGTAAACTGTTAAATGAGGCTGAGGATTTTTTAACTCATTAGCTGGCCGACCATTACTATAAAAATAGAGTGCCAACGATTTTCTTGAAATATTGCTTGGACATTCAAGAGGATCAGGATGCCCATGAAATGTAAAGTCATTACTAGGAAAAATTGCTAATCTATTAATAAGAGGCAGGTATGACTTCTTTGTCTTTTGATTCATATTTTGATCCCATAATTCTAGTGATCCACCATAACTTTCATCCCAGTCTTCATTCAAGTAGAGAATAACATTCAATCTTCGGTCTAATTTTGTTAAAGGGTGTGTATTAAAGTCAGTATGTAATTTCAAGTAACCACCTTGATTTACTTGGTGAAGACCACCACCAAATAAAAAAGGATCTGCGATTAGATTTTCTTTAAACCCTGTAATTAATTGCAAGAAGTCTATGAATCCAGTTGAGGAAAAGAAGAAACATAAATGCCTGATTGGTAAAGGATATGAATAAGGTGCATACTCAGAGCCAAGTTTAGAGTCTGTAGGTCCATTAAATCTACTTACACCTTGCTGAAACTCATTTAAATCAGGAAATTCTTTAAATGCCTCTTTAAGTAGTAGGGGATCAAATAGGTTCTCAAAAATTATATGTGGATATGGCTTGGCATTATTAAAAATTTCTCTATGTGCAGATCCTATCCTTGGCATCCCCCTCTCTAATTCATAAAGAGAGTCAGGAAATGAATCACTCTTAGATTTTGGAGTCCCTTCTACATTAATTAGCATGAGTATCTTGCAGAAGTTAAAACACTATTAATATAAATATTATACAAATTTTAGACTTTTTCAAAAATCAATCCTAAATATGTCATTGATGTTGCTTCGCCTAGTGATTGAGAAGCAAAAATGATCGACCTCAAAAGGAATAACAAGAAAGAACCCGTCAAGGCAACTGGTCTTCGGGCCAGAGAGACATCCTCTTATACCCCCAATCAAAAGTATGACTTCAAGATCAGTCGCGGTCGCTTTTCTAACTTTCTGACCTGTAAACGGTGCTTCTATCTAGACAGAGTCATGGGTCTTGATCCACCAGGCACTCCAGGTTGGACGCTCAATGAAACCACCGACCTCTTACTCAAGAAAGAGTTTGATCACTGCAGAGAACATCAGATCCCCCATCGTTTGTTTGCTCCCAATGGATTAAGTCATGTAGTTCCTTTTGACCATCCAGAAATGAACAACTGGAGGAACTCGCTCCATCAGGGATTGATGGTGCGACATAAAAACACGCCCATCATCCTGACTGGAGGTGTAGACGATATCTGGCAAGACACGATTACCAAGAAATTGATTGTCGTGGACTACAAATCCCAGGCAAAGAACAGTGCTGTGGATCCCTATGAATATCTAGAAGATGCCTATCACGATGCCTATAAGACCCAAATGGACTTCTATGCCTATCTCCTTTTGAAGATGGGATTTGATGTTCATCGCACTGCCTACTTCCTGGTCTGCAATGCCAATCGAAACAAGGAGAATTTCAATCAGGTAATGACCTTTGAAGAGTCATTGGTTCCTTATGACTGGAATATTGATTGGATCGAGAGTGAAGTCGATGCCATGGTTGCTCTGATGAACCAACACCAGATCCCTGCATCGAATGAGAGTTGCAAGAACTGTGCCTATTCGGATCAATATGCAAGGGCAGTTCATCCAGAAGGAAACGATGATAGAAAACCAGTTCAAAAGAATTTGTTTTCCTAGCGATGAAACCCCCAGGCCAATCTGACGACTCCTGACACGACCCAAACACCTGATCTCAAAACTTGCACTAAGTGAATGCTTCGGGATCTAGCTTTTCTCTAAAAAATTCCTTGACTTAAAGGGCGGGATCAAAATACCCCGCCCTTCTCATTGGAATTTCTACTTGACGAGCAAGATCAGGTGGCTAGTATGCTTGTACTAGGACATTCCCTCACACTAAGCCAGTCCTAATTCAATGGGCACCTGCATTTACCAGTAAGCGAGGTGCCTTTTTGATGTCTGATTAGTTGTTTCTACAAAACCCATTCCCCTTTGCATTCTCATACTCATAACACTCATAGAAATAATCAGTCCTAAACGCTCTAACGCAAACTCCTTTTGCTCTACCTCTGGGAGTTTGTCGTACACGATCCAACCAATTATCAAGACTGGCATTACTTCTTACTTCTGCTCTTATACACAAGGAATCCCACAATCCCAGTAACTAGAACTGCATCAACTACTAAATGCCACTCGAAGAACCCCATTATTTGAAAACCACATTTTGAGCAACTACCTTTGCCGTTGGGTTTCTAGCAAGAGCAGTCTTCTTGGCATCCTCAAATTTAGAGACCACTACAACCTCCTTAAAAGTTTGACCGCCTTGATAGAGGGTGACTTCAACTTTCATCACACCTGCCCTCGATATTTCTTGAACTCATCTAAATCACTTATGACGATGCTCTGGTAATCCTCCGGGAAACGCTGCTTCATGATTGCTGGAATTTCCAAGCAATCCGGATAGGGATTATGCAGATAAAAAATAACTTCTTTCTTCTCCTTCAAAACAATGTAATCAGATAGTCCCCCTATATTTTTTTCAGTCATACTGACACCGCCTCTTTCTCCACGATGATCCTTCTGATGGTTGAGAGGGCAAGACCTGTTTGTTCTCTTATGGATCTGTAAGAGCAACCTTCATTCCTTAAACGCAAAACCAATCCCTCTTTGGCATTACTTGTTTTAGGTCTGCCCACCCAAATTCCCACCAGTTTCCTTCCTGTGCTGAATGCTTTCTAGAACACTTATTTTATGCTTTGACTCTTTGTTGACGATGGGTTCAATCCAGGAGTAGAACAGAAGAACGACACTCCTCACACAAGTTTGTCGGTATGGGCACTGCTCGATGAGGGTGCCCTTTTTCATGTGCTTGCCAAAAAATGGATTATGCGTAAAAATACCCAACGTGAGGAGTTGAGATCCTCCGAGCAGTGGAAACAAGGAAACACTCGCTCTAGATCTCCAAGAGAACCTGCCTTTGGCAGGTTTTTTTGTGCCTACTCAATAGTGCTGCCCATGACACTCAAGAGAATCACCTGGTGATGATGTACAAGCGCTTAGGAGAAAACACAGCAACATCTGCCTAAATTAGGAGAATCCTTTGTCAAGTCTTTCTTAAGTGATGAATGAACTCCGCCTGAGAATCTATGAACAGATAATTAACAAGACTCCAGGTGGTAGAACTTCTTTGTTCAATAAAATATGTGGTGTTACTATTTTTATTTCGATATTTTTTGCAGTAATAGTTACTGAGAATTCAATAGATTATCGATTTGGTGATCAAATAGACCTATTAGATTGGATAATTGGTGGTTTATTTTGTATTGAATATGTCTGTCGCTTATGGGTAGCACCTCTTGAAGACAAATATGGCAAAGGATTGAAAGGGGTTTTGCGTTACATTATTTCGCCAATGGCAATTATAGATATAATTGCCATCGTGCCTTCATTTATTGGTGTTCGCGCTGAATTAAAGATCTTAAGAGTCATCCGCCTACTTCGAATATTGAAGATTGGAAGAAGTGAGAAATTTAAACAAAGTATGTTTCACTTCAATTATGCCCTTCGATCAAAGAGTCAAGAACTCCAAATTTCAACTTTTTATACAATATTGCTCTTGTTAATTAGTAGCACCTTTATGTATCTTGCCGAGTCATCTATTCAACCAGACTTGTTAGGGTCAATTCCAAGATGTCTATGGTGGTCAATTACAACGGTATGTGCTGTTGGATATGGCGATTCAATTCCAATTACAGCACTTGGGAAAACAATTGCATCGGTAACCTCTCTTATGGGTATTGCTGCAATAGCAATCCCTACAGGAATACTTGCTTCAGGTTTTAGTGAGTCACTTAGTGTTCAAGAGAAGGTGCCTAGAGAAGAAGAATTAGACAAATAATTCAAACCAGAATTGAAGAGAACACATCTTATTCAAATAAGTTTCTGTCTTTTCCCTAGCACCAAATTGGGACCGACTGGTACTTTCTGGAACCAAATAAGAGCAAAAATCTCTTAAATTCGCCAAATTGCAACAATAGTGGGGCTTTTGTGGTACTTACAAAAAACGGAGAGGGTGTCCGCCAAAAAGGTTCAGCATGACTAGTCCTGGCGAACTATGAGCGAAAGTTTTCAATAATTTTGAGAAAAACCAGAACACAAACCAGAACACACTTCGTTTTTTCTCTCAACTTATGGACCTAAAAACTATCATCATTAGACCCATTAGAAGGTAGACATAGCAAGACTTTTATGCTATAATGTTCCTATTGGAATGAGTTCAATATACCAGACTCCTCTTGCAATAAGAACGATAAATTAAGTCCCATTTTGTTATTTAAAAATCATGGAAGCATTAGTAAATGCAATGTACCCCAACAGGTACTTCCTTACTGTCAAGGAAGTCTGTGCATTGACGACCTATTCACCTTCAACTCTGAGAAGGACTGAACTGAAAGGTGAGTTCCCACCAAGAGAAAAGATCTCCACCAGAAAGGTCGGTTTTAGAAAAGATTTGGTTATTCAATTCTTAAAAGGTGAGTGGAAAAATGGAAATGCAAAATGAGTGTCTCCATTGACTACATCAGGAAGAAAACTCCATCCCAAAAAATGCAATGGGAAACAGTCCAAAGGAACAGTGGACTGTTTCTTGTTGTTGAACCTTTGCCAGTTAAATGCAAAAGGTTTGTAGGTAAAACAAGATTCCCAAGAGGTAGAAAAGGGAAACCTGTTCATGTAAGTCTTGGTGTTTTCGGCAAAGAAATTAAGACCAAAAAAGATCTCTCTAAAACCCTTGCACTATGGGATGAGATCAAAGATTGGTGCAGAGAAACTAATTTGCATCCTCATGAGTTTTTTAGAAAGGATGAAATAGAAGAGTCAGGAATAACGCTGAAAGAAGTCTTTGCTTCCTTTATGGAAGTGCATAAGAAAAAGACTAAGGACACCACTTGGACAACCAGTCAAGACAGGTTGAATCAAATGTTGGATTACTACGGGGAGGAAAGACTTCTCGTTGATTTTGAAGACCCAAGAGAAGGGAGAAGACTTGTTTTAGAGATGCAGGAGTTCATTGGGAAAGGTCAAAGGAATCAAGGTGCACCTGAACAGTCCGCAAGGTGCAGAAGACTTCTAAAACAAGTTTTCAATCATGCAATCAACAAGGGTTGGTTAGTCGATGGACAGAACCCAGCACTACTAAAACCAGACACAGAAGGTCTTGATCACAAACCAAGAGGTAATCCAACTATTGGTTGGAATGAAGTCCCTGAGTTGATGACCTCAATCAATGAGAACTCTTGTGGTGGATGCCTTTTAACCCAACTCGCAACCAAGTTCTATTTGATGTCCTGTCTTCGTGTTGGTGCGTTAGTTCGTATGGAGTGGGATTGGTTTGATGAGTCAAAAGATGAATGGATTATTCCTCCTGAAACCTCTGGACTTAAACGCAAGTTCAAAAACACCGAGAAGGAATGGTCGCATCTAATTCCTATGTCTCCTGAAATGCATCTAGTGATGGATCAACTCAAGAAAATCACTGGTACTCAGAAATATGTTTTCCATAGTCCAGAAGGGAAAAAGTATGCCCACTTAAACCCTGAAACCATTAATGCTCATCTACGTTCCTTGGGTTGGAGACAAAGACTCTCTGCACACGGTTGGAGAGATGTCGTCGTGACCGCAGGACAAGAGAAAGGAGGTTTTGAGAGGGATATCATCCTTCGTCAATTGGGACATACAGAACACAAACAAGGAACCGCAGGTGCCTACGACAACACTCAATTCCTCAAGGAGAGAAGGGAGTTCTTGGAATGGTGGACTGCAGAGTTAGTCATCCAAGGGTTAATCATCTAGTGAACTACTTCTAAGTCAAAAGGGAAACAAAGATCTTTGAACACCTTGAGCACCATTGCCACCTACATGATGAATTGCCTTTGCATATTTGGCATAATTCAAAGCATCAAAAAAGCACCTTGCTCACTGGTCATACGCAGGTGCTTTATGAATTAGGACTACTTGTGCGAGGAATGCCCTAGCACATGCATACCATTAAATCTTTAGTGGGTCGTCAAGCATGTGAATCTTTCGTTACTGCAAATAAGGCAAACTTATTAGATCTTGCAGAATAGATACGAAAGCAAAGGATCAAAGAGGAAAGCGGTTTATATGACCAAAGCAATTTACTGGAAATGCGGGGAATTTAAGCATGGTGGATTTAACGAGTGCGATACATCTAATGCGATACCAAAGAATTCTTTTTTTTAGCAACTGGGGTCTCCCGACTGACTCCAACCAGACAATTAGCAAAAACGGTGGATTCTCAATCAGACATCGGTCAGAAACAATGGTAAAATCAACAAACACAGGGAAAAATATTGACTTCAGTACTTAGTTTGTTCTCAGGATGCGGAGGTTTAGACCTAGGTTTTGAGAGAGAAGGATTTGATATAAAACTAGCAATTGACAATAATGAATTTGCCGTAGACACTTACAACCGCAACCTAGTAAGTGTCTGCAAGAAAGTAAACGTGGAAACGGAAGAATTCAAAAATATCATACAAGATATCGGCAATATTGACGTACTGATTGGAGGTTTTCCATGTCAAGGTTTTTCCAAATCGGGTCCAAAGAAAAAGGGCGACCCTAGAAATAAACTATTCATGGCAATGGTATTTGCCGCAGAACGCTGCTCACCAAAAGTCATTGTCGCAGAAAATGTAGACGGTCTTAAGCAAAATTTTGGAGGCAAGACTCTTGATTTAATTTACGAAGAGTTCGGCAAAATAGACTACAGAATGAGTCACAAAATATTTGACTTCGCCTGCTATGGAGTTCCGCAGCACCGAAGAAGAATTATTTTTGTAGGTGTTAGAAAGGATTGCGATTCCGTAGCGCTGCCAGAACCTACTCATGCCGCCACGGCAAGAAATGGCGAGTTTTCAATTGGCACTGATCTTCCACTATTCAATAGCGAGAAAGAAGAACCACAGACTATTCGAGACAGCATTCATGATTTAGGAGAGCAAGAGAATATCGATCTAGAGCACATTTATAGTAAAAAGTATCCCAATAAATATTCCCTCATTATGCAAGCAATTGGTCCCTGCCAAAAGTTGTGTGATGTCAGGAATGCTGAGTCATCTGTACATTCGTGGGAAATACCAGAATGCTATGGCAAGGTTACGGCAGAAGAGATTGAGATTCTTGATGCTATTTCCAACAACCGAAGACACAAAAAATATGGAGACGTTCCAAATGGCAACCCACTTACTGTGAATAATCTCGCCGAATTGACAGGGATGGCACCACCAATCGTAGAGTCAATAATACAAAATTTACTTGACAAGAAATACATCAAAAACAAACTATGGGGGATTGATCTTTGCAACGCAACTTTTAATTCTGGCATCTTCAAGCGCCCTGCATGGGACTCACCTTCGCCAACTGTACTTACTAACTTTCATAATCCGCGCTTTTTTCTGCACCCAAAATACAACCGACCATTCACAATAAGAGAAGTAGCAAGACTGCAAACTTTCCCAGACGACTTTAGGTTTTGCAGTACACCACTCTCAAATCTTGAGGTTGTTGAAGCATATAGGCAGATTGGAAATGCAGTTCCGCCCCTATTCGCTCAACAACTCGCTAAGGTAATAAAATATTATCTGAAGAGAAGAGGGGTTGTTAAATCTTTCTCAACTGATAGATCTGATTCCCAGTCAGCGGCATGACGAAAAATCCGTAGATTCAAGAATCGAAGAATTTGGCGAATGGGTAACTGCAAGAATTGATAGCATCGAAGAACATGACGAATTCAATGACCGCTCCTCTGGTTTCCTCAGCGCTTTCGAATACTTAGAAAAACTAGACATAGAGCATTTAAACTTTAATGATTCTGCGTTAAAAATTTCATCCTCGATAATCAGTGATAAGCAAATTTTTGATGCAGAAGCATGCAAAAAGCGCTTAGAAAATATCATCGATTTTATCTATGTGACAACTGGCACAACTGACAATAATATAAAGTGCCAATTCGCTCCTTATCTTAGGCACGTAAAAAAATGGTCGGAATACCCACTTATCAAGCAATCAAAATCAGGAAAAGTATCTATTTCAAAGAAAGTGATAACAGATCTTGGTCAGATCAAAAAAGAGGAAGTTGTTAAGCAATATTCAAAGTATCTTGCAGTTTCAATAAAAGATTCCGAAGTCGAAAATACAATTACTATGATTTTAAATGGATTCCTTAATTGCATTTTTGACTGCGGCAATTATCAGAGACTTGTAGATGTAATTCGAAGTCTCGCATCAGTTGACGAGATCGGCAAGAGAAGTATTTTAGAAACATTTGCTGTTTTCCAACTTCGAGGTTCCTCAGCAGCAAAATCTGGGCATGGTCCAGAGAATAAACTTCGAAACATACTTGAACAATGGGGAATGATATCCGGCGAGGACTTCAATCCATATGATGTCACTCCGGAGGCGATATTAGGATTGGAGAGGGGGGATAAAAAAACCAGAGCGTATGATTTTGTCTTTCCGTACAAAGTAACTAATATGGCAACATCTATTTTCGTCCAATCGCAGATTTACGCAGGTGATTCCGGGAGTGTATCTCATAAAAATGTAGATCAGATACCGTTATCACGCAGAAATGTTAAGGATCTATTCCCAAATGCTATTTTTCTTGAATTTGTAGATGGTGCTGGATATTGCACTGCGTTAGCGGGAGACCTGAAAAGAATACTATCAATGGATGATACAGATAGTTTCTTTCAGGCGAACACAGTAGTAGTCAATTTAAGGCGTGCTTTTATGTTTGCTAAGCATCTATATCCTGCAGAATTAATATCCTGGATTCTTAAGATACTTCTTTTTTCGGGAAACGAAGAGACTTCAGTCGAATCAACAGTCAAATCAATTTATTCACCCGGAGAAGTTGAAAGGGTATTCCCAAGAACGGGTCTATCAAAACTCAATTGTGAATTAAAAGACGTCCTTATTATCGACAAAAACATCCGAACGTCTGCAGCAGCATTTATAATTATTGATTCAATCTCGGTATTAGCAAAGTCCTCAGAATGCAACCATGCAATAATTCCTGGGAAAATAAACTACGGCATCAATAGGACGCAATGGAATGATTTATCTGATTACATCTCAAGCAGAATAGGAAGAGAGAACTTTAACTGCGCTGTCGACTACCTTGAAAACAAACTGGGGTCACTTCGATTTAATTGTTAATTATAATCAACCTATAGGAGTAATTTTTATCCTGAAAAATATTTTCATATGGATTATTTCTCTCTTTCGATTTTGGTTCGTTGTAGGTTATGCAATTAATCAATTTAAATACACTTAACCATTCACATATCTGCGATTGATGTTGTCTATAAAGAACACCTGTATCTCTTTTGGATTAAAAGGGCGTTTATCTCTTCTCATCACTTCCTTGAGTTGTTCTAGTTGAACCTTGTTCAGTTTGAGGTTGATATTCATTTGGATGGAAACAGCAGTTGGTGTCGTTCTGATCGGAGGGTCTTATACATCTGACTTTTGTTCCATCCGTAATGCCGCATTAGTGCCAACTCCTCTCTCTTTGTTCTCTCTTCTTCCCACTCGTGATAGGAGATTGTGGTCTTCCTTCTGGTTCCTTTGGTCCATTTGGGTTGTGTATTGGTCTTCATGGGTTTACTTACTTTGTAGGGGCGTCAAGAGGTCTCTGGCAATCCTTTCTTGAGAGGATGCAGTCTGAGATACATCACTCAACTACATTTCTAAATGTATTTATAATCATTTTTCTCCCCTAAAGTTACTCTAAAGCACCTCTAAGTAATCCTTTAAAGGTTCTAATGTGGTTCCGAAAACCGACAGAGTTATTTATACAGTTACGTACAAATTATGGTCACTAGTTAATAATTATTTACAATAGATTTGATTGCTGTGTGTCAGGTAGATCCTTGAGTTTAAAAGATATCCATATGTTCTAATCCTAATTAGGTGAGTGACGCAGGGGTTAACCAGCACACCATTAAAACCAGAACACACTTAATCCCTACCCAGAACATAACCAGAACACATAACCTCTAAAGATGAACTATCCTGAAACTTCTGGGCAACTCATTTACACTGAAAACCCTGTCATAGTCGATTCACTGAACATATTGAACAGTTTTGACTAATCCTGATTTGTTTTAAAAACGGAGAGGGTGGGATTCGAACCCACGGACGGTTGCCCGTCAAACGATTTCGAGTCGTTCGCTTTCGACCACTCAGCCACCTCTCCATATGTCTGCTATGGAATATATAGGTTATATGAAGACCTGAAAATATATTAATAGCTATTGAATATATAAATGCTTTTAATCATTATTTAAAATGATTTCTTTTTACCGTAAATCAGACTAATTTATTTCCATCCTGATTCAGACATTAGCTTTATAGCTTTAGAGTTAAATTTACCTAATTGGCTAATAGAAACTAGATCAGGAGTGAAGGCCCCAAACTTCTTAACTTCTTTAGCTTGATTAAACCCATTTAGTGGGTGCTCAAAAGTGGGGCCAGCAAGTCCTCGGCTTCCATCTGGGGAAGCAAGGAACTCAAGTAATTGAATAGCTTCTTTCTTATTCTTTGCAAACTTAGCTAAACCACCAGCACTTACATTGACATGAGCAGGGCTTGGTGTAACCACACTAACCTTGTTAGCAAGTGATTTATCCTTAGATCCATTAACACCTGCCAACATCCTTGCAACATAATAATGATTAACAATACCAACCCCACATTGCCCTTGAGCTACAGCCCTTGTCAGTCCAATATCACCTGGAAAATATGGTTGAGAGACATTAGAAATCATGCCTTTTAGCCATGCTCTAGTAGCAACTTCTCCCTTAAGAACTAGCTGGTCAGCAACTAAAGATTGGTTATAAGGGCTATTTCGTTTACGGAGACAAACCTTATTCTTCAAATGGGGCTGAGCAAGATCGGAATAGTCTTTTATTTTATTTATATCAACTGTCTTTGGATTGACAACCATCACTCTCACTCTTCTAGTTAATGCATACCAACGGCCATAGGGGTCTCGATATTGCTTTGGCA
>QCFY01000008.1 GCA_003280085.1 Prochlorococcus sp. AG-363-O06 | reverse complement strand
CGTGACTACAACCATTGTCATACCGCTATTTGCAAGGCTTCTTATGGCATCAAGAACCTCTTTAACTCTTTCTGGATCCAAGGCACTAGTAGGTTCATCAAATAGCAAGAGCTCTGGTTTTAAGGCGAGAGCTCTTGCTATTGCTACACGTTGTTGCTGACCTCCACTGAGTTGAGATGGATACTTATGTGCTTGTTCAACTATGCCCATTTGAAACAAAAGCTCCATTGAATGTTTATCTGCTTCTAATTTCGACTTTTTCTGAACTCGTATAGGTGCCAGACTTATATTTTCAAGGATAGAAAGGTGTGGAAACAGGTTGAATTGTTGGAAGACCATACCTATTCTTCTGCGGATTCTCTTCACCTGTCTGAAGTCATAATTTGAATCAAGCTTGATACCTAAAACCTCTATTTCCCCTTTGTCAATATTTTCAAGGCCATTAAATGTTCTGATTAATGTACTTTTGCCTGATCCTGAAGGGCCCATGACAACAAGTACATCACCCTTGTTGACTTCCAAAGACACGTTATTTAGGGCAAGACTTTTAGAGTCAAAACGTTTGTAAATCGACTTAACTTTTATAGCTATTGTCATAAGGAGATATTAATTAGATATTATCTGTATTTAACTTACTCTCAAGGTTTTTCGAAAGCAATGCCATTAGTGTACAAATTAACCAATAAATACAAGCTAGCCAAACATACCCTTCTAGATATTTTCCAATGAAGTTTGGGTTAGCAAGCAGACTTCTACTAATGCCGAATATTTCGACTAGGCCAAGGATGGACATTAGACTTGTGTTTTGCAAAAGACCTATAGCTTGATTAGTTAAGGCAGGTAATGATATTTTTATCGCTTGAGGCATTATTATTAATTGGAATGTTTGTATTGAATCTAGTCCTAATGCAGCAGCTGCCTCATTTTGAGTATTTGGTATTGCTTGTAGCCCACCCCTTATATCCTCAGCTATATATGACGCAGTGAACAAAGAGAAGGCTAATACTGCTCTCATTACTCTATTTATTTCTAAACCCATAGGTAGAAATATAGGTATTAATAACTGACCAAAGAAAAGTACTGCTATTAGTGGCATTGCTCTCATGAATTCGATATATAACTTACAAAACTTTCTTATTGCAAACAGGTTGGATTGCCTTCCAATAGCTAAAAGTATTCCTAGAGGGAGTGAAAGGAGTCCACTTGATAGTGTTAAACATAATGTTAGTGTAATACCACCCCAGTCTGTACTTGCTACAGGCGTTATGCCTATACCACCTGCTAAAAGAAAAATCCCTAATGGGACAATAAGAATCCAGATTATTGGTAGTAACTTCGTGTAGTTATTTTTTCTAGGGCATGACAAAGTAACGATTATCAATGTAATTATTACGCTAATCCATAACGTTGGCCGCCATAACTCGGCTTTTGGATAGCTACCAAATAAATAAAGTGGAAAGTTCTTTGTTACAATATCCCACTCAGCATTAAATCTAATCCAATAAATAATTTTTACTAAGAAGCTCCAAATTATAAATAAAAGAAATGTATTTATTGTAAGGTCAAGTTTTGAAGAGGCAAAGTTCCTCTTAATGTATCTTGATATAGTCTCAAGCTTTTTCATTTTCCTTGGGATTTGCTAATTTAATTAAATAGAATAAAAATTTATGCTAACACATAGGATCTGACACCATTTATATTTTACTAAATATCTGATTGATTCAAGATTTTAATTTGCGTAATCTATTTCTTGTAATGATTAACTGCTGTGTTAACCCTTTCCATTGCTTTGCTAATTACTAGATTAAGAAGTAAGAAGCTAATTAAAAGGATACTGAAGCCCTCAATAGCTCTACCTGTTTGTGTAATTGTTGTATCACTAATTGCATAAATATCGGCATAACCTATTGCAATTGCTAGTGTACTATTTTTGGCTAAATTTAAATATTGGCTTGTGATGCCAGGCACTATTGCTGGTAGTGCTTGTGGAATGATTACCCTTCTCAGCCCAATAGTTTCAGTAAGGCCAAGGCTTCTAAAAGCCTCCCATTGACCTTGACTCACTGACTTGATTCCGCCGCGTATAACTTCTGCTATAGATGCACCACTATAGACACTAAGTCCTATAAGTAACGCACAGTACTCAACACTTAATTTTATTCCTAGAAGCTGAAATCCTTTATTTGAAATATTACCTAGTGACCACAAGAAGTCATGTGGCTTCTCCGACAGTCCTAAGAATACAACAAAATACCAAAACATTAATTGTATTAAAAGTGGTACCTGCCTTATCAGCCCTATATATAGCTTTGCAATATTACTCAGTATTAGATTTTTGCTTGTCATTGATATGCCTGCAAATAATCCTAAAAAAGTTGATAATATTAAACCAAAAACAATTACTCTTAAGCTATTTATCCAGCCAACAATTAATGCAAAGGAGTAATTGTCAGACGGTTTAAATGGAATCAAATATTCAGAAATTGCAAATCCAGCTGGCTGCATTAACCATGAATAACTGAGCCCCATATTCGTTCGGATCAGATTTATTATAAGGTTATTTATTAAAATACCTGCAATTGATATTATTATGATGCCAATAATTAACTCTAATACATAAAGGTTTCTTTTTTTCATTACTATTTCATTGGAGGCGCAATATGCAAGCCATCTTTGCTATATAGATTGTTAAGACCTCTTGGTATAGGAAGATTACTATCTTTACCTAAATGTTTATTATATATATCCCCATAATTTCCTGTGCTCTTTATTATATTAACAAAGAAGTCATCACTAAGACCTATTTTTTGCCCTAATCCAGGATCAATTCCTAGCAACCTTCTTAGGGAGGTTTTACTTTTATCTTCTGTAGCTAACTTTATTTTTTTATCTATATTGGCCTTGTTTATATCTAGCTCTTCTGCAGTAATCAATGAGTAGATAACCCATCTAACTGCGTCGGCTAATTTTTGATCTCCTCCAATAGATGCTGGGGCTAGAGGTTCTTTACTTAATACATCATTCAAAATGATATGTCTATTAGGATTTTTAAAGCCAGTTCTTGCAGCTGCAAGTTGCGAACGGTCTGATGTCATTGCTTTGCATCTACCCTGTAGGTATCCTGCTACAACTTGGTTTAGATCTTGATATTTAATTGGTTTATAGTTTATTTTCTTTTCTTCAAAGGCGTCATTTAAATTTTGTTCAGTAGTTGTACCTGATCCCACGCATATATTGGCATCATTCAATTGTTCTATTCGTGTTATTTTGCTATTACTTTTTACCATTAGTCCTTGACCATCATAAAAAACAACTGGAGCAAAAGTTAACCCATTACCACCTATTGAGTCTCTACTTAGGTTGAATGTTGTATTACGAGATAGAACGTCAATTTCACCTGTCTTTATTGCAGTAAATCTTTCAGGAGCTGTTAGCGGCCGATACTGAACTTTATTTGGGCTTCCGAGAAAAGCAGCTGCAAGCGCTTTACATATTTCAATATCAATACCTTGATAGCTTCCATCACTCTTTAGGAAGCTAAACCCTGGGATTTTTCCACTTACTCCACAAATTAATTTATCTCTAGTTTTAATAAGGTCTAATCTAGACCTTTTGTCATTTTCAAGAGAAGCGCAGCCTGATAACATCAGGGTTAAACTCATTAAGCCTGTTAGATAAAGTTTGATCATTTAATCATTATAGGTCTTTTTAATTTTCTCAGGTTCTATTATTATTTGTACAGTCAATGTTGGTAAAGTATAAGATTAAACTTTATAAGAGTCATTCCCATCACTAAAGTATTTTAATGCATTGTTGGTTGACCTCCAATCCTCTCAAACAAATCAAGACTTTCTTTATTCAAGCCTACTACTTCTACTTCAGAACCTCCAGATTTCAATTTTCTAATCACTTGATCAAGTGCTGCCACTCCACTTTGATCCCAAATATGTGCCTTAGACATATTTATTTTGATTTTTCTTGGATGGTCGTGCATATTAAAGCCTTGGACAAAATATACTTTACTTACAAAGAATAACTGACCGATAACTTCATAAGTTACCTCATTATTAGTTACATTGCTAATGCTAACTCGAATTACTTTTGCAACCTTTCGGCTAAATAGTATTCCAGCTAATGCTACTCCAGCTAATACACCCAAGGCTAGATTATGAGGTGTAGTCAGCATCGTAACTGAGAACGTCATTAACATTACAGCTGTATCACTTCTAGGTATTTTTGAAATATTTTTTAGAGACGCTGTGTCAGCAGTACTTATCGCGATTGTTATCATTACTGCTACAAGCGCGGCTATTGGTATTTGCTCTAACCAATTTCTACCAATCAAGATCATTCCCAATAGGCTTAATCCAGATGCTAAAGTTGACAAACGTGTTGTCCCACCATTCTCTGTATTCATTACTGATTGACCTACAAGTGCACAACCAGGCATCCCGCCAAAAAGTGAAGAGACAAAGTTAGCAATTCCTTGCCCCCTTGCTTCTTTGTTTTTGTTAGAGTTTGTGTCAGTTATGTCATCAAGAATATCTTGAGTTAGGAATGTTTCCATTAGTCCAACTAATGATATCGCAAGTGATGTTGGAAGTACATAACTAAATGTTGATAAGTTGAATGGAACCTTCCCTTCACTTAAATCACCAAATGGGATACTTAATGTTGGCAATCCAATTGGTAACTGCCCTAAATCTTTAACTGTTGGAATATCTAATTTCAAGCCAATACTTATTATAGTTAATATAACTATGGCTATAAGTTGAGAAGGTATAAGCCTTGTAATCTTTGGAAGAATATATATTATTATTAGTCCAAGTACTACCAAAAGCCACACGATAGGTATTTGTATTCCGGTAGGTAGAGACTGAATTAAATTGCTTTCAATCTCATTATGTTCTCCGTAGTGTAATGAGATTCCTAGTTGAGGTAATTGAGCTTGCAAAATCAATAATGCCAATGCATTAACAAACCCACTTAGAACTCCTTGTGGTACAAAGCGCATTTGATATCCGAGGCGCATGAACCCCCAAAGAATTTGAAAAAGACCTGTCAGCAGACCAGCTGCCATTAGATATGAAAGGCCTAATCCTTCGCCTTGAGCATTGCCACTTGCTACAAGTCCTGTCATCAGCAAGGCAGTGGAACCTGTTGAAGAAGTAATCATGCCCAATCTCCCACCCACAAATGCGATGGTTACTGATAGGCAAAATGCTCCAAATAGGCCTACTTGTGGATCCACTCCTGCGATCCCTGAAAATGCAATTGCTTCCGGAATCATTGCAAATGCAACGACAAGTCCTGAAAGGACATCTTTGAATGGATTTTCAATCCACTGGTTGACGTATGCCCCTTTTGAGTTGCTAGCCATAGATTTGGGCTTTGGACATTTGTTTGAATTTCAAATAAATGGTAATACGTTATGAGGGTCCAAGTCAGATTTCAATTTTTGGAGGTCAATTAGCCAGTCACCAAAAGCTAATTTGAGCTCTTTTTGGTGTGAAGGTAAGTGGTCGTGAATTTGAGCAAGATGAACTCCCTTGCAAAATGGCTCAAGCTCACTCCAAGCTTTATACATCCATTCGATACTTTCTTCTCTCTTATTCTTATCTTGTCTTGGCCAACTTGCATTAATCCATGGCTTCCAACTTGCTGCTCTATGTATAAATGAGGAATCCTCTCTGGCTTTAAGGCTTGCTTCTCCTCCAAGTTGTTGTGCTGCAACAAAGCAATTATTGTTAGGCCGTTTCTTCATTATTGTTTCAATTATATTCATTAGTTGAGTTGTGGACTCTGACCAGGAAGATCCTAATAATCCAAGCACTTCATTATGGTTTTGTTTGCTTACAGACGTGTTTTTATTATATTCAAAAAATGTAGGGAGGTCATTTATACCGTTAACTTCTAAGATGATATTATTTAGCTCCTTAGCAAACCTTTCATTTAGCTTCTTTAACACCTCTAATGCGAATTTGTCGTTACTATAAAAACAGCAATAGCCAATGATATTTTCTTTCCAATACCATTGAAAACTTGCAGTATTTGGCCATTCTTCAGCCATTTTAATTATCTCACTAAGTTGATTTTTGTTTAGAGCAGCTTTCCAAATTATTAAGGGCTCAGTTGCGTACGTTTTAAGTTTTAATTTTGTTATTATTCCCAAAAAACCTGCTGCTCCAGATAGTGCTCTCCATAGTTGTAGTTTTCTTTCTGATTCGAAACTTTTAGGCTTATTCATAGAAAATTCTTCTCCTTTCCCCCAAACACCATTTATTTCTAATATTTGATCTATAGCTAATCCAATTTTTCTACTTGTTGGTCCTATTCCACCAGTAAGAATATAGCCAATTCCTACTTGTTTTGAAAGCCCGATAGGAAAGCTACGCTTGTTTTTAGCTAATTCTTCAATCAACTCTCCCATTGTGACCCCACCATCTATTTCAACCTGATAAGAAGTCGGATCATATTCAATTTGTTTATAGTTTTTTCTTAGGTCAAGCGTCCAATGGTTGTCGGCGGCACATCGGCTAGATGTGCCGCCACTACAAACTAGTAATGGTTTTGGGTTTATTGCTGCTTCCTTAAGAAGTTGCTTGAATTTTTCGTCCACAGATTCGTATACCCCTGCAATAGAGCAGTCATTTGCATTGCTATTTTGGAATCTATGATGTCTATTGATAATGACCTCCTTTCTTAGAAATTCTATTTGCAGATTAACTAACTCAGAAACTAATTTTGACCCTTTACAGGGATAAAGTCTATAGAATGCATATCTTTCATTGAGTACTGTTTCTCTCTCTAACCATCAAGATCGACTGGGCGTACTTGTTTGCGGCCATGGGAGCAGGAATCGCCTTGCTTTAGAGGAATTTGAGCATTTGTGTCTGAAACTAAGATCCAGGTTCGAGGGTATTCCTCTTGAATATGGCTTTCTTGAGTTTGCAAGGCCTACACTTACTAATGCTTTAGACCAACTTAAATCTAATTCAGTTAATAAAGTCATCGCCGTACCAGCAATGTTGTTTGCAGCAGGCCATGCTAAGAATGATATCCCTTCTCTATTAAATAAGTATTCAAGGGAGAATCAAATAGATATTCAATATGGTAGAGAGCTTGGTGTTAATAATTATATGATTAATGCAGCATCAGAAAGAATCAAAGAAACCATTAGACTGGCACCTAAAGTTTCATTATCAGACACCCTACTTGCTGTTATAGGAAGGGGTTCCTCAGATCCAGATGCAAATTCTAATGTTTCCAAGATTACCCGAGTTTTGGTTGAGGGATTCGGATTTGGTTGGGGCGAAACTCTTTACTCAGGTGTTACTTTCCCTTTAGTAGAACCTGGTCTTCGGCACATAGTACGCCTTGGCTTTAAGCGCATAATAGTTTTTCCTTATTTTTTGTTCTCAGGAGTCTTAGTATCGAGGATTAAGCATCATTCGCAAAAGGTTTCAGAAGAATATCCAGATATTGAGTTTTTAAATGCTGGCTACTTATCAGATCAGTCTTTTGTTATTGATACTTTTGAGGAGCGAATCTTTGAGGTTATAAATGGAAACCCTGCTATGAATTGCTCATTGTGCAAATACAGATCAAACCTCATAGGTTTTGAACCAGAAGTTGGCTTGGCTCAGAAAAGTCATCATCACCATGTAGAGGGTTTGACTGAGAGCTGTTCTCTTTGCGATCGTGAATGCACTGGGCTTTGCCAAGAATCAGAAAACCTCAGCCTTAATGTGGATCAGGCCAACCATTCCCATCACGACCATTTCCATCATTACCCTTACCCTCATTCCGATCATCCCCTAGGACCTAGGACTCTTAAGAAGAATGATGATGAAAACGAAAGAAATTAGGTTGAAAATAGAGACTCAACCGTCTCTGTCTCGGTTGAGTCTAATTAGACTTATTGGTATAAGTATGGCTAATGATTTAGGAGGTATTGGTTTTTATTTGTTTTTTCCACAGGTTCTGTCCTTTTTTCCACCTCGTTAATCAGAACATCCAATGAAATGTGGAAGACCATGTTTTTTTTAATTAGTACCCAATGATGCTTGACAGTATCCAAGAAACTATTTCCTTGAAGCCAGTTGCTTTGTCATGCCAAACAGAGCCCTTGCAAATAGGTGAGTCTTGCTCCGTCTCGTCAATTGTTTTCCAATCTCAACGACCTTTGACGAGATGCCTATAAATGTGGCTTCCTTATGTCATCAGAAAAGTTTTAAAAGGATTAATGGAAGCTCACCAAGTTCAAGATAATGAATTGCACCCTGAAGCTGGATTTGCTAGGAGCACTTCGAATTCTCAAGGAGAACCAATCTCAGTAAGCATTGAGACTGAGATACCTGAGGTTCTCTACCAAGGGATGAAAGATTTCATTGGATCCAATCCAAAATGGGACCAGTACAAGGTAATGAAGTCGGCTTTGGCTAATTTCCTATTTCAGAATGGTTGCGATGATAGAGCTGTTACAGAGACGTATTTGAATGGCCTATTCAGTCGACCTGATGTTTAAGAGCTTGTAGGCAAGCTCTTCTAGTAATAGCCATCATTGTAAGGGTGGGGCTTTGCCAACCAGATGTTGGCCAACATGCCCCATCTACAACTAAAACATTTGAGCATCTCCATAGTCGATTCCATTGATCTAAAACGCTATTAGTTTCTTTTCTGCCCATAGGGGCTCCCCCAACTTCGTGGATGTAATAACCAGGTGGTGGAGGTACTTCCTGTAGTGCCAACCCTTTGTTGATGATTGGCTCTAAAAATGGCATCTTTACAAATTCACTTAAAGGTTTTATCTCTCCATTAGCTGCTTGAATTACCTCTTGAATACGTTTGTTCATATGTATCGCCATCGCGTGCTCATTCGCTCTCCATTTTATTTCTATATGAGGAACTGGGATGTTCCATTTGTCTTTTTTGGATGAAAGAGTAACTTTGTTTTTTCTATTTGGTATTACCTCTCCATGACCAATAAGAAAACCTAGGGATTTGGATGGATCTCTTTTTAACCATTTGGGAAGACCAAAACGATCAATACCTCCCCATAAACCATAACCTCCTAAGAAGTTTGGTTTATCAATAAAAGTGTAATTACTACCAAAAGGAATAAAAAAGCTACCTGCACCAGACAATTCAAAGTCTTTTTGGTAGTTATTAGACTTTGGCATTGAAAAAAATCTACAAGTAGAAATATGATCCATAAGATTGCAACCAAGGCTTGAGGACGGATCTGTAAAACCTCCAGCTTTATTAGACTTTTCAGAATTTAATAGTATTCTTATGGATTGGATTGTTGAGGCACATAGTACTATTAACTTACTATTTAATTCAATAATGTTCCCATTCTCTTGGTCTATTACTACTACACCCTTAGCTGTCTCTGAATTTTTATTCATATTAATACTTTGAACCATATGATTAGAAAGTATCTCAACATTGCCTGTTTTTAATGCCATTAATAAAGTGCTGCCTGGACTACTTGAAGAAGGCCATTTACTTTTCCTATGATCATTTGGACCAAAGCCTCTCGAATGAATTACAGGATAATTAAGCTTTGAGATTACCTTCTTTGCTAATAATTCTTCCCCGTTAGTGAATGGTAAGTAGTCAAAGTATTGACCATCTGGTAGTTGTTGTAAATTATCGCATTTACCATAAACCCTTAATCTTTTTTCAATTTCTGAATAATGTTCTGAAAGGTCTTTATAACTTATTGGCCAATTAGCTTGAATTGATTCATTGTCGTAACTTGTAAATTCATTTTCTGAAAGCCTTAAAGTTATTCCTCCCCATGTCAGACTTCGTCCCCCAACTTGCCTACCTTGCGTCCAATAAAATGGATTATCAGTTGGAAAAGTATATGGATTTTCAATTTCATTAGCAAAAAGGAGGGGGTTTGCTTTCCAGTAGCCAGGATGCTGTGCTTGTCTTCTCCTTTCACCATTAATTAGACCTTGTATTCTCCTGATTGTATTTTGTGGCTCTCCTCCAATAGCCTTTTCTAAAGTTAGACTCGGACCCGCTTCAATTACTAGAACCTTTACACCTTTTTCAGCAAGAGTAAGTGCTGCTACTCCGCCTGTTGCTCCAGAACCTACGACTATCGCTTCGAAAGTACTTTTAATCACGTTTTCTTGGTTGATTAATTTTTGGAGATTCTCTAGCCTTCTGACCTTTTTTGTGAGGCTAGATTCACGATAAATCTATTCGCTAGCAATCTATTACTAGCTTCTTCCAAGCCAATTTGGCGCACCACTAAACCATTCGCCTAGATCTTCATCTTCAGATCTGAAGTAAGTTCCAGGTTCAGAGGATCCAATGTCTAGGCCATCTAGTAGGGCATCTATAGGATCATCTGAGGTTTGTCTTTGTTGAATTCTTCTTGCTTTAGTTAACCATGAAGCAATCTTTTGATCCTTGTCGGCATAGTCATTAAGAAAAAAGCGTTCTTCAAGAGTTACTTTTTCATCTTTTGCAATTCTGGAGAGTATGTCTTGAAGCTGTAGCTTTGTGGTTTCAGGAATCATCTTATCAATATCATCTTGTTTTTTTGTAGCTATGGACCTGTCTATAAGAAAGGCATATGCTATAAACCTTTGCAAGCTTTTATATTGTCAAAATTACTCTGGCGATTTTTAGAGATGCGTAAGACCCTTTTATTAGCCTTTTTTGCTTCTTTACTTATATGCTTTAGCTTTACCAAGCCTATTTGGTCATTGACTGACTATTCTAAGCAATCTCTGTTAGAGGTCGATTTCTCTAACAGAGATCTAAGAGCAGTCACATTTAACCTTACTAATTTTAGAGGGGCCAATCTTTCTGGTAGTAACCTTCAAGCTGCTAGTTTATTTGGTTCTAAGTTAGAAGATTCTAATCTAAGTAATACTAACTTAAGAGAAGCAACACTTGATTCAGCTGTTTTAAAAGGAACTGACCTTACTAATGCTGTACTTGAAGATGCATTTGCATTTAATACAAAGTTTGAGGATGTAATAATCACGGGAGCTGATTTCACTAATGTACCTATGCGTTCTGATGTAATTAAAGACCTTTGCCTCATAGCTAACGGGACTAACCCAATAACATTAAGAGATACTAGAGAGACTTTGGCCTGTGAGCCTTGACTAATTAGAAATAGTCTGGAAATCACTCTAAGCCAGATTTGATTTCAATGAAATATTGTTTGAATTCATCTATTTCTTTCTCGTTAGATAAACCTATTGGATATCCACAGTCATTAGCAATTTGACTAGAAACAATATCTGCTAACAAAAGACCATTGATTTCCTCAATATTCTTTTCTCCAGACACAGCTATTTCTTTCCATAGGGATAAATTAAATTTAGGATCTTCATTTTCTTTTATGGCCAATTTAAGGGCGCTCTCTTTTGAAAGGCCAAATCCTATTGCATTACAGAACTTCTTAGAGTAGCCCTTGGCCACCTTCTTTTGTAAAATTGGAAGATTGCTAATAGTTGAGTTTTCTATAGCTTCAAGTCGATCTGGAACAAAGAATATAGTAAAAACGAAGCTCATGCATGTAACAATTAAACCAAGGCATAGAAAGAAAATGTTGTTCATCTAATTCACCAAGTTTTACTTATTATCAGCTGGAGAGTTATTTTGAGTTTTATTTGTTAGATAGTTTAATAACATTAAGTAAATTTTGATAATATATTTCTTATTCTAATTGGTTCATAGGCGAAAACAGTACTCTTAGACTCTGAGTTCAGTCATTAAAAATCTATGACATCGAAACCGTATTTTTGCTTATAATCTATTTCCGTAATTTCATTTTGAACAAGCCTTTAACTGTTGACATTAAAGTTTCAATCCCCGTTGCTTTATAGGCTATTAGTAAGTAATCCTTTTCAAAAGGTAGTTAGTAGAAGTGTTTTAGCTTTTTATTGTGCATGAATATACGTGATTACTATAACAGTTTTGGTCATACGCCATTTCGAGCTTAAAGAATGCTTTTACAGTTATTCCTGTTACTACTTTGTTATTTGCTGTGAGTATTCGTTTTTAGTTCTACGGCTTAAGTTTACTATTATCCATAATTTGTATATTTTTAAAAGCTATTCATCCAAAGTATTTTTGATTTCTAAATTAATTAGAGAAATTCTATAGTACCGTCCTTTTTCTAATCCCTATTCCTAACCAGTGCAGAGCAACGCTTGTAATTCTTTCCATTCTCCCGTTCCACTTGATTCCATCAATTAATTGAGGTTAATGGTATTGAGACCTATGTTTTTCCAGTATTGCTGGAGTCAAGTTGATTTAACTTACTCTCTAGAATCAAGATGCTCTATTTATTCTTCTAGCGGCTATAAAAAATATTAGCCAGGAGACTCCGAAGCCGGCACTTCTTGGTAAGTCATGTAGGAGCATTTCGTAAACAGCAGATGTGCTGGCAATTATTGTTAGTAATTTCAAGCTTAATTTGTCTAACCTTAAAGCCCCTTGTATGTTTTTGTCCTCGTTTCCCATCACTTATCAGCTAGAGAGTTAATCGATTTTAAAATTATATATTAAGGTTGTTAATTTATCTTATTCCTCGCATATTAAGGGTATTCAAACTTTTCTGGCAATTCCTACAAGAATCTCATTCATTACTCCATATTGTTTGATGCTTATTTTATTAGAACGGAGGGGGTGGGATTCGAACCCACGATGCCCTTGCGGACATGCTGGTTTTCAAGACCAGAGCCATCAACCACTCGACCACCCCTCCAGAAGTAAGCCATATAGATTTGGCTCTTATTATTCTAACAACCCTAGAGCGCTGAGATCCCTTCTCTTGACTTGTAGAAAGAGCTATGCACTTGCTCCTCTAGGTTTCATGATGTGAATGATCTTGGCCAAATTGCTAAAACTATTTTCTTTTTTGAGCTTCTAAGGCAATTGATCTGCTTGTTACACCCTATTCAAATTCATTAATTGGCCTTAATTCAAAACACCTTTTTATGCCATAATCTTGGTTGGATAAACAAAAAATCCTGTTATGGCAAGCAACAAAAGTGATCAGTCACGCTTTTTAGGTGACCTCCCAATGCAAGGGGAGATTTCTGAGAAAGAGAAGATTAGATACATCTCACACCTCATGTTTTTTGCTGGCTGTGCCCTGCTTTCATTTGGAGTTTGGGCTTTATCAGGATTTAATGCATCTACAGGTCAAGCTGGTCCATTCCCTTTCTAGTAATTCAGTTTTCAATAAATCCTTATAGTTTGTTCTAGGATCCAATTATTATCTATAAAAAATATATCAATTTGATAGTTAAATTATAGTGTCAATTTAAAAATGCAATGTAACAGATTAGTTTATTTCCAATCTGTTGTCCCGATCTTGAACAATAGTTGTAAGCCATTTAGCAGCTAGTACTCTTGAAATCGAACGGCTTCTTAGGAAATCACAAATTACCAAATATAGAGGTCCTGAATTTGCTTTTGAATTAAACCACTTTTCGAAATTGAGTATTTCTTCTGCGGTCTGACAAGCCCTTAACTGATCAACAACAGCCTCTCTAGCACTTTTGCTCATGGAATCTAATGGCCTTACTGTAGTAGTTGTCATTTTTTTATTGTAGTGAAGGGTAGGCTTTGCCTGCTTCCTTATCTTTAGCTAAGAATTAGTCTATTGGGCCACAGATTTATTGAATTGATGAAAGGTATTCAGCTTGCCTGATTTCTAGAGGCTAATTTTTCTTCGGATTTGCCAAAGGCAACAAGCACTTGTCTGAATCACATCCAGCTGGTCCTGCTTCAGTTAATTCTCCTTCGTCATAGCGACTGAGTGCCTCAAAAAAGTCACTACTGACTCTTCTGTGGAATACTTCTGACTGGAGCTTTTCATATTGCTCAGCATTTATAGGTTCAAATGGAAGCCTTGGGAATGTTGCATTTGCATCAAAACGGGCTAGTAGTGCCGCTGAAATATAACCCTCGCTATTTTCAATGGCTTTATATAAAGCTTCAGCTAATGGAATGATTTCGTCCTCACGGAACTCAATAGTTGCTGAAGTGTTGTGGTCTGTGTAATTTTTTTGTACTTGCATATAAAAGTCAAATTGGGCTAAGGCGGAGAAGTTATTGATATCAACTTGGTCCGCCCCTGGAAGGTTTGCCCAACTAACTTCTGTAGGGATTTCTACAAGCCATTCAGTACAGCGTGGATCAAAGGGATCATCCAAGAGTCTTCCATTTTCATCCTTATCTGATTGAGAGGGAACGACGGTATAGCCGTAGTCCATGCATGCCATTGCTACTGGATCATTTTTTCTGAATGTGATTCTTCTTATAAATCGTTGAGCTTTAGGAGGATGCCAACCAGGTGCAGCACCTGTTAATAAGCTTTTAGTTCCTGCTGGCTGCACAGTGGTGCATCGATTTGGTCTACGCAATCCATGTCTATCGCAATAATCCCAAACGGTTTCGTTAACAATCTTCCTCCAGCGACTTAAATATTCGGCTTCCTTCTTTTTAAATTCTTTTCCTTCGTCAGTATTAGGCCGACCAGCTTCCCACCATCTTAGCCAGGCTGTACCAAATGCATGTACGAAGAAATCAAATAAACCCGTAAAACTAACTCCCACAATTGGGTCCCAAGCACGGCTTTTTCTATACCTTTCAACTTCAAAACGATGATTAAGTAAACAAGCTACTGATAAGGCTCCTGCTTTGAATGCTTCTAATTGCCCTATTTCATCTGATGGATCAATTTGGTTTAGATGAATTTCCGCAAGATTGCAATGAAAGTCAGCTCCAAGTATTTCCCCACATGGATTTAAACCATATCTTCCTAGTCTATGTGTCAACTCATCTTCTGGGATTGGGCCATAGTTAGATTGAAGCCATAGCCCGGCCTCGCTTTTACCTTGAGTGCAATAGATCTCAATGAATTCCTTTTGTAGTTCTTTTGAAGTGAGCAGATCTGCATTCGCTCTTGCTAATGCTTCTGGAGCAAATTGGATTGCGCCTTCACCTGAGTGAAATTGCTTAGTAACAGCATCAAGTAATACCTCTTTGGTTGGACGCTTGTGATAAACACGCGTGTGATTTGCCATTCTCAGTGCATCTCTACTAGGGTCAATTCTCCAGTTGCCATCAACGTCTTGTTGCCATAAATTCTCTTTGGCTCCAGCTGCCTCCATGTCATTAGAAGTAAATTGCCTCATGCCGGCACTGCGACGTATATTTCCGGCGACGATGGTTACAGCTGCTTCGTCAATTAGCAGACAACATTCAATTGAGGTAAGTCTTCTTCCAATTGCTTTCCCAAGCAATTGTGAAATACGTGAATAAAGATCCTTTAACTTAACGGGATTAGCCATGCCTCCAAAACCTTTAAGGGTTTCGCCTACTGGCCTTACATCTGAAAGATCAATACTAATCTCAACTTCTTTATTTTTAAATTCATCAGAACTACTAGTTTCTAAGAGTAATTGATAACTATCAACCCAACCTCGCCTGCTATCACCTACCTTTATAAATAATTGATTATCTTGGATTCTATGAGTAGTAATTTCTTGCCTTTCACTTGGAGGTGTAGTGCCTATTTCGGAAACATTTGTGATTTTTAGTCTATTTGTAATTACAGGTAGTTGATCAATTAGATGTGGTTCGATAATTGCACCCGTTCCACAACCCATCATTGCCAGGTCCATCATTAATCCAAAGGCTTCCCAGTCGATAAGGTTTGTCGATGTGCAGTTATATGCACCTGAGAAGTTTTCTTTTCTTTCAATCCAAGGAGTTCCACCTATCCAAAGCCATCGACCAGATGGGAGTGCTTTTTTTTCGGCTTGCATACGTGCCATCAAACTCATTTCATCTGATGTGAGTTGACCCAACTGATTGAGTCCGTCGAGATTCCTTTTCCCTACTTCACTCCAACTTTCTCTGCCATATAAGTTCTTTCTGCTATAGGTCCGATAGAAAACAGGATTGGCAGCAGGTGCTGTAGCAGGGAAGTCTGCTCTGTGATCGGGAGATGCGAAGGTATCCACTGTGGTTTCGGTTCGGCTAGGAGTAATAGTCAAGAGGTGACGGTTGGCGTTCAGTAGTGGCACGCTAACGCCACAATTAGCGCCTGCAAGTTTTATTTACACCATCTGCAGTGTAAGGCTAGATTCCTTATGTAATGGGGGCTTTTTAGTGGAACGTGTTACAGAACCAGAACTAATGGAGCAACCTTTACAGGTGGCAGCCTATACGGCAGCTGATTTTGACTCTACTGATGAAGAATTTATTTCGAGGCTTCATGAATTCCTTGCTGCAAAGGGAATCAAGCCTGATTCCAAAACTCTTTTTCTTGATTTGGGATGTGGTCCAGGCAATATCACCACTCGCATAACTCTTGCCTGGCCGGAGTCAAAGGTTGTGGGTATCGACGGATCTGCTGAAATGTTGAAACAAGCGAACAAGATCATTGAAACCAACAAATTTCAAAATCATTTTCAAAACATTTCCTATTATTTGTCGAATTTGTCTTCTGATTCTAATGCTTTAGTAGAATTTAGAAATTCAGCAGATGTCTTGGTCAGTAATAGTCTTCTTCATCATTTTCATTGCCCTAACCTTTTTTGGAAAGTAATCAAGGAACTAGCTGCACCAGGCGCTATTATATTTAACCGTGACCTGAGAAGACCTTCTAGCCTAAAAATAGCAATTGAGCTTCAACGCAAGTACTTACCCAATGCCCCTGAAATACTTACTACCGATTATTTAGCGTCTTTAGGTGCTTCGTTTACTGTTGCTGAGGTGAGGAATCAACTACAAAATTCAGGTATGAACTCTTTGAAGGTACTTCCCATTGATGATCGCTATCTTGAGATTACTGGGATTCTCTGAGATGAACTATCAAAGTTCAAGTAGAACAAAAGAATGAAGCCATCTATTCCTTCTGAAAAGGATTCCTCTGCTATTACGCAGAAGGAGTTGCAATCTCAAATTTTAGATGCAGTAAATAAAAGAAAAAACTTTGCAATTATTTCCCACCCTGATGCTGGAAAGACAACTCTTACTGAAAAGTTACTGTTGTATGGCGGTGCTATACAACAAGCAGGTGCTGTAAAGGCTCGTGGAGAACAACGAAAGGTCACTTCAGATTGGATGGAACTAGAGAAGCAACGTGGTATTTCAATCACATCAACGGTTTTGCAGTTTGAATATAGTAATAAAACAATTAACTTGTTAGATACTCCAGGTCACCAGGATTTTTCAGAAGATACATATAGAACTCTTGCAGCCGCTGATAATGCGGTGATGTTAGAAGATGCAGCAAAGGGGCTTGAACCTCAGACTCGGAAATTGTTTCAGGTGTGTCGCATGAGAAATATACCTATTTTTACTTTTATTAATAAGATGGATAGACCTGGGCAAGAGCCTCTTTCTCTCCTAGATGAAATAGAGGCTGAACTTAATTTGTCTACTTATCCATGTAACTGGCCTATAGGCAGTGGAGAATATTTTAGAGGCTTGATTGAACGCAACTCTAAGGATGTTTTGCTTTTTAGTAGAGCTGAACGAGGCAAACAATCATCAGAGATAAGATTAAAGATTGATGATCCTAAGTTGTCAGATTTGGTTGAATCTGAACTTCTCCAAAAGGCATTAGAAGAATTAGAATTGTGCGAAGAGGTTGGTTCAGAAATGGATATGAAGCTTATTCATTCTGGCGAACTAACTCCAGTATTTTTTGGTTCAGCAATGACTAATTTTGGAGTAAGGCCCTTCTTAGATTTATTCTTAGAGTTAGCTCAAGGCCCTATTGCTAGAACCACAAATAAAGGACCAATTGATCCATTAAATTCAGATTTTACTGGATTTGTTTTTAAACTCCAAGCCAATATGGATCCACGGCATAGAGATAGAGTTGCCTTCGTTAGGGTATGCAGCGGACGATTCGAAAAAGATATGACTGTTAACCATGCTCGTACTGGTAAGCAAATTCGTTTATCTAGACCTCAGAAGTTGTTTGGACAAGAAAGAGCTGTACTAGATGATGCCTATCCTGGTGATGTTATAGGTTTAAATAATCCTGGCATGTTTGCTATAGGCGATACTCTGTATAAAGGTAATAAAGTTGAATATGAAGGTATCCCATGCTTTAGTCCAGAAATCTTTAGTTGGCTTCGAAACCCAAATCCCTCTGCTTTTAAGAATTTTAGAAAAGGTGTAAATGAGTTGAGAGAAGAAGGAGCTGTTCAGATCCTTTATGACACTGATCAAAGTAAACGTGATCCAATTTTAGCCGCTGTTGGTCAGTTGCAATTAGAAGTAGTTCAGCATCGACTTGAGCATGAGTATGGAGTGTCAACCCTAGTTGAACCTATGGGGTATCAAGTCGCTCGATGGGTTAGTGGAGGTTGGAGCAAATTGGAGGAGATTGGAAGAATTTTTAATTGCAAGACTGTTCAAGACTCATGGTCTAGACCAGTTTTGCTTTTCAAAAATGAATGGAATTTGAATCAACTTATAGACGATCATCCAGGTTTGGAACTTAGTGCCGTTGCACCAGTTGTAAGTGGCGTTGATCCCATTAGTCTCTAAAGCAATCCAGATTTTACTTTTTAAAACCTACTGAAAGGAAGAAAGGACTATGCCTTTAAATAAATTGGTTTTGATTTTTTAAATTAAACACTTCTGCTCAGCTATTTTTTTATAGTGTTTGTAAGTTCATAATTGAGAATCATATTCATGTCTTCGGGTAACGACCCCAATTCTGACCCTGACGCCGCGAAAGACCCATATGAAATGTTAGGTCTTGATCAGGGAGCAAGCTTTGATTTAATCCAAAAAGCTAGAGATCAGAGACTTTCTGAGGCTGGGGAGGACCCAAAGGCCAGAGCTGAAATTGAGTCTTCTTATGACATTCTTCTCATGGCAAGTCTGAAGAATCGTCAGTTAGGGAAAGTAAGTAATGCTGCTGTAACTGCCTCCCAGCGAGAAGCTAAGAAAAATAAATCTGTTTTAGTAGATAGAAGTGCTCCTTCACTTTTTTCCAAAGCTAATATATTCAGTAAATCTAACATTGAAAAATCATCCATACCCCTATTACCTGAATTATCACTTCCAGAAGGTAGTAGCCTTAACTTAAGAATTGCAATTGGTTTTCTGCTTCTGATAATTACCTTATTCGCTCCAAGTGATGGAATTCAGTTAATTTTGTCAATAGCAACGATCTCTACAATTGTAAGTCAGATTCGTAGAGGTAGGAAATTTTTCCCCGCACTTGGCTGGAGCGTTGTTTTATTGTCCATAGGCTTAATAGCAGGAGGAATACTTGTAGGGGGCATAAGTTCGATAAATCAATTGCATATTCCCATCGAACCAGCTCAATTAGAAGCTTTGCCAGCTATTATACTTTTATGGTGGGGCCTATTATTCTTTACTTAAGCCAATAAATTTATAGCCCTTTTCTATTGTTTAAAACTCATCAATAAGTTGTTTTAATTCGTCTTTTTTTACGTTGTAAATGTTGCTGCAAAAATGGCATTTCAACTCCGCCTTTCCATCCTCTGATAACATCGTCTGTAGCTCTTCTTTCCCTAATAGCTTTAAAGCCCTTATACTTCTTTCTTTTGTACATTTACAGTAAAATTGTACATCTTGTTTGGATTCAATATCTTTTAAGGGATATGGGTCTAGGTCTGGAAAAACAGCTCTAAGTAACATCATTAAGTCACCTTTGCTTTCATTTAGTATGTCACTAAAGGATTTAATTTCTCGGCACTTTTCTTCAATAAGTGCAACTAAGGCAGGCTCTGATGAGGCTTTTGGAAGTATTTGAACAAGTAATCCTCCACAGCAAATAATTTCTTTGTTCATTATTTTCTCCCCAACAAAGACTGCAGATGGTGTTTGCTCAGAATGCAATAAATACGAAGCTAAATCTTCTCCAATGCCACCTTTAACTAATTCAACTGTGCTAGTAAATGGCTCCCCTTCCCCAACGTCTCTAACTACATGTAAGTAGCCAGTGCCAGTTGCACCTTGGAAGTCGAATTCATAAGTACCGTCTTCCTTCTCTACAAGATCCAATTCCAGTTCAGGTGCTCCCACATACCCACGAACTGTTCCATCTCTTCCTGCATCAACGAATAGTCCTTTTAATGGGCCATCCGACCCCATACGCAAATTAATTCTTCCATGCTTGACTTTCATCGAGCTCGCAAGCAAAAGCCCTCCAGACATAGCTCTAGAAAGGATTACTGAGCTTAAATAAGACATCTTATGCCTTTGCCTTGCTTCATTTGCAGTTTTAGTCGTAGAAACCGCTACTAACCGTATCCCTCCATTTGCGGCTGATGCTTTGACCAGTTGATCTTTCATTCTTTTATCATGCCTCCTATAGATGGTTCATTTAATTAACTTTCCATTTTTTAATTGGTATGTAGATTTAACCCACTTTCTAAATAATTCTGGTTCATGCGTGACAATAACTAGAACTTGATTTCTGGATAGGTTGGCAAGCAAATTGATAATTTCATCTCTTACTGACCAGTCTAATCCAGCTGTAGGTTCATCCAGTAAAAGTATTGAGGGTTTTCTTAGCAACTGCACAGCTATAGCTAGCCGTCTTTGCTGTCCACCACTTAATTTTTCTGGAGCGGATTTGATATTTACTTCTGATAAACCGACTTTAAAAAGGGCCTCAGACTGATCCTCTCCACTTAATCTTTTATGGCCTAAGCGGAGTTCCTGCCCTACTGTTAGACCTAAAAAATGTCTTTCAGGAAACTGAAAGACAACACCAGAAAGCATTCTGCGCTGTCTTTCGCTTAGGTGTTTTTCAAACCATGTGATACGCCCACTTTGAGGCTTAGCTAAACCACTTATTACTTCAATTAAGCTTGTTTTACCACTTCCACTGCTGCCGCCAATGATTATGGGAAGCCCTGCATAGGCCTTAAGGCTTAATCCATTCAAAATCTTTTTTTCTGCTGTTGCAGGGTGGAAGTGAATCCCTTCTAGTTCAAGCATCTTTGAGTTAGACCTTGAAAAGCATTGGTCAGTACCTAGTCTGCCCAATGATAATTATTTTAGGGATAATTAATCTACTCTTTTAAACAGCTATCACAATACAGGTAATCCTTATGGATGTTGTTTTTCGAGAATTGAATCCATTCAATTGCTGGATTTGGCTAAGATTTGATGAACCTCCAAATGATGGAGAAAAAAATTACATAGATGGAGTTTTTGAAAGTTGGTATGTAATTGGTCGGTTAGGTGGTTTTAATTCTGAAAATCTACAAGCGCACGAGTCTGGAGGTGAGTTGAGTTGGATGACCTATGAAAGTGATACAAATAAGAATTATTTGCCCGCACTCATGCACAATATGTCTGATTTTGAATATTTAGGCTGTTGGGGAAGATGTTGGATTGATTTAGGGACTAGTGACCCCTTGGCATTGGATGTCCTGATAAATAGTTTAAAACAAATAGATATAGATATAGTTAATCTTGTTGAGTTGAGAATAGGGGGAATAAATGAAGATTGGCCTGTAGACGAAAATAATGATTCAATATTAACACCTATTTATTAATCATAGTGTCTAAATTACGAAGATTATTGATTGATAATGGTCGAATAACCTCTTCATTTTTGCCAGGAGGTTGTCTTGAAATTACTAATGAGGAATCCCATTATTTAAGAAGAGTAATACGTCTCCGAAAGGGAGATGAATTTTCTGTTGTCGATGGAATCGGTAACCGATGGAATGCCTCACTAGAGTCTTCCACTAGCGCAAGACTTTTGTCTTTACCTTCTGAACCCATTGAGAAGAGACCAGAGTCGCAACAAAAGAAATGTATAGCAGTTGTTCTTCCAAAAAGGGGGTTTGGATATTCTTTACGAATGAGTTGTGAAATGGGTATAGATGTAATTCAACCTCTACGGTCTAAGAGGTCCAATCCCCAAACTAAGTTCCGTTTAAACAGATATCAGACTGTAATAAAAGAGGCTGTTGAACAATCTGAAAGACTTTGGGCTCCCATTATTCTTGATACACTTGACTTTCAAGATTGGCTACAGTCATACTCTAAAAATTTTCCAAGAGCTATCGCCTCTACAAGATTAGATAATAGAAAGCAAATTAACAGTTGGTTGAATGATTTAGATCTCCTGAGTAGTGAAATATGGACGGCTATAGGTCCTGAAGGAGGTTGGACAAAAGATGAACTCGCTAAAGCTAAAGAAAATGGCTGTATCCCTGTTGATTTAGGTGATTTTATACTTAGAACAGATACAGCTATTGTTGCAGCAACACAAGCTATGACTTCATTTAGATGACATCTATATTTCCCTATTGTATATTTGCTACTTACGCTATTGCTATAATTAATTAAAAATTAAACTTATTTTTGGCAGATTATTCTTCTCAACTGCATTTCTTCACTAGTTATGAATTCTCAAATTGTCCTAGAAGCTGATTTCCTTACTGCCTTTATTCTTAATACAGTAATTATTTCTTTGGCTCAAAAATACCCATTACTAACACGGTCTGGTTGGATTCACGCTGGAATTTTAGGCACTATTCTTTGGGGTTGCTTGGGATTTAGGGGTTGGTTAGCGGTAGCTTTCTATTTATTAGTTGGGACTTTGGTAACTCGATTAGGTATGGCCAATAAACAATCGCGTGGATTAGCTGAAGGTAGGGGAGGAAGGCGAGGACCCGAAAATGTTTGGGGATCTGCTGCAACAGGAACAATATTTTCTTTGCTGTTTAAACTTAGAGTTGGATCACCTCAATTACTTTTAATTGGTTTTGCGGCGAGCTTTACTGCAAAACTTGCTGATACCTTTGGGAGCGAAATTGGAAAACGTTGGGGAAGGAAGACTTTTCTTATAACTAATTTCACTCCTGTTCCAGTAGGTACTGATGGTGCTATTAGCCTTTTGGGAACAATAGCAAGTTTCTTGGGTAGTCTCATCATGACTTTTGTATTCTTGCTATTTGGATTAATCACTACTATAAAATCGTTTCTAGTTATTCTAATTGTTGGATTTTTGGCAACTCTGTTTGAAAGTTATATAGGAGCATATTTCCAAAGCAAATCGAGATTTCTAACAAATGAGGTGATTAACTTTTTACAGACACTTTTTTCAGCATTTGCGGCAATTTTAATTTATCAAATTGTATAAATTACTTCATATTCCTAAACATTTTTATAACTCTTCGCCTAATAAATCAACTAAGTCACGGTTGCTATTGCTTCAATATCTAACTCTGCCCATTTTAAAAGAGCTTTCCAAATAGATAATTTACTAAATATCCATTGATGTCCTTCTGAATTAAGATGAATGCCATCAGGCTCCAATAAATTTAGATAGTTTTCACTTGATGACATTTCTTTATGAAGTGCTAAAAAGGGAATATCTAACTCAAGACATGTTTCTTCTATTTGAGCTTCATAAATAACTCCTGCCTCATTTGTATACCATAGACATTCAGCAAAAGGCATAGCAGATTCGTCAACAGCTGTTATGCCCATGACCATCACATCAGTTTCTGCTTTTATTTCTGTAAGAAGTTGCTTCAAACCAAATCTAAATGCTTCTGCAGATAGTTGTGATCTTCCTTTTGGGCTCCCCACTTTTGCTGAATCATTAATTCCTACTGAAATAACTAGTCCATTAGGAAAGCTTCGCCTCAGTTCCCCGCGACAATTCCATTCTTGCTTCCATCTTTTGGCAACTGACTCAAGGCCATCGCCTCGAATACCAAGGGAATAAATTACTGGTGCATTAGGAACCTTCATCCATTCCTGTCTCAGTCTTTCACACCACCCACCTCTTTCAGTATCACCCCATCCATATACACCACTATCTCCAAAAAATATAAGCTTCTTAGGGTATTTTCTCATGGTTAATTAAGTTCAGATTGATTGATTAAGCACTAAAGCTTCTTTCCTTGTATATTTAATACAATGTAATCTCCAATGATCAGTCAATGTTTCTCCTGTAATTGTAATTATAAAATATATACATACAACAATTATAATTTCAGCCCAGTTGAATGAGCTCAGAGACTCCAGCAATTGCCAGCCAAGTCCACTACCCCCAACAAGACCTATTGCTGATGTTTCTCTTAGAATCACATCTGTTCTATAGGCCCCATATGCAAGGTAATTAGTGCTTTGGGAAGTGAATTTCTCATATATCCATGAAATAGTATCACTAGCACCAGAGGCTTTAATAGCATTCAAACTTGAATTTGATTGACTTTCTAAATTCTCTTTTAAGACCCTCCCCATTATTCCTAAGTGATGTAGACCAAGTGCTAATGCAGCCACCCAAATACTCGGGTTAGAGCATAAAAGTATCAAAAGAGCAAATAAAGGGGCTGGTATAACTCTTAAAAATGTCCAAAATATACTTTGTAATTGAAGTGATATATTACTTGAACTTATCATCATTCCTAACGGAGGTCCACTTATTGCAATAAACGAGGCCAGAAATGTTAAACACAATGTTTGTAATAATAACTTTATCCAAGGTAATGAATGTAATGATGTTAAAAATTGGTTTATGTTAGGTGGATTCCAGTGAAGATCTAACTCTCTAGTACTTAGTTCAAAACTGCTATTAGTTTTTAGTAGATAAAGAGATAGGATCAAAGTAGAAGTGAAAATAAATACGGGAATTAGTAGCTTTATTGTGTTTGGAATATATTCAATGTCATTATTCTTTAACCAGCCTACTAATCTTTCTATAAGGGCAACTAAAATAATAAGCAACCAGATTGATGTCCACATTTCCCTAAAGTTAAGAGATTGAAGTGTCAGTTGTAACTCAGTACCTAAACCTCCCAATCCAAATACTCCTAGTAATGTTGCACCTCTAAGTGCACATTCAAGTCTGTTCGCTGTATGAGAATAGATTATTGGAGCCATTGGCGGAGCTATTGTAGTTATTAATGCTTCATATCCTCCTGAGCCTGATTGAATAATGGCGGTTACTCTTCTTTCATCTAATACATCAATTTGGTCGCTAATAACTCTCGCAAATAAACAGCTATATGGTATTATTATTGCAAGAATAGCAACCAACAAATTAAAACCTATAAATTGTAAAAGTAATAGCCCCCAAATTAATTCATGGATAGATCTAGGAACTGCTAGAATTCTTCTTATAATAATTGGAAAAAAATGATTTAATCCAATTACTTTCCAAAATAGATTACTACTTATTATTCCTAGGACTAACCCAATAAGTGAACTTATAATCCAACTTATTAGTGCCACTCCTAGAGTTATTTCAAGGGCTTTTAGTGCAGCTTTAACTACAATTGGATCTAATGATGGATTTAAAGCAGAGTTAAGAAATTCTAGGATTAATGGTACTCCACCGAAATGTAGTCCAAATGCTATTCCACTTAAAACAGGTAATAAGACTAGTGAAGGTAATAAGGCTATTATTGGCGGGGTAATATTTAGGGCTCTCATTTCTAAAGATATAGTAATTTAAATTTTGAATTATCTAAATCCTCTTTTTTATCATCAAATAATATTTCCCCATTCTTTAATCCTATTACTCTAGTGAATTTATTGATTAGATCAGGTCTATGAAGACTTATGATTGCAGTATTTGGTACATCAAAATAAAAGGACCCCTCTTTGTTTAATAATATATTAATTACGTAATTTGAAAGCTCAGGGTCTAAACTTGATATAGGCTCATCGGCTAACATTAGTTTAGCTTTCTGTTTTAAAAATCTGGCTATAGCAACTCTTTGCCTTTGCCCACCAGAAAGACATTTTATATTTCTATATAAAATGTCTTCATATAGATTTAACCCTTTGATTATTTGGCGACATTCCTTAACCTCCAGATTGGTGAATAGGTTAAGTAATGACCAAAGTAAATTCCTCCTCCCAAGTGCACCTGAATTAATATTTTGGATAACACTGAGTTCTTCTATAAGCCTTAGATCCTGCCATATAGTTCCTATTAATGACTTTTGTCTGCCTTTCAGCTCTTTTAAATCTTTCCCCATAAAAATTACTTTTCCAGAGTTAGGAATAAGGCTTCCATTTGCAATCTTTATTAATGTACTCTTACCTGAACCATTTCTACCCAATAAGGCTATCTTTTCACCTTCATCTATAGATAGATTTATATCCTTTAATCTTTGGGTAGATTTATTCCCAACCGAAATATTAACTATTTCTAGTAGTCTGGTCAATTTATTTTTCCGATGGATCTACCTATTTTTTCGATTTTATCATATTGTTTTTCACTAGCTTTTATAAATCTTTTTGCTCCAAATAAATTTAGTATCTTTTTTGTTTCTTTAGATTTCTTATTAAAGCCTATTAAAGTTTTTTGGATAGAGGTTGTAAAGCCCTTTCCAAACCTTTTGTCTAGGTTTGGTTGAGCTAGCCAGTGATAATCTGAATATATTGGAGTTCGCCAAATTACTCTTACTTTATTAGGATTAACTCTACCTTGCTTTAAGTTGCTTTTCCATACTTGCTCATTTAGTACACCCGCTTCATATGAGCCACTTTGGACAAGAGCAATTGTTGCGTCATGACTTCCACTAAAACCAGGTGATCTACCCTTAAATTGTGTTAGCTTAACGCCAACTTCTTGTAGAAAATATTGGGGCATTAATCGCCCTGATGTTGAGCTTTCAGAACCAAATGTGAATCTTTTTCCTATTAGCATTCGAAGGTCTTCTTGTTTCATTAAAGCTGGTATACCACTTTGGGTATTTGCAATAAAAACACTGCGAAATTTAGTATCTATATCTCTTTGAGCCAAAACTACTGCGCCTGGCCTTTGGAGTCTTGCCTGAACACCTGTCAATCCTCCAAACCAAACTAAATCTATACTCCCAGTTCTAAATGCAGTTACTGCTGCGGTGTAGTTTGATACTGGAAGATATCTTACAGGGATATCTAGATCTTTACTGAGTTCATCAGAAAGTAGTTTATATAATCTATTTAACTTTTCGGGATTCTGATCAGGTATTGCCCCTATTCGTAATGTATCTGTTGCGGCAAGTTTTAATGGCAACTGGAAAACGAGTATTATTGCAATTAGAGAAAGGGACCTCATTTTTTTTGCACACATTTCTATGGTTAGAGATCATAACCTAATAATATATTATTTAATCGACTTAGACCATCCTTAATGGTAATTGTGTTTGCTGCACAAGATATTCTTATACATCTATCATCACCAAAGGCCTTGCCTGGAATAACAGCCAAGCCATATTCTTCAAGAGCCATATTGCAAAAATCTATGGAAGAAGGGCAATAATCAGGCAGTTTTGGAAAGGCGTAAAATGCTCCCTTTGGTGGGATTAAGGTTATGTCCTTTATATTTAAAAGACCTTCAGTTAAAAGCCTTCTTCTTTCAGTGTATTTACTTGCCATTTGGTTGACACATTCATATGAACCATTTAAAGCAGCTAATGCACCTTTTTGAGCAAAGCTGCAAACGTTGCTAGTACTTTGGCTCTGTAGTGCAGCTGCGGCCTTGATTACTAATTCATTTCCTATCAAATAGCCAACTCTCCATCCTGTCATTGCCCATCCCTTTGCAAATCCATTCACTGTAAATATTCTGTCTCTAAGGTCAGGTGCTATAGAAGTGAAACTACGATGTACTTGGTTTGGGTCAAGCAGATGCTCATATATTTCATCACTCATAATTAAAATTTGTGGATTCTCTCTTAATACTTCGGCAATACTTTCCATCTCTTGTTTATCCATTACTCTTCCTGTTGGGTTGCCAGGCGAGTTGAGTATCAATAGCTTTGTCCTTTTATTTATTTTTTGAATTAGCTCATCGAGATTGGTTTTAAACCCTGTTTGAGGATTTGACTGAATAAAGACTGGCCTTGCCCCAGCCAGTCTTGCCATCTCTGGATAACTTAACCAGTAAGGAGATGGAATAATGACTTCATCTCCCTCTTGAAGGATTATTTGGAATAGATTGAAGATTGCTTGTTTTCCACCATTCGTTACTAGAACTTGTTCAGCTTTGGTTTTCACTTCATTCCCTACACTTTCTTTTTGAGCTATCGCTTTCCTTAATAATGGGTCCCCAGCCGCTGGTCCATATCTTGTAACTCCATCTCGCAATGCTTTAACTGATGCTTCAACAATGAATGTTGGAGTATCAAAATCGGGTTCACCTGCACTTAGGCTGCAGATATCTTGCCCTTGTTGTTTTAGCTCATTAGCTCTGGCGGTAATCGCCAATGTTAATGAGGGCTTAAGGGATTTACCTCTGGTTGAGATGATTGATTTGTCTGGCATTTGCCCAGACCTTTGATTTAGGTGCTGTAAATCACATCCTGCCTGAAGTTTTGCTCTAGACAACCTCTATTAATTTTCAATTGCCTGTAATGACTTCTCCTATTATCAGTTATGCATTGGCATCTCAGAATCCTGAACGTCTTGCGAATTTTTATGGATTTGTCATTGATGGTCATATTAGCCATACAAATTACTCTGATTATTTTGAAATATCAACAGTTGAACCATCCAAAATTCAGGTTTATCGACCTTCTTCCAATCAATCTAGGGTTTGTCCTAGTCAAAATAAATCAGGATCTTTGTGTATCGAGATGCCTTGCGCTAAAGACCCCTTATCGAAATTAATGGATTTAATTCATGAACTAACGAGTAAAGGTGGATCAATACTTGTAGAACCAGTATTAGAATCATTTGGAGCAGAGGCTTGGTTAGTAGATCCAGATGGAAATAGTTTTTTACTTTTGGTTCCTAGGCTTGAAGTTCCTTGATCTCTGATTTAGCTTCTGATAAGCTTAACTTTATTGTGAATATTAATCTCACAGAATCTATTAGAACATGTGTACATTGTTCTTTGAGTAACAATTTACCAAAGGTCGTTGTAAGTAGAGGAAGCCCAGATGCATCTTTGATGCTAATTGGAGAAGCACCTGGCGCATTGGAAGATGAGTTTGGAGAGCCTTTTGTAGGTCGTTCTGGTCAACTTCTTGATAGCTTGTTGAATTCCGTTGGTATTAGCCCAACTCATGACGTTTTTATATGCAATGTACTTAAGTGCAGACCTCCAAATAACCGAAAGCCAACAAAGTTCGAGATAGAACAAAACCTACCTTGGCTAGAACAACAAATAAGGTTGGTTGACCCTTCTATAATTTGCTTGCTTGGAGCCACAGCTGTAGACGTTCTGTTAGGTATTAAAGGCTCTTTAAGCACTCATCGCGGTCATTGGCATGATATTGACGGCAGACTTGTTATGCCTTTGTTTCACCCTGCTTATTTGCTTAGAAATCCTTCGAAGGATCCCGGCAAGCCTTTTTCCCTTACTAAGAATGACCTTTTAAAGGTAAAAGATAAGTTAAGTACATTCAGAATTTAGTCTTGTATGACAGTCTTATATAAGTCGAGGACATTTATTCAATGACTGCAAGCTCGGTCCCAAACTTGGCTAGCTCTTCTAAACGTTACGACACAAAGATACGACGTCGTGCCACTAGAACCGTAATGGTTGGAGATATTTCTATTGGCAGTGAGCATCCCGTAAGGGTCCAGTCGATGATTAATGAAGATACTCTTGATATAGAAGGTTCATCACTGGCCATAAGGCGTTTACATGAAATTGGTTGCGAAATTGTTCGTTTAACTGTTCCTTCTTTGGCACATGCAAAGGCAGTAGGTGAAATACGAAAATCTCTTGATCAAACGTATAAGCATGTGCCTTTGGTTGCTGATGTTCATCATAATGGGATGAAAATAGCTTTAGAGGTTGCAAATCATGTTGACAAGGTGAGAATCAATCCAGGACTTTTCGTCTTTGAAACACCCGACCCAAATAGAACAGAGTATTCTAAAGAAGAGATTAAAGATATTGGCAATAAAATAATTCAACGATTTGAACCCCTAGTTAACAAATTAAAAGACCAGAATAAGGCCTTACGCATCGGGGTTAATCATGGTTCCTTGGCAGAAAGGATGCTTTTCTCTTACGGGGATACCCCTATTGGAATGGTTGAATCAGCCATGGAATTTATTAGGATATGCCATGCTCTCGATTTCCATAATATTGTTGTTTCAATGAAGGCTTCTAGAGCACCAGTGATGCTTGCCGCATACAGGTTGATGGCAGATTCAATGGATAAAGAAGGTTTTAACTACCCTTTACATCTAGGAGTTACAGAAGCAGGTGATGGTGATTATGGAAGAATCAAAAGTACAGCAGGAATAGCTACACTTTTGTCCGAGGGACTTGGAGATACACTTCGAGTCTCATTAACTGAAGCGCCTGAAAAAGAAATACCTGTTTGTTATTCTATTCTTCAAGCTGTTGGCCTTCGAAAGACGATGGTCGAATATATAAGTTGTCCAAGTTGTGGTAGAACTTTATTTAATCTTGAAGAAGTTGTCCAGAAAGTTAGGCTAGCCACTTCTCATTTGACTGGCTTAGATATAGCTGTAATGGGATGTATTGTTAATGGTCCCGGTGAAATGGCAGATGCAGATTATGGGTATGTTGGTAAAGGACCTGGTGTTATAGCACTTTACAGAGGCCGTGAAGAAATCAAGAAAGTACCAGAAGAGAATGGAGTAAATGCTTTGGTAGAATTAATAAAAGAAGATGGCAAATGGCATGATCCCAGTTAAATTGTTTATGATAATTTAAATTATGCATATAAAATTTTTCACAAGGAAATCTGTCGCCATTAAAAATTCTAATTTTAAATATTTCACTACAGGAATACTTGGTTTTACATCCTTATTCTTGACTACTAGCTTGTCAGCAGATATTCCAAGAGCTACTACATCTATTATTAAAGATAATCCTAAAGAAGTTATAGATCAAGTTTGGCAGATCGTCTATAGAAATTATCTTGATCATTCAGGCAATTTTGATACTAGTAAATGGATTTCTATTCGCAATGATGTTTTGTCTAGAAGCTATCCGGATAAAGCCTCTTCATACGAGGCCATTAATCTTATGTTGTCTAACCTAGATGACCCGTATACGCGCTTTTTAAATCCAAAAGAATTTAAGGAAATGAGAATTGATACCTCAGGTAAATTGACAGGAATAGGTATCCAACTTTCTTTAAATGCAGTAACTAAAGATTTGATAGTAATCTCTCCCATCGAAGGTACTCCCGCCTTTAGAGCGGGTGTCAAGTCACAAGATATCATTATTTCTATAGATGGTAGATCAACAAAAGGAATGTCGATTGAAGAAGCAGTAAGATTAATAAGAGGTAGAAAAGGAACCAATGTTGTTATTGGTATAAAAAGAAATAACAAACAATATGAATTTCCCCTTGTAAGGGATATGATCTCAATAAATGCTGTTGATAGTCAGTTAAATAAGTTGTCAACAGGAATTAATGTTGGATATATCCGATTAAAGCAATTTAATGCAAATGCCGCTAAGGAAATGCGATTGACAATTAATAAACTTGAGAAGAGTAAGGCTTCAGGTTATGTCTTAGATCTTAGAAGCAATCCTGGTGGCTTGCTTGAAGCTAGCGTTCAGATAGCACGTCAATGGTTAAATGAAGGTGTTATTGTAAGTACACTTACTAGAGATGGAATAAGAGACATTAGAAAGGCTAAGGGGAAAGCTTTGACAGATCGTCCTTTAATTGTTCTTGTTAATGAAGGTTCGGCTAGTGCTAGTGAGATCCTTTCTGGTGCTATAAAGGATAATAGAAGGGGGGTATTGGTTGGTAAAAGAACTTTTGGAAAAGGACTAGTTCAGTCAGTGAGAGCTCTATCTGATGGCTCTGGTTTAACAGTCACAATTGCACGTTATCTTACACCTAATGGATTGGATATTCACAACAATGGAATAAAACCTGACTTGATCGTTGATTCTCTAGAAGATAAGTCAAAACCTCTTTCTAGAGATGATCTTGGAACTATTAAAGATAATCAATATAAAGTGGCCGAAACAACGCTGATTAAATTGATAAATCAGAAAAATACAAATACATTTAATTCTAATTCTACAAACTTAAAGAGTGTACTACCGCTTTCAGTAAGATGAATTTGGGTTATTTATTTTATTTTCGATATCTACACCTTTCTGATGTTATAGATTGTAATCTCTTATCATTTTATTCTTGTTTACTATAGTATCTAGTCGCTCATTTCAAGCATAAGTTTGATAGGTTCTAATGCTTTTAAACGTGTTGCTTCTTTAATCTCAACTCTTGGACTCATGCTATGAAGACATCTTAATAACTTTTCCAATGTATTTAGTCTCATATATGGACATGCATTACATGAACAACCATCAATTCCTGGGACTTCTATAAACTCTTTAGCCGGGTTTCTTATCTTCATCTGATGCAATATCCCAGGTTCTGTAAGAATAATAAATCTCTCAAATTCAGTTTGACTAGAGAAATTCAATAGCTGACTTGTAGAACCAATAAAATCTGAATGATCTAATAAATTAGGTAGGCATTCTGGATGTGCAATTACCTTTGCATCTGGATATTTTAGTTTGAGTTTTAACAATGCCTCTTCACTAAATGTTTCATGTACAATACAACTCCCATCCCATATTGTGAGCTTTCTGCCTGTTTGTTCTTGTACCCATCTGGCTAGATTCCGGTCTGGGGCAAATATTATTTCTTTTTCCTTTGGTATTTTGGCTATCAATTTAACAGCATTACTACTAGTACATATCAAATCACTTTGTGCCTTGACTTCTGCAGTGCAATTTATATAACTAACTACAAAATGATTAGGATATTTATTTAGGAATGATTTGAATTTATCAGCCGGACATTCATCTGCCAAAGAACAACCGGCATCATGATCAGGTATTAAAACAATTTTTTTAGGGTTTAATATTTTTGCAGTCTCAGCCATAAAGTGAACACCACAGAAAACTATTACATCAGCTGTTGTGCTTGCTGCTTTCCTTGATAGCTCTAGAGAGTCACCTATAAAGTCGGCAATTTCCTGGATTTCATCATCTTGGTAGAAATGAGCCAAGATAATTGCGTTTCTTTCCTTTTTCAAATCCAAAATAGATTTGATTAGATCTTCCCGTTTGTGGGGAACCGGCGAAACAGTTTTTTGAGCTGAGCCAGCAGTCATTGTCGAATTTGGTGCAATATGGGAAAAGAGTAGGAATTAGCCCTGTCGGACCTTTGTCTTGCTATTGCTGGTGATCTTCATGGGGATTGGAATGTTGATGACAATAACTTGTTAAGGAGGTTACATCCTGACGCTGTTTTGTTTGTAGGTGATCTTGCTGAAGAGGATCTACAGGTAACTAAGGTTATAAAGGAGATATCTTTGCCAACTGCAGTTATTCTTGGCAATCATGATCGAGGGCATGACCAAGATGGTTCGTTTTTAGCTCAGCAATTAAAAATTCTTGGCCCAATTCATTGTGGATGGAGGAGTAGAGACTGGGAATCACCTAATGTTTCTGTTGTTGGGGCTCGTCCTTGCACAGCAGGAGGTGGTTACTACCTTTCCAAACAAATGCAAGCTGTTTTTGGTCCAGTGACTCTAGAGGAATCTGTTTTTAAGATTGTTTCAGCCGCAATGGATTCACCAAAGGACTTACCTTTAATTATTCTCGCTCATTCAGGTCCTTCAGGTCTTGGCTCTGCTCCTTTTAGTATTTGTGGTAGAGATTGGAAGTCACCAGCTATAGATTGGGGAGATAAAGATTTATCTATTGCCATTGACCAGATTAGGCAGTTTAGAGATCCGGAAATAGTAGTTTTTGGACATATGCATCATAAATTAAAAAGAGGGGGACGTACTAGAGATTCATTTGTTCAAGATAGATATGGCACATGTTACTTAAATTCTGCAATTGTTCCAAGGAAAACTGTGGATTTAAATGGTGACATCATTTCTCATTTATCATGGATAGAGTTTCATAATGGTAGTTTAAGATTTGTAGCCCATAGGTGGTATTACGATGACGCAACAATTGCTTATGAGCAAGTTCTGCTTAAATAACTGTATTAGTTAATTATGTTATTGTATCTATGTTTAAGCAGTCACGGATATGGACATGCTACTAGACAAGCATCTATATTGCATGAAGTAAAAAAACTTCGACCAGATTGGAAAATTGTAGTAAGTTCTATAGTTGATTCTAAATTCTTAAATAATATCCTACTTGATATAAATGTAGAGCATAGAAGAGTCAGGTGGGATGTAGGTATGGTTCAGGATAATGCCTTAGATGTCGATTTGAATTCCACTAGTATAGAACTAAATAGATTTTATGAGTATATCAATGAACAAATAAATATAGAAGCCGAATGGATCTTAAGTCGGTCAGAAAAGTCAATAATAGTAGGAGATATTCCTTCCTCAGCTGCTTCACTTTCTAAGAAACTAAACCTACCATTGATATGGATAGGAAATTTTGGATGGGACAATATATATAACGATTTTGGATCCTTATTTGATAGTCATGTTGAGAAAATTAGAAGGGAATATAGCCAGGGAGACTTGCTTCTGAAATTACCATTCGCAATGAACATGCAATGGGGTATTCCCAAGATTGACGTTGGAATGATATATTCCAGACCAAGAGAATTATCTTCGAGATTTAAAAATAGTATTTCGTCTCAAAAATCTAAGAATATCTTAGTCGGATTTGGAGGTATGGGCTTGGATTTAGATTTCAACTTGTTTAATAAATGGCCATCATTCAACTTCATTCTTCCTCAAATTGATAACGTTTTTATAGAGCAAGATGATTTACCTTCTAACTTGTATCTTCTACCATCTAGGTATCGATTACTTGATGTAATGCCATTTTGTAGTCGATTCATATGTAAGCCAGGTTTCAGTTCTTTTTGTGAGGCAATTGCCAACTCCTTGCCTATGCATGTTGCTTTAAGAAATAATTTTGCAGAATCAGAATATTTAATTAATGGTCTTAAGGATCTTTCTTATCATCGAATTATTACTCAGCAAAAACTATTCTCTGGTGATTGGGAGTTGGATCAAAAATTATTACCCCCAAATTCTACACCTAACTTAATTAATGGCTCTATAAAAGCTGCTATTTCTATTGTTGATTTCGTTGAGGACTATTATTCATAGACCTTGACTTTATTCCTTGCCGACAAAGTCAGTTAATGTCTTTTGTGCCAATAAATATCCAATCAAAATAGACAGAGCAAAGCAAGCTCCATTTCGAATTATAGGAATGATTTCACTAGTTCTTGTAACAATTGGTGCTATTCCAAAAATGCCAAACAACATTAACCAAAGTGGTGACAGAAGCAAGAGCCAACTCCAGGCAATTAGAGTCCCTTCTTTTCTAGGGTAAGCAGCTACACCTGCTATAAGACCGCCTAAAATTGATGTAGTTAATGTCCATAGCCATTGTTCTCTTGGAAGGCCTGGGACTACTTGACATCCCCCTCTGTCCAGGCATTTTTTAACAGATGATATTGCATCAATAATAGCTCCATCTTCGCCGTGATCTTTTACATAGTATTTGTTGCCAAATCTTGTTTGTAACTCTACCCAGAACAATCTAGGCATCAGCGCAAAGTATGCGTCCCCTACATTGAAATTTAATAGATTTCCACCCCTTGGATCTGCTACCACTAGTAAACTTCTTTCATCTAAATCCCAGTATTTCCTTACTGCCAATCCAGGTGTTTTCTCATATTGTGTTAGCAATCGAATTTTCCATCCCGTTTCATTCTCATATGATTTAAGTGATGTTTCTAATTCAAATTTCTCATTGTCAGTAAGACTCTTTGCTAAATCAATTATAGGTGTCTGCCTTTCTGGAAGAAGACTAGGATTGTCATAGGCCAATGCAGGCCAACATAGACTGATGGAAATCAGAAATGCTAATGCACCTGTAAATAGTTTGTTCATGTTCCTTGCCTTTTAGTTTCATTGATTTCAGGTATTCTCGCTAATGGATTCTAGAACTGCGATATGTCCGACTTGGTTGGCTAACCATTTTCAAAATTCTGGTGGCTCCATTCCTTTTAGTAAATATATGAACATTGTACTGAATGACCCAGAAAACGGTTTTTACTCAAAAGGAAAAGTTTCAATTTCCAAGGGTGGAGACTTTGTTACTTCTCCATCTTTGGGAAATGACTTTGCCAGTCTTTTGGCTAAACAATTGGCGTCTTGGTTAACTAAACTTTTAACCCAAAATCCTTCCCTTTCTCGAGTAAGTCTCGTTGAATTTGGTGCTGGAGAGGGAGACCTTCTTTTGGATTTATTAACGGAGCTAGATTCAACCTATCCTGAACTAATTCCAAAGCTTGAAGTGATATTAGTAGAAATCAATCAATCAATGATAGAACGCCAGAAGAATAAGTTAAGTACCCTAGCCATTGAGATTCCTATTTGCTGGAAATCATATGAGCAACTTGCAAAATCTCCAATAATTGGTGTCGCAGTAGCCCATGAAGTATTAGACGCCTTACCAGTTGAACGTTTAGCATATTCAAAAGGAGATATATTTAGAATGGCTATTTCACTTGTTAATGATTCCAATACGCAATATTTAAGATATTCAAAGATGCCTATCAATGATGATCTATTAAGTTCGATAAATCAAGTTACTAACGACAGCAAATTTGACTTCCCGCCCCCAGGCTTAGAGGATGGTTGGTCAACGGAATGGCATATATCTATTGAAGAATGGGTTCAACAAGTCTCTGCTTCAATAGACTCTGGCTATGTTCTAGTAATAGATTATGCTCTTGAAGCAAAACGTTATTACGCAAAATCTCGCAAAACTGGAACTATAATTTCTTACCGTAATCAATTAGCAACTCATGACGTTCTATATCAGCCTGGTTTGCGTGATATAACAGCCCATATTTGCTTGGAAACTCTCTATTTTTATTCTAAAAAGAATAGATTAAATTTGATAGGTCAGGTTAAACAAGGACAAGCCCTGTTAGCTCTTGGCCTTGCTCAGAAAATCCAATCTTTACGATTTTATTCTAATAAGAATCTATCCATTGCTTTGGAAAGAAGAGAAGCCCTATTAAGGTTGGTAGATCCAACTTGTTTGGGAGAGTTTAGATGGATAGCTTTCTTTAAAGATTTTAATAATAACTCTTCTAAACCAATAAGCGAAAAACTTCTTAGTTCAGAATTCCTAGAAGAGCCTATCGATTAATTTTTTCTATAAGATTATTTATCTCTTCTTCTGAGACATTATCTATTATTTCAACAGACCCTATTCCTTTTGGAATTACAAAACGTAATTTGCCATTTCTAACTTTTTTATCGCCTTGTAATATTTCTAATATTTTTGCACTTTGCATCACGGGCCAAGTAAATGGCAAGTTTGCTTTATTAATTAAAGCCTGTTGCCTCGAAAGATCTGACCAACTCCAGCTACCTCTATTTAAAGCCAATAGACCTACTGTATGCATTCCTATTGCAACGGCTTCGCCGTGCAGCCAAACCCCATATCCACATAGAGTTTCTACAACATGTCCAAAGGTATGCCCATAATTTAATATTGCTCTGATGCCCGCTTCTAGTTCGTCTTGCTCAACAACCCTAGCTTTTGTAATTACTGAATATTCGATGATTTTTTCAATTAAATCCATCCTTATACCTTTTAAGCTGTTTAGACTAGGTAGACTTTCTAACAAATTAAATAATTTAATATCTCCTATAACACCATATTTTATAACTTCTGACATGCCAGCTCTAAACTCACGTTCAGGTAGAGATTTCAATGTTGTGGGATCTATTATTACTAATTTAGGTTGGTGAAATGCTCCTACTAAATTTTTACCTTTAGGGTGATTGACTCCTGTTTTACCCCCAATTGATGCATCCACCATTGCTAGAAGTGTTGTGGGCACTTGGACTATTGGTATGCCTCTTAACCACGTGGCAGCGGCAAATCCTGTCATATCACCAATGACGCCGCCTCCCAAAGCAATCATTAATGAGTTTCTTTCTATTCTTTCCTTATAGGCAGCATCATGAATCAGTCCAATGCTTTTCTGATTCTTCTGGCTTTCACCTGCTTTAATGATTAATAAGCTCGCCTTAAACCCGTTTTCCTCAAGACTTCTTATTAATTTATTGCCGTAATGCTCTGCCACCTCTTCGTTGCTAACTATAAGTACCTTGCAATTTGAATTAAAGCCAATACTCCTTAGTTCGTTACCAATTCCTTCTATACCTAAGCCACCTATAACAACCTCATAGGGATTTCGCTTTAGCGCAATTGGAACTCGTAGTGGTTTTTGTTTCACAAGAAATGATTATGCTCATTTTATGTAGATTTGGTCTCTAGTTAGTTTAAAGAGATTCTTTTACCCTAGCACTATAACCTGTTGTTAATAGAGACTCGACCAGTTCTGCAATATCATCCTGATTAAGCTAGGTTGCATATATTATTATTATTTTTTTTAGAGTCGCATTTAATTAAGCATCTGATGAATAACATCTTTGGATCAAAAAATAAAAAAACACCTTTTTCAGTAGGAATTGTTGGTGGAGGTCAACTAGCTCAGATGCTTTCTCAAGCTGCAAAATTAAGAGAAGTACAAGTAGTTATTCAAACCCCTTCTATTAATGATCCAGCAGCCTTAGTTTCTAATCGCCTTGTTTTGACAAAACCTGGTGATATTAAAGGTCTTCATGAACTTGCCGCTTGTTGTCATGCCATTACTTTTGAAAATGAATGGTTAGATATGAATGCCTTAATTAAACTTGAGAGTCTTGGAGCCAATTTTATCCCTAGTCTTTCAGCTATCAAGCCTTTTGTAGATAAGACATCTCAGCGCAAATTGTTGGATGATTTATCTATACCTGGAGCTAGCTGGATTCCTCTTTCCTCCAATCAAATAGGACCTTTTAAAATTCCTGACGGATGGAATTTCCCTTTAATGGCGAAAGCATCCCGAGGTGGATATGACGGAAAAGGTACTATTGCTCTAAAGGATTTTACAGATCTTCAGAATCTGCTTAGGTCGGTTAACGCTGATAACTGGTTTGTAGAAAGATGGATTGGCTTTGAGAAGGAATTGGCTCTTGTGGCCAGTCGTGATATTGATGGCAATATCCGAGCTTATCCACTTGTGGAGACATCACAGTCAAATCAGATCTGTGATTGGGTCATGGCACCAGCGAATGTGCCTCATGATGTTCAACAATTTGCTTATAACATAGCGGCTTCATTGCTGACAGAAACACATTACATTGGTGTAATAGCAATTGAATTTTTTTATGGTAAGAATGGTTTAATGGTTAATGAGATAGCACCTAGAACTCATAATTCAGGTCATTACACCATAGAAGCCTGTAATAGTAGTCAATTTGACCAACAAATTTGTATTGCTGCAGGTCTAGCTGTTCCAGATCCCCAACTTATTGCTCCTGGAGCCTTGATGGTTAATTTATTGGGACTAGCTGAAAAAAATACATTATCTCTTGATCATCGCTTAGCTGAACTCAATAAAATCGAGGGTCTGAACTTGCATTGGTATGGCAAGGAAAAGGAAACTAAGGGTAGAAAATTAGGTCATGCCACATATTTATTATCTAGTACTAATCCTATAACTAGGCAAAGGGAAGCTCAGTCAGCATTAGAAAGGATTCGTTCAATTTGGCCTACTTCACTTGCCATCATGGACTAGGTTGATAGGGAACTGTTTTGTTGGTGATGACCTTTTACTAGTGCTCTGATCTGACTCTCTTTCGATCTGGGGAGACTGTCGTGAAGGTAACGTATACCGGTTAATTGCCGGAAACGAAGCCCCACTTTGACTCCCCTTCTGGTTTTACCAGGTCGAACACTGGGGTCTCACGGCAACACGGTTTTGTAGGCATTAAAAGGTTGGTATAGTGACTTTCTCATTTGCCAACCTTGCCTACTTTTATTATATTAATGTTCCGATTAAATAGATTAAATCTCTCAGCCTATTTTTAATATACACTAATACTAATACTAATACTAATACTAATACTAATACTAATACTAATACTAATGCTATATGAATATCATTGAAATAAACATCAATTTTTCCAAGCTATTTATTACTATGCTAAAGTTAGATATGCTTTTGGCTTGAAATGAAGATCAACATTAGGGATATTCCTACATACTTTATAAATATGGATCATGATAAATCCAAGCGAAAGTCCACCGAAGAAATTATATCTTTTTTAGGCATCAAAGACTTCCATCGTCACCCTGGAGTTTTAAGTGAGCATTATGGATGCTCAAAGGCTCATTCGAATCTTATGATCAACAATAACATTAAGACCCCATTTCTTCTTTTGGAAGATGATGTAGTACTCACAGACTTAAATGAAGTCGAATTCGAGATTCCAGATGACGCAGATGCCCTATATCTTGGTATCTCATCATGGGGTAGGTATCTAAACTGTTCAGGCCCGTTTGTGCACTATAAGGAAGTCGCTCCTAATATTCTCAGAGTTTTTAATATGCTAGCGACTCACGCAGTTGTTTATTTAAGTGAAAGTTATAGAGAAACTTGTTCAAGAATCTGTGATTTTTGGTGCTCCAACCCATTGCATTCAGGTAATATGGATCTAGGATATGCTGAGGTTCATAAATACTTTAATATATATTCTTTAGACAAGCCTTTGTTTGCTCAAAACAGTAGCCTTAAGGATACTAATTGTCAACTAACTAATATAGGAATAAATATAGATTATTCAGAAAGACTTTTTTCTAGTACATCTCATGATTTAAATAAGCTAACTGGCAAGAAACTACCATCTGGCCATATTAGTGCTTATCACCCAATCAGATTAGTTTGAAGTATTCTTTTCTAATCGAAAAAACTATTTATAACTAATGCTTTTATACTGTGACTCTGCAATTTATACATTAACATTTGATTAAATACCATAAGTATTAATGCTTGATTGGTGATGGATTGATAGATTAGTGTATAGTTATTTTTTATAGAATCTAAAGTGCCCATATGTAATAACTATATTGGTGGTTTTGGTAGATTGGGTAATCAGATGTTTCAATATGCCTCTTTACGAGGGATTGCTGAAAATAGAGGTTTTTCTTGGACTCTTCACCCTTCTTCGGGGCATGATGATAAAGAAGGTCATCTACTTTTTGAAGCTTTTAAACTTACTAATCTCCATATTGATCAAATCAGACCAATAGATCCAAATTTATTAATAGCTGAAGAGCTTGTATTCCATTTTAATGAATTCCTTTTTAATAATTGCCCTGATAATGTTTCACTCACTGGTTATTTTCAGTCTGACCTTTATTTCAAGCATATAAAAGACTCTATAATTGAGGACTTTTGTTTTAAGGATCATATTACGAATAAGGCGCTTTCTATATTGGATAATATAGGGAGTAGGGATTTTGTTTCTTTACACGTTAGGAGGGGTGATTTTGTTGAAAAACAATCTTATCATCCTCTTTGCTCTTTAGATTATTACCAACGTGCTATAGATATCTTTGATAAGGAAACGAGATTTCTAGTTTTTTCAGATGACATGAACTGGGTAAAAAGTCAGACCTTCTTTCATTCTGGTAACTATATGCCAATAACTACCAATAATCATTTTGTTGATTTGTGCTTAATGACAATGGCTTATGGACACATCATCGCCAATTCTAGTTTCAGTTGGTGGGGGGCTTGGTTAGCATGTAACTCAGCTCTTGTTGTTGCCCCAAGCAATTGGTTTGGCCCATCATATCCACATATTAATACTAAGGATTTATACCCTGTTGAATGGTTAATCGTATAGTCTTCTCTCTATATTCTTATCTGATGTCTAGTGTTTATGATGTCATTTTTATTCTATATTGGTTGGGAAAACCTTTTAAAACAAAATCTAGGGTAGTTTTTCTTTCTAGGATTAAAAAACCGTGTTTTGGGTTTTAATAGAACTTTAGTTAGGAAACGAAGGAACAGTCATTGATTTCTTTTAACAACTTCGCGTCAATTTTTAATGCGTTCAATATTTAGTTACGGAATAGCAATTAGAAAAAAATTTCATAATTGATGTGAATGCTATGGCAGTCTTTATATAAAAAAGGAGAATTTACGGTCAAAATCGATTTAAGAAAATCTTGTAAGTGTCAGTTTATGAGTATGACTGTAATAAATCAGTCTGGGTGAGTGAGTGGTAGAAAGGCAGAAAAAAACCAGGATGAACTTCATCCTGGTTTTTTTGTCTATGACCTGGTTGGGTCTTGCGAGTGATTGATAAGAATTAACTCTTCAATCTTCTCCTTCTGGTACGAGACGGAAACCTTTACGGCCCATCTTGATCTGGAAATTGTCGCCAGGCTTTAGATCAAGTAGAGCTGTATAGGCCTTACCAATGAGGAGGTTGCCGTTTCCTTGGACAGTTGCAACATAGCTAAGCTTTCTACCACCTTTTCCTATGCCTGCAGTTGCATCAGAAGCTAGGTTGACACCTTTAGCTTCAAGCAGTGCTTCATAGAAAGCAGTGAAGTTAAGACGATCGCTACCGTCCTTCTTCTTGGAAACATAACCACAAGACTTTACTAAGTCTGATTTACTTACATCACCAAGTTCTTTCACCTTGGCTAGTAAATCTTTACCAGTAAGCATGGCCAAAAATAGATTTGAGATACATTTATAGAATAGTGGATAATTACATATATGACAAGTATTAAGTACGCCTAATTGAAAGTAAGTTGTTTATCGTTAAAGAATCAATCTCTTGCTCTTTCTTTTTTGATGTCCGCGTGGCCATCAAATTCATGTGTTTTAGATCTATATCAAGGATTCTGACAGCTTCCGAAAATTTATCCATATTTCAAATTCCAATTATCTGTACTGTAATTGGTGTGGTTGTTTTTGAAGGGCCTCTTGAGAATGTGGCTTTATTACCTATTAAAGAGGGGATTGCTTTGGCATTCAAATTACTGTTGAAAGCTTGCTTGCTTGTTAAATCAACTATTAGTTGTCGCTAGTGGTTCTCGATTCAACCTTAATTCCTGGATTTATTTGCTATCAGCCTTACTAGTTTGCCTATATTGAATTTTCATATTCTTAATAGGTTAATTTCTCGGCATTATTGATCAAAGGAATCACACTACAAAACGCAAGGCCTTTGTTTTTGGTAGAAATACCCAAAGGATCTTCTCTAAACCTAGGTATATTAGGGCACTCCATAGATAAACCAATGTCCTTCCTAAGTTCATTGATGGATCTTAAACAACGTTATGACCACACATACAAAATCCTTGATCGAGAATCTCAACTTTTTTTTGATTCGATTTGTAAATCATTTTCTGTCGGGGTTGCTCCAGCCTTAACGCAGTCGAAACCAGATTATGACTCAGACTCGGATTCAGAAAAAATAGATGAAATGATTGCTATGTCTTCAGATTCTTTGACAGTCTTACCTACAAAAGAAGGTTGCTCTGATTCACTTGAAAATAATTCTTGTCATATTCGAGCATTGACAACTAAGGGAGATGTAGTTACTAACGTTGAAAACGTTGATATGCCAGATGAAGTGGGGAAAAGAGAAAAGGTTGATACTGCTGAAGAACTAACTACTCCTATACAAGTAGATAACCCTGAAATAGACGTTAAGCCTATAACAGTAGCCAAGCTAAAGGCATCAAATAAGTCGGAAATTACGAACAACCCATTAAAAGTAGTTGACCATGAGAAAGCAGATAAAGCTTATACGCCTTTGAAATTTGTTAAATCTCAGAAGATTGATAATCCTGATACGCCATTTAATAAAGCTGAACTTCAGAACTCACCTAAAGCTGAAATGCCTTCTACTAACTTAGATAGACTTGCTTATCTTACGGATACATCAAATGATTCCGAGGAACCAACCTCTAGATTTAAATTTGTACCGAATGATATAAAAGACCTTAACTGTCTTACAGATGTTCCAGAGGGATCGATTTTGTGCCAAATAATTGTCAAGTCTGGATTGGTTGATGAGAAAATCTATATCGGTCCAAAGGGTGAAAAATTAATCTTTAAAAGATTAGATGACTGACTTGGCTGCTATTAGACTATTGAGACCTAGCATTACCCAAATCTTGCTCTGATATATTCGCAAATCCAAATCCCAGGACTAGTAAGCCTGATCTGCAGTAGATGTGGAATTACTTGAATTTCTGCAGTTGGTCACATGATGCAAGTTTCTTTACTGCAATTTCTTCTGCATGTCACTCATAGGGTAGTTGTTTGATTGCTGAGCTAAGGCAATACTCTCTTATTCGATCTCGCTAACTCTTTTTGAAAGAACTTCTAGTTTTGACATTTGCTCTTTTTTAAGACCTTAGAGTGAGGCACCATCAATCTTTTCAAGAGTAGACCAACTCAGACCACATTTTTGAGGCTTTCATTCGGTGAATTAACTGCATAATTAAGTTTATGGTCAAATACGCATTGAACAATTTTGACTTTTCTAGTATTTGGTGGATGTCTAAATACTTCTGATATAAGTCCTATCTCAAGGCACCAATTACAAGGCATCCTTAAATTCATTGCCAAATCCTTTGTGAACGCAATTCCCCAGCATGCGGATTTTAATACGCCCGTAAATATTTAATATGTGGGATGTGCCAATAAGATTATCAATGTACCTAAGGGCGGGATCAACAAAAAAGCGAGTTGCTCTTCGTAGAGTTCTACACGAAAAATACGGTCCTTATCCAGGTTTTATAACTGAAAAACAACAAGGAACTTCTATTTTACCTTCCGATCTGCACTCAAAGGCTTGGTCTGAAGCAGTCAATGCTCAATTAATCAGATATATTGTTATTAGTAATTTAATATGAAATCTAATCATACATTGGGTTTAAATAATTTTTCTAGCCCTTGGTCTGGCAAATATAGTTCCCATTTTTTGTTTCCAATTGAAGATTTAGAAAACTACTTACGTTCGATAAACTGGAATGATCACAAAATGTGGTTAAATCATTGGTCGAAACTACCTTTTTCATCACTCGCTCATGATACTTGGCCATCAAAAGCCAAATTAGATTGGTTCTGGGGGTTCGCTTTACCATTCCTAAGTGACGTTGAGAGATTAAAATTATCTGGTAAACATAGGCCGATTTTTGGGATTTCCGCTTTGCCTGGATCCGGTAAAACAACTATTGGCAAGTGGCTTTCATCAGCTTCTAATCAAATAGGTTTTCCTTTGACAGTAATCTCATTAGATGATTTTTACTTGCCCTATCCTTATTTAGATAAAGTGATGTCAGATAATCCCTGGAATGTTCCTAGAGGTCTTCCAGGTAGTCATTCTATAGATATGATTTTGGAGGTCATCCAAAAATGGCAATTAGAGGGCGTCTTGTATTACCCAACTTTTGATAAATCATTGAGAGGAGGTTTAGGTTCTAGGTCAGGTTGGTGTATTTCAAATCCCAAAGGCATAGTGATTGAAGGATGGTTTTTAGGTTGTCAGCCCTCTAGTAATATTCAAAGAAATTCTAATGAAACCTATCCAATATTTAATCCTTCATTAAGTCCTGTTGAAATAGAATATCGTAGGAAGGTTCAGGTTTAGTTGCTCAAATATTTACCTATATGGAATTTATTTGATCGGATATGGCACCTTAAGGCTCTTGACTTTAATTCAACATGTATTTGGAAAACAGAGCAAGAGCAAGAATATGAGATTACAAGAGGTAGCTGTTTAAAAGATTGTCAATTAGAAGCATTTCTACGTATGATTCAAGTTTCAATTCCTCAGGAAGACTATAACTATATTAACGCTAATGTTATTTTAGGTCTCAATGAATCTAGACAAATCACCTATATCAGGACTAACTAAATAATTCTAAGCTTTGAAATAAATTCTAGGTATAATTACTTAAAGGATGTTTTTTTTTGCGTATTTGGTCTTTCTGACTTAATTTATTAATATCTAGAGTTGATTTTATGCTTGATAAATTCCGAGATAAGTCAATCTTATGGGGTAACTTAGGGATTTCTCTTATTATTTCCGTCGTCCCCACCTTGATGACATTAGGATTCCTTGGTACTCACGGGGAAATGCTTTGTAGAAGACTTCCCCCAAATATAGATCAGCCAAACACATCACTATCAATCAAGTCCTGTTCTGAAGAAAATCAGAGACTCTTATATCTCTATATTGTTTGGATTTGGCTAATAATCACAATTCCTACTTGGCGATGGTTTTACATAGCCCACTACCGAAGCAAGCTAAATAGTAAGCAAAGATAAACTGTATTTGCTCCTGCTAATTCAAATAACAATTTACTTATAAAGACTTGATTTAGAAAAAATCCACGACATTCTATATCTATTCGTATATTCAGCAATGTTTGGTCTGCTCTTTTTTTTTCTTGTTGTATTAACTGTCCCTTCTGCATTTCTTTATTTTAATAAAACTGATAAGGCAAAAGAGATTAAGACAATACTAACTAAAATTTATCTGAACTTGAAGGATCTTTTCGAGAATCTATTAAGTCTTTTTAAATTATTAAATGATATACTCCAAAGCTATGCAACTGCAGAAGAGCTAGAAAATGATATTTCTACTAATGAAAACTCTGATATTGACCTAACTTCTGAGACTATTGTTGAACCTGATGAAGCCTCAAAGACATCTATTATGAATAAAGAAGTAACATCGATCAACATCGATGATAACTCAGGATCTACCTTATTCCCCTTAGAAGATACTGAGTCAATAATTAACGACACAAATCAATCTGATTCATTGGTAAATCAATCTCAAAATGATGATCCACTCTTGCTAAATGATACAATAGAAATTACAGAATCCGACAAGCAGGATGATTGAGCCAATGAGAATATATTAAATTAAATCAATCCAATTAATCTTTAATAATACTATAAACTAGTAATATTTTATGCTTTATGGTCAATTGATTAATGTACATACAATTACACCTCCGTGAAATTGCTAAGTCCAGCATCACAATTGCATTAGTAGCCATTTGACATTACCTACATTGCAGTTTTGCCAGCACTGGTTGTTAATTACCACTTTGAATATTTCAGAGGCCAGCTTTTTCTGCCAAGAACCAAACCGGTTCCTTAAGGTTTTCTTAACAAATGTCAATTTTGCTGGTCGGGCGACCTGTTTATGAATTAGAACAGTAGTAAGTAAATAAAAGGAGTCCGCCTCTCCTAAAAAAAATCATGGACAAGGAGCGGAAATCACTATTAGAGAAGGCTATGGCCGATTGGAAAGCTAAGGGTAATTATCGTCTCGCCGAGGCCTGTGCTGTTGCTCTTGAGGCTTATCCAGTTGAAATCGCAAATTTAGGTAAGGATCTTTCTAGTGAATTTAAGCAAATTTAGTTTGGTTTTGACTGTTTATTTTTTTCAGCTTTAACGTCATTTCCTATTGGGAACTGTTTTTCCAACAGGTATATTGACTCGGTACCCATTTTGTCTGGGATATTTATCAAGCATCCTTTATCCTTTTTAGGGTTGCATCCCCTTCTTGATTTTTCAGTCTTCCATGAACATGGGACTTCACTAGTGGTTTTATTTATAATTTTCCATCCTTTTTCTGTGTAGTTTTTTATAGTACCTTTACCACATTTGATGAAGACAGTCTTTTGCTTGGTAACTAACTTCTCTATCTTATTGGGTACAATGAATTTCAATTTGGTTCCTCTTAGTTTTTCTGCATATTTGCAACTTGAACAAACCATTGCTATAGCAAGTATTGGGTAAATGCCTTTGATTTTCATTGGTTTCAATCTATTGGTTTATAACTTAGTTGAATAAATATTCATTACGACAGATTTTGTGTTTATCGACACTTCTTCAAAAGACATTAAAAAGTCCCTCTTATGAGGGACTTTATTTGGTGGCGGGGGGGGGATTTGAACCTCCGACCTTCGGGTTATGAGCCCGACGAGCTACCAGACTGCTCTACCCCGCGATGAAACATAAGCATACATCTCAATCCATCCTTCTGGTTGGATTAATTATGTTTCCTGAAATTTAAGTTGGCCTGAGACTTCTAGACGAAGGCCATCATTTAAGTTAAGGACTTTTTCTTCAAGCTCTTGCAGGCTTGTAGGTGTAATCCAATCGAGTTGACTCAATAGCTTAAGTGCAACTGCCTGTTTTGCTCGCTTTGATCCATCTTCAACTTTTATGGCAACTCCTATTCCTTTGCCTAAACGACTTATGCATTGAATCCCTTCTGCACCACTTTTACTTACTAGTTGACCATGTGATCGTTTCATTAACTCCGTATCAAATCGGTTCTTGCCGCCCACCAAATAAGGATGGTTAATCATTGCGCGACTTATTTGTTCAAGCTCGGGTGTTTCGGAATTAGCTAAGTGTGCATATAGCAATGCCATTTGGGACAATTGAAGCCTTAAAGTCGGAGCACCACAGTCATCAAATTCCGCTACCAGTTCCTCGGCTGGTATTTTCAGAAATTCTGCCACTCTTCTGAATATTTCAATTTGAATTGGATGTTTTGAATGTAGATAATTTTCTAAAGGCCATTTTAATTTCTTGCAAGTAGCTAAAAACGCTGCATGTTTGCCAGAACAATTGTGTTGGAGTGGACTATTTCCCCTAAGTGGAATAGGGCACTTGAGATAATTAATATCAACATCTGCCTTCCACATGATTTGAAAGGCTTGCCTTGCTTGATTTACATCTCCCGAATGCGATCCGCAGGCTATTGCAATTCCTTCTTCACCGCAATTAATGTTCTCCGCTGTTCCACTGCTTAAGAAAGGCAGTGCTTGAAATGGCTTAAGTGCCGAACGGATAAATGTTTCTTGGATGTGGTTACCAGACTTCATAAGTACTCTTCCCTTATTATCGCAAACTACGGCATTTGCTCGATGAATAGATTCAACACTTTTCCCCCTGATTAGCTTAACTATATATCCATCATTTATGTATTCTTTTATTTCTGTCATTTGTTTAGGTAATTCCATAGATAGCTAAAGCCTAATTAAAATAAGGATCAAGATGCTTATAAGAAAAAAAAAGAATAGATTTCTAGAGGTTGATCGAACCCTTTGTAAAATAGGTTTAACTTCGTATTGAGCAATAAGTAATTCTTTGGCTCTTATTTCGATCGGTTTTTCCCATATTTGTCCATCATACCAGCCAGACTCTTCATATGTAATTTTTTCAGATTGAAGCCTGTCTGATATATAGCTCCACCCCATCCATTGTCTTATGGTTAACAATAGGGGACTGGTTAAGCTAATGACCAGTGAAACAGCAAAAAGTTTGAGTGGATTATTTTTTAGTTCCCAACTGCCACTTGCTATTGTTGCTACTATTGGTAATGCAAGTATCCAACTTGTTGCTAGAGCTTTATCTATGAAATTATTCTTTTTTGTTGGCCATGAAAAAAACCATGAATCCTTAAGTTGCTCAAATTCTGATGTTGGTATTTGATTCTTAGGAACTGGACATGTTGTTGTTTGGTTCATATTTATATTTTAGAACATTAATTATTAGATTCAAACTTATGTGCTTCACCATTGCTCCAAAATGCTTCTAGGTCATAAAAAGTTCGTTCTTTGGGCTGTAAAACATGAACTATTAACTCTCCATAGTCTAGTACTGCCCATTTTGCTTCATTAATACCCTCTTTACGTAAGGGTAGCCTGTTCACCTTTGCTTGAATCTTATCTTCGACAGATTTTATAATTGATCTAACTTGTACATCTGATAGTCCTTCAGTAATAACTATCCAATCGGCAAGACTAGATACTTTGTCAATTTTAAACAACTGAATATGGCTTGCCTTTAGATCATCACATGCTTCAGCCGCAAGTTCCGCTAATCCTTCACTATCCATAAACATTTTCACTAGTGATGGATTGATTTGAGCCCTCTTGCTCAGCCATTTCTGCCCTGGCTTTTCCTGCACTTTTTCTTAGTGCCTCAAGTCTATCTTCATAAAAAGCTCTCTGCTTTTTTTTGCGTGTTTTGTCTACCAGTTCCTTTAATGCTCCGCCAAGGCTTTTGTAGGCATTAGGAACGCTATAGCCAAATCTGCAAGCAAGGTCAATTGCTCTTTCATCGGCAGCAATAGAATCTTGTAGGCGTTTTTCTGAGTTATTTTTGAGGTAGAGGCGATATCCAGCAAATCCCGAAAGGCCAAGCGCCATAAGCAATAGAAGACCATCCTGTACCCATAGTTCACCGATTGCACCGCCTAGACCAATCGCTAGTGCTGCCATTTCCCACCCGTCTCTTGGGATCGTGTCATTCTGGATCCTTCCTACTTCATGCCAAAAGAGCATGTTTCTGTGATCTTGAGCTAGGTAGTCCCATTGCTCAAGGTCAACTTGAATTTCAACTTCATCTTGACCTATCTCCTCTAGTGTTATTAGAGGAGGGTCTACAGCTGCTGCCGCCTCTACGAATACCCAGCTTTGGTTTTCTGGAGGCAACAGCCCTTTTAGGCGCTGTAGTTCACTCATGGTCTAATCATCTCCTATTTACTGAATTTAGCGAGTATGTGGAAATAAGTGTGAATCAATCAGGTGGTAATTACACAGATGCATGGGAAGCTAGGAGAAATGGCATCGATTGATTAGGCCTATGACACGGCGTACCGATTTGCGTCGCATTCTTTTGCTTGGGTCAGGCCCGATTGTCATCGGCCAGGCATGTGAATTTGATTATTCAGGCACTCAAGCTTGTAAGGCTCTTCGGTCTGCTGGCTATGAGGTCGTTTTGGTTAATTCCAACCCGGCTTCAATTATGACTGACCCGGAGATGGCAGATCGTACATATATAGAACCTTTAACACCAGAAGTAGTTTCTCGAATAATTGAACTTGAGAAGCCTGACGCTTTGCTTCCAACAATGGGAGGTCAGACAGCTCTAAATATTGCAGTTCAACTTGCTGATAATGGAATTCTTGAAAAATACCAAGTTGAATTAATTGGGGCTGATCTTCCCGCAATTCGGAAGGCAGAAGATCGTAAGCTTTTTAAATTGGCAATGCAAAAAATTGGCGTCAATGTCTGTCCATCGGGAATTGCCTCAACTATTGAAGAGGCGCTTGAGGTTGGTAGACAAATTCATACTTTTCCAAGAATTATTCGCCCAGCATTCACTTTGGGTGGTAGCGGAGGAGGCATTGCTTATAACGATGATGAATTTCTAGCTATTTGCATGTCTGGTATAGATGCAAGTCCTGTCTCCCAAATACTCATTGAAAAATCACTTTTGGGTTGGAAGGAATTTGAGCTCGAAGTAATGCGTGATCTTGCAGATAATGTTGTCATTGTATGCAGTATAGAGAATTTAGATCCTATGGGGGTTCATACAGGCGATTCAATAACAGTTGCTCCAGCACAAACACTAACGGATCGTGAATATCAAAGATTAAGAGATCAATCAATATCAATTATCCGCGAAATTGGAGTTGCCACAGGAGGTAGTAATATTCAGTTCGCTGTTAACCCTAAGAACGGAGAAGTTGTTGTAATAGAGATGAATCCTCGCGTTAGCAGATCTTCTGCATTGGCTAGTAAGGCTACAGGATTTCCAATTGCTAAAATTGCTGCATTATTAGCAGTAGGATATACATTAGATGAAATAATTAATGACATTACGGGTAAAACCCCAGCATGTTTTGAGCCAACAATTGATTACGTCGTAACGAAGATACCTAGATTTGCATTTGAGAAATTTAAAGGTAGTCCAGCGTTATTAACTACATCAATGAAATCGGTTGGAGAAGCCATGGCCATTGGTAGATCATTTGAGGAGTCCTTTCAAAAAGCCTTACGCTCATTGGAAATAGGCCTATCTGGCTGGGGCTGCAATAAGCATGAAACGAATTTTGAATCTAATCAAATAGAAAGAACTTTACGAACCCCCTCACCAGATAGAATTATGGCTGTTAGATCAGCAATACTTCTAGGAAAATCTGATTTGGAAATTCACTCATTAAGTCAAATTGATATTTGGTTTATATCTAAACTTAGAAATATAGTCGATGCAGAGAATGCATTCCTAAATAGTAAATCTCTATCAGACATCGATAAAGAAACAATGTTCAAGTTAAAGCAATTAGGTTTTTCCGATAGTCAGATTGCTTTTGCTACTAATTCAACTGAACTGCAAGTAAGGTTACATAGAATTAGTCTGGATGTTTTGCCGGTTTATAAAACTGTTGATACTTGTGCCTCTGAATTCGCATCAACTACCCCATATCATTACTCTACTTATGAGCGCCCAATTAAATTAATTCAAGATCATAAAATTTTAAACAACTCACAATTACAAAATGAGGTGATGTGTGATTCATCTAGAAAAGTCATGATACTTGGAGGAGGACCAAATAGAATCGGTCAAGGAATTGAGTTTGACTATTGCTGTTGCCATGCATCATTTGAGGCTCAGCATCAAGGTTTTAAGACTATTATGGTTAACAGCAACCCAGAAACTGTATCTACAGACTATGATTCAAGTGATAGACTTTATTTTGAACCATTAACATTAGAAGATGTAATTAATATAATTGAGATTGAGAAGCCAGAAGGTATTATTGTTCAATTTGGTGGTCAAACTCCTCTTAAATTATCAATACCTTTATTAGATTGGCTTTCTACACCTTCAGGTGTGAAGTCAGGAGCAGTTATTTGGGGCACATCTCCTCTGTCAATCGATATTGCAGAAGATAGAGAACAATTTGAACGAATTCTTAGAAAGCTAGATATCAGGCAACCTAAAAATGGTATTGCTCGGACTACAAATCAAGCTCTAGATATTGCTGATCAAATTAAATATCCAGTAGTTGTCAGGCCATCTTATGTCTTAGGAGGACGAGCTATGGAGGTTGTTTACGACAGAAATGAACTTAATCAATATATGACTGACGCAGTTAAGGTTGAACCTGACCACCCTGTTCTTATAGATCAGTATTTAGAAAATGCAGTTGAAGTTGATGTAGACGCACTTTGTGATATTGATTCACATGTAGTTATTGGTGGATTGATGGAACATATAGAGCCAGCTGGTATACATTCGGGAGATTCTGCATGTTGTTTACCTAGTGTATCTTTAACACCTCAATCTTTGAAAATTATACGTGATTGGACTAGTAAACTTGCTGTAGAATTAAAAGTTCAAGGTCTGATAAATTTGCAGTTTGCAGTTCAGAAGAATAATACTTCAGATGAAAAGGTGTTTATTATTGAAGCCAACCCAAGAGCTTCTCGAACAGTACCATTTGTATCCAAATCTACGGGCATACCCTTAGCGAGAATAGCTACTAGATTAATGGCAGGTCAGAGATTACATCAAATACCTCTAACTTGTGAGCCAAAGCCCCCATTGCAAACAATCAAAGAAGCTGTTTTACCTTTTAGGCGTTTTCCAGGTTCTGATAGTGTTCTTGGCCCTGAGATGAGATCGACAGGTGAGGTGATGGGATTTGCCTCTAGTTTTGGTATGGCGTATGCAAAATCTGAATTGGCAGCCGGTGAAGGATTACCTACAACTGGAATTGTCTTTTTAAGTACTCACGATAGAGATAAACCTGGATTGATTCCAATAGCAAAACAACTTATAAAGTTGGGTTTTGGCTTAATTGCTACAAGTGGTACCGCAAAGGTATTAGTTAATGAAGGTTTAAATGTTGATACTGTTCTTAAAGTCCATGAAGGCCGACCTAATGTTGAGGATTTAATCCGTTCAGGGAATATTCAGTTGGTAATAAATACTCCAATTGGTAGACAAGCAGCCCATGACGACAAATATCTTCGACGTGCCGCTCTCGACTATTCTGTCCCTGCTGTGACAACCTTGGCAGGCGCACGTGCAGCAGTTGAGGCAATTTCAGCATTACAAGAACAGCCCTTGTCTGTTACAGCTCTTCAGGATATTCATTCGTGACTTCAAACCATTTAACTGAACTACCTTCCCCAGGTACTAATTGTAATACCCTTTTTCGTAAAGCTTACGAAAATAGATATACTTGGGATTCATCATTTCAAGGTTATAAAGGTAACTTCATATTCATACACGGTCAAGCTGAAGCTAATGGTACATTTAAATTAAATAACGATTTTAAAGTAATAATCAATTTTCCTTCAGATGAAAACGTTGTTAAGGAGGTTTCTTCGCAGTTGTTTGAAGTTGGTATTCACCGAATACGGCGTCCATTTAACGAAGTACATTCAGACAAAAATTTTATAGCTGCTGATATGAATGAAAGCGGTCTTAAATTAATTGTTGAAGGTAACCGTGATATGTATCGAGTAAAGAATAACGTTATTACGATGGTACATAGGCACATCCATGGGAAATTAATTCAAATCCATACTGATGAAATCATAGATACAGGTAAAGGATATCTAAGCAAGTCTTACACTAGTCAATATCTTGACCCTATATCACATAAAGCTGTTTCTATTAAAAATATTTTTACAGATACTTTTGTTAACTTTGAAGATCAGAATATTTGGGTCTTATCAGAAAGAAAAATTCAATCGTGTGTCCCAAATCCAAATTCTAACGACCTTAAAATTTATAGGTTTAATTCCTTTTCAGCTCTTGGTTAGATGTTGCCTCTTAACGTTTTTCATGACAATATCAATAAGCTTTTAGATATTTTTCAGTGCAATCTCTATTTTTGCAGATACGCCATTTAGCTAATTTGTCGGGATCCAGTTTTTCATTGGCTGACTCTATAAACGCAATTAATGATCCTTTGAATTCATTTGCTTGGGGTTGGCCAACAATTTCACTAATAGCCCTTTCTGGCTTTTGGCTGATGATTGGCTTGAGATTTATGCCGTTCCTAAGGATTCCGTATGGTTTCTACAATCTCTTTGGTGGAGCTAATAAGCATTCAGTTGAAGGCGGTATTACTCCATTTCAGGCATTAATGACTTCACTTTCGGCAACTATTGGTACTGGAAATATTGCTGGTGTTGCTGCAGCAATTGCCATAGGAGGACCAGGAGCTGTTTTCTGGATGTGGCTTATTGCCTTCTTTGGTTTGGCTACAAAGTATTCAGAAGCAGTTTTAGCAGTTCATTTTAGAGAAGTCGATTCATTGGGTAACTATGTTGGTGGTCCAATGTATTACATAAAAAATGGTTTAGGTCCTCAATGGAAATTGCTAGGTATTTTATTTGCACTTTTTGGAATGTTTGCGGGTTTTGGAATCGGTAATGGTGTTCAATGTTTTGAGGTTTCTAGCGCTCTTTCTAATATTGGAATTCCTAAATTTATTACTGGATTGTTCCTTGGATTGTTAGTTTTTGGGGTAATCATTGGAGGGGTGAAGAGAATTGCAAAGGCAGCAGCTAGAATAGTTCCAATAATGGCTGTGCTCTATTTGTTAGCCTGTTTTGCAATATTAGCCATTAATTATGCAGCAATACCATCAGCTTTATTTACTATAATTTCTAATGCTTTTACAGGGAAAGCAGCAATTAGTGGCAGTTTAATACAAGTTGTATTAATGGGATTCAAAAGAGGTATTTTCTCAAACGAAGCTGGTTTAGGTAGCGCACCAATTGCCCACGCTTCAGCCATTACTGATGATCCAGTTAGGCAAGGAACTATTGCTATGCTAGGTACTTTTATCGATACTATTTTGATATGTACTATGACAGCTTTAGTCATAGTAACAACAGGTACATATGACTCTGGTCTTTCTGGTTCTGAGTTATCTATAACAGCTTTTAATAATGGACTATCTGGTTCTGGTTGGATAGTTACATTAGGCCTTGTGGTGTTTGCATTCACAACGATATTAGGTTGGAGCTTTTATGGAGAACGTTGTACAGAATATTTATTTGGTGTCAAAGCTATTCTTCCATTTAGATTATGTTGGGTGGCTGTAGTCGTCATTGGCTCAATTGCTGGTGACAGGGGAGTTGTTTGGTCTATAGCAGATACTCTTAATGGTTTGATGGCAATGCCAAACTTGATAGCATTGATTTTGTTATCAGGAACTGTTTTTAAATTGACGACTCAATATGATTTTTCTCGAGATACTTGATTGATCCGATTACTTTTCTTGATAAATTGCTTTTCGCATAATTCACTATATCTTCCGTTTCTATTTAGTAGTTCATAATGTGTGCCAGCCTCACAGATCCTACCCCTATCAAGAACTATTATCTGATCAGCCTCTTGTACTGTAGATAATCTATGGGCAATAATAATCACTGTTCTACCCTTCATTGCCTGTCTAAGACCAATTTGTACAGATTCCTCAGCCTCAGCATCTAACGCACTTGTAGCTTCATCTAATAAAAGCACAGCTGGGTCGCCTGCAACTGCTCGAGCTATAGCAATTCTTTGAAGTTGACCTCCTGATATATTTGTAGCTCTTTCTTCTAACTTTGTATTGTAACCATCCTTTAATTTAGTTATAAAATCATGGGCATTAGCAATCTTTGCGGCATCTATTATTTTATCCATTCGAATCTCCCTCCCAAATTTTATTGCCTCGGTAACCGTTCCAGAAAATACAGTTGGTGACTGAGGTACAAGGGCTAATCTTCTCCTTATGTGATCTGATCTTATCTGTTTTAGTTCGTTATTATCAAACAATATTTTTCCAGTTTGTGGATTTTTAAATTTGAGTATCAATGAAAATATTGTACTTTTGCCTGCTCCGGATGGCCCGACAATAGCTATCACTCTGCCCGCTTCCACTTTGAAACTAATGTCATTAATAACATTTATATTTTTGTCATAGCTGAACGATACTGATTTAAATTCTATCTCTCCCAAAGGATGAATAATTTCTATTGGATTGTCTGGTTCTTCCTGCTCAATTGGTTCGTTATCTATTTGCTGCAATCTTTTATAAGATGCCTGACCCTGTTTAAATTCATTGTAATTAATAGTTAAATGGCCTATAGGATCTATAAGCATTAGTAATCCTGCTACAAAACTACTGAAGCCTTGAGCATCTAGACCCCCAGATTTTATTCTAATTGCACCTATCAAGAGTACTGTGAGTATTCCACTTGCTTCTATGAACCCAACCACTGGATGTTGCAAAGCTAGTAGTCTCAGAGTTCTATATTTAACTTTTCTATGGAGATCTATTTCTGCGTTAAACCTTTCTTCCATCCACTCCTCAGCAGCATAAGCTCGTACCAGTGGGAGCCCTTGAATTGCCTCTCCTATTAGACCTGCAACCTCACTAACTTGCTTCTGACTTTTTTCTGCAGCTTTCATTACATTAGAACCAAATTGAGCTACCATTAATGCAACTATGGGAGCCAAAACTATTGTAGCTAAGGATAACTTCCAATCTAAATAAATCATATAACAAAGGACAGCTATAAGTTGTAATAAGCAAGGTGTAGTATCTTGAAGTGTTTTATATATAATCTCTCCTACTCTGTCTGCATCCTCTGTAAGCCTATAGGTAAGATCACCTGTCGAGAATTTCTCAATGGCTCCTAGCTCAATCTTCTGTATTTTCATAAAAAAATCTCTTCTAATCTTTTGGCTTATTCTTAATGCAGGATCCGCTAACAATGTATCTTGAAAATATTGAGCTATCTTTTGTACGAGAAAAATACATAAGGCTTGAATAATTATTAGTATTACTAGATTAAGACTTCCCTTTCCTATCGCAGGAATTAATTCACCAGCTTTAACTGCTAATAATGGCCAACAAAGAACGTATATAAACATACTTGCCGCTCCCCATGATAGTTTTTTGGAGTGCGGTTTTAATAGAATTAGCAAATTAGCTATGCTTTTTTCTGGTTTTGAAGGCATCTTATAAAACTATAAAGAAGTTCCCGTTACCATTTTTATTTTTGATGAAATTAGATCAGTTTTTGAAATGGAACGGAGTAGTTTCAACCGGAGGAGAGGCTAAAAACCTCATTAGGTCTGGCCAGGTAACCCTCAATGGCTCAGTAGAGACAAGACGTGGCACCAGGCTAAAGCCTGGTGATCATATTTGTATCAACAATTCTGAGCTAGTAGTACCTGAGACCTTCACTTCAGACCCATTAGTTTAATTTACTCTTAGTAGAGGCTTCAAACGTGCGCAAACCGGTTATCGCTGGCAATTGGAAAATGCATATGACCTGTGCCGAAGCCAGGGCTTATATGGAAGTATTTCTTCCTCTCATCAAAAATACCCCTAATGATCGCCATCTGGTCATTGCCCCTCCATTTACAGCTTTATCTACCGTAGCTGAGATGTCGCATCAAACTGCCTTAGAGCTATCAAGTCAGAATGTCCACTGGGAGGATCATGGCGCTTTCACTGGAGAGGTTTCACCAAAGATGCTCTTAGAACATAACGTTCGTTACACAATTGTTGGTCACAGCGAACCACGTAAATATTTTAGTGAAAGTGATGAGCAAATAAATCGAAGGGCTAAATCTGCTCAACTCAATTCTCTAATACCTATTGTTTGTGTTGGTGAATCAAACGAGCAACGTGAACGAGGCGAGGCAGAAAGAGTTATTCGAAGACAAGTCGAACAGGGATTAGAAGATTTGATATTAGACAGATTAGTTGTTGCTTATGAGCCTATTTGGGCTATTGGTACAGGTAAAACTTGTGAATCGAAAGAAGCAAATAGAATTTGTAATCTAATAAGACAGTGGGTTGGGACCCCAGATCTAATTATTCAATATGGTGGATCTGTTAAGCCTGAAAATATCGACGAGTTAATGAATATGAGCGATATAGACGGAGTATTAGTTGGAGGAGCATCATTAAAGCCAGAAAGTTTTGCAAGGATTTCTAATTATCTGAATGCCTAGAAATCGATGGCCTAAGGAATGGCGGAACTCAACATTGATTATGGGAGTAATTAACCTTACTCCAGACTCCTTTAGTGATGGTGGTGAATGTTTAGATAAATATAGAGCGTTAGATAAGGCAACAAAGTTACTTACGGAAGGTGCCTCTGTTATCGACTTAGGACCTCAGAGTACTCGTCCAGGGGCTAACGAAATTGGTGTTGAAGAAGAAAAGCGTAGATTGTTACCAGCATTAAAATTAATTCGAAGAACACATCCAGACGCCATTATTTCTATAGACACTTTTCACTCAGAAGTTGCTCTGTCAGCTTTAGAAGATGGTGCTGATTGGATTAATGATGTTACAGGTGGTAGAAGAGATCCTGATATTCTAAGAGTAGTTTCTAACTTTAAATGCCCCTTTATCATTACACATAGTAGAGGTAATAGTAAAAATATGGATGATCTTTGCTCTTATAGTAATGTTATTAATGAGCTTTTATATGAACTTACTAGTTTAACTAATAAGGCCCAAGAACAAGGAGTAATGAATGAGAATATTATTTGGGATCCTGGACTAGGTTTTGCTAAAACTCACCAACAGAATCTTGAAATCATTAAACGAATTGAAGATCTTAATGGTAACGAATTTCCCCTTATTCTTGGTCCCTCTAGAAAAAGATTTATTGGACATGTTCTTAACGAGCCAAATCCGTCTAAAAGAATTTGGGGTTCAGTTGCCATAGCTTGCAAGTGTATTGAGGCCAATGTGGCAATGATAAGAGTCCACGATGTCCATGAAATATTTAAAACGATTCAGATGGCTAAATATATCTGGCCATAATATATGTACTTTTTAGATAATATCTTTAGTCGTTTGTAACTCCTTCGATCCTATCCTCAACCTCTTGATATAGCTCTTTTAAACGCTCTATATTCTCTTCAGAGGTATCCCAATAGCCTCTACCATTGACTTCCAACAGAGTACCTACAATCCTTCTGAAGCTATGGGGATTAAGCTCCATAAGCCTTTTCCTCATCTCAGGATCATTTATAAAGGTTTCATTTGATTCTTCATAAACAAAATTATCTACTTGCCCACTAGTCGCACTCCAGCCAAGTGTATAGTTCAACCTGTTAGATACTTCCCTTACACCCTCATATCCAGAATTAAGCATTCCTTCATACCATTTTGGATTTAATAATTTTGTTCTTGAATCTAATCTAATAGTTTCACTTAATGATCGTACCTGTGCATTGGCTGTTGTTGTATCGGCTATATAGCTATTGGGCTCTTTCCCATCCTCTCTGAGACCTTTGATTAATTTAGTAGGATCAGAATCAAAGTAGTGACTTACATCAGTAAGAGATATCTCTGCAGAATCTAGGTTCTGAAATGTTACGTCTGCAGTTTTCATTACAGATTCAAATACTTTTCTCTTTTGATTCATCTCCCCTGGATTGTCTGCATTGAATGCAAATGTTTTACGGGAAAGGTACATTTCCTGTAGCTCACCTTCTTCTTCCCAGGTAGAATTTTCTACTGCCAAGTTGACGTTTGAACTATAACTACCGCTTGCATTGGAAAATACTCGACAGGCTGCATCCCTGATTGATGTGCCTTCAGTTTCTGCCTGCTCCATTGCATGCTTTCTAACAAAGTTGTTCTCAATTGGTTCCTCTGCTTCTGCAGCCATTTTTACTCCTTGATCTATTAATGCCATTTGATTAATAAATAAATCCCTAAAAACACCTGAACAATTGACGACAACATCAATTCGTGGTCTACCTAATTCACTAAGTGGTATTAACTCGAGTTTATTTACACGACCAACTGAATCAGGTTTAGGTCTTACACCTATAAACCAAAGAATTTGAGCCAGAGATTCACCATAGGTTTTTATGTTGTCAGTACCCCATAAGACACAAGCAATTGTTTCGGGCCAATCCCCTTGCTCACTTTTTTGTCTCTCAATCAATTTGTCTACTACGGCTTTGGCTGCTGCTATGGCAGCTGTGGTAGGAATTGATTGTGGGTCTAATGCATGAATATTCTTACCACTTGGTAAAACTCCTGGATTTCTTATTGGGTCTCCACCAGGGCCAGGTATTACATAATCTCCATCTAGTGCTTTAAGAAGACTATCCATTTCTTTGTCCGCACAGATTTGATCTAGGCAAAAGCGCAAATACTTAAATAGCTTATTTAGCTCTAGACTATTTATCTGATTGAAGCCATACTTGTTACACACTCTGAGCCAGGGTGATTTAAACTTAAGGCCAACTCTCTCTAGGTTTTTATAAATCAAATTAGTCCAACCTTTTTGCAAGGTTACTCTTCCATCTCTAC
>QCFY01000007.1 GCA_003280085.1 Prochlorococcus sp. AG-363-O06 | reverse complement strand
TATTACTGAAAGAAATATGGAAAAGACTCCCAGAAAATTTGATCGTCAAGAGACTCGTATTGACCGCACCTGTAAATACCTACAAGGCATATAGAGCTTGGCTCAACAAGGTCTGCACTGGACTAGAAGTTGATGAGATTGCATTAGTTGATGAGCCTACAGCTGCAGCTATAGGGGCAGGCCTTGAATCAGGAGCCAAACTTCTTGTTGTTGATCTTGGTGGAAGCACAATTGATATGTCTCTAGTAGCTCTTGAAGGCGGCGAAGGGAAAGCTGAGCCAATAGCACAATTAATTAGATTCGCTGGTCAAGATCTAGAAGGTAAAACGAAACAATCCCTAAGATGTGCAAAGGTTCTTGGTAAATCAGGCTTAAGATTAGGAGGAAGAGATTTAGACCGTTGGATAATCAATTATTTACATCCAGGAGTAGAACCGAACCAAACACTTTTGAATGCTGCCGAGAAACTTAAATGTCGTCTTAGCAATGAAAATATCAACCATAATGATGTATTAGTTGAAAACGTTCCTGGGCTAAATAGTTTTAATAGTAATATTAGCTTTAAGATGAGCAGGACACAACTAGAGGAGCTCTTAATAAGCAAAGGTTTAATAGATAGTCTTTCAAAGCTTTTAAAGCAAACTCTTGCTGGTGGCCGTGCAAATGGATGCAACCTTTATGACTTGATGGGAGTTATTGCTATAGGAGGTGGCTCTCGTATTCCCCTTGTAAGGCAATGGTTAAGAAGCAACATTCAACCTTTAGAATTATTAACTCCACCTCCTATAGAGGCTGTAGCAATGGGAGCACTTAAACTAACTCCAAGTGTAGTCGTTAAAGATGTATTACATAAAGGAATTTCATTACGTTTCTGGGATCAAAAAAGTGAAAGTCATCATTGGCACCCTCTCTTCTTAGCAGGCCAAACATGGCCAACAACTAAACCTTTAGAGCTGGTTCTAGCGGCTAGCAAATCAAATCAAATTGAATTAGAATTATTAATCGCAGAGCCAAACATGGATGACGAACATGAAGTCATCTATATCAATGGAATCCCTGAAATAAGAAGTACTTTTAATAACCAAAGCCTCAATCAATGGCCTGGAAGAATAAAGTCTTTCCAATTGAACCCTCCTGGTCAACCTGGAGAAGATTGCCTTAAGTTAAAATTTAGCATTGATGAAGAATCTCATCTTCAGGTTGAGGGCAAGGACATAAGAACAAGTGAAGCAATAAAGAAACAAAGTCTTGGAAAAGTTAAATAGGTATCTAAGAAAATTATTTAGCTTAATTGCAATTAGAGGATCACTTAATTTCTTTACAAAGGAATACTCCTTCCTCACCGTCAATATCTTTAAGTCTTAGCTCAATTGACTCAGTACGACTTGTAGGGACTTGACGCCCACAGAAATCTGGCTGAATAGGAACTTCACGGTGTCCCCTGTCAACCATTACTAACAACATAACCCTACGCGCTCTGCCCCAAGCCTGAAGCGCCTCAAGAGCAGCACGAATAGTTCTCCCAGTAAAAATTACATCATCCACCAAAACGACCTCACTTCCCTCTACGGGCAAAGGCAGATCAGTTGGTTGAATCATCCGAGTACCCACTCTCCCCAAGTCATCTCGATGAAAAGTAGGGTCCAAGCTCCCATGTGCAATTTGATCTTTAGTTTTTACTGCAAGTTCTCTGGCTAAAACTTTAGAAAGATGAACCCCTCTAGTAGGGATGCCAAGCAATAAAAGTTGCTTGCAATCGGAAACGCTTTCTAAAACTTGAGATGCTAGGCGAGAAACTGTCCGAGAAAGCTCTTGTTCAGAAAGAATCTCAACTCTCTCTCTATTGAGGTCGTATTTCATTGCCAACAGTTTTAAGAGTAGATCTTATGTTGCCCGAACCAAACTCATGCTCTCAGCATTAAATTGCATTCGCAAAAGCTGACGGAAAGCAATACAAAAGCATCCATAGCCTTGTAAGGCAGTAATTTGATAATTAGGCGAACAAAAGGCAGGCATCCTCAAATCTCAACATGCCGAAAATTAGCCCCACAGACTCAATACAGAATACTCGAGTAGCACCAGTGGTACTGGCTATACTCGATGGGTGGGGCTATTGCGAAGAATCCAAGAGTAATGCAATAAAAAATGCTCAAACACCAGTAATGGATGCTTTGTGGCATGCATATCCACACACTCTTATAGAAGCCAGCGGTGCAGATGTTGGTCTGCCTGACCAACAAATGGGCAACTCAGAAGTTGGTCATCTGACTATTGGGGCAGGACGGGTCATCCAACAAGAGCTTGTGCGTATTACTAATACTGTCCGCAATGGAACTCTTGGCGATACAAAAGCGCTACTTGATCTCATCTCTTTTTTAAAAAGCACTGATGGAACATTGCATCTCATAGGTCTTTGCTCTGACGGTGGAGTACATAGTCATTTAGACCATTTACGTGGTCTTTTAGAATGGGCTGCCACAACTGGACTAAAGAAAATTGCAATTCATGCAATTACAGATGGTCGAGATACTCCTACAAAAAGTGCTGGTAAATATTTAAACCAAATCCAAGAGATAATTACTTCAATAGGAATAGGTGAGATTGCAAGTTTATGTGGAAGGTATTGGGCAATGGATAGAGATAACCGCTGGGAGCGTACTGAAAAGGCTTATGATCTTCTAACTAATCAAGAATTTTCAATTACACAATCATCTGTAGAAGATATTCTCAAAACAAGTTATGAGAATGGTATTACGGATGAATTTATAGAGCCAACTCGAATTACAAATACCTCACTGAAAGAAAAAGATGGGCTAGTAATGTTTAACTTTCGTCCTGATAGAGCCAGACAGTTAATACAAGCAATCACACTGAAGAATTTTGATTCTTTTAAAAGAACTTTTCATCCAAGTATAAAAGCAACTACTTTTACTCAATACGAAGCAAACCTTCCAGTTGATGTTGCTTTTCCACCTGAACCACTGTGCGACCTTTTAGGGCAAGTAGTTTCTCATCACGGTCTAAAGCAATACAGAACTGCTGAAACAGAAAAATATCCACACGTTACTTATTTCCTCAATGGCGGCATAGAAAAACCTCTAGAGGGAGAAGACCGCCATCTTGTCCCATCGCCTCGAGTCGCCACTTATGACTTATCACCTTCAATGTCAGCAGATCTACTAACAGAAAGCTGTTTAAAAGCTGTTGAAAGTGGTTTGTATTCATTAGTGGTAATAAATTATGCAAATCCAGACATGGTTGGCCACACAGGGGTGATGGACGCAACTAAAAAAGCTATAGAGACAGTTGACAAATGTATAGGTAGGCTCCTTGATTCAACTGGAAAAATGAGCGGAACACTTCTCATCACAGCAGACCATGGGAATGCTGAACTAATGGAAGGGCCTGATGGCCAAGCATGGACTGCTCACACAACAAACCCTGTACCAGTAATATTGGTTGAAGGAGAGAAAAGGAAACTAATGGGTCACGGTAATGGCATTAAGTTAAGAGAAGGAGGAGGCCTTGCTGATATTGCTCCCACCCTGCTTCAAATACTTAATCTTCCCAAACCATCTGCAATGACTGGTCATTCATTAATTGAATCAGTTGAAGCAAACCAAAAGTCCTCTTTAGTTCCTCAAGCTGTTTAGCAACTTTCACAGCCGTGCATTCTTCAGAAACTCTATCTAAACATGACAACTAACATAATTCTTTCATGGGCTTGGGTTGGCTCTGGATTAATTTTGATTCTTTTAGTTCTTCTCCATAGTCCCAAGGGCGATGGGATGGGGGGACTTGCGGCTAGTGGAAGCACAATGTTTGGAAGTGCTAGTAGCGCCGAAGCTTCACTAAATCGAGCTACCTGGGCTTGCCTATCAATATTTTTAAGCCTTGCAGTAATACTTAGCGCTGGCTGGCTTAATTAAAAGTCTTTTAGAAAGTAGTTTGAGAATCAAATCAATTTACTATTTTTAAACAGAGCATTCCAGTAACACTAAAAAGAGCAAATAGACTTTTTTACAATGACAATTAAATAGATGGTGGCAATGAAAAATAAATCATTTCCACTTCAATCCTTTATTTAATAAGCATCTAATTATTCTCCATAGACCTAATAGCCTCTGCATAAAAAACCTGACCTGATGGAGTCATCATTAATTTGTTCCATTCACCATCATCAGTTTTCAGAGCTACTTCCAAAACCTTCTCTTTCCCTTGATTTGCAGTCCACTCTCTAAACCAATACTGATTCTCATGATCAAATTGATACCCCTTGGCCTTCAAAAGTGCTCTAAAAGTTACTTCCCTGGCAAATGCAGCATCCATTTCCTGCCTCCTCAAGCACTCACTGTCCAAGTATTAGCAAAAAATAAAAAAATATGCTCTTAGATCAATGGTGCCTATTAAGACAAGCTATTTGAGGGATGTCTGACCTCTCTTTTAATCAATTAGACCAATCTCAATCAAGTGAGATTGCGTGATTATTAGGTAATTATTCAGTCACCTAATCCATCAACTAAGTAATCTCATGAATCAGTGAAGCCAGACAAGGAAGGCATACCCAATATCAATGATCGCAGTCGCCTTCAATGCCTTTTCTCAATAGAAACTTGGTTATGGCAGGGATTTCTCAATTAAGAGTGGAGGTTCTGCTGGCAAATTGCAATTATTCCAACCCTTCTTTCAAACAAATAACACCTTTTTAAGTAATCAAAAACTTTTTTTTTACAAATATTCCAAGCTTTTCAAGGTCAAACATTAAAAAGGGACTGAGCAAAAGCCAGTCCCTGTAATGCTTGCAATCTTTTATTGAAGGTATAAATTCTTCAATAGTCGAAATCGCCTCCCATTCCTCCACCAGCAGGGCCAGCAGGAGCATCTTTCTTCTCTGGAAGATCAGCAACAATACATTCCGTAGTTAGCACCATGCCAGCAATTGATGCAGCATTCTGAAGCCCTGAACGCGTTACCTTCGCAGGATCAACAATCCCAGCAGCAAGCATGTCTACATATTCTCCATTTGCAGCGTTATAGCCATCACTGATTGGCTTGCTTTTTACATTTTCTGCTACAACCGCTCCATTTGCTCCAGCATTTTCAGCAATACGCATTAGAGGAGAAGTTAAAGCAGCTTCAACTATATTTGCTCCAATCAATTCCTCACCAGACAAGTTACTTTCAGCCCATTTCTGTAATTCTGGAGCCAAATGGGCAAGTGTGGTTCCACCACCAGGAACAATTCCTTCTTCTACTGCAGCCTTAGTAGCATTAATTGCATCTTCAAGGCGAAGCTTTTTATCTTTCATCTCTGTTTCAGTAGCCGCACCAACCTTTACAACAGCGACTCCACCAGCCAACTTTGCTAGACGTTCTTGAAGCTTTTCTTTGTCATAAGAGGAATCGGTCTCATCCATTTGCTTTTTGATCTGTTCACAACGCGCTTTAACTGCTTCTTCATTACCTTCTGCAACGATTGTGCTGGTGTCCTTATTGATTGTCACCCTTCTAGAGGTTCCAAGCATCTCCAATTTTGCATTTTCAAGTTTCAGTCCAGCATCCTCAGTAATTAGCTGGCCATTTGTAAGAACAGCCATATCTTCAAGCATTGCCTTCCTGCGATCACCAAAGCCAGGAGCTTTAACTGCTGCAACGTTAAGAACTCCTCTTAATCGATTAACAACCAAAGTTGCCAAAGCTTCCTTCTCAATATCTTCAGCAATTATCAAAAGGGGCTTTCCTGTTCTAGCTATTTGCTCTAACACTGGAACTAAATCCTGTACAAGACCTATTTTTTTGTCTGTCAAAAGAATGTAAGGCTCATCAAGAATTGCCTCCATTCTTTCAGTATCAGTTGCAAAGTAAGGGGAAATATATCCCTTATCAAAACGCATGCCTTCCGTGACTTCCAATTCGGTAGTCATGGACTTACCTTCTTCTAGGGAGATAACACCCTCCTTCCCCACCTTGTCCATAGCATTGGCAATCATTTTGCCTACTTCTTCATCATTACCCGCAGCAATAGTTCCACATTGAGCAATAGCATTGCTATCACTAATTGGTTTTGAGTGCTGTTGGATTTTTTCAACTAAGAATTCAGTTGCCTTATCAATCCCCTTTTTAAGAGTTATTGCATTGGCACCTGCAGCAACATTTCTCAACCCAGCCTTAACCATTGCGTGAGCCAAAACAGTTGCAGTCGTAGTCCCATCTCCAGCGGCATCATTTGTCTTAGAAGCTGCTTGTCTAATAAGGGCAACACCTGTGTTTTCAATGTGGTCCTCGAGTTCTATCTCTTTAGCAATAGTTACTCCATCATTAATAATCTGAGGAGCCCCAAATTTCTTTTCAAGAACTACATTTCGGCCTTTTGGACCTAATGTGACGGCAACAGATTCTGCAAGTATGTCAATACCACGCTCAAGTGCGCGACGGGCTTGCTCGTTGTAAATAATGCGCTTGGCCATGTTAGGCAGGTTCCTTAAAGGGAATGTTTTGGATGGTTAGGCTTTTAGATCTAAAAGCCTGAAAAAAGAAAAGTTAATTAACTACAGCAAGGATGTCTTTCTCAGACAAAAGTACATACTCATCGCCACCAAGTTTGATGTCAGTGCCGGCATACTTGCTGTAAAGGACCTTGTCGCCTACACCAACTTCTGGCGACTGACGAGACCCATCATCATTACGTTTGCCAGGACCTACCTGAGCAACTTCACCCACCTGAGGCTTCTCCTTCGCAGTATCTGGAAGAAGAATGCCTCCAGCAGTCTTTTCCTCTGATTCAGAGACTTTTACAAAAACACGATCTCCAAGAGGCTTAACAGTGGAGACACTTAAAGAAACAGCTGCCATGGATGTATGCAGAAGCGAAAAAAAGGTGAAAATTCACCACATTTGGCCTGAATTAGCACTCAAGCCCAACGACTGCCAACCTATGCGTTTAAGTGCCTAGTCGACCACAGTGAACCTGTGCGGGTGACCGAACAACTAACACTTGAACCATGCAGAGTGGTAATCTTGCGCGGCTCTGGTAAGGGCGTGCGCTTGAAGCGCATCAGATCAATTTTTTCTTTAACTTATGGCCGCTGCTGCTACCACTTCCACCGGCGAAAAGGGCATTGTTCGTCAGGTAATTGGCCCCGTTTTGGATGTGGAGTTTCCCGCGGGTAAATTGCCGAAAATACTTAATGCACTCCGTATTGAAGGCAAGAACCCTGCTGGTCAAGATGTTGCACTCACTGCAGAAGTCCAGCAGTTACTTGGCGACCATAGGGTTAGAGCAGTAGCCATGAGCGGCACTGATGGCCTTGTGAGAGGCATGGAAGCTCTTGATACAGGCTCTCCAATTTCGGTTCCTGTGGGAGAAGCAACCTTAGGTAGGATCTTCAATGTCTTAGGAGAACCTGTTGATGAACAAGGCCCAGTAACAACTCCTGACAAAGCCCCAATTCATAGGCCAGCTCCAAAACTTACTGATTTAGAGACAAAACCAAAAGTTTTTGAGACTGGAATCAAAGTCATTGATCTTCTTGCTCCTTATAGGCAAGGAGGAAAAGTTGGATTATTTGGAGGCGCTGGAGTAGGAAAAACTGTTCTCATTCAAGAGCTGATTAACAATATTGCTAAGGAGCATGGGGGCGTTTCAGTTTTTGGCGGCGTTGGTGAACGGACAAGAGAAGGAAATGACCTTTATGAAGAATTCAAAGAATCAGGTGTTATTAATGCTAACGATCTAACCAAATCAAAAGTCGCACTTTGTTTTGGTCAAATGAATGAGCCGCCTGGAGCAAGGATGAGAGTTGGCCTTTCAGCTTTGACAATGGCAGAGCATTTTAGGGATGTGAACAAACAAGACGTACTACTTTTTGTTGATAATATTTTTAGATTTGTTCAAGCTGGTTCTGAAGTATCAGCCCTCTTAGGTCGGATGCCATCCGCAGTGGGTTACCAGCCAACTCTTGGTACCGATGTTGGTGAACTTCAAGAAAGAATCACTTCAACATTGGAGGGCTCAATTACATCTATTCAAGCTGTGTATGTTCCTGCTGACGATTTAACCGACCCTGCACCTGCTACGACTTTTGCTCATCTAGATGCCACAACAGTGCTTGCAAGAGCATTAGCTGCTAAAGGTATTTATCCCGCGGTAGACCCTCTAGATTCGACCAGTACCATGCTTCAACCTTCAGTAGTTGGGGACGAGCATTACAAAACTGCTAGAGCGGTTCAATCAACCCTTCAAAGATATAAAGAACTTCAAGATATCATTGCAATTCTAGGCTTAGACGAACTTTCCGAAGAAGACAGAAGAACAGTCGACCGTGCCAGGAAGATCGAAAAGTTCCTGTCTCAGCCTTTCTTTGTAGCAGAAATCTTCACAGGGATGTCAGGCAAATACGTCAAATTGGATGAAACGATTGCAGGTTTCAATATGATTCTTTCTGGTGAATTAGATCATCTACCAGAGCAAGCCTTTTACCTTGTTGGAAACATCGATGAGGTAAAAGCAAAAGCGGAGAAAATTGCTACAGAAGCCAAGAACTGATTTTCAGCTCTTGAATTCATTAGCCTGATGAATTGAATTTCTCTAAACATTTCCTTTTCTTTATTCCCTAGACGCCTCTAACTATGTCCCTCACCCTAAGAGTGCTGGCACCAGACAAGAGCGTGTTTGATGGCACTGCTGAAGAAGTAATCCTACCAAGCACTACTGGCCTAATAGGCATACTCCCTGGTCACATTTCCATGGTTACAGCCTTGGATATCGGAGTACTAAGAGTTCTTGTAGATGGCAATTGGAATTCAATAGCACTAATGGGTGGATTTGCCGAAGTTGAAGCAGATGATGTGACTGTTCTAGTAAATGGCGCAGAGTTAGGAACGAATATTGTTGCCAGTGAAGCTGAAAAAGAACTAGAGCAAGCAAAAACTGAATTTAGCCAAGTAGAAGGACAAAGTTCATCACCAGCCAAATTGAAAGCTGAGCAAAGAATGAATCGTGCTAGAGCACGACTACAAGCAACGAAAGCTGGCGATTAAGGCAATAAAATATCAACTAAATTCTAGGAAACCACTAGCTAGGCAAGATTGACTCTTCATCTACTTCTTGACAGTGCTGACCCAAAGCAATGGGAACAATGGCTCCCTTCAACTATATTTAAAGGAATCACAACTAATCCGACACTTCTAAAAAAAGCTAATCAACCTTGCGAAATTTCCAGTTTAAAAAATCTTGTAGATGAGGCAGGAAAACTTGGATGCAAAGAATTACATTTACAGGCATGGGGTAATAATTTCGAAGAGCTTTTATGCAACGGGATATCACTAAGCAAACTCAAAACAAAACAAGTCAAAATTTTTGTAAAGCTTCCAATTACCAGGTTAGGCAGTCAGGTAGCAGAAAAACTTATCAAAAAGAATGCTTTGGTTACATTTACAGCCTGCTATAAACCCCAACAAGTTTTACTAGCAGAAGCTATCGGAGCTAAATATATTGCACCTTACTTAGGTCGAATAGATGATCACGATGGTGATGGCTTAAATCAAGTTATTTACATGCAAAAAATACTTTCTGGAATTAAAGGTAGCTGCGAAATACTTGTAGCAAGTATAAGAGAAATTGATAATCTCACGAACTTGGCAAGCAACGGAATAAGAACATTTACTATTAGCCCAGAAGTTGCTCAGAAGCTATTTGATGTCCAAGCAACAACATTAGCTGCAAATCAATTCAATTTTGATTCGAACTATATTCACAATCTATAACTCAATAGAAGTATGTTAGGCAGTTCCGCAGAAGGTAACATCAGGGAATTTAAGCTTTGCCTCTTCAAGAGTCTTCCCCTTTCCCTCTTCCTGCCAGTAATTAATAACCTCGGTAGCCTTATTAAGGACCTCTACTCGTTCATTATCTGTAATCCAACTTTTACCTTCTAATTCACTTTTCAAAGTTTCCCAGGCATCTTCTCTTGGCCAGAAAAAATATGCCGTCAAAGGACTAGGTCCCCCACCCACTATTTGATCAACAGCCAAAGCAACGTTATCTGGCAGCCAAAGAATCTTTAAAAGGAAACGCCCCTCATCAGCCTTAGGAGTATGTCCAGAGGGGACTCCATCTGCATCAATAGTTGCCGAAGCCAGAGCCGCTGAAGCGCCAAGCATGCCTGAACGTCCTGTCTTAGGTTCATCACTAGAGTCATTTTTTTGAGGAGCTGCGCTGCTCTCTTCTCCCGTAGGGGACTTAACTCCCTCTTGGTCCAATGCAGCACCTTCGGAATCCTTCATTTGCTCGTTAGTCAAATGCATAAACAAACAACTAACCTAACAGCCCTTCCCCTCTATTTATTCTAAGAAGTTGCGAGGCCTTCTCCTATTTGACATAGATGGCATTGTCAGAGACGTTTCAGGCAGCTATCGAGTGGCAATTCAAAAGACTGTTAAGCACTTCACTAATTGGCTACCAACTATTGAAAATATTGATGCATTAAAAGCTGAAGGCTGCTGGAACAATGACTGGGCACTAAGCATGGAGCTTATTCATCGACATAAAAAATCTTCCAAAAAGGACCTTGATTACGAAAAACCAAGCCAAAAACTATTAATAGAAGTTTTTAACGACTTTTATTTTGGAGGAGATCCAAATGGGGACCCACGACAATGGAAAGGTTTGATCCAAAACGAACCATTAATAGTAAAAAAAGATTTCTTTGAAAAACTTAGTCAAATGGGTTTTTCATGGGGCTTTGTTAGTGGAGCAGAGCGTTCTTCCGCAAAATACGTTCTAGAAAGTCGGTTAAACCTTTTACATCCACCACTAATAGCCATGGGGGATGCTCCCGACAAGCCAAACCCCCACGGACTTATTACTCTGGCAAGCAAACTCGCAGGCACTCAACTTGGGGAAGGAGTACCTACAGTTATTTATGTTGGGGACACCATTGCTGATATTTTGACAGTAAAAAAAGCTAAGAAAAAGAATCCTGGTCAAATCTTCCTAAGCATCGGGATAGCGCCACCCCATCTGCACACCAAAGAGAACAAAAAAAGAAGGGTTGGTTACGAAAAAATGTTAAAAGAGGCAGGTGCAGACGTCATTCTCCCCACAACAGAAAAAGTACTAGAATTTGCATTGACATATTCTTAATATAAATATATTGCAACAGCAATATATTTATAAATCCATTCAGGAAGCTTCTTAAATAAAAATTTAATGCTCCATTGCCTCTACTGACTTAAGAGCTTCAGCACTAAGCACTTCAGATTCTTTTTGAGTAACTAATACGTCATCTTCAATCCTAATTCCTATACCCTGCCAACGCTCATCGATTTCAGGCTGGCCACTTGGTACAGGGAGCCGTTTACTTACATATATTCCCGGTTCAACTGTTAGAACCATCCCAGGTTCCAAACTGACTTCATATTCACCCAACCTATAAGCCCCAACATCATGAACATCTAGGCCAAGCCAGTGCCCAGTCCGATGCATATACAAATGCCTATAGGACTCCTGTTCAATCAAAGAATCTACTGAGCCTCTTAACAGACCAAGTCCCAATAAACCTTCGACAAGAACTCTTAGAGCCGTTAAATGAACACCTTCTGCATTCTGTCCAGGATGTATTGAATTAATTGCTGCTTTTTGAGCAGATAAAACAATTTCATAAAGAGCCTTTTGTTCGCCACTGAAACGTCCATTTATAGGGAAAGTTCGAGTTATATCCCCGTTGTAATAATCAACCAAAGAGCACCCAGCATCAATTAACAAAAGATCTCCGTCTTTCAACGAAGAATTGTTCGCGGTGTAATGCAACACACAAGCATTATCACCTCCAGCCACTATTGAGCCATAGGCAGGACCACGAGCACCTTGATCACGAAAGTACTTCTCGATTAAAGCCTGAATCTGCGATTCATTAAGGCCTGGCCGCGCAACTCCTCGCGCCAGTTCATGGGCTTGTGCAGATATTTGCGCAGCTTCTCGCATTCTTTCGATTTCTTCAGAATCTTTTCTAAGCCTTAGCTCATGAAGAATTGGACATGGAGGAATCAAAGAAAGTGCTCCAAAGCCAGTTCTAGGGAATCTTTCAAGCTGCTTGGCCCAGGATTGCAGAACTAAAGGCTCAACCTTTGGATGCTTCCCAATACGAAAAACAATCCCACTAGCCCCGGCCAAATACTCATCTAGTCGCTCAGAGAGCTGCTCTACAGGGTGGGCGACGTCAGCCCCAAAATCAATTTGAGCCCCTTCCACACCTATTCTCACTCCATTCCAAACCTCTTCATCGGATTTTTTTGGCAGCACGAAGAGGACAAATTGCTCACCCTTTGGACGATGCGGCAAAAACAACGCAACTGCATCTGGCTCATCAAAACCAGTGAGATACCAGAAATCACTATCTTGTCGAAAAGGGTAATAGCAATCAGCGTGATGAGTAACTAAGCTTGCTGCAGGTAAAACAGCTGCATTAGCACCTAATTGCTTAATAAAGCGTTCACGACGAGCCGTAAAAGTATTGGGGTTAGGCACAATTCAAAGAGTTAAGAAAATGACCATTAGACAATCCTTGTAATTAGTGGCTGGACATAAGACAAGTTAATAGTAAATTTTGGCAAAATCCCTAGCTCTTATATCCCAGATGAATTCAATGCTATGACTTCAAAAAAAATAAATGCAATTTCTGGAGTTTTTCTCAAACCTTCAAAAAGCTTTTTAAAAAGCAGGAAATTTACTCACTCAAATGTTTATATGCATCAATTTCCTCAATATTGACCTACCTATCAAGTCCAACCATTGATAAGAATGGAGAGAAGCTTCCTTCTATCAATCAATTTAAAGACTAAAGCATGAGTCCCGATCTCCTGCTACTTGCGCTACTAATCCTGGTTGTCATTACCGGCTCAGCCTTGTGCTCAGGCGTAGAAGCAGCATTACTGACTGTCAATCCTTTACGCGTTCATGAATTGGCAGCTCGGCCCAGGCCATTTAAAGCCGCAAAAAGATTGGCAAAGCTAAGACAAAAGCTAGGACGAACATTAACTGTATTGGTAATAGCTAATAACGGCTTCAACATTTTTGGCAGCCTGATGCTGGGAGGATATGCGGCATTCATCTTTGAAAAAAGAGGTATTAGTGGAATTGCATTACCAATTTTCTCAATCGGTTTAACTCTTCTAGTGATCCTTCTAGGTGAGATTCTCCCAAAATCAATCGGAAGTCGACTCGCGATACAAGTGGCTTTAGCAAGTGCTCCAGTACTGCATTTGCTAAGTCTTTTAATGCGTCCCTTATTACTATTGATAGAGAAATTGATCCCTGTCATCAATGCAGAAAATGAATTGAGCACTGACGAAGAAGAGATCAGGCAATTGGCAAGGCTAGGGTCTCAGAAAGGACAAATTGAAGCTGATGAAGCTGCAATGATCACAAAAGTATTTCAATTAAACGACCTTACTGCACGAGATCTTATGACTCCAAGAGTTGCAGCTCCAACACTAGACGGGTCGACATCATTAAAAGATCTCAGGTCAATTTTGCTATCAAACAACTCACAATGGTGGGTAGTTCTTGGAGAAGAAGTTGACAAAGTTCTTGGTGTGGCTAATCGGGAACGTCTCCTAACCGCACTCCTTCAGGGGCATTCATCGCTAACTGCCTTAGAGCTAAGTGAAGTCGTCGAATTTGTTCCAGAAATGATTCGCGCAGATCTTCTTTTAACCTGCTTTAGCAATAACAAAAAAGGAGTAAGGGTTGTTGTTGATGAATTTGGAGGTTTTGTAGGTCTTATTGGTGCAGAAGCAGTCTTAGCAGTACTAGCGGGATGGGGCAGAAAGGCACTACGTTGATGAGATCATGAAATCCTCCCCAAGCCCAAGCACCCCAGAACGTTGCCTGATAATGCTTACGGCCTGGAGAGAAGCCTTAACACTAACAAAAATTGAAAGCAACCTATTGGCTGGCGAATTAAAAGCATTAGATCAGCAAATTGAGAGGTTGAAAACTAAATGCCTACGAATAGCCGTCTTTGGGCGTGTAGGAGTAGGCAAATCAAGCCTACTTAACGCATTATTAGAAAAGCAATGCTTTGCTACTGATGTTGCACATGGATGCACAAGAAAAATCAAAGCCATAGATTGGGACCTAAAGATTGGGGAAATCACAAAGCTAAAACTAGTAGATACTCCAGGGATAGATGAAGTCTCATCTGCTGCACGAGGTCATTTAGCAAGGAGGGTATGCTTAAAATCAGACTTAGTTCTTTTTGTGATTGATAGCGATCTAACTTCAATTGAACTAGATGCAATAAAAGAACTTATTCAAAATGACAAGCCCATTTTAATTATCTTAAACCGTTGTGATCAGTGGTCTGTAGAAGAACAAACAAAGCTAATTAAAAGTATTCGCAATAGGTTACCAAATCAATCTCATGACTTAAACATTCTAGCTGTAGCAGCGGCTCCTCGAAAAGTTAAGTTACAAGAAACGGGTCGTGTACGTAGTCAAATTAGCGAGCCCTTAATTACTCCACTCAAACAGTCTTTATTCAAATTTATTCAAAGAGAAGGTGATTTACTTTTAGCATTAAATGCTTTGAGGCAAGCAGATAATTTCTATCACTCACTAAAAAGTAGACGTCTTAAGCGCAGCAAAGTAGCTGCACAAACTCTTATTGGTCGATTTGCGACCTTTAAAGCTTCCGGTGTAGCCATCAACCCATTCTTAATACTAGATCTTGCTGGATGTCTAGCCATGGATACAGCACTTATTATGCAACTAAGTAAATTGTATGGGCTAAAAATTGGTAGTAAATCTGCCAGGAATTTAATAAAAAGGCTATCTATATACAGTTCATTTGTTGGTGGTGCACAATTAGGAGTTCAATTTACCCTTGGGGCTCTACGTCAACTACTTATCTTTGCATCTCCTTTCACAAGCGGTTTAAGTCTAGCACCAGCTGCTCCAATTGCATTAGTTCAAGCAGCAGTGGCAGTGCATACGACAAAATTAACAGGTCGTTTGGCAGCCAAAGCACTACTAAATGGTAGTCATGGATATATTCAGCAGCCTAGTGCAATGCTTAAAAGGCTTTCACTAACAGATCCAGACTGCAATTCGTGGTTAAGAAACTGGCCACAATCGACCATTGCACAAAAACATAAACTTCAATCTTTGCTCCCGTGAAGACCCCTAAAGGCCCAATCGCAATGCTCGGAACTAGCGCAGATCCACCAACTTATGGTCACAAAGATTTATTAGAAGGCTTAAGTAAATTGTTTCCCAAGGTTGTTACTTGGGCCAGTGAGAACCCTTTAAAGAAACATGGTGCCCCTCTGGAAGTGCGTTTTCAATTACTTGAGGCTCTTGTTCAATCACTAAGCATCCCCCACGTAGAGCTGAAGCAAGAACTGAGCAGTCCGTGGACGATTCGAACTATTGAAAAAGCGACTGAGTATTGGCCTGATTATGAATTGGTCTTTGTCATTGGTAGTGATTTGACTGGACAAATCACTACATGGTTAAAGGCTGAAGTCTTTCTACAAAAAATAAGTGTTGGGATTACAGAGCGAGAAGGCTGGCCTGTTCAGCAAGAACAAATTAAACGTATTAAAGCAATGGGAGGCAAAGTAGCCTTACTTCCTTTAAATATCCCTGGCACAGCAAGTTCAGATGTACGGAAAAAGTCTGAAAGATCTCAAATACCTTCATCTGTTCTTCCAATACTTCTAGAGCAAAAACTTTATGGACTTGGTGGAAATAAAAAATGAAACTTGCACTAGCTCAATTAAATCCCTTAATCGGTGACCTAAATGGCAACCTAGACAAGATCCATATGGCTTGTACCAAGGCAATCAATCAAGGAGCTGATCTAGTCCTCACGCCTGAGTTATCTCTCTTGGGTTATCCCCCAAGAGACCTACTCCTTAATAAAAATCTGATCCATAGGCAAAAAAGTGTGCTCAATGCGCTAAGCAACTTTCTCAAACAAGAAATGCCTAGCCTCAAAGTGCTAGTTGGAATAGCAGAAGAAGCAGAGGACCTTAATTTGCCTAAGCTTTTTAATTCAATAGTATTAATAGAAAGTACTGGTTGGAAGGTCGTTGCACGAAAACAACTCTTGCCTAATTACGATGTTTTTGATGACAAGCGATATTTCCGATCTTCAGACTCTTGTGGGAGACTTGAAATAGAGATACATGGAAAATGTTGGCACTTAGGGATAACTATCTGTGAGGACATATGGGTATATGAAGAGCTGCAAGAACAACGACAAATTGGTCCAGATCCAATTGCCAAGTTTCTAGACAAAGAGATTGATCTACTGATTAATTTGTCTGCATCTCCATTTAGTAATAAGAAAGAGACTCTTAGAGAGAGTATTGCGGCAAAGGCTGCATTGCGTATTGGATGTCCATTTATTTATCTCAATCAAGTAGGTGGTAATGACGAGTTAATTTTTGATGGCTCAAGTTTCGTACTTAATGCCAATGCTGACCTTGTATTAAAACTACCTTCCTGTAAAGAGGCATTAACAATATGGAATACCGACAATGTAATTAAACAAAAAAAATCATCAGAAGCACCTCAGGCAGAGAAGCTATTTGAAGCACTGGTTTTAGGCGTGCGGGATTACGCATGCAAATGTAATTTCAAAAGCTCAATCATAGGCCTTAGTGGAGGCATCGACTCTTCACTTGTTGCCATTATTGCTGCTGCTGCCTTAGGCAGCAGCAATGTAAAAGGGGTGATGATGCCTTCTCCCTGGAGTTCTACTGGGTCAATCAATGACTCACTTAACCTCGCCAAAAGACTCTCAATTTCAACAAGTACTATACCCATTGCAGAGCTAATGAAAGGCTTTGATTCGGCACTTTTGGAGCCATTGAATAAGCAGCCTGAAGGTATAACAGCAGAAAACCTGCAATCAAGGATTAGAGGGGTAATTCTTATGGCTATTGCGAACCAAGAAAGTCATTTGTTACTTTCAACTGGAAACAAATCAGAATTGGCTGTTGGATATTGCACACTTTATGGAGATATGAATGGGGGCCTCGCCGTAATTGGAGATCTTTATAAAACGTGCGTGTTCTCTCTATGTAACTGGATAGACAGCCCGGCCTCCAAAGACTGTCTAGAAGCATGGGGGCTCTCTTCTGACAAAGAACTCCTAGGAGAATCAATCCGAACCAAACCTCCAAGCGCTGAGCTTCGAGAAGGTCAATTAGATAGCGATTCCCTACCGGACTACCAGCAGCTTGATCACATCCTTAAAGCCCTCATAGAAAAGAGAACAAATCCAGAGAAACTAATACAAGAAGGCCAAAACCCTTCTTTAGTCTTCAAAATAGAAAGGCTCATAAAAAAAGCAGAGTTTAAACGTCGCCAATCTCCTCCAGTTTTGAAAGTAAGTCATCAAGCCTTTGGTAGCGGCTGGAGATTCCCCATAGCAGCCTCATAATCACAACAAAATCTGGTCAGTTTGGCTTAACCAAGCCAAGCTAATAGAAACAACTGCCAACCATGCCGTCTTCAGTCCTTTCGGCCCCAATGGCAAGTATCGGGGTACCTAAAGAAGTAAAAGCCGATGAACTACGAGTTGCTTTAACTCCTGATGCAGCAGGAGAGCTTGTGAGGCAAGGGTTAGAGGTCCGCATTCAAAGTGGGGCTGGAGCTGGAGCTGGAATTGAAGACGAGTCATTTAAAACTGCGGGAGCAAAGATAGTAAGTAGAGAAGAGGCTTGGGGCTCGCACTTAATAGTAAAAGTCAAAGAACCACAAGACGAAGAATTTGCTCTACTGAGAGATGACATGATTCTCTTCACTTACTTACACCTTGCTGCTTACCCAAAAGTTGGAGAAGCCCTTATAAATGCTGGCACAACAGGCATTGGATATGAAACAGTTCAAATGGCTAATGGAGGCTTGCCTTTATTAGCTCCCATGAGTGAAATTGCAGGGAGACTTGCCGCTCAAGTTGGAGCCCATTTACTAGAAAGACCTCATGGAGGAAGTGGGGTACTGATTGGGGGGTGTACAGGAGTGAGGCCTGCAAGAGTAGTAGTTCTAGGCGCTGGGACTGTCGGATGGAATGCTGCAAGACTTGCTGCCGCAATGGATGCTGAAGTCATGCTCCTAGATCGTTCCCCTGAAAGACTAAGGAACTTAGAAGCAGACAGAAGAGGCAGGTTGACGAGTGTTGTCAGCAGTCAAGGTCTTCTTGAAAGGCTAATTCCATCAGCAGATCTTTTGATTGGGGGAGTACTTACCCCTGGAGGCAGAGCTCCAACACTTGTCAACGAGCAAATGGTTAAGAGCATGAAAAAAAGTTCTGTAATAGTAGATGTCGCAATAGATCAAGGTGGTTGCGTTGAAACAAGTGTTGAAACTACACATACCAACCCAACTGTGACAATCCATGGGGTACAGCACTATGCCGTAGGCAATATGCCTGGAGCCGTACCTTTTACATCAACAGAAGCACTTGTAAGCGTAACATTGCCATACATTCTTGGCATCGCGGGGCGAGGACTAGAGGAAGCCGTGACTGAGCGTCCAGAACTCCTATCCGGCCTAAACACGGTAAGTGGCTCAGTTTGCCATCCTGGTGTCGCAAAGGCTCTAGGCGTCCCTCCAAGACATCCTATGGCTTGTCTACGCTAAAAAGCTAAAAGATACCTGGCACTATCACTATTCAATCTCAATAGTAGGTAAAATTGGGCGAGAAAGTGACCCTAGCGAAATACCCTCACGGAGAAGGGTCAATAATCCAGCGGCTTCTATGTAGTTACTTGCAAAAAAAACTTCTGAACCTACCTCCTCTTTAGAGCCCTTATTAAGACCCAGCAATTCTGCATTAACATTCAAAAGACTAGGATTAGATACTGCAATAAGAGGAATTTTCTGCTCCAAACAAGCTAAAACGGTGGCTCCTCCTAAAGCACCCTCAGGAGCAATGACTGCGCCGACATCTTTAATAGTCAAAGTATTTGCAGCTGACTTCAGGGTAGACGGCTCAACAAGATGCTCCAATTGCACAAAGTCAGGAGCAAAGCTCAATCCAACTAATACACAAGGAAGAAAGGTATCCCCTAATTCTTCCCCCGCTGCACGAGGATCTATTGTTGCTTTCAATGTAAGTCGAGTTAATGCTGGTGAGTGAGCACAAGGCATACGCAAATGACTAACTAAAAGGTGACTAATAACAGCTTCAGCGCCAGCCAATACATCAACACCATCTCCCTCACGATAAGCCTCTAAAGCCTCAAACTCATCTTCATCTGGGAATCGAGTAACAACGGCAATCGCAGTAGCACCATGATCCCTCAATGATTCACCAGCCCTAAGTAATAAGTCTGGATGTTGAATGTCTCCCCAACTTATCCCATTACCCCCCCTATGAAGGTTGACTTGCAAAGGTCTCTCAGTTGTAACAACCGGGCCAATATCTAACCCAAGACTTGCACGACAACCATCAGATACTTGCAAGTGCCTTTGCCTCAACTCAGGCTCTATTCCTGCATCAAACAGCAAGCCAACCTTTTGCTTTCGCACGGGAGACAAGCCAATTTCACCTGCTGCAAAGCGATCAAGAGCATAACCTTCTACATATTGAATACGAGAGTCATGCCAATACAAAGCTGCTCCATTCATTACATTCGGATGAGTAATAAGACAACCACTTGCCGCTGCTAATAAGCGCGCAGACGGCATAGAATCCCCAGCGAAACCCCCAATAGAGCATCCAATTCCAGAAGGAACAACCATTAATGTTGGCAATGGGGAGGCAGACAAAAGAAATTTCGGAAAGCTGTTTCCCATCATCGCTGTAAAAAGCTAAGTCTTAGAAGTAATAACTATTGCCTCAACTCTTAAAGACCTCTGAGCGGTACTTTTGGTTGGGCAGTTGACATTAGTGATTGCCCATCGCAAAGGCTTACCAAAAAGACTTAGTTGCTCAATGAGCCATAGCCTAAGTGATTTTATATCTATCTGCTCTGGCAAATCCAAATCAAGACTAAGGAAGTGTAATTTCAATTTCCTGTGTAATCAAAAGCTATTTTATAGAAACAATTTTAATCCTATTGGTTGAATTAAAGAATAGAGATTTCAGTAGAAAATCTATCAATTATAAAATTTTTTCTTACGCGGAAGTCACTTATTCACTAGCTCATAGAGCCACCAACAACTTCCAAAATCTCCTGAGTAATCGCAGCTTGCCTTGCTTTGTTGTAGTCAAGAGTCAATGTTTTAGCTAATTCCTTGGCATTGTCACTTGCGTTATTCATTGCAGTCATACGACTAGCAAGCTCAGAGGCGGCAGATTCCTGTAGTGCTCGTAGCAGTTGGTTTTGCAAATAAAGTGGCAACAAAGCATTTAATAATTGTTCTGGGCTTTGTTCAAAAATGATGTCAGAAGGCAAAGAAGGCTGTTGATTACCTGGTCCCGAACCTTTTTCAATGGTCAAACGACTATCTTTTGTTGTCAATCTAAAAATCTCATCCTCAGCATCTGCAATACCCTGAGGATCCAGAGGCAATAAAGTCTGAACAACTGGATTGCAACTTACAAGATTAATGAATTTTGTATAAATCACCTCAACTCTATCAGTGCTAGCAGAAAGAAATTCTGCAAGTATCTCAGTAGTTATAGATTCTGCGTCTTGTGCTGTAGGGACCTGTTCAAGATCTTTAAAACAAGCTCTAATTGTGTATTGATTTTTCCTATTCTGGAAATATGTAATAGCTTTTTTACCAATCAAAACAAGATCCGGGTTAAACCCTTGCCCTTGAAGTTCAGCATAACGCTGCTCTGTTCTTTTAATTATATTTGAGTTGTAACCTCCACATAATCCTCTATCACCAGTAACAGCAAGAAGGGTAATACTAGAAACATCTCTAGACTTTAATAAAGGAGCATCAGCAATCTCAAACCGCATACGTGTTTGAATATTTTCAAGCACTCTTGCTAAACGGTCAGCGAATGGCCGACTACGAAGTACTTGTTCTTGTGCTCTTCGCACTTTTGCTGCAGCCACGAGGCGCATTGCCTCTGTGATCTTGCGCGTGTTTTTAACCGAAACTATTCGGTCTCGTATGTCCTTGAGGTTTGCCATGATTAATGTTTTTCTTGATAACCCTTAGGATCAAGTAGCAGCAATCATTGAGGACTTAACCTCATTGATTGAACTCTTGAGGATTGCTTCTGAAGCTTCACTGAGTACCTTTTCATTCATAACCTGCTTAATAAAATCGGGGTTATTAGTTTTCAAATAATCCCTGAGTTCTCTAGCAAATTGTGTTACTTGCTCCACAGGAACTTCATCAATCAATCCCTTAACACCTGCATAAACAATCGCCACTTGCTCAGCAAGATTAAGAGGAGCAAATTGCGGTTGTTTTAGAAGCTCTCTCAAACGCTTACCTCGTCCTAATTGTTTCTGAGTAGCTTCATCAAGATCAGATGCAAACTGAGAGAAGGCGGCGAGTTCATCGAACTGAGCAAGCTCAAGCTTCAATGTTCCAGCAATTTTCTTTATTGCCTTGGTCTGAGCAGCCCCTCCAACTCTACTAACAGAGATACCAACATTAATTGCAGGGCGTAAACCAGAGTTAAAAAGGTCAGAGCTTAAGAAGATCTGCCCATCGGTTATAGAAATCACATTAGTTGGTATATAAGCAGAAACATCACCAGCTTGTGTCTCAATAATCGGAAGAGCTGTCATAGAACCACTGCCCATTGCATCAGAAAGCTTGGCAGCCCTTTCTAATAAGCGACTATGGCAATAAAAAACATCCCCTGGATAAGCCTCACGGCCTGGTGGACGACGCAATAGCAAAGACATTTGGCGATATGCCTGTGCTTGCTTAGTTAGATCATCATAAATAACTAAGGTTGCTTTGCCTTTATACATAAAGTACTCAGCAATCGCTGCTCCCGTATATGGAGCCAAGTACTGGAGGGCTGCTGGATCCGAAGCACTTGCATTAACAATAACTGTGTAATCAAGAGCACCTTTCTCTCTAAGAACCTCAACTACATTTGCTACAGAAGCAGACTTCTGACCAACTGCAACGTAAACACAAACAACGTCTTCTCCTTTTTGGTTGATAATAGTATCGATAGCTATAGCAGTCTTTCCAGTCTGCCTATCTCCAATAATTAACTCTCTCTGACCTCTCCCGATCGGAATCATTGCATCAATAGAAGTAATACCTGTCTGCATTGGCTCATGCACAGACTTACGCTTAATAATTCCTGGCGCAATTGATTCAATTAGACGAGAGTCTGTTGTCGCTATATCACCATTACCATCAACAGGTCGGCCAAGTGAATTAACAACTCTTCCCAACATTGCATCTCCAACGGGAACTGATGCAATCTTTCCAGTTGCCTTGACCGTGCTCCCCTCCTGAATACCTAGTCCCTCGCCCATTAAAACGGCGCCTACATTGTCATCCTCCAGGTTCAAAGCAATACCTTCTGTTCCATCCTCAAACTCCACAAGTTCGCCAGCCATAGCCTTCTCAAGACCATAAATCCTTGCGATACCGTCACCAACTTGAAGAACGGTACCTACATTGCTGACAGAAACAGACTTATCGTAATCAGCTATTTGCTGTTGGAGAATCGAACTGATCTCGTCGGGACGTATAGAAACCATGGAAAAAGAAGAGTGGAGGAGAGAGTGGAAAGAAGAGTTTGATAGAAGTTGGCTAGCTAACTGACCTTGGCCAGCGACAACCCTAGACGCCTGACTTGACCAGCAAGACTTGCATCAATGACCTTTGAGCCAACACTTACTACAAACCCTCCTATCAAGGATGGATCAACATTAAGGTTGAGCTCTAAGTTATTAGTCCCAGCAATAGACTGTATCTTCTTGAGAAGATCAGCTTGTTGGGCATCATTTAAAGCTGATGCTGAGGTAACAGTGGCAAGAGCTATATTTCGTTGTTCACGATAAAGCTCCAGCATCCGCTCTAAGACAGCATCAAGTAAACCAATTCTTTGACGGTCAGCCAATAATTTGAGCAAATTGAGGAAGGATGGAGTTAATTTTTTTTCGAAAATCCTCTCCAAAGCAGCCTTCTTTGAATCAACTTCAAGAACAGGGGATGCCATTGCCTCACTTAATTCTGGACAATCACTCCAGATCTGAAGGACTGATTTGGCTTGATCTACGACTTCATCAACTTCTTTACGACTTGAAGCAACCTGAAGAAAAGCTTCTGCATATGGTGTCGTGATGGTATTTAACAAAGGCATCAGACTATCTCCATATTTTTAATTGAACGACTCAGAAATTTAATCTGAGCTTTTTCATCAAGCTTCTTTGGAAGAGCTGTAAGAGCTTTTTCAATAGCTATCCGGGCTGCCTCCCTGCGCAACTGAGCACTTACCCTGGAAGCCTCAGCATTTAAATCTGAGGCTGCTCCCTGTTTAATCCTTGCCATTTCCTCGACAGTACGTTTTTCACTTTCAAGACGTATAGCTTCAGCCCTTGCTTTACAGTCGCTTCTAATTTTTTTGGCCTTCTCCTCAGCTGCAGCTAAATCCTTTTTTGCTTCAGCTAATGAGTTTTTAGCTTTAAAAAGACGATCTTCTGCATCCTGAAGATCAGACAAAATCAAAGATCTTCTCCTTTCAAGCATTCCTCCTAAAAAATTTGGAAGAAATTTATAGAGACCAAAAACCACAACCGCAAGGTTGATTACATTGGTCTCAAACAAATTAAGGTTTAGACCAAAGCCTTCAATGGCAAGGAAAAAATGATAATTCATTTGACGTCAAGCAATCTTTCTACAATGAGATCCCCAAGCTTTTCAGCATCTAATTTGAGCTGATTAAAAGCAATCTCTCTTTGTGAGTCGATCTCACGTCTTGCCTCTTCCCGAGAAGCATTTGCTTCAGCAGTGGCCAATGCTAAAGCTTCTCTATAAAGCTTGTCTGAATCCTGCTCAGCTTCAAAAATAACCTTTTGAGCTGACTGCCGGGCTTGCTTCAGTTGCTCTCTCAAGTCTGATTCAAGGCTCTCTGCCTCTGCAAGCTTTTGCTTTGCTTCGGCTCGGCTGGTTGTGATAAAAGATTCTCTTTCTTCAACAACCTTTCCAACAGGCTTAAAGAAAAGAGCATTAAGGATGAAAGTGAGGATTACCACCTGAACAGCCATAAGCGGCAAAGTGGCATCGAAGTCAAATAGACCTCCCTCAGAAGCACCTAACAGGAACAAGCTGGACATGTGGCAAGGGTGCGTGCGATTTAAGCAAGCCGAAAAGCGGCATGAACAAAGATGAAAGGGAGCGCAAGAGAAGCTTTAAGGAAGCCTTAACCACACCAACCTCATTTGAATTGATGCGGTTAATCTCAATTTCCCAAAAACTCTTACTAGCCAGCAAAAGGGTTGGCAAACAGAAGAACCAATGCAACCACCAGGCCATAAATGGTAAGTGATTCCATAAAAGCAAAAGAAAGAAGCAAGGTACCGCGAATCTTGCCTTCAGCTTCAGGCTGACGGGCTATGCCCTCAACTGCACCCTGTGCAGCACTACCTTGGCCAATACCTGGGCCAATAGCGCCTAGGCCTACAGCCAAGCCAGCAGCAACAACAGAAGCGGCGGTGACGATGGAATCCATGATTTAACTAAGGATGTGAAGCGCCTGGAAAGCGCGGATAGAAGGAACCGGGAGTTTATACCTTCGCGGTTGGACATCCCCAATTAAAGAGATGGGCACTGACCAAGCAGGGCCTTCGCGCAAGGGTTTTGTTTCGCCAGCCAATCAATTTAGAACTGGCATCAAAATCAGCTCAATGATGCTCTTCCACTGCCTCACCTATGTAATAAGCGGCAAGTGTGGCAAAGATCAGAGCCTGGATGGCACTAGTAAATAGGCCAAGAAACATAACTGGTACAGGAAGAACTAGTGGAACTAGAAAAACCAACACAGCTACCACCAACTCATCCGCCAGAATGTTCCCGAACAAACGGAAGGAAAGAGAAAGTGGCTTTGTAAAGTCTTCGACAATCTTGAAAGGGAGCATTATTGGGGTTGGGTGAACGTAGTACTCGAAGTACCGCAAACCCTTATTGCTCAGACCCGCATAAAAATAAGAGAGTGAAACTAATAGAGCCAATGCCACGGTTGTATTTATATCAGCCGTGGGGGCACCAAGTTCACCGCTTGGCAAATGGATGAGTTTCCAAGGAACCAAAGCACCACCCCAATTGCTCACAAAAATGAACAAGAAAAGTGTGCCGATAAAAGGCATCCAATCTCGGTAAACCTTTTCTCCTATCTGAGTTCTAGCCAAGTCACGAATGTAGTCCCAAAGGAACTCCAGAAGATTTTGAACTCCGCGAGGATCACGTTCCATCTTTTTAGTGCCTACAACTACGAGAGTTAGAAGTGCACCAATGACAATCCAGGAGGTCATAAACACCTGGCCGTGAATCCTTAGATTCCCTAATTGCCAATAGAGGTGTTGACCCACCTCCAATTCAGCAAAAGGAACTACAAATGACAAGGAACCCATTGGGCTTGAAGCGAAATCCGCTAATTGGAGAGAATTTAAAAGAGACCTAAATGCCGAGAATGAATCAGGATGAAAGTCTTGATCGAGACTCAAAAAACACCTGTAGTGCCAAAGATGGCTTATACAAAATAAAGCCAATTAATGCCGGTAATAAATCAAGTTGGGGCAATCTGGAAATCGCTAAAACAAGCATTACTGGCACGAGTAGCTGAACCTTGCTAACTGTCTTTGAGCTTTTCCCAAGCTTTCCAATATTGCGAGCAAGGAGCCGCAAATAGATAAGGCCGGATAAGGCTCCTACCAGCAAGCTGATAGAAAATTGAATGCCTACAAACAAGGCGCCCAATGTGAAAGACAGCACAGTCACAACAAGTGCTGTAGTGAATATGCTGCGCTGAAGCTGTGCATATTCTTCAAGAGCAGCCAAATTGACTTCTCCTGATAACTCAAGATCCAAAGTGGACTCGTCAAAAGAACTGGAATCACGGGATCCCCCAAGTCGATCTTCTCCTCCCTCAGGAGGTGAAGCGTTGGACTGAGGCAGCGAGGATGCCAGCAAGTACTCCGAGTCTCTTTGCATAAAGGCCCGCGGAATCTATCACGCAGAGAGAATTACAACCGATAAAGCGTAAGAGACTTCTTTCCTTAGACACTGATTGCAGTAAAAGGCTTTTGACTCTTATAACACTATAATTTGATTAACTTACAAATTTGCCTTAAAACTTTTCAAGCAATCATGAAATAATAAAAGGGTTAATCAAATCAAGCAGCTCTATAGTGGCAAAGAAGGCGCCAAGATTAGCTGAATGAAACAATCAAATCTGTTTTGAACACCATAAAAGCCTTAGAAAGAAATATACCTATTAATTTTTAACCAGAAAAAAATTAAAATGCTCAATATCAGTATCAAGATATTCAACCAGCTTATACTGCTCCCAAGGCAACATCTGCTCAGCAAGCTTAAGAGTATTACCATCTAGAAGCCTTTCTAAACTCCATTTCTCTGAGTTACAAAAGCCAGAAAACTTTAATTTTGTACAAGATATTAGCTTCTCCAAGCCATCTAGATCATAATGCGTCTCTCCGGGGTGCAGGAATATATCTGCAAAATCAATATCTGAATGAGTTGATTCAGGGAATCTTTCTTCATAAACCTTCCTGATTTTGTTATCTAAAGGCAATCTGGAAAGTAATTTCCTTGCAAATTTTACATCGACAGTTTGGTTCAAGCGACCAAAAGATTCCATGACTTTATGGAATCTTCTGATCTCCCAGCGGCCACCTTCTGAATAAAGAAACAAATGTAAAATTCCACCGGGCCTTAGAAGCAACTCAAGGGCTTGCAAACCATTTTCAGGGCTTTGAAGGTGGTGGAGAACTCCAAAAGAATTAATGAAGTCGAATTGACCATAATTTCTTAAATCAAAAAAGCTACTTTTCATTAGCTTGATTTGAGCTTTTTTCCCTGCTCCAGACCTAGCGATCCTTTCTTTGGCTATCTGAATAGCCTGACTAGAAATATCTACGGCAATAATTTCAGAACCCAAGTTCTGATGGGCCAAATAATTTGTACTAACACCAGTACCACAACCTGCATCAAGAATCTTCAAAGGCCTATTCCTATCAGGGCCTGAAATGTAACCACCGTGACAAAATGCATAAGCATGTTCATATGACCATCTCCAGTCAAAGTCTGCCGGGGCTTGATCTTTCAATGGATCTGCAGGGTAAGGGAAGCGATCATAAAAAGCCCCTACAGCCCTAGTGACATCATTTTGCTCTTTTGAAGACGAGAAAAAGTGAATTTAACTGAACCAAACTCTTACTTAAAGGTTTAGCAAAAGAAGATTTAAAGTTACTACTGCAGGAAACTCTTTACATATCAAAGCAATAGTTCAATCTTTAAGAAAAACTCTATGGTGATAATAGAAACACTTACTCGAATCCCTTAATGATTCAAATAAAGGCCTAAGAAGTAGTCAAAAAATTAAGACTCTTATTTCATGATCTATTTCCGGAAACTTCTCCTTGCAAATAGGGGTTGGCAAAATGGCAATTAAGCGGCTCAATAGGTAAGGAAATTTATGGCACCACAACCCTTTTGGATAGCTCCAGCCTAATAAGGCCTAATGATTGCCGAATAAAGGATGGGCAAGCCAATAAGTTTGCCGCAAGGCCGCGTCAATACAATCAGAATTTCTGGCATAAATTCTTACCAATCCCTTGGGAACTATGGCCTGCGGAAGCAAGACTTTTACTAGCCTTGATAGGTTTTTGGAGTATTTGTGGCTTATTCATACTTGGCTCATCTAGCTGGTGGGTAGCTAGTCGTGAAATGGGAGATGGGGCTTATTACATCAAGCGACAAATGATCTGGCTTCTTGCAAGCTGGAGTCTCTTATACCTTGCAATTTCTACTAATATTAGAAAGTGGTTAAAGTTTGCTGGAGCAGGAGTATTTATAGGTTGTATATTAATTGGGGCCACTATAATTGCAGGAAGCACACTCAATGGTGCAAGTAGATGGCTAATCATTGGTCCATTACAAATTCAGCCTTCTGAGTTGATTAAACCATTTATTGTTCTTCAGGCATCAAATCTTTTTTCCCACTGGAAAAAAATTAATAACGATCAAAAGTTTTTTTGGCTTATAATTTTTTCATCACTTCTATTATTAATCTTAAAACAACCAAATCTAAGCACAGCTGCATTAATAGGTATTCTCCTTTGGCTAATAGCCCTTGCAGCAGGGCTTAGATATAGATCATTAATAGGCACAGCAATCGCAGGTATAAGTTTAGGATCAACCAGTATTCTTTTAAATGAATATCAGAGACTCAGAGTTATTTCCTTTTTGAATCCATGGGATGACCCACAAGGGAGTGGCTATCAGTTAGTTCAAAGCTTGCTAGCAATTGGCTCAGGAGGTTGGCTAGGGGAAGGATTTGGTCTGTCAACTCAAAAACTTCAATATCTACCCATTCAAAGCACAGATTTTATTTATGCTGTTTTTGCAGAGGAGTTTGGTTTTGCGGGATCTCTAATGCTTCTTTTATTTCTCATATTGTTCTCATTTCTAGGGTTAAGAGTAGCTATTCGCTGTCAAAGCAAACAAGCAAAATTAATTGCAATTGGTTGTAGCACTATTTTAGTTGGGCAGGCAATTATGAATATTGCTGTTGCCTCTGGGGTAATGCCTACAACCGGATTACCCTTACCTTTAGTAAGTTATGGTGGAAATTCACTACTAGCTAGTCTTCTTATTTCAGGATTATTAATTCGTTGTTCATTAGAATCGACAGGGTTAATAGGTGGACTTGAGCTCCGCAAAAGAAAATACTAGATATGGTTATCAAAACTGCACGTTTCCGGTAAGCCGGCAAAACAAATTTCTTTCCTCAATCTAGCTATATCTGATCTTGCACAGAACAGTGAAAGATTGCTCAGCCTAGGTCTAAGCCAGCCTGGTCCTCTAACAATAACGATCATATTTGCTGCTGGATTACTAACAAGCTTGGGGCCATGTGCTTTATCTCTACTGCCTGTCACAGTTGCATATTTGGCTGGTTTCAAACATCAACAAAGTCCTCTTCAAAGAAGCATTTATTTCTGCAGCGGCATTGTTCTCGCACTTATTTTTCTAGGAAGCTTAAGTGGTTTGGTTGGGAAAATATATGGTCAATTACCAGAGATCGTCTCAACAATAGTTGCAATTATTGCAATATTGATGGGACTTAATCTGATAGGACTTCTTAAAATCCCATTGCCATCTGGGCCAAACCCTAATTTTTGGAGCAGCAAAGTCCCTGAGCCCCTCGCTCCTACGACAGCAGGATTTGCATTTGGATTAGCCGCATCCCCATGTAGCACGCCAGTATTAGCTGTCCTATTAGCTTGGATTTCTCAAAGTGGAAACCCTTTCCTTGGAATTTTATTTCTAGGATGTTTTGGGCTAGGCCAAGTCATACCTTTGTTTATTGCTGGAACTGCTGCTGCAACAATTCCAAGTTTTCTAGGCCTTAGGCAATTCAGCAAATGGATCCCACCTTTAAGTGGTTCTATCCTTCTAACGATTGGCTTACTAAGCCTTCTATCAAGAATTACTTAGCAAAATGGCAATTTTTAAACGCCTAATTCTTTGGCTATCAAGTTTAAAAGTTGCAATAGTTCTGCTTCTCATCATTGCGATTTCAAGCGCAATTGGAACTGGACTACCTCAAAATGAATCTCCAGAAAAGTATCTTGAACTTTTTGATGAAAAACCTTGGTTAGGGCTTTTAAATGGCAGCAGGATACTCTTTCTTCAATTTGATCATGTTTATGAAAGTAGTTGGTTCTTATTTCTACTAACTTGGCTAGCCTTAGCACTAATAATTTGTAGCTGGAGAAGACAATGGCCTTCGTTAAAAGCAGCATTAGTTTGGATTGATTATAAAGAGCCCAGTCAACTAAGAAAATTATCTATTGCCGAAAAAATAGATTTAAAGAATAGAGAACTTCAAATAGATAATCTTGCCATTCATTTAGAAAGAAAAGGATGGGAAGTTAAAACCAATAATAACAGGCTGGCAGCAAGAAAAGGTATCTTAGGAAGGACAGGGCCTCCTCTTATACATATAGGTTTAGTACTTTTAATGGTTGGTGCTGTATGGGGTAACTTTGAAGGTCAAAAAGTAGAGCGGTTCTTATTACCTGGGAGTTCATTGTCATTAAATGATCAAAAAGGGACCGAAACATTAATGCTTAATTTAAAAAGTTTTGAAATCGAGAGAGACCCTTCAGGAAGACCAGAACAATTCCGGTCAAAAATTGAATTGCAAGAAAAATCTATTAACAATTCAAGAATTGAAGAGATAAGTGTGAATCACCCTCTAAGGTATAACGGAATAACTATTTACCAAGCTGATTGGGAACTAGCTTCTATAACGCTACAGATCGGGAAAAGCCCAAAATTACAATTACCACTAAGCAGTCTACCTCAACTTGGCGATCAAATCTGGGGACTAGTCTTACCAACAGATCTAAATGGAGAAGAATCTGTCTTAATAACAGTTTCCAATGAAGAAGGTCCTGTCAACATATACAACGAGAAAGGAACTTTCCTTGCAAGTCTAAGGCCAGGTGGTGAAGGAAAAGAAATAAAAGGTATTCCCCTTTCTGTAAAAGAGGTCCTTGCGGCTAGCGGTTTGTTAATAAAACAAGATCCTGGGGTACCTATTGTATATACAGCGTTTACTATAACTTTAATTGGCAGTGGGCTAAGTATAATATCTACCAAACAAATTTGGGCCATTATTGATAAAAATAAAAGTGCTATTTACTATGGTGGACTATGCAATAGGAACCTATCTGGCTTCTCAAGTGAGTTGCCCAATCTAATGCAAAGTGCATAATTCATTAGGACTAACAATCCTTTCTTTTGCCAGATGAGATTCTTATTACAGTATGAATATTACCCCTAGGATTAAAGTCTGACTCTAATTGTATCCAGATAGGTTTAGAAGCTGAGATTAAATCGTCTAAAATCTTATTTGATACTGCCTCATGAGAAATCTTTTTATCTCTATAGCCATTTATATAAAGCTTTAAGGCTTTTAATTCTAGAACTTTTAGATCTGGCTGGTAAATCAAACGCAAAACTGCAAAGTCAGGGTATCCAGAGAACGGACATCTGCAAGTAAATTCAGGCAACTCAATAGAAATTTCATAAGGCCTCTCAGGCTTGGGATTGTCAAAGCAAATCAATTTTGCTTCCTCAATTGCAGTTTCTCCATAAAGAGAGACTTCAGTCATGGCTTGCTTCTATCCAAAAATCAAGCAGTTACAAATGAAAAGCTAATCCAAAGGAATCGTTTTATCCACGTTTACAAAAAAATGACGGGATTTGAGGCAATAACCAAATTGGTAACAACAGTCACAACCAAACAGCACTTTTTACCGCGTAATAGGGTGAGATTTGATGGCTTCAATGGACATCTTGCTAATGGCTTCAGATGAAGCCATAGGTATAAGCCCAAGATCAATTCATGGCATGCTTTGGCTGCAAACTCATTTTGAGAATGAAGAATGGGAAGCCTTAGCTGATGATTTAGTAAAACTGCCCAAGCAAGATGCTGATGCTCTCTATGAAGATGCAAAAGCAGCCGGTCTAGCTCTAAATTTCTTACCAGCACTTTCAATTGCAACAAATTAAGGAATCAAGCAGAAATTTTTTAATTTATTTAGCCTTAATCTATGAAAAGTTAGATCAATGAAAAAAGTCGAAGCGATCATTCGCCCATTCAAGCTTGAGGATGTCAAGCTTGCTCTAGTCAATGCAGGCATCATTGGAATGACTGTTAGTGAGGTTAGAGGCTTTGGTCGTCAGAAAGGGCAGGTAGAACGTTACAGAGGCTCTGAATTCACAGTTGAGTTTCTTCAAAAACTCAAAATAGAAGTAGTAGTAGCCGATGAAAATGTTGATTCAGTTTTAAAAGCAATCGCAGATTCTGCAAAAACAGGTGAAATAGGTGATGGAAAAATCTTTGTTTATCCAGTCGAGTCTGTTGTCAGAATACGTACTGGAGAGGAAGATGGTGCAGCTCTTTAAGAGCAAGCTCTTAAAACAGTATCTTTAAATTCGATAACAAGTAAGGGTTCATTTGTGGTCATCCAAATCAAATATTCTTGATTACCACCAACTCCCTTAATGGGTGATGCAATTATTCCATTTAAATGCCACCCAAGTAAATAAGCACTCTTTAAAACTCCACTAATAGCATCAATATGAGCCTTGGGATCCCTAACAATGCCTCCCTTCCCAACTCTTTCGCGTCCAACCTCAAACTGAGGTTTGACTAATAAAATCGACTCAGAATTAGGTTCGATCAATGATTTAATTGCTGGCAAAACAACTTTCAAAGAGATGAAGGACAAATCCGCAACTGCAAAAGTTGGAATTGGATCAGAAGGCTTATAAAAAGTTTCATATCTCAGCATTCTTAAATTAGTGCGCTCTCTCAAAACCACACGTGGATCATTTCTAATTGTCCAAGCCGTTTGACCATACCCAACATCGATTCCATAAACGCGCGATGCCCCATGCTGAAGAAGGCAATCTGTAAATCCCCCAGTCGAAATTCCTCCATCAAGACAAACTCTCGAATCCAGCTTCACTGGAAATTCATTTAATGCCCCTAAAAGCTTCTCACCACCTCTAGAAACAAACCTAGGTCGCTCCTTGATATTAAGTGCCAATTCATTAGGTACTAACTCTCCAGGCTTATCTAGCACTTGCCCATGAATGTCTCTAACCTTGCCAGCCCTGATTAAACGCTGAGCTTGCTCTCGTGACGAAACCAATCCTTGAGTCAGCAAGTGCAGATCAAGTCTTATTTTTTGGGACATTTCGTCATAAAAACACGTAAGAAACGGAACAAAAACCACTGAACTTGCCCATTCAGCCAAATCTCCCGAGAAGATCAAGACAATTAGGCCAAAAGGAAGTGTCTAAGAAACAATCAAACCCAACCAGCCCAATGGGTCAAGTCAGAGAAAGGCACCTTCACTTGGTGCCAATAATTGAGCAAGGCAATGTACTTGCTTTACTCCCACCTGGCAGCTTTGCCAAACTAGAGAATCAGCCCAATGACTTGCCTCCATTTCAGGTTATTAATTGCAAAGGAGGACGCTGTTGGGTACGCCAACAAGCTTGGGGGAAACATGTGCACTGGGAGGTTGAGCACAAACGTCTGCATTCAGCATGAACATAAGGAACTAAGTTCTATGTTGTTATGAACCAAACAAGAACCCTTTGATTAAACGCTACACCCTGCCTGAAATGGGCAAAATCTGGACCGACCAAGCTAAATATCAAAGCTGGTTAGATGTCGAAGTTGCCGCCTGTGAAGCAAATTACAAGCTAGGACGAATCCCTAAAGAGGCAATGCAAGAGATTCGTCAAAAAGCAGCTTTTGATTCAGAACGAATCCTCCAAATAGAAGCAGAAGTTCGACATGACGTTATCGCATTCCTTACAAATGTGAATGAGTACGTAGGAGATTCCGGCCGTTTCATTCATGTGGGCATGACGAGTAGTGATGTTTTAGATACTGGCTTAGCTCTTCAGTTAAAAGCCTCGACCGGCCTTCTCCTTAAAGAAATCAAGCTATTAGAAAAGTCCATCCGCTCACTCGCAAAAATACATAAAAATACTGTCATGATTGGACGCTCTCATGCAATCCATGGAGAACCAATAACTTTTGGCTTCAAATTAGCAGGCTGGTTAGCTGAAATAATTAGAAATAGCCAGCGACTTGAACGTCTTGAAAAAGATATATCCATAGGCCAAATCAGTGGGGCAATGGGGACCTATGCAAATACAGATCCAGAAGTCGAAGCACTTGCATGTAAGGAATTAGGCCTAATACCGGATACTGCAAGTACTCAGGTCATCTCTAGGGACAGGCATGCTGATTACGTTCAAACCCTTGCTCTCATTGGAGCTTCGCTAGATAGATTCGCTACAGAAATAAGGAACCTGCAACGGACAGATGTATTAGAGGTCGAAGAAAGTTTTGCCAAAGGTCAAAAAGGTAGTTCTGCAATGCCCCATAAGCGAAACCCAATCAGAAGTGAAAGGATCAGTGGGTTAGCGAGAGTTTTGCGAAGCTATGTAATAGCCGCTCTAGAAAATGTTTCTTTATGGCATGAAAGAGACATTAGTCATAGCTCAAATGAGCGAATGATGTTGCCTGATGTTTCTATCACACTTCACTTCATGCTTAGAGAGATGACAGAAGTAATTAATGGGCTTGGCATATATCCCAAAAATATGATTCGCAATATGAACCTTTATGGAGGAGTTGTCTTTAGCCAACGAGTCTTACTTGCTCTCGTCAAAAATGGAATGCTCAGAGAGAACGCCTACAAAATTGTGCAAAAGAATGCTCATGCTGCTTGGAACGAAGAAGGTGGAAACTTTCGAAGGAACCTTCTTTCAGACTCAGAGGTACTAGATCATTTAACTGAAGAGCAACTCGAGAGTTGCTTTACTACAGAGATACATCAATCAAATTTAAATGTAATTTGGCAACGTCTGGATCTCTAAGATCAATGTGCTCAGGGTGTGCAATAAATCAATTTTCATTAATATGAAGCATTTATCGATGCGCTTTTATATAAGTAATTCTCAACCCTTCTAATTTTTACTATATCTTTAATACCAATGACCCATCTAAACCTTGCAAGCAAATAAATGTCTGAGCAGATACGCATAGAAAAAGACACCATTGGCGAAATCGAAGTGCCTGCGAAGGCATTGTGGGGAGCACAAACTCAACGGTCAATTAAAAACTTCTCTATTAGTCAAGATCGCATGCCTCTTGACCTAATTTACGCACTAGCCAAGATCAAACAAGTTGCTGCAATAGTAAATGCAAGACAAAAAATCATTAATGACCAGCAGCGAGATTTGATTATCAATGCTGTTTCTGAAATTGTCGAAGGGAAGCATGACAATCAATTCCCATTAAAAGTCTGGCAAACCGGTAGTGGCACCCAAACCAATATGAATCTGAATGAAGTAATAAGCAATCTTGCGTCAGAAGCAACCAATCAACCATTAGGGAGTTATCAGCCTTTACACCCAAATGATCATGTCAACAGATCCCAATCTACTAATGACACCTTTCCTAGCGCTATTCAAATTGCAGTCGCTGAAGGCATTACGAAAAGGCTTCTTCCAGAAGTAGGAAGGCTTATCAAAGCATTTGACAAGAAAAGTAATAACTGGAATCAAATTATCAAAATAGGTCGGACACATCTTCAAGATGCAGTACCTCTAACACTTGGGCAAGAAGTCTCTGCTTGGAGAGATCAACTTAAATCAGCATATACACGACTAGAGATATCCCTTGCTGAGTTATACCAACTCCCACTTGGAGGCACAGCTGTAGGCACAGGGATCAACGCTCCATCTGGTTTTGGTGAACAGACTGCAGACGAACTAGCTCGTCTAACAAATATGCCGTTCAGGTCAGCACCGAACAAGTTCGCCATTATGGCCAGCCACGATGGCCTAGTCAATGTAATGTCTCAGTTGAGGCTATTAGCCATAACTCTTTTGAAAATTGTTAATGATATACGTCTCTTATCATGTGGGCCAAGAGCTGGCTTGGCCGAACTAATACTTCCAGCGAATGAACCAGGAAGTTCAATCATGCCTGGGAAAGTCAATCCAACTCAATGTGAAGCAATGGCAATGGTTTGTTCACAAGTTATAGGACTAGACGTTGCTGTTGGATTAGCGGGCAGTGGAGGGCACCTCCAAATGAATGCCTACAAACCACTAATTGGATTCAATGTTATTCACTCTCTTGAATTGCTACATGATGCATGCAGAAGTTGCCGAATAGCCATGGTTGACGGGATTGAACCTAATAGAGAAAAGATTAAAACCGACCTTAATCAATCATTAATGTTGGCAACAGCGTTAACTCCTAAAATCGGATATGAAAAAGCAAGTGAAATTGCCAAGTTGGCTCATAAAGAAGGAATTAGTCTAAAGGAAGCCGCCAACAAACTTAATTACTTAAGTGAGCACGAATTCAATAAACTTATTCGACCAGAAAAAATGGTTTAAACAGACACCTCAAAGGTTAATTAGCCCTCTCAGTAGCAGGGTTCAATTCATTCTGCTCATGTTCAAAAGCCTTGAACAAGTCCTCTGATTCACATACTGGAAATCGGTTAATTGCTTTTAAAGCAATTCGAGCATGACTTCTCAATTGCTCAGAAACAGCCTCACAATAAGGCACTTGAGATAGCAAATCGATTGTTCTGCGCATTACGCGTACTACATCACCTTCATCCAATGATGTATTTGCTATTAAATCACTCCAAGGGTTCCCACAAGCCCAAGCCTTAACTAAACCCATTAGTTCTGGCTCCCACCAAGCGGGCACGACTACCCGTAGTTGCTCCTGGGCTCTTAATAACTCACGCCGAATGCCTAAAAGGTCATGTAAAGCCTCCTCAGCCTTTGAAGGCATGGGATACCCGCACCAGAGATCAGGGCGCTTAACTTCAGTACTAATAGCCTCAAAAACTGCTGCCAGATCGGAAGGATGCAATTCATCCAAATGGCCACTCATCAATGCAAGACCTAGCCATAACTCATTATCTCCCCTTAAGGAAGCAACTGTTCTACCAATTTCAGTGGGCTCAAGATCTTGAAGACAACCAAAATGTTGCAATATCTCTAATAAAGCTAAAAATGTTTCCCAATGACGATTCGCACGATTATGAAGCAACTGCTGACGCTCCTTGATTTCTAATTCCAATTCCTCCATCCGACGACGATGTTTTTTTAATTTTTTGCGATCTCCCCATAAATGTGCCGGTTGAAGAGTCAATTCTTCCTCTAAACCTTTCACCAACTCTGCCTGGGCAAGCACCTCTCCAGCAAGATCATATTGGGGAGTAGTCATATCATGTTTACTCGAAATAGTTGCAACAGCTAAAGCCAATTCATGACTTTGTTGATCCCCATGTCGCAGTTCACCAGGTCTTTTAAGGTCAGGCTTCCTCTGAACATTTATTTCTAAGCAAGTCAACTCAGCATGCAGACTTACAACTGCCTGACAAGGGAGTAAGACCCATATGTTCTGATCTGTCAAGCACAATAAAAGTGGGAATTGTCCAGGACCATCAAGTTTCTGAACAAGCACTGCAGGGCTAATACGACCTCTAAGTTGGGGCGCCTTAAGACTTACTAAGGTCCCAATGCTTGCAAACTTCAAAGCCATGGTGAGCTCATTAGCAAGTGTCTCAGCAGCCTGTTGCTGCAAAATGCGCAAGAGTCGCCTTTCTTCTCTTAGGCGACTTCGCAGCTTCTCATATGCCTCAAAATCAGACCAAGGAACATCCCCAGCAACACCCTGCAATCGCTCTAATTGCAATCTTAATTGCTCAATTAAATCCTCCTCCTCAACGAGATCAAGACTGGCTAAATACCTACCAAAGCTACGCTCTACAAGTTCTCTCGCCTTCTCAAGATCGTATCTCTGCAAAAGATTCAACACCATCCCATAACTAGGTGTGAATTGACTGACTAGTGGATCGGATGGACTAATAGCTAATTGACCAGCTTCACGAACTCCTTCAAACCTACTTTGAACAGTCACGACAAAGCCTTCTAAATCCAAACCTCGTCTACCAGCCCTTCCAGCCATCTGAAGGAATTCACTCCCCATTAATAGTCTGTGACCTCGGTCTGTTCGTTTCGACAATGACGAAATCACTGTGCTTCTTGCCGGCATATTTATACCGGCTGCCAATGTTTCAGTCGCAAAAACTATCTTTACTAATCCCTGTTGAAACAACTCCTCAATCAATTCCTTCCAGGCGGGTAAAACTCCCGCATGATGAGAAGCAATCCCTCTTAGTAATGCATCTGCATGAATACCATCGCGCACTGCATCTGGATTTAACTCTTTAAACGAGTGAAAGCGCTTCTTAATAAAAGCTTTCTCTTCAGAAGTTACTAAACAGAGAACGCCTAGATCCCTAACAGCCTTGTCACAACCACGTCGACTAAAAATAAAATAAATAGCTGGCAACATGTTCCTACTAGCCATTTGCGCAGCAACAAAGCTGATTTGTGGAGGCTCTGGTTGGGGTGGTTTTGACAATTTCCCCTTACGTTTATGACTTTTTGGAGCTCTCCAGACCTTGCAATTCGCATGCAAGCCAGTTCCTTCTGAGTTAAGTAAAGGGTGCAATCCCTTTGCACTACAAAAACTAAAGTGAAGAGGTACTGGCCGGAAATTACTTACAACTAATTGCGTTTGTCCATGAACACGCTGTATCCAATCAGTTAACTGCCCAGCATTTGCCACTGTTGCAGAAAGTGCCACTAACTGAACTGATGGAGGGCAATGGATAATTGATTCTTCCCAAACAGTCCCCCTCTGAGAATCATTCATATAGTGACACTCATCAAGAACAACTGTTTCAACCCCCTCAAGTGGATCCTCTCGATCATCAAACTCCGCGTAAAGCATATTTCTAAATATCTCCGTAGTCATTACTACTATCGAAGCATCTCTATTAACACTTAAATCACCAGTCATTAAACCAACATTCTCGAAACCAAATTGCCCTCTAAAGTCTCTCAACTTTTGATTAGAAAGAGCTTTTAACGGAGTTGTATAAAAAACCTTTTGGCCATGAGCAATTGCACGATAAATTGAATATTCACCAACCAGAGTTTTCCCTGAGCCAGTTGGAGCACTAACAACGACCGAATAGCCTTGGTTTAACGCATCAATTGCTTCAAGCTGAAAGTCATCCAACTTGAAAGGGAAAATTTGTGAGGGGTCAAGAATATTCTTGACATCACTTGCAGAAGTAGGAACGTTCATCTCTGAACTCATGAAATGAATCCTAGAGAGGTATTCCTTTTTCCCCAGAAAATGTCTGCAGGCAAACAAGAACCCCTAAGGAAAGACAAATTGAGCGATTCAAGAAGTGTAAAAACCCAAAACAACCAGAATGAAGAAATGAACAAAATTCCTTGCTCAAGAATCCGCAAGCTAAGAACTATGGATCTTGGCAAAGGTAAGGCTGAACTCATAACCAAAGCAACTCATCACGAGCAAATGACTCTGATTGATCTTGCTAGTAATGACTATCTAGGCCTAAGTCGGCACCCCAAATTAATAGAAGCCGCATATTCTGCTATGAACGAATATGGACTTGGCTCTGGAAGCTCAAGATTCATTACAGGGACTAGGCCAATACATCAAAAACTTGAAGCAGAGATTGGCACCTGGCTAGGCCGAGACCAAGTCTTTCTATTCCCCAGTGGATTCCAAGCTAATATTGCAGGAGTTACTGCATTGGCGAATAGGCATACACCAGTAATAGCAGATAGGCTCATTCATCATTCTTTATTGGTAGGGATAAAGGCTAGTGGGGCTAAAATGCAACGTTTTGCACACAATAATCTGCATGACTTAAACAGAATCTTAGAAAGAAATCGCAATCAAACACCCAAAGAAACACCCCTAGTTATTTCAGAAAGCCTTTTCAGCATGGAAGGTACTAGTCCTCAAATCAAAGAAATGGCAAAGATCTGTGCAAAGCATGGCGCTAATCTTTTCATAGATGAAGCACACGCTTTAGGGGTACTTGGTCCAAGCGGGAAAGGCCTTTGCCATGGACTACCTAAAGAAGCGATAGCGATGATAAGCGGTACCTTTGGCAAAGCTTTTGGCGGTGGCGGAGCATTCCTTGCCACAAACAAAGTTTTTGGGAACCATCTTCTCCAAACCAGTGGCGCCTTCCGTTATACAACTGCCTTGGCTCCTCCACTTGCTGCAGCTGCATTAACTGCACTTAATTTGATTAAATCAAATCCAGATTGGGGTGAGAAGCTACAACTATCTTCACAACTATGGCGTTCGGAATTGTCTTTACGAGGGTGGGAGCGTCCTCAAGGTCATGGTCCAATATTGTCTCTAGTGATTGGAGCAGACCAAGATGCTCTAGATCAACAAAAACGCCTCGAAAAAGCAGGGCTTTTGTGTATTGCCATTAGGCCCCCAACAGTTCCTGAGAAAACAGCTCGTTTGAGGGTAGTTCTTCGAAAAGATTTACCTAAAGAAACTTTGTGGAAACTGCTAGAGGTATTAGATAAGAGATGAAACAAATTATTGCGATGCATGGATGGTGCTGTGACGGCACTATTTGGGAGGCTTGGCTAGAATACTTTGAATCAAAGGGTTGGATTTGGCAAAGTGGAGAGAGGGGATATGGCGACCTGGCTCCACATCAACCAAACTGGTTAGAGCCTTATCAAGTAAAGAAAAGTCATCGTCGAGTATTCATAGGACATTCGCTAGGTCCTCATATCACACCTCCCGAAATTTTATCGGGCGCTACTGACTTAATATTTATTTGTAGCTTTGGGAGGTTTATCCCAAAGGAAGTAAAACAAAAGTCTTTACGAGCAGGGCTCAGACGCATGAGAATGGATTTGGGAACTAGCCAGGAAGAAGCAATGCTTTGCAATTTCCTTCAACAAGCCAACCAAAACAATGGAAATGATGGGTTAATGCCAGAAGCAGTCTCTAAGAGCATTACACCTCAAGGTCGCAAAAGACTTCTGTCAGACTTAAATCTACTTAGCCAGACCAATGGTCTCCCTGCTGGCCTACCTTCAACCGCAAAGGTATTAGTTGTTGAAGGGGAGGAAGATTCAATCGTAATTCCAAATGCCAGACTTGAATTAATAACTGAACTAAAAAAACATTTGACAAACAACCCCACACATATCGTGCTAAATGGTGTCGGGCATGCGCCTAATCACCGCACACTTATTAAGCGGATTGAAAATTGGCTAGAGGGTTGAAAATGATCAAACCTTGGCAGAAGGATGTCCTGCCAAACTTTGAAGCAGCTGCAGGTAGGTATAACGAAGTCGCTCAATTGCAACGTGCTGTTGCGTGGAGACTTGCTAAGCAATGCTCAAAACAAAATATCCCTAATGGTTTTTGGGTGGACCTAGGTTCAGGGACAGGGCTCCTAGCAGATGCTCTAGAAACATGCATCCCTAAGCAATCGGTACACAGAATTGATGCGAGTTCAAAAATGCTCTCTTCCCAAAAGTCAACTCATTCTTGGCAAACTTGGGATTTAAATATCGGACTACCTCGCTGGGAAAATCGTCCCAAATTGATTGCATCGAGCTTTGCTATTCATTGGCTAAAAGACCCAGAACAACGCATCAAAGAATGGTGCAATGCTTTAGCTCCAGGAGGATGGCTCGCATTGGCAGTGCCAGTCAAAGAAAGTTTTTGTGAATGGCGATTGGCGGCAACCAAAGTGAATGTGGCATGCACTGCTATGCCTTTACCAACACAAAAATCTCTAATTAAGGCAGTAGACAACTTAGAGATAAGGTATGCAAAGCTGCATCAATTTACTCAACATGGAGCAAGCCCTTTTTCATTACTTAAACCTATGATTCAAGCAGGGGCTCATGCAACTCCTAAGTCGAATCTTTCATATGGAGAGTGGCGACGACTTGAGAAAGCCTGGTCAAGCCAGACAAGATTAGGGAAGGTCCAACTAACCTGGCTAATACAACTACTGATAGTCAGACGATGAGCAATCAAAAGCCTAAAATTGTAATCTGTGGAACCGATACAGATGTCGGAAAAACCATAGTGAGTGCCTTAATCGTACAAGGACTTAATGCTATTTATTGGAAACCTGTACAAAGTGGATTAGAAAACAATGGTGATACAGGCCGAGTTTGCGAAATTCTTAACCTGCCCAAAAGTCGCTGGATCTGCGAAGCTTATAAATTCAAAGCAGCCGTTTCTCCTCATTGGGCAGCAGAACAAGAGGGAGAAATTGTCAACCCAAAGAGACTTGCATTACCCTCTCTCAATCAATCACTTGTCATTGAAACTGCAGGTGGGCTAATGGTTCCCTTAACCAGACGTCTACTTCAAATTGAGCAATTAGTCACATGGCAACTACCAGTAGTTCTTGTTGCTCGCTCTGGTCTAGGAACTATAAACCATACACTTCTAAGCCTAGAGGCACTAGCAAACAGGAAAATACCAGTGCTTGGAATTTTTCTGAATGGGCCTAATCACTCAGACAATCCAAAGACAATAGAACAAATAAGTGGTATCCCAGTAATTGGTCACTTACCTCCATTGCGAGAAATAACTGCAAAAGCTCTATCAGAACAATGGCGTCAACAAAACTTAAGGGCTAAATTCGAACTACTGCTGAAAGAATCGACTACTAACTTTTAATTTTATGAAGCAAAAATCCATCCCTGGAATCTTCGTTGCAGTCAAGTCGAAACACAACCGCAATTCAACATAATAGCTTCTAATTAAGTTCAACGAAATCAACCTTCCACAAAAATTGTATATGTTAACCACATCAAACAGCTCGGCCAGATGGCATCCAAATCTCTGGCCTCCATTCACTCAAATACTAAAAGATTACCCACCTAAACGTGTTCTGAGTGGGGAAGGTGCTTTGTTAAAGCTAGAGAATGGAGAGTCGCTTATTGATGCAATTAGTAGTTGGTGGGTAACACTACATGGACACTCTAATCAGAAGATAGCGGAAGCAATTGCTTCTCAAGCACAAGAACTCGAACAAGTAATCTTTGCAGATTTCACGCACCCTCAAGCAGAAAGGCTTGCTGAACGGCTAAGTAAAAAGTCAGGGCTAGAACGTCTATTCTTCTCAGATAATGGCTCGACTGCTGTTGAAGTTGGATTAAAAATTGCCTACCAATATTGGCAAAATCGAAACGAATCCAGACATCAGATAATTGCTTTTGACGGCGCATACCACGGCGACACATTTGGAGCTATGGCATTAGGCGAACGGAATCTGTTCAATGCACCTTTTGAAAATATGCTTTTCCCTGTAAAGAGAGTCCCTTGGCCTTCTACATGGTGGGGAGCTAATGATATAGAAGTGCGTGAAAGAATTGCAATAAATACTTTAGAAAAGCTTCTCCAAACGAAAACCGCAGCTGTAATTCTTGAACCTCTTGTTCAAGGTGCAGGAGGAATGTCTATGGTTAGGCCTGAATTCCTACAAGAAGTGGAAGTAAGAATTCGGGAAGCAGGTACTTTACTTATCGCAGATGAAGTTTTAACTGGATTTGGCAGATGTGGATCTCTATTTGCATATGCCCGCGCTTCTATAAAGCCAGACCTAATTTCCCTCTCCAAAGGATTAACAGGTGGGTTTCTTCCTATGGGAGTAACCATGGCAAAAGAAGAAGTTTTTGAACAATTCATCGGTGATAACCCTAAGGTTACTTTCTGGCATGGGCATAGCTTTACAGCAAATCCCTTAGGCTGTGCGGCTGCTAATGCCAGTCTCGACTTGCTTGAGTCAAATCCAAAAGCCTATGAAAACTTTGAATCTCGCCATATCCCTCTTTTAAAAGATTTAGCCAATCACCCAAAAGTCCTAAAACCAAGGGTTACTGGAACAATCTCAGCTTTTGAAATCAAGACTGAAGGTAAGCAAGGCTATCTCAATACAGCCGGGAAAAAGCTTAAAGCTTCATGCTATGAGCAAGGTGTATTCATTAGGCCTTTAGGCAATATTGTCTACCTTCTTCCACCATTATGCATAAGTGATTCTCAGCTGAAAAAATGTTATTTGGCTATCAAAAAAGGCTTAGATGAACTAAATGAGGAAGCTTGTTAAGAGTAAGTAGTCGAATTCAAGGCCCTTCGTTAATAGCAGCCTCAACATCTAATCTTGAAAGTCCATACGAAAAACAACGTTGATTACGTTCACCATTTTTCTCCCATGTCACTCTTAATTCATCCTGCTCCATCTGAATTTCCACTTTCCAATCAGGTAAAGACCAAATCCATAAGCAGGGATTAGAACTACTTTTTTTGGCCCCTAAATGACCAAGCCAAGTCTCCAAAGCAACTAGTGAATGTCGATTTAGAGGAGTATTATCTGATGGCAACAGAGACATCTGCAACTGCATTTGCATTAGGTTTTTCAACTTGAAGCCAACTCGGATTCACCTGAAGGTCTATCCCTCGAATCCAGGCAAATCCTACTCCGAGACCCAAGCAAAACAAAAGAGCAAGTCCTAAAAGGAACAAAGAGAACAATTCACCTCCGGAAAGAGGTCTTCGTACATCTTCTATTAAGGTTAATTTTTTTGCATTGAAATCCTTAGTCCCTACAGAAGCACCTTTCGAAGTTTTTCCTAATTCCTCTAAAGCCAAGCATTCGTCATATGCTTTTCGTCTTTCAGGATCTACTAAGCACTCATAAGCCTCACGAATTTGATGGAAGCGAAGAGCAGCCTCATCAGCAGGCAATAATGTTGTATCAGGATGCAAGGCCTTGCTCAATGCACGAAAAGATTTTCTCAAACCAACCTGATCAACCGTTCTAGGCACTCCTAACTGTTCGTAATGGCTTCTCGGATCATCCAAATGAATAAAAGCTAACTATGAACAAAAAGATAATGACTAAATTCCTCTGATGGGAACCATCCTAAATAATTTTCAAGTTATGGAACTCCCAATCAAAAACAACGTCCAAATCCAAACATCATCTCTATGGGAAGAGTTAGGCTGGCAACCATCAAGAGAACAGATTGAACAACTAATAACTCTTCAAGAAACCCTGATTAAATTAAATAGGAACATCAACTTAACTCGTCTTCTTCAGGGCAATGATTTTTGGATAGGCCAAGTTTTTGACAGTCTTTGGCCTTTAAAAAATGAATTAAAAAGTCCAGCCAAATGCCGAAGTTGCATTGATATTGGAACTGGTTGTGGGTTCCCAGGCTTGGCAATAGCTATAGCCTTACCAGGTTCCAGCATCATTCTTGTGGATGCCATAAAAAGAAAAACTAATGCCCTTAAGGAGATTGCAAGTGAGATTGGTCTATCTAAAAGGGTTTGCGTTCAAACTGAAAGAGCAGAAGTTGTTGGCAACGACGTCTCATTCAGAGGTAAGTTTGATATCGCTGTAGCGCGTGCGGTGGCCGAGGCTCCAGTAGTGGCTGAATACTTAGTTCCCTTATTGAATAAAGAAGGAGAAGCTTTGATTTATCGAGGTAAGTGGAATGACTCAGACCAACAAAAACTTAAAAAAGCAATTAAACCCTTAAAAGCAAAAATTCAAACAATATCAAGCAAACAACTACCAAAGGATAGAGGAATTAGACATGTTATTAGGGTCGCTACAACAGCTCCCTGTCCTAAAGACTACCCAAGAGCAGTAGGTCTACCTAAAAAAAAGCCTCTGGGGTGTTAAACACTACTCATCCTTTCATTAATTTGGCCTCCTATCCGTTCTTTTAAACAACGTAATCGAGAAGGTATTTCATCTGCCCAAGGACTTGAGACAAGAGCCTCTTTTAGCTCAAGTTCACTTACATCATCATCTAATGAATCTGCATTAGAGCCTGGGAACCAATGACTAGCTTTACCTAACAATCCATAACGAGCTTTTGCATAACCCTCCATGCCCCATGCTTCCAAAAGGTTATAAAGCCATAGCAACACAGGAACATTAATTCCTCCTGGCGTCTCCTTCCAGCTTGGCAAACCATTTTTCCAAGTCTTCCACCAAGACTCACCAAGCAAAGAGATAGCCTCCTTATTAAGCCTTTCTTTAATATCAAACAAAAAGTCATCTGCCATTTCAATGCAATTTATTGCATCTAAATGCAACCCTAAATCTTCTTTACAAGAAGCTCCAACACTAATAGTATGAACTCTAGAATCATTTAAACAAAATAAATCATTAAACACTATCGGATGAAGAGGTTTGCAAAGTTCAACAAGTTGCTTTGAAGGAGTATGTAAATGCCCACCTTTATCCGTAGGACTAATAATAAATACCCCTAAGTCATACTTTTGAGCTGCATCTAAAGCTGGTTCATTGTCTTGATTAATGAAATACCAATGAAGATTTACATAATCAAATTGATTACTAGCAATGGCTTTTACAATCAAATCTGTTGGGGCATGCGTTGAGAATCCAACATGACCAATTCGTCCATTACTTTGCCATCGTCGAACAACATCCATGCATCCACCTGGACGAAGAGTGTGATGTAAATGTTCAGGAAGGTTAATTCCGTGAATAGCAAGTAAATCTAATCTTTTACACCCAAGTCTTTCAAAACTAGTTTCCAGTTCAGCCTCAAATGCATAAGAGCATTCTAGAGGTGGGACCTTGGTTTGAAGAATCAATGATGATAAATCCATATTCTTCAATGTCCAACCCAATTGCCTCTCTGAACTTCCATAATGCCTGGCTGTTTCGAAATGAGTGCACCCACTAACAAATGCCTGATCAGAAAGAATATCTAAATTTTGCTGACTCTCAAACGTTATTTCTGAAGAGTCAATATCCTTCCAACTCTGCTGAAACCTCATTCCTCCTAGAGACAAGACAGGGATTTGAATTCCTGTACGACCAAATCGACGTGTTGGGATTAGGACTTGACGCATTGATTCTGTATCAACTAAGTGCGTCGAATTCTTCTAGGCGTCTTAGGAAGCATTCCAAGTGGCTGAAGATCCATCTGTTCCAACTCAACCCTCAACTTCTCTAAATCCTCAAAATCAACCCAATGAATACAGTCAACTGGACATGTTTCTATGGCTTCTTGAATGAGTTCAGTGGTATCTCCATCTTGTCTAACAACTCTAGATCTACCCAAGCGAGGCTCAATTACGAAGCTATTAGAAGCCACATGAGCACAATACCTACACCCTATGCAAGTCGACTCATCGACCCATACTGCTTTCTCTCTTAATTGACCACCAAGACAAGGTTCCTTGCCATTTGGCAGACTCTCTTGATAAGCCTTTGAATTAAAAGCAATAGAAGGGTCAATCAATGCCCAAAGGCCTCAATTAAGAATCCCAACGTGTAACTACAAGCTCAATTGAACCATCAACGTTTTTTGTCTGTGTAGATACTTCGAACCCTTCTTTTGCTGTAGCAGAAATAACTGTATTCAGGGCATAACGCTGAGTTACTTGATCTAAAAAACGCTCCACAGGAATAGGGTGACTCCAAAGATCTAAATCCGTAACTAATTCATATGCGTTGGTTTGTGGATTCCAGCGGAAACCAAGATCACCCCCCTTAGGCATAGATATGGTCATTTCAGCTTTAACAGTCTGACCTCTATAGCCTCTCACCAAATTTTCTCCTTCTTGAGGTATGTAACCAAGATCATTTAAAGCCTGCAGAAGCGGTTCACGCTTATGGAGCTTTGTTTTGACAGTACTGAAGTGTGACATCAGATAAGTTCCGCAGGAATACGCTGGGATTGATTTTGAGGTCTTTTATAAGCCTCAGCAGTTGAATCACTTTTCTGAACTGAACCCAAAGCCTCTTCTAGGTTTTTGGTCAGTTCATGGCATGATTCCCCACTAACCCCCTCAACGGATTCTTCTACCAATCCGTCCTGTCGAATGCGAAAACGAATAGTACGTTGCGGCATACGAAAAAAAGGAGGTACATGATGTTATAGAAAATTCGACAAGAGATTCGCGACAGTTGTTACAAGGTTGTGTCAAAAAGAGCTCCTATCAAACCAAAAGGCCGTCATCGATTAAGCCTTGAAGCCTCTGCTGGACTTGATTACAGCCAATTTGCTCAAGTGCAATTCTCGCTTCATAACGAACTGAAGGTTCTTCATCATTCAACAAAATTGTCACAAACGAATCAAGAAGATCTGATTTCCTTGATGGATTCAATTTTTCATAAAGACGACCTAAAGACCATATGCAGTTGCTTCTAACAACAGGCTCAGAATCAACCTTTAAGCTAATTAAAAGCTGTTCTGCTGCCATTTCAGCATTTTCAAGAGAAATTGATCCTGCTTCTGCTAGTGACCCTGAGGCCCATAAACGAACCGCAGCAACATCAGTCTGGAGAGAATTAATAAGAGGTTTCAATACAGCACTATCTTCATAGTTGCCCAAGCTCCATGCTGTGGCTTTCCTCACATATGCATTGGAATCACTTTCTAAGATCTTTAGGAGGATATTTACTGCGCGAGGACAAGGATTCCTCCCTAAAGCATATACAGCACTCATCCTTTCTACTGGGCATGGTTCTTGAAGCAAAGGAATAAGCAAAGGCAAAGCCCTTGGATCTCTATGTTCACAAAAAACTCTTAATCCTTGCAACCGTTCCTCATGCCCTTGCTTGAGCCATTGGAGCCCAGCATCACATTCACTAGCAACATTGGCTGAATCCGAATCAAATTCATCAAGATCAATTTCATCTAAAGGATCCCCTAAGAGCTCAGCAGCCAATTCCCTGGAAAGGACATCTGGGTCAATTGCGAGCTCAGCAAGACCCTCTCTTTTTTCAGATCCTGATACATCCTTCATGACAAAGAGCGCAAGTAATCAAAAGGGCATCAATTCATTGAGGCTGGGGCAATCATGTCCCCAGGTAGCCAAATACGAGCACTTACTGCAAAAAGAGCAACCCCAAAAAGTGCAACTATCAGAAGTGGGAGAAGAGTAGTTCGAAAGAAACCCAAAATTCAAATTTATTTTGAATCATTCTGATTGTTTCCATCAAATCTGCAGGATAATCAAGTTAAAACAAAATTGCGTAACCATTTTCTATTTAGGGAAAACAAGCAAATTACAGCTAATGAAAGCCCTATCCATCCCCCTTTTTCCTGGTGCAAGATAAAAGCACCTGTCCCAAGCAAACCACCAAATAAAAGTCCTGTGCTAAGGAAAAAACGACAAATCAAACTACTCAAAGATTCGACTTCTGAGACATGGTATTTTTCGCGCAAGAATTGCCACCCTGGACCAGGAGGACGGACCTTATAAACAAACTTTTTTAAAACAGTCTCTGACTCAGGGGGAGTGCGCATCAACACTATTAACCAAACAGCCGAAGTTAACAAAGTCGTCAAAATCAACTTCAGTCCATAATCATCTATACGAAAAACAGGGGCGAATGTTGTAGCCAGCCCGACAACGAAGCCACAAACCATTGCTGCCAATTCGGCAGCTGCATTTATACGCCACCAAAACCAACGCAAAACTAAAACAACTCCCGGGCCAGTACCAATTGCTATAGCTAATCTAAAAACCTCACCAACACTTTCACTGATTAATGCCGTAAATATCCCTAATAGTAAAAGAATAATACTTAAAAGTTGGCCCATAAAAAGCAATTCACGCTGACCAGCCTTAGGCCGAAGAAACCTTTGATATAAGTCATGAGTCAAATAACCAGCCCCCCAATTCACTGCTGTACTAACTGTGCTCATAAAGGCAGCAACAAGTGAAACCACTACCAAACCGAGCACTAGCGGAGGCAAATAAGTAATTGCGAGTATCGGATAGCTAAGCTCCCAGTCCTGTTGACCTGGGAGCAGCACAACGGCAGAAAGAGCAACAAGAATCCATAACCAACTTCGTAAAAGATAATTAACTACAAGAAAAACCCACCCTGCCAAGCTGGCCTGACTCTCATCACTAGTTGCAAGTAGACGCTGAACAAACTCACCTCCTCCATCACTACGCCTAAAGCTCCACCATTGAAGAGAAATAAATGCTGTAAAACTGGCGAAACTAATCCCTGCGCCTCCAACCCACTCAAAACCGGAGTCAGTCAACCTCCATGGGAAAAGGGATAAAAGCTCAGGTTTATCTAAAGCTTGAAGGTTCGCAAGCAATTGATGCATCCCTCCAGAAGCATTAACTGCAGTTACAGCAACTGCAAAAGCACCGAAAAGAGCCAATATCAATTGGATAAAGTCAGTTACCACTACCGCCCAAAGCCCCCCAAGAACGGTATATATGAGTATGAATAAAGCAACTACAACTAACAGAATAAAGGTATCAGTTATTTGAGCTCCCAAAACAGGCTTCCCACTAACAATCTGAAGGGCCTCAGCTACTTTCCGCATTGCCAAGAATGCATAGCCAATACCAATACAATTAATTGGGACTGCAAGCAAGAAAGCCTTCACCCCCCTTAACCAAGCAGCCGCAACTCCGCCATAACGTAGTTCTGTAAATGCAGCATCAGTGATTACTCCTGTGCGTCTCCACATAGGAGCAAAAACAACAGTCATAGCGATATGTGCTAGGCCAAAACTCCACCACTCCCAGTTACCTGCAATTCCACGAGTACCTACTAATCCTGCAACATAAAGAGGAGTGTCGATCGAAAAAGTTGTTGCTGCCATTGAGGCACCAGCCAACCAGCCTTTTAGACTTCTACCAGCAACGAAATAGTCATCTTGACTATTATTTCGTCTTGCAAGATGTAGCCCAAGGCATAAAGTTCCTACCAAGTAAAGAGCTAGAACGAACCAATCAATTGGAGTCATATGGACTACAGAGAAAGAAGCCTCTTAGACATCTAGAATATTCAGGCTTTTGATTGATAGTAACTACGCAACTGACCACATGCTGCATTCTGATCCAAACCTCTACTTGCGCGAAGAGTTACTGCTAAACCTTTCCTCTTAAGAATATTCATAAATGATTCTACCCTTCTCTTAGCAGGTCGTACAAATTCACCATCATCTATTGGATTATAGGCAATTAAATTAACATGGCTCTGGAAACTGCTAACACGTTCAGCTAATTCCTCAGCATGCTCTAGTTGATCATTCAATCCCCCCAAAAGAATGTACTCAAAACTCACACGTCTACCTGTAATAGAGAAGTAGCGTCGACAATCAGCAAGTAGATTTTCAATGGGATAAGTTTTAGCAGTAGGGATAAGTGACTCACGCATCTTTTGATTTGGAGCATGTAGGCTTACTGCGAGCGTAAATTGCGCACGTCCTAATCTCTGGATGGCCAATTCTGCTAGTTTTGGAAGTGTGTTGGCTACTCCAACTGTGCTAACAGTTATTCGTCGCTGTCCAATACCTAAATCAGCATTAATACATCTAATCGATGACAGAACCGAATCAATGTTTAGCAATGGCTCACCCATGCCCATAAAAACCACATGTGAAGGACGCCTATTAATTGCCTGTCGAACACTCAAAACTTGGTCAACAATCTCATGAGTCTCTAGTGACCGTTGATATCCACCCATCCCTGTTGCACAAAAACGACATGCCATAGGACAGCCCACCTGACTTGAAACACAAACTGTCAAGCGATCTTCAGTAGGGATTCCCACTGTCTCAATAGTTTGTCCATCTTTAGCCTGAAGCAACAATTTCATTGTCTGATCAGATGCAATATGTCGCGCAACCTCAGACATTCGCCCAATAGTCACTCCCTGTGCAGACAAGGCAGAGCGAAAAGCCTTCGGCAAAACGGTAATTGCATTTATTTCTTTTGCAGCCTTTTGATAAAGCCAGTCATGGACTTGTCTTCCGCGAAAAGCAGGTTGACCTTTGGAAACAGCCCAATTCTCAAGCTCAGTGGAACTAAGCCCTAGTAATACAGAATGAAAGTCTGCGTCTGCCAAGGGCAAACTATTCACCAAATCAATAATCCATGGCCTAAATTCCTCTCCAATATGACCAACCCAATAAAACCAACCATTGCCAATCGACCGTTTATCTTCTCAATATGCTTGTGAAATCCAAAGCGAGGCAAACGCCTTTGGGGAATAACAGTTGGTTCAATCATGAGAATGCCTCCTGATCTAAATAACCACTACTGCAAAAGTAATACATATTCAGAGTAATTGCTGAACTTAGCTTATTCATCAGACAACAACCCCTCTTCCTGAAGACCTTCAAGCGCTGCAGGGTCAGGCATTTGATCTTCTTGAAGGTCACTATCTGAGCTAGGCCTTGCAAATGCAGCAAAATTACTTGTAGATGCATCTATGCCATGTCGACTACGAGTTGCCTCTAAGTCTTCATCACTAGGATCATCCAAAACAGCTGTCGAACTTGCCGCTGGAGAAGTCGGAAGTTCAACAGTGTAGTCCGGGCGAAGATTTTGCATACGCCTATAACCAGCTGGATCTTCAGCCAAGATATCTGGATGAGGTCCTGCCTCAGCCCTTAACTCCTCCTCAAAACCACTAAATCCTGTTCCAGCAGGAATAAGCCTTCCAATAATGACATTCTCCTTTAAACCACGAAGCCAATCACTCTTACCTTCGATAGCTGCTTCTGTCAGAACACGAGTTGTTTCTTGGAAAGATGCAGCAGAAATAAAGCTGTCAGTATTTAAAGAAGCTTTGGTAATCCCTAAAAGTACTGGAGTGAATTCAGCAGGCGCACCACCCGTAATAGCCATAGCCTGATTGGTATCCTCGACTTGTCGAAGTTCAATCAACTCTCCAGGCAATAATGTTGTATCACCTGCATCCTCAATCCGAACTTTGCTAGTCATCTGACGAACAATTACCTCAATATGCTTATCATCAATAGATACTCCTTGAGACTTATATACGTTTTGGACTTCAGTCACTAATCTATGTTGCAGCTTTGCGATTGCCTCTTGTGCAGCATCCATTAAAGGCTTTCTATCCCTTAGGTCGGAGAAGAAGCAATCAAGTAGTTCATGTGGGTTTATTGGTCCATCTGTCAGAAGTTCACCTGCAGCTACTTGTTGGCTATTGCTAACCATGACATTGCGTCCAAGAAGAATCGGATATTCGGTAATTGAATCGTCACCCTCAATCACAGTAACCGTGACTGATTCACCATCTTCCTCCTGCTTGATATCTATTGTTCCAGGCTTTTTACAAAGAATCGCAGAATCTCTAGGTCTCCTAGCCTCAAGCAACTCCTCGATTCTAGGGAGGCCCTGAACAATGTCTCCTGTTTTCTGTCTTTCAAAAACCAATAGCGCCAATCCATCTCCACGCTGCACTAAATCACCATCTCGAACATGAAGCACCGAGTCAGGAGAGACCATATAAGGCCTTCCAATCCGAATAGTTATATCATTCTTACCAATAGACTCAACTTCTCCACAACAAGTTGCGATCTGACCTTCAGCCAACAAATCACCATCGACAACCCTGTCCCCTATGGCTACCTTAGGAGTTGACTTAATGTTGATAGTAATTGTATCTTCTTTCCTTTCAACAATTAAACGTCTAACAGGGTCACCCTCTTGAAGGTCTGGAAGTTGAGCCAGACCTTCTTCTTTACATAGGATTTGTGTTGTCGCTACAACATCTTCAGCCTTAACAATCTGTCCATCTTCAACCTGCAATTCAGTATGGGTTGAGCCATGACTAGAATCCGAGATCGTATCTCTACGAACCAAAATTGACTCAAGAATAACTAAACGCAATCTTTCAATAGTCTTAGCTCGTTTGTCCTTCACTGCCTCAACGTCTACGGTCATTTGAGGCGTAGTTTCAAACGTCTCTAAACTCAACTGAGTCTTAAGAAGTTCAACTCCCTCTACAGACTTGATTAATTCTCCATCCTTAAATGCCAACCTCTGAGTTGCCTTTAATCCTAGATGGGGTCCTTTAGGTTGTTTTACGTGAGCAAGCTCGGGCAATTGAGCCTCATCAGGAATCGTGTACTCCTCTACAGGTCGCAATAAAAGTCCCTTGCCCTCAGGAGTTTCAACAGTCTGAACAAAAACCATTGAATCTGTCTTAAGCCCCTTAGCAATAGTCTCCCCAGGGTTCATCATCTGACCATCATCTTTAAAACGCTCTAAGGCCTTATTCTCATTACACAAATGAAAGCTTCCACTACGAACAATAATTTCACGGAGAATGTCATTCTTCTGTGTAACTGAAACAATCCCTGCTGTCTGACTAAATATATCTTTCACAACTTCAGTCCCAGCCTCTATCCATTGACCATCTTTAATCATCAATAAAGAGATATCTTTATTGATTTCATGAGTCTCTTGAGGAATCCAAAGCAGGGTACCTCCTTTACTTACCTCAAAGCCATTCTTAGCAGACCTTGCCTTTTTAATTGCCAACCCCGGTGCAAATTTTGCAAGTCCGCCTGTCTGTGTACGGAAGCGATTATCTGCCAATTCAGCTATTACTTCTCCACTACCTATCTTGCTACCAGGGATTGTATTTAAACGGTATCGAGTACCTTCTTTTGCTTCTAAATTCCATATCTCCCCAGAATGAGATGACTCTTCAAGCAACTTCGTATCTATAAGAGTCATAGAAGTCGTAACTATCTGAACCTCGCGTGAATCACCTATCGAATCTCTCAATCGAACTTCACCACCAAATTCACTTGCTTGACTAGCTTCTGCCAGAACTTGACCAGACTTGACAGTACCTTTTGCCTTCAAAACAGGCTGAGCATTAGGTGGAAGGTTGTAAACATCTCCAGCAAAAACCCAAAGACGTCCAAGCCGCTGAGCTTTAAGCGTAATATTTCCTTGTCTATCCGTAACTTCCCTAGGTTGAATTGCTGATTCATAGCGAACCTGACCAGCTAGATCACAAATAACATCCTTGGTAGCCTTCTCAACACTTTTCTTCACCGCGCCAGCAGCTATCTGGGCAACAGTTACATCAATATCAATATCTTGAGCATCTTCAACAAACAAAAGAGACCCGTTAGTTATTTCGATTCTTTGAGGCCTCCCCTTCCCTGATGAAGGCTTAACAGTCAAAATAAAATCAACCTCAGCTTGTTGGGCTTCTACTCCATGTGGAGTTCTATATCCTCGAACACGAGCCTTTGGCCCAAATTCAACCTTTCCAGAAATCGTTGATCGAACTACTCCTGTCTCTGCAGTTGAAACACCACCTGTATGGAAAGTTCTCATAGTGAGCTGAGTACCAGGCTCACCAATTGATTGAGCAGCAATAATTCCTACTGCTTCACCCAAATCAACAAGCTCATTGTGAGCCAGTGCCCACCCATAACATTTTCTACAAACCGAACGAGTGGCTTCACAAGTTAAGGGTGAGCGAATCATTACCCCTGAAATATTTGCCTTTTCAATTCGTCTAGAGAGCTCAGGGTCAATCTCTTGATCACGCTCAGCAAGTACCTCTTCATTTAAACCAATGATCTTTTCTGCCGTTAAACGACCAACCAAACGACTACCAAATCGACCATCTTCAGCTTTAACCAAAATCGCACGAGTAGTTCCACAATCTTCTTCCCTAACAATCACATCCTGAGCTACGTCAACCAAACGACGAGTCAAATAGCCAGAATCAGCTGTTCTGAGTGCTGTATCAACAAGTCCTTTGCGTGCCCCGTAAGACGAGATCACATACTCTGTGACAGTCAAGCCCTCTCGGAAATTGGTTCTAATTGGAAGGTCAATTATCTCTCCTTGTGGGTTTGCCATTAGGCCACGCATCCCCACCAACTGCCTGACCTGAGACATATTGCCTCGGGCACCAGAATTGGCCATCATCCAAACTGAATTAAGAGGATCATTTTGATTAAAATTCTTTTTCACCGCATCAACTAGTCGTTCATTAGTTTCAGTCCATGTATCAATAACCTTCGTATGCCTTTCAACTTCAGTAATTTCACCCAATCGATAGCACTCTTCAGTAGCAGTAATTTGTTCCTCAGCTTGTCCAAGTAAATCCTGCTTTGCTGCGGGGACCTTCAAGTCATCAACAGATATTGAAACCGCTGCCTGCGTTGCATATCTAAATCCTAAATCCTTAAGGTTGTCAGCCATAGCAGACGTAACAGCTGTTCCATGGGTCTTATAGGCCCAAGCAACTAATTGCTTCAAACCTTTTTTATCTACTATGTGATTTCGAAAAGGTGGTGGTGTTTTTGCCAAAGGGCGCGAAGCACTTACTGGAGCTGACTTCTTTTTAGATTTAGCTCGAGAACCTTTACCAGACTTAGTAGATGACTTGCGAGTTTTAGATGTTGAAGGCATTAGTAAAATTAGGTCGGGTTTAAAGAATCAAATGAGAACTTTTTAAATAGTCATCCAGTTGCAACTGCTTGCATAATTGTGTGATTCATTACAACTCGACCAACAGTTGTAAGTATGTAGCGACTAATGAGCCCACCCTCCTCGTCTAAGCGATCGCGCCGAAAAGTCCATTGCTCAAGTCTCGTCCCATCTTCAAGTAGTTCTGAGTTAATTGGAGTATCCAACTCATCATCATCCTCAACCTCTCCCTTAAAACGAACCCAAATCCAATCATGCAAACTTACTCTTTTATCTTCAAAAGCGTGAATAGCATCCTCAAGGCCAGCAAAGGTTTTTGATCTATCACCAAATTCGGGGCGAATCGCCTCAGGCTCTAGAGCTGTCAAATAATAAGAACCAAGAACCATATCCTGGGAAGGAGTAATGATTGGATCTCCTGTAGCAGGGGAAAGAATGTTATTGCTAGCCAACATCAACATTCTCGCTTCAGTTTGAGCTTCGATTGCCAATGGGACGTGAACAGCCATCTGGTCACCATCAAAATCAGCGTTAAAAGCTGGACAAACTAAAGGATGCAACTGAATAGCCCTACCATCAACTAACTTGGGTTCAAAAGCCTGAATCCCTAACCTATGCAATGTAGGTGCTCTATTTAACAATATTGGATGCCCTTCAATGACTTCCTGAAGTACCTGCATAACCTCATCATCAGCTTTCTGAATAAGTTTCTTTGCAGCTTTAATATTGTTCACTATGTTTTGTCTAATTAGCCTGTGAATAACAAATGGCTGGAAAAGTTCTATAGCCATTTCTTTAGGCAATCCACATTCATGCATCTTCAACTTTGGACCAACAACTATTACCGAACGGCCCGAATAATCAACCCGTTTACCAAGAAGATTCTGACGAAAACGACCTTGCTTCCCTTCAATAATATCACTTAAAGACTTTAAAGGTCTATTATTTGCCCCAACAACAGTTCTTCCACGACGACCATTATCAATTAAGGCATCAACAGCTTCCTGAAGCATTCTTTTTTCATTCCTAACAATAATTTCAGGTGCAAGGATTTCTTGTAAGCGAGCCAATCTATTATTCCTATTAATAACCCTTCTATACAAATCATTTAGATCAGACGTGGCAAATCTTCCTCCATCCAATTGCACCATTGGTCGCAAATCAGGTGGAATTACTGGAATAGATTCCAGTACCATCCATTCAGGGCTAGCACTAGTCGCAATAAAGTTATCAATCACTCTTAACCTTTTAATTAATTTAGCTCTTTTCTGACCTTTACTACTTGCAATATCTTCTCGTAATTGTTCCGCCGCCTTCGGCAACTCTATATCTTCAAGAAGTTGCTTTAAAGCCTCTGCTCCAATTCCTACAACTGGTTCATTCTCAATCGTAGAATCTTCTGCATAAATCTCATCTTCAATCTCCAGCCACTCATCTTCTGTAAGTAACTGCTTATACTTAAGATCCTGATGATCACCAGGATCTAAAACTACATAGCAATTAAAATAAACAATTTGCTCAACATCCCTTAATGGCATGTCAAGCAAAATAGCAACATAACTAGGAATACCTTTTAAATACCAAACATGTGAGACGGGAGCTGCCAATTTAATAAAACCCATCCTGTGACGTCTAACTCGACTTTCCGTGACTTCAACTCCACATCTTTCGCAAACGATTCCTCTATGCCTTACTCTTTTATATTTTCCACAATGACATTCCCAATCTTTCGAGGGGCCAAAAATTTTCTCGCAAAATAGGCCGTCCATTTCCGGCTTAAGTGTCCGGTAATTAATAGTCTCAGGCTTAGTAACTTCTCCTACTACTTGACCATTAGGCAAAGTACGCTGGCCCCACTCCATCACTCTTTCAGGGGATGCAAGAGTGATTTTTACGTAATCAAAGTGATTCTCTGTACGAAGATTGCTGTTAGTCATGGAGAGTCAAAAGTAATTAAGGTTGAACTAAGAAGTAATCAAATAAGGTCATCAATCCTCTTCATAATCTGATGCTCCCAAAGACTCGTAAGTTGGCCTGCTTGGTGTGCTTCGCCTGGGATTGACATCTTGCATAAGGTCAACTTCTTTACCCTCATCTGTATAAACAGCAATATCTAACCCCAAAGATTGCAATTCTCTCATTAACACCTTGAAAGATTCAGGAGTACCTGGCCTAGGTATTGGTTTGCCTTTAACTATTGCATTAAGAGCTTCATTCCTACCTTGCATATCATCTGATTTGACTGTAAGTAACTCTTGCAAGGTATAAGCTGCACCATATGCCTCAAGAGCCCAAACTTCCATCTCACCAAGTCGCTGTCCTCCTTGTTGAGCTTTACCTCCAAGTGGCTGCTGAGTAACTAAAGAATATGGGCCGGTTGAGCGAGCATGAATCTTGTCATCAACAAGGTGAACTAATTTCAAAATCTGTGCATAACCTACAGTCACTGGTTGGTCAAAGGGCTCTCCAGATCTACCGTCTATCAGCTGAAGTTTGCCAGGATTATCAGGGTTATAAACCCATTCCTTACCAGGTTGCTTAGCAGCTTCTTTCAAATAAGCCTCAACTGTTTGCTGAGACTTCTCTGCTCCATACATTTCGTCAAACGGAACCACCTTTACTCTGCAATCAAGATTTGCTGCAGCCCATCCCATTAAGCACTCAAAAACCTGTCCAACATTCATACGACTTGGTACTCCAAGAGGGTTTAAAACAATGTCCACAGGAGTTCCATCTGGAAGATATGGCATATCTTCTCTTGGAAGTATGCGACTGATTATTCCTTTGTTTCCATGGCGTCCAGCCATTTTATCTCCAACTTGAATTTTCCTTCGCTGAGCCACATAAACCCTAACCACCATGTTTGCACCAGGTGGAAGCTCATCCCCTTGTTCTCTCGTATAGATTCGAACATCTACAACTCGTCCACGTTCTGTACTTGGCACCCTCAATGAATTGTCTCTTACATCTCTAGCTTTCTCTCCAAAAATTGCTCTTAAAAGTTTTTCTTCGGGTGGTTGGTCTGATTCACCTTTAGGAGTAACTTTACCAACAAGAATATCTCCACTTTCAACATAAGCCCCTATACGTATTATTCCCATTTCATCTAGGTTGCCAAGATTGTCTTCTGCAACATTAGGAATTTCCCTCGTAATTTCTTCAGGTCCCAACTTGGTTTGACGAGCTTCTATTTCATACTTTTCTATATGAACTGATGTATATAAATCATCTTTTACTAGTCTCTCACTAACAAGAATTGCGTCCTCATAGTTATAACCTTCCCATGGCATATAGGCGACTAAAACATTCTGCCCAAGAGCTATTTCACCTCCTTCACACGCAGAACCATCAGCCAAAACCTGTCCTGAAATTACGGAATCGCCTTCTCTAACGATTGGCCTTTGATTCAGACAAGTATCTTGATTTGAACGCTGATACTTTTGCAAATAATGAGTATGGTCAGAGCCATGCTCATCCTGGACAACAATTGCAGTTGCATCAACAAAAGTCACCGTTCCATTCACTCTAGAGATAGGGACCATCCCTGAGTCACGAGCAACTTGTGTCTCTAATCCTGTTCCAACCAATGGCCTCTCAGGACGAAGTAAAGGCACAGCCTGGCGCTGCATATTTGATCCCATTAGTGCCCTATTTGCATCATCGTGCTCCAAAAAAGGGATCAATGAGGTGGCTACAGAAATGACTTGCACAGGAGACAACTGGACATAATCCACTTGTTCTGGGGGGACTTTCTCAAAATCCTGTCGATAGCGAACTGGTATCAATTCTGCAAGAATTTTTCCATTACTATCAGTAGCAACATCGCCAGGGGCAACTCGACACTCGTCCTCTAAATCAGCTGATAAATAAATAGGATCTCCTTCTTTTATGAGATGGCCATTTTCTACTTTCCAAAAAGGTGTCTCGATAAAACCATATTGATTAACCCTTGCATGAGTAGCCAATGAGTTGATCAAGCCTGCATTAGGCCCTTCAGGAGTCTCAATAGGGCACAACCGTCCATAGTGCGATGGGTGTATATCTCTTACAGCAAACCCAGCTCTTTCTCTTGTCAAACCTCCCGGGCCCAATGCAGAGATTCTTCTTTTATGAGTTAATTCAGCCAATGGGTTGGTTTGATCCATAAATTGACTTAACTGGCTCGAACCAAAGAATTCCTTAATTGCAGCGACTAAAGGCTTCGGATTCACTAATTGTGCAGGAGTTAAGGAATCAGTCTCACCAACTGTCATCCTCTCTTTAATAATCCTTTCAAGTCGATTAAGGCCAACCCTAACTTGATTTTGCAGTAATTCACCGACAGAACGTACTCTTCTATTTCCTAAGTGATCAATATCATCTAAACTTGCACCTCCAACATCCAGTTCTAAATTAATTAGATAATCCAATGTTGAAAGAACATCTTCATGAGTAAGTGTCCTAACGGTGTCTGGAATAGTTAGTCTTAATTTCTTATTTATCTTATAGCGACCAACTCTTCCTAGATCATAACGTTTAGGGTCAAAGAACCTAGTTTGCAATAGCTGCTGACCACCACTTACTGAAGGAGGTTCACCTGGGCGAAGCTTCTTATATAACTCTAATAAAGCCTGGTCTTCAGAGCTAATACCTTCTTCATTAGCAGCTTCAATAGACTTTTTATAAAACTCAGGATGGCGAAGCTTGTCAATAACATCATTATCGGACAAACCCATTGCCCTCATAAGAACATGGGCATTAATTTTACGAGTTTTATCTACTCTTACATGCAATAAATCATTCTTATCAGTTTCAAACTTTAGCCAAGCGCCTCTATTTGGAATAACACTAGCATTATAAGTTCTGCGGCCATTTTTATCCTGCTCATCTTTAAAATAAACCCCTGGGCTACGAACTATCTGGTTAACTATTACCCTTTCAGCACCATTAATGATGAAAGTGCCTCTTTCTGTCATCAATGGCAACTCACCGATAAAAACTTCTTGTTCTTTTATCTCACCAGTTTCTTTGTTAATCAATCTGCATGTGACATACATCTGAGAAGCAAATGTTGCATCTCTTTTTTTTGCTTCTTCAACATCATGTCGAGGTCTTTTTAAGCGATATTCTTGACCTACAAAATGCAACTCAAGCTTACCTGTGTAATCCGTAATAGGAGAAAAACTATCTAACTCTTCAATTAACCCTTTTTCTAAAAACCATTTAAAGCTCGCCCTCTGAACCTCAACTAGATCGGGTAGATATGTAGCGGTCTTTACGACCTGAATCGAGCTTCTGCTCATGCGGAAACCTGAGGTTGAGAAATAGGAACAAATGAACCTGGGCTATGGCGCTGCTTCTAAAACAAAGTTCTAATTACACAAATCATCTAAAACCGCCACTCGTCTGAGCACAGCCTTAGAAAGCTTATGGGTTCAATGAACTTTGCGGAAAGCAGCTGTCGTCGACAATGCACCTGAAGGGATTGGACTCTTCGGAAGGCAAAGACGCACGTTGTACATCAAGGCCAGGTCAATCCTAGATACTACATGTTCGCGCGCTTTTAAGTTGAGTAAAATCTCAAAATCAAGGCAACGCAAACAATCTTTTGGCATTAGCCGTACTCATTGACGCAACTCTCTCAAAAGAGACTCCCCGTAGTTCAGCAATCCTTTCAGCGACTGCTTTTACATAAGCAGGCTCATTCCTCTTCCCCCTCTTTGGCACAGGTGCTAAAAAGGGGCAGTCTGTCTCAATCAAAAAACGATCTTCCGGAACCTCCTTTGCACATAGATGCGTGTCCAGTGCCTTAGGGAAAGTAACAGTTCCACTAAAACTGATATAAAAGCCAAAAGATAAGAATTTCGTCATCTCATCAGGTGTCCCTCCCCAGCAATGCATTACTCCCGTAGGTGGATTGCCATTTCTTTGCCTGTCTTGTAATTCTTTAAGCATTGGCTCAGCAGCATCTCGACAATGAATGATTACGGGCAAATTTAACTCTGAAGCAAGATCAAGCTGAGGCCTAAGTACATCAAGTTGCTCTTCAAGGTTGGAATCACGAAAAAGATCCAAGCCCATTTCACCTATAGCCACAACACGTGAATCATCCAAAGCTGCTTCTCGCAAAACATCAGCAGTGTCCTCCTGCCAATGCTTTGTATCTAAAGGGTGAACACCTACTGAATATCGCAACTCTGAGAAGCGATCTGCCAATGATCTAATTGCAGGAATCTCAGCAGGCTCTACACATGCATGAAGCAAGCTAGTAACGCCTGCTTGTCGCCATCGACTTGCAACCTCATCCAGATCTTCATCAAAATTTCTAAAAACAATATGGCAGTGACTATCTACAAGATTGATTGAGGACACAACAAAGCAATTTAATTAAATTCAGCCTAAAGGCAAGGAGAGAAAATCTCTAAGAAAATGAAAGGCTATTTACCGACTGCTGGCTCAACGGCTTGCTTAACAGCTGCGCTTAATCTTGATTTTTGGTTTGCGCCTGCATTCTTATGCAAAACACCCCTTTTAACTGCCTTGTCTATTTTGCTAAAAGCATGATTCATGCTGGATTGCAGTGAAGACTTGGCTTCTTCCCCAGGCTCTTGCTTATACGCCGCACAAGCATTAAGACAGCTCTTCATCAAAGTCCTCATGGCTGACTTATAAGACTTGTTCTGAAGGCGATTACGCTCAGCAATCTGAATTCGCTTCTTGGATGATTTGTTGTTTGCCACTTGGGGCTGTTCTAGTTCAATTAATTAGCAGATTAACCCAGCGGCTGCTCCAGCAAATCTTCTTGTCCCGCTAAAGAGACAATTTGATTAAAGGCGCTCTATTTTCAACGGAGTTTTATAGTTGCATAAATGGGAGGAGAAGAATCTGACCAATTCCGATCAACCCAAACGAATAGTTAGATGCATAAACAGCCTAGAAGAGGCAAAAGCATCAATAGAAAGGCTTTCTCAACGCACAAGTGGCAAAGCTCAAAAAGATGCTATCCATACTGTAAATACCATTCTCATCGCGATTGAGAATGAAGGAGATGACGCTTTAATCAAATACACCTTGGAGTTTGATGGTTATAAACCTGACCCTTTAGAAGTTCCACAAGGAAAATTAAAGCAAGCATGGGATGAAAGTCCCACCCCTCTAAAAGAAGCACTGCAATTAGCGCATCGTCGAATTAAAGATTTCCATGCTCAACAAAAACCCAAAGATTTATATATTCAAGGCGAGCACGGTGAAATTCTTTGTAGGCGCTGGCGACCTGTACAAAAAGCGGGGCTTTATATCCCCGGCGGTCGCGCAGCTTACCCAAGCACGGTACTTATGAATGCTATCCCAGCAAAAGTTGCTGGTGTGAAAGAAATTGTGATGACTTCACCTGGGGACTCAAATGGGTCTATAAATCAAACGGTTCTTGCCGCTGCTTACCTTTCAGGAGTTAACAAGGTATTACGTATTGGAGGAGCACAAGCTATAGGAGCAATGGCTTATGGCACAAAGAGTATCAATAAAGTTGATGTAATAAGCGGCCCGGGAAATATTTATGTCACACTTGCAAAAAAATCTGTATACGGGAAAGTAGGTATTGATTCTTTAGCGGGACCAAGTGAAGTCCTTATTATTGCTGATAAAAGTGCTGCAGTAGAACATGTAGCAGCTGATCTTCTGGCTCAAGCAGAGCACGATCCACTTGCAGCAGCAGTTCTATTAACTACTGAATCAGAACTTGCCGAACAACTGCCCAAAACACTTCATAAGCAACTAGAAAATCACCCAAGAGCAAACATATGCCTTAGCTCACTTGAGAACTGGGGATTAATAATTGTATGTAAAGATATTAATGAATGCTTAGAACTCAGTGATCAATTTGCACCAGAACATGTTGAATTATTAATTGAGAACCCCCGAGATGTTGCAGATAAAATCAATAATGCTGGAGCAATATTTCTAGGCCCTTGGAGTCCAGAGGCCGTTGGAGATTACTTAGCTGGACCTAATCACACATTACCCACTTCCGGGACAGCAAGATTTAGTGGAGCATTATGCGTTGAAACATTTATGAAAAATACATCTATGATTGAATTCACTAAATCTGCATTCGAAAACAGTAGTAATGCTGTCCAAAGCCTAGCAACAAGTGAAGGCTTATATAGTCATGCAGAATCAATTAAAATCAGGTCAGACACCTTATAATCTAGGACTTCTGAAGCTTACGAACACAGGGATTACCATTAACAATTTCCCCTACTAATACTTCATTCGCAAGGTTAACAAATAGTCCATTCTCCAACACTCCTGGAATATTGTTAATTTGACTTTCAATCTCAACAGGTTTAGATATTCCTTTGTCAAATTTCAAGTCAAGGACTAGATTGCCCTGATCTGTAACAACTGGTCCAGCTTTTCTTTTAGCCATTCTAAGTTCAGCAAAAGCTCCAAGTTTAGTTAGGCTTCTCTTTACTTGTGTCCAAGCAGATGGAAGAACTTCTACAGGCAATAAGAATTCAAGATTGAGCGTATCAACAATTTTTGTAGAATCAACAACCACTATGAACTGGTCAGCGAGACTTGCTACGAGCTTCTCTTGAACATGACAAGCCCCGCCCCCTTTAATCAATTGGAAAGAAGGGTCGACTTCATCAGCACCATCAATAGCTAGGTCAATTTTTCTAATTGCTGAAAGGCTAAGCAACGGAATTCCTAACTCAGTCGCCATAACTTCTCCTTGAAAAGAAGTAGTAACTCCAACAATATCTTTAATCTCACCTTTAGAAAGTTTGTCTGCTAATTCCTCAATCATCAAAGCAGCAGTTGAGCCTGACCCCAACCCCAAAACCATTCCATCTTTTATCTTTTCAACTGCTGCTTTTGCAACAGCCTTTTTCATTTGTGTTTGAAGATCAACCATTTGTCAAAAATTACAGCATTGATTACTAAGAGCATTCTCAACCAAAGCCAGGCAAAGCTGCTGGCTTAATAGACAATCTTATTTCTTGGCTATTTCTCCAAACTTTTATAGAGAAAGGAACACCTATTTCTGCTTTATCAACTTGAGCAAGCAAAGTCTGAGGGTCTGTAATGACCTCCTCATTAGCCGCTACCACAACATCACCTCTTCTAAGCCCTGCTATTTCAGCAGGGCTATTTGCTAAAACACTTTGCACTAATGCACCAGAAAGCTCTGGCAATTGAACTAAAGAATTTGGATCGCGATTATGAACTTTCGCTATCCGAGGTGTTAAAGAAAGAAGCTGAACGCCTAAATAAGGGTGAACAACTTCTCCATTCTCTAAAAGTTGATCTGCAACATGTCTTGCCAAATTTATTGGTATCGCAAAACCAAGTCCAGCTCCTGGGCCTGAACGCACTAAGGTATTTATCCCCACAACTTCGCCTTGAGAATTAACTAAAGGGCCGCCCGAGTTTCCAGGGTTAATTGCTGCATCAGTCTGTATTAAATCCAGCCTCTTATCTGAAAATCCGAGACTACTTATATTTCTGTGCAGACTACTGACAATCCCAAGTGTGACTGTTCTTTCTAGTCCATAGGGAGTCCCTAATGCAATTGCCCAGTCTCCAACTTCAAGATCCTCTGAATCTCCTAGTGGTGCGCCCTTTGGCTTACCAGAATCCTCGAGAGAAACTAAAGCAAGGTCTGTAATTGGATCAGTCCCTACAACTTGCCCGTCATACTGATCACCATTCGCAAGCGTGACACTAACAACATCTGCCTTCTCAACGACATGCGCATTAGTCAAAACAAGTCCCTTGTCATCAATAAAAAAACCTGACCCTTGTCCTCTTTGCGTTTCAGGACCAAACCCTGGCTCTCCAAGAAGATCCTTAAGAAGAGGATCAATCAAAGTTGGGTCATAAGGTTCACGCTCTAGGGTCGTTTCAGTATCAATCCGAACTACCGAAGGGCCTATTCTTTGTGCCGCTTCTGCGACAAAGTTATGGTTCGCCGGTCCTTGTGATACGCCTAAAGCATTCGTTTTGCCAATTCCAAGAGGAAGAAACAAACTAAAGAGAATTAAAAAACATCCAAAAAGCCATAGAAATTGACTTCGACTCCTTGGCATTGGGAATGACAAAAATTTATTACTTCAGAGGCTATACCTTAATCATGCCATCAATTAAGACCCAGAACAAAAGTGAGGGTTTTGCTTTAATTCAGATGAGAGCTAAGGCACGCTCTCAAATCAAGAAACCCAATTATTTGATGAAAAACGACACTCCATCGCTTAAAATAACCATGCCTGGCGGTTAACTCCATCTGGAGACAGGTCAATTCTGGAACCGATCGGGCAAGCTGCCCGACATTGCCCTGCCTCTTGCCTCACCCAATACAAAAGGAGTTAGAGACACTTGCCTCTGAGACAGCTGCTAAAAACGGCTTTGACCTTTGCTGTGTGCAGCTATTTACTCATGCGAATCCAATGACAATGCAAGTGCAAATCCGCCACAAAGGCGGAAATGATGTCACCCTTGAAGATTGTGCAAACTTCAGTGAACCTATGGCAAAGGCCATAGAAACTTCACAAATACTTGATCAAGCTTATGTACTTGAGATAAGCAGTCCTGGAATTAAAGCTGAATTATCAACAGAGAAAGACTTTCGAACATTTAGAGGTTTTCCTGTAGAAGTTACATTTCAATCTAAAGAAGCAAAAAGTATTAAATCGAAAGGCTTACTTCATGAAAAGTCTGCAAAAGATTTAAGTCTTAATATCAAAGGAAGGATTCAACGTATCCCCATAGAAACTGTAATTGACGTAAAGTTAACCAGTTTAACTGGTTAACTTTTAATTAACTTTCTTCCACCCCAAATCTTTTTAACTCACCCTCTCTTCCATCATCGATGGCATTAGTTCTCCTCCCAGGTTTAACCACTTTAATCGAAGATATTAGTGAGGAGAAGAAACTCCCCGCTCAGGTAGTTGAGGCTGCACTAAGAGAAGCTCTACTAAAAGGTTATGAACGATATAGAAGAACACTTTACCTAGGAATAAGTGAAGACCCATTTGAAGAAGAATACTTTAGCAACTTTGATGTTGGACTTGATCTAGATGAAGAAGGGTATCGAGTACTAGCAAGTAAAATCATTGTAGAAGAAGTTGAAAGCGAAGATCACCAAATTGCTTTATCTGAAGTAATGCAAGTTGCTGAAGAAGCCCAAATAGGAGACACAGTTGTATTAGATGTAACACCTGAAAAGGAAGATTTTGGAAGGATGGCTGCAGCCACCACAAAGCAAGTACTCGCTCAAAAGCTGCGTGATCAACAAAGGAGGATGATTCAAGAAGAATTTGCTGATCTTGAAGATCCTGTTTTGACTGCTCGTGTAATTAGATTTGAAAGGCAGTCTGTAATCATGGGAGTTAGTTCAGGCCTAGGGAGACCTGAAGTAGAAGCTGAGCTGCCTCGCCGTGATCAACTACCTAATGACAATTATCGAGCAAATGCAACTTTTAAAGTTTTCCTTAAAGAAGTAAGTGAAGTCCCAAGACGTGGCCCCCAACTTTTTGTAAGTCGATCCAATGCAGGCTTAGTAGTTTACCTGTTTGAAAATGAAGTACCAGAAATACAAGAAGGTTCGGTTCGTATAGTTGCCGTTGCCAGAGAAGCAAATCCTCCTTCTAGATCTGTTGGCCCCAGGACAAAAGTTGCAGTTGATAGTATTGAAAGAGAAGTTGACCCAGTAGGGGCGTGTATTGGAGCAAGAGGCTCAAGAATTCAGCAAGTTGTAAATGAACTACGTGGAGAAAAAATTGATGTAATCAGATATTCTTCAGATCCAGTTCAATATATTTCCAACTCTTTAAGCCCAGCAAGAGTTGAGGTCGTCCGATTAGTAGATCCTGAAGGTCAACATGCACACGTATTAGTTCCACCAGATCAACTAAGTCTTGCAATTGGAAGAGAAGGACAAAACGTTCGACTTGCCGCAAGACTTACAGGTTGGAAAGTTGATATAAAAAACTCTCAGGAATATGACCAAGCTGCTGAGGACGAAGAAGTTGCTGAATTAATTTCTCAACGTGAAGAAGAAGAATCCCTTCAAAGAGAAGCAGAAGAACGACTAGCAGCTGAGCAAGCTGCAAGAGCTGAAGAAGATGCCCGGCTTAGAGAACTTTACCCTTTACCAGAAGATGACGAAGAGTTTGAACAAGAATCCAGTGAAGAGGTTGCTGAAAATTCAGATCAAAATGAAACTGATGATCTAGAAAACCTTCAATCTTTACCTAACAATGATAATGATGACAGTTCTTCAAATGAAGATGGGGCCCGGTGAGCCAAAGTACCGTCCTGCGTCGATGTGTTTCTTGCAGAAAGTTGCTGGATCGCCAAAAACTTTTAAAAGTGACAAGAGACTATCAGGATGGAGTAGTTCTCAGTAATGGCATGGGTAGATCAGCCTATTTATGTCCTACTGAGGCCTGCCTAGAAGAGGCTTGGCGCAGAAAGCGTCTACAAAAAGCTCTGCGTTGTCAGGTGCCAAGCAGTATTTTCGAGGTGCTGCAAAAGCGACTAAATGATTCCATTGATTCAGTCGCTGAGGCAAGATGAATATGGCTCCCTTTCAAAAGGGACCCCGAGGCCTTAGTGCCCGGTCCGTTAGGAGATTTTAATGACCAGCAATGGCAAAATCAGAATTTATGAGCTTTCCAGGGATTTAGGCCTGGAGAATAAGGACGTGCTTGATGCCGCTCATAAGCTTTCAATTGCTGTTAAAAGCCATAGCAGCTCAATAAGCAATGAAGAAGCCAAGCAAATACGAGAAGCACTTAACAAAGGGACTAAGGTCAATGCAAAAGCAAAGGCCAAATCTCAAACCGAAAAAATTATTCTCTCAGTAAAAAAAGCTGAAACAAGTTCTTCCAGCAAAGAATCATTTAACAAGAAACCTATTCAAAAAACTGCAGTAACTCCCTCAAGACCATTAACTCCTCAAAAGCCTAAGGGACCTGTTCAAAAGCCTGTTAGCAAATCTGTTTCGGGAGAACCTGCTTCAAGCAGAAGCGAAACTTCAACCACCAAAGTTACAAGTAAAAATAATCCTTCTACTGGAACAACCAACCAAACGGCGAGGACCCCTATCAGCAGACCATCACCTCCCAGTAGGCCAGTTAATGCATCAAGTCCAAAGCAAGTATCTAAACCAAATTCACCTGGAAGGCCTAGCCCTGGGGGCAAACCAAACTTTACAAACCGACCTGTAACACCTGGTACTAATTCTCGCCAGCCAGAAGCTCCTATTAATCGCCCAAAAATTGTTTCAAGGTCCCAGACCTCTTCCCCGACTAACCAAATAACTCCTCCAAACAAAGCATTAAACAATCCTCAAGCACATCAACCTAAAAAACCAGAGCTTGTAGGTAAGCCACAACCAAAACCTCCAGCAGCTCCTCCTCGAAGACCAGATTTACAAAGGCAAGATAGAAGGAGGCCTAGCCCCAACCAAAGGCAATCTACTTCACCAAATCAAAGGGGCAATGGACCCCAACGGCCTGGAGGCGGACCTCAAAGGCCTTGGAGTGGAACTACTTCCCAAAGGCCAGGAGGGGCTCCCCCTCAAAAGTCTGCAGGTACACAACAAAGACCTGGCAGTGGAGGAGTGCCATCTCAAAGAGCAAACAATCCAAATCGAGGAGCTGCTGGCCAAAATAGATCCGCAGGCAACACGCTGGAGTTGGTAGGCAAGCCAATTAGACGTGATAGATCAAACAATAGCCCTTCCTCAAGAGATGGAGGAGGCAACCGTCAAGGAGCAGGCAATGCTCGCTCAGGTATGCCTAAGGGCATGAGGAAGCCAGTAGCCCCTGGTGAATTAATGCAACTTCAAAAGCCTACTGGCCGCCCAGGGACACCTCCTCCAAGGCGCCCAGACGGAACTCCTGTTGGCAATAAGAAAACAACTGGTGCCGATGGAGGAGCCAAGCCTCCTGTAAATCGTCCAACCCCAGCAACAGCTCCTAAAAGGCCTGCTCATAGACCTGGGATGTCTACTGCTAGTGGCGCAAAAAGACCAGGCAGGCCTGATTGGGACGATAGCGCCAAACTCGAAGCCCTTAGAAGCAAATCGCCTCAAAAGCAAAGGCAAAAAGTCCACATTATTGGTGAAAATGACGATGCTTTAACTACAGAAACAAGTGGATTCGCAGGGGAGAAACAAGCGGTAATTCTTTCAGCAAGTCTAGCTCGTCCTTCAAAGCCAAAAGATAAACAAAAAGGTTCTAATAAGCCTGTTGCGGCAATGCGCAAGAGGAAAAAAGAAACTGCACGACAGCGACAACGTAGAAGAGCTATGGAGCTTCGTGCTGCTCGCGAAGCTAAACAAGTAAGACCAGAAATGATTATCATTCCAGAAGGGAATCTTACGGTACAAGAACTAGCTGACATGCTCAGAGTAGAGAGCTCAGAGATAATCAAATCTTTATTCTTTAAAGGGATAATCGCGACAGTCACTCAATCATTAGATCTTTCCACAATTGAAACAGTTGCAGACGAGTTTGGCGTGCCTGTTTTACAAGACGACATTGAAGAGGCCGCCAAGAAAACAGCTGAAATGATTGAAGAAACAGATATTAAACACCTAATCAGAAGGCCTCCAGTAGTTACTGTTATGGGCCATGTAGATCATGGAAAAACAAGCTTATTAGATGCGATTAGAAAAGCCAGGGTTGCAGCTGGGGAAGCAGGTGGAATCACGCAACATATTGGAGCATACCAAGTTGAAGTTCAACATAGTGGTGAACCTAGAAAACTAACTTTCCTTGATACACCAGGTCACGAAGCCTTTACAGCAATGCGTGCAAGAGGCACAAAGGTAACTGATGTAGCAATTTTGGTTGTAGCAGCTGATGACGGAGTACGACCCCAAACTCTTGAGGCAATCAGTCACGCTCGAGCAGCAGAAGTACCAATAGTGGTTGCGATCAACAAGATTGACAAAGAAGGTTCTTCTCCAGATCGAGTCAAGCAAGAACTTTCTGAACAAAGTCTTTTAGCTGAAGATTGGGGAGGTGACATCGTAATGGTGCCTGTAAGCGCTATCAAAGGAGAAAATATTGACAAGCTACTAGAAATGGTTCTTTTAGTTACTGAAGTAGAGGATCTTCAAGCCAACCCTGACCGATTAGCCAAAGGTACCGTCATCGAAGCTCACCTTGATAAAGCCAAAGGTCCAGTTGCAACTTTATTAATACAAAATGGAACTTTAAAAACAGGTGATGTTTTAGCTGCGGGACCAGTACTTGGGAAAATAAGAGCAATGGTTGATGAAAAAGGCAATCGACTTAAAGAAGGTGGCCCTTCTTTCCCCGTGGAAGCGCTTGGCTTTAGTGAGGTGCCTACTGCAGGGGACGAATTTGAAGTCTATCCCGATGAAAAGTCAGCCAGGGCAGTAGTAGGAGAACGAGTCTCAGATGCCAGAGCAAATCGGTTGGCACAACAAATGGCTTCTAGGCGGGTATCACTCTCAGCAATGTCTGGACAAGCTAGTGAAGGAGAGTTGAAAGAACTGAATCTAATTCTCAAAGCAGATGTGCAAGGAAGCGTTGAGGCAATTCTTGGTTCGCTTGAACAATTGCCAAAAGATGAAGTACAAGTCAGAGTCCTACTTTCTGCACCTGGGGAAATTACTGAAACTGATGTTGATCTTGCAGCAGCTTCAGGTGCAGTAATTGTTGGCTTCAACACTTCAATGGCTTCTGGTGCCAAGCGTGCTGCGGATGCAACTGGTGTGGACGTTCGAGATTATGAAGTCATATACAAATTATTGGAAGACATTCAACTAGCAATGGAAGGACTGCTAGATCCTGAGATGGTAAAAGAAGACTTAGGAGAAGCCGAAGTCAGAGCAATCTTTACCATTGGGAAGAGTGCCGTCGCTGGATGCTATGTGACAAGTGGCAAATTACAACGTAACTGCAGAATTTGCGTTAACCGCGGAAATCAATTGGTCTTTGAGGGAGATTTAGATTCCCTTCGCAGAAACAAAGATGATGTCAAAGAAGTTGCTACAGGTTTTGAATGCGGAATAGGATGTGATCGATTTGCTAACTGGCAAGAAGGTGACAGAGTTTCTGCGTACAAACTTGTAACTCAAAAGAGGAAACTAACCTCATAATCAACTTAGTTAAAAATTTATCCAATTTATTTTGAACCCTAGACGAGAGCCAATCTTATGGATCCAATTAATTGCGATTGGAGTAATTCCATTAGAAATAATCCTCTTAAGATTAATCCTTGCTGGTGCTGAACATGGGCCACTCCTAACTTTAGAGAGACTAATAATATGGTGTATTGGAGTCTTACTTCCAACATTAATTTTTTTAGATAGGCCCGCTGACTGGACATCAATAATCCTATTTAGATCATCAATAAAAGGCAGAAGCAAAATCCAGTTATCAATTAATAGCCTGCAAAAGGGAAAGATCCCAAAAATACTTACCCTTATAGGAGCAATCCTTATTTATTTCTTATTCATCTGCATTGATAGTTCAGCATTGATAATTCATAATTTATCTCCACTCCAAGAGAGCTCAAGAGTAACAACTCTGACATCATCACTTCCATTGTTAATTATAATAACCTGGCAATGGCATCAACTCACACAGAGCATCTGGCTACTAACACAACCTGAAAATACTTTCCAAAGTGCAAAAAACTTTACTGAGGATCAGTTAAAGAAAGAACGTTTATGCCTTGGGCTAGGTATACTTAATCTTCCTCAGTTTAATGAGGTTAGCTTAACTTCCTCTTTTTCTATCAAAGAAAAGCAAGGTCCCAAACAAAATAACAGCTCCGATCTGAATTCCTAAATCATTAACTAATACGTTCTCACCAATAGTAAATCTACTAATCATTACAAGCAAGCCAATAAAAGCAGAGCCAAAGAAAGCAAGCCATAATGCTCTTCTGAGTACTCTCAGGGGGTTTCTTGACTCCTGCAAAAGCTTTGCTCTCAGTTCAGGATTTAATTTCGGGTCTTTTGTGGAAGAGTGATTCAAAGCCTTACCTCGAAATTGAAATGTTAGGTTCCCTTTGTTGCCGGTGTAGCTCAGGGGTAGAGCAACTGATTCGTAATCAGTAGGTCACAGGTTCAAATCCAGTCACCGGCATT
>QCFY01000006.1 GCA_003280085.1 Prochlorococcus sp. AG-363-O06 | reverse complement strand
CTAAGTTTTTTATCAATCTTTAAAGATAAAAGTTCGTTAAAAGTATCAAGTTCAACAACCCAACCTAGCTTCTTAAGATTAGCTTGTAGAGTAGTATATTGATCTTGGCCAGCCAACCATTTCTTTTCAAGCGCAATAATATCTTGAATAGAAGTAAGATTCTCAGGTTCTAAATCACCACACTTTATTAATTGCTCTAATGCCATGGCTGGGCATAGCATTGGATAAGTAAATAATAATCTTAAAGTTGCCTCTGGCGAGCACTTTTTAGTAACTTCCAACCAAAAAGATTTGTCATGTATAATTAACATATCTTGATGACTAATTCGTCCGCCTACTAATTCAAACTTAAGGTGATTATCTAAAACCTCTAATCCTCCAGATTCTTGATTAATTACATTTGGTTTAAACATGGTATCCAATAGCTGAAATTGAGATTCCAAGAAGTTCTGATCTTCCTCATTTCTGGTCAGAATAGTAACTCCGCCATCGAAAACTTGGCATAATGGAGTAATTGTCCAAAACAACGATCTTCCTCCTAAAATTAACACCCGATCATTACTTTTCCAAGTCATATCATCCCATAATTTATCTAAAAGCTTATGCAATCTCTTTTCTTCATGAAGAATCTGGCGCTCTGCCCATCTTTCTACTAATTGAATATCAGGGTCATCAATACTTAAGAAATGGTTTTGTTCTAAATTATCAACCAGAATTTCCATTTGCGCTATCCGTCTTTGACAGATGATTTCTCGGCGCTGCCCTTCCCAACCGCAAGTACCAGGCTTCCAAAAGACTTCACCTTGCAATTCCTTAGGCAAGTATTGCTGTGCAACCCAATTTCCTTGAAAAGAGTGAGGATATTGATATCCAATACCATCGCCCATATGCTTTTTATCTCGATTAGGATCTCTTAAATGAAGAGGAACATCCTGGCGCTGGTGTGATGTTCTAACAACACTTTGAGCCTCAAAAAAAGCAGAAATGCTATTACTTTTCTCAGTGGCAGCTAAATAAAGTGCTGCCTGAGAAAGTGCATAAATTCCCTCTGGCATACCAATGCGTTCAAAAGCAGAAGCACAAGCCTCAACGACAACAATTGCATTTGGATCGGCCAATCCTATATCTTCTCCAGCTGCTATTAACATTCTTCGAAAGATATATCTAGGACTCTCGCCGGCCTCAAGCATTCTTGCTAACCAAAACAATGCAGCATCTGGATCGGAGCCTCTCAAAGCCTTAATAAAAGCACTGATAGTGTCGAAATGAGCATCACCTTGTTTATCATATAAAACAGCGCGTTGCTGTATAGATTCTTCGGCAATTTGAAGATCTATATATATAACCCCATCCTCTTTAGGTAATGTACTCTCAATAGACAATTCTAATGCATTTAAAAGGCTTCTTGCATCTCCATTTGCAATATCAACTAAATGATTAGCAGCCTCATCACTAAGTTCTATCTTCTGATCTCCATATCCACGTTCAGAATCACTAAGTGCGATCTTGATTAGCTGGCGTAAATCTAATTTTCCCAGTGGCTCTAGCTTAAATATTCTTGATCGACTTACCAAAGCTTTATTGACTTCAAAAAAAGGATTTTCTGTTGTTGCCCCGATTAACTGCAAAGTCCCATTCTCCACCCAAGGTAATAAAGAATCTTGCTGGGCACTATTAAATCTATGAACTTCATCAATAAATAAAATGGTTCTAAGGCCATGCAAACCCAATCGCTCTTTTGCTGCCTTCACTTCCTTACGTAAATCTTGAACACCTGCAAGAACTGCATTCAAAACACTGAAATGAGCACGTGTATTAGCTGCAATAATCCTTGCCAAAGTAGTCTTACCGACACCTGGTGGGCCTTGCAATAGAAGGTTGCCAACTCGATCAGCTGCTATTGCCCTTCTCAAAAGCCTGCCTTCAGCCAATATCGCCGTTTGACCTAAAAACTCCTCTAATGTTCGAGGACGCAGTCTTTCTGCTAGTGGCGCATTACTCCTAATAGCCTGTTCACTGTTAAATGTAAACAGATCATCAGTCAAGGTTTAGAAAATAGCTATATCAATTCTGACGCATAAATAAGATTTTCTATAAAGTTGCAAATGAACGAAATGTTCATTTCGATTAATTTAGCAATCATTTTGCGATGTAACTAAAATCATACTTAACCTACTTAAGTAATAACTGTAGGCGAATCCATTCCGGTCCGTTTTGTGATTTCTCCTAACTCATCCATAGCATTAATCAAGCTCGCAAGTACCTGCTGAGGATCCTGATTTAAATTACCATTAGCAGGTTCGAATTTTTCATAATATATTCGCAGAGTAGCACCTTGTGTACCTGTCCCTGATAGACGAACAATCACCCTACTTGCATCATCTAAAATAATTCTGAGGCCTTGATTCTTAGCAATCGAAGAGTCGATTGGATCAGTATAGGAAAAATTATCTGCTGAACAAACATTTTGACCGGCAAAAGGCTGATTTGAAAGGGTGGGCAATATTAACTCAAGGCGTTGATAAAGCTCATTAGCTTTCTCAAGAGAAATAGATTCATAATCATGCCTCGAGTAATAGTTTCTACCAAAGGTCGACCAATGATCAAGCATAAGGTCTAGGACTGAGCATCTCTTTACTGAAAGAATTTGCAACCAAAATAATACTGCCCATAATCCATCTTTTTCTCTTATATGATTACTACCAGTTCCAAAGCTTTCTTCACCACAAATAGTTATTTTTCCAGCATCCAATAAATTACCAAAATATTTCCAGCCAGTTGGAGTTTCATAGCAATTGATTCCTAATTTCTTCGCAACAACGTCAACGGCAGAACTAGTTGGCATAGACCTGGCTACGCCTAATAATCCATTTCGATATGCAGGAATAAGTTCAGCATTTGCAGCCAATACTGCAAGACTATCACTAGGGTTAACAAAACATTTCTGACCTAAAATCATATTTCTATCACCATCGCCATCGCAAGCGGCGCCAAAAGAGTAGTCACTACCGTTCAACAACGCATCTGCAAGCTCATGAGCATATGTAAGGTTTGGATCTGGATGTATACCCCCAAAGTCCTCTTTAGGAATAGCATTACGAACAGTTCCTGAAGGGGATCCTATTAGTTCCTCTAATAATCTCTTTGCATAAGGACCTGTAACTGCGTTTAAAGCATCAAAAGCTATTGGAAATTGATCATTAATTAAAGATCTAATTTGATCAAAGTCAAAGATAGCTTGCATTAAAGATAAATAATCATCAACACCATCTATAACTTCAACATTGAGATCTCCGATGGAGAACGTAGCTTTAGTATTTAAAGATATCTCAACTTTATCTATAATTTTGTACTCTTTCAAATTTTTAGAGCAATTATAAATTTCATTTGTCAACATTTCATTCGCAGGCCCTCCATTAGAACCATTTAATTTAATCCCAAAGTCACCATTTTTACCACCAGGATTATGACTTGCAGACAGAATTATTCCACCAATAGCTTGTTTTTCACGAATAAGGTTAGAAGCTGCTGGAGTCGATAGAATGCCATTTAAAGTGGTAATTATTCTAGTCACTCCATGTGCAGCAGCGATACGAATAATAATTTGAATAGCTCGCAAATTACCATACCTACCATCTCCTCCTAATATCAAAGTTCCACCTTTGACATTAGGCAAAGTTTGAAAAATAGATTCTATAAAGCTCTCAAGATAATTAGGAACCTCAAACTGTTTAGAACTTTTACGAAGACCCGAAGTCCCAGGCTTTTGATCTAAAAAAGGCTCTTTTAATTTAATTTTGAGCTGCTTAGGTTGTTTAAGAATGAATTGATTAAACATAAGAAGATTCTAATGAGGCATTTCAGAAGTTCTTAACATTGCCACAAACCAAAGGGTACTTAGAACTAAAGCTAAAATCAGACCATAGTTTAAACCAAATCGAACAATTGCTAATGGGACAACTAAAGGAAACAAAATTGCACCACCAATAGGGGTAAAAGCAACGAACCATCTCAACATATTAAATAGAGATTAATAGAGTTAAAACCATTCAACCTTAGCTTTTTCTCTAGGGTTTGTATTATCTTCTGGAGTCAAACGTTCAAACTGCATAAGGATATTTCTCTTTTGATTACTTTCCGAAAGAGTTGCTTCGATAGGGTACTTCTGGCTGCCATCTCGAAATGGTACCTGTATCCGAAAAGTACCGTCACTTGAAAGCGGGATATTTTCACCACCAATTGTCAATTCTGCTGCAGGGTCAGTTGATCCATAAACAATTAATTCTGCATCTGCAACTAACCAAAAAGAATCTGGTTGAGAACTTACCCCTCCCAAGCCAGATTCATTAATACCACTTGCCCATAAACCAACACCTGAGTCATTCGTACCTGGAAAATTTGAAGAATTATGTTCTTGAAACTCTTCTGATCCAATGCGTGTTTTTCTGAGAGGTGCTGTAGCATTAAGGTATAAACGTTGATGCAAACCATTATCTTTCTGCTCTAAAGGTAAATCGATCAATTCATCTGTATCTGTAGTTGTTGGGTTTGAATCCAAGCTAAATGGAACAAATTGATCCAGTATTTCATTGCTAGGTTGCAAAGCAGGAACTCTTGCTGGTGAAGAAAAAGCCAAGCTAATCCAACGATTTGAGCAACGATATCCAAGCTCTACTCTATAGTCCCTATCACTCATAGGAATAGGTAGATACCATTCAGTACTGTGACTTTCTACTGGCACTTCCTGCATAGTTTGCTTATTAACTTTGCCGTCTTGAGTCCCAGTTACATCTAGTAAGCGTAAACAAAGTCGACTTGCACCTTGGGAAATTGCTAGATTTTTTTCTGCCTCAGAGATTTCCCAGAAAACATATGCCCATCGAGGATCTCTAGGCAAAAACACAACCCTTGTAGCCGAGTGCTCAAGTACATCTGACTTCTTCAAAGCAATAGCTTTTTGCTTCTCTTGATATAAAACGATCTCCTTGACAAGGCTTGCCTTACTTTTTCGACTATATAAAGGAACCCCAAGATCACTTGCCTTGTGGCGCAATTGACGCAGTGTTAGACGCTCCAGAGAATCTTGGGCTTGGATCACGTCTAGAAAACTCCGTTTTTGTTCGGGATCAGTATTGTTCACCATTACGATGCGGAAAAATGCCTGTGGTCAGGATCTACTGACTCCAGAAAATCATTATCAGAAGAGAAGAGTATGCCCTAATCCCTTATCCTGATTGGGTACTGAAGAGTTCCCATCGCCATCAAAAGCATTTTGGATTTAGGAAGGATGTTTCCCAAGAATTCTTCCAGAGGAGGCAAATTCAATCTCAAACGAAATTACTGTCCCATTACTCGACCACGAATCCACAGGCAAAAGGCAGCTGCCCTACATCATCATGAGGAAACGTCTTTAGAGAGGGTCCAATCTTGATTGAACTAAATCTGCAACCGTTAATCCTAAAGGTGATTTTTGATATCTAGATGCTAAATCTTCTAATTGTTTTCCTGCTAAAGCAAATTGATCTAGAAGAATACTAATGAATTCTTCCTGATCTTTTAAACTTGGTTGAGAATTAAGCCATTCCAATCTTAAGTTTTCATCCGGCAAAGATCCTGATTTAGTGCCATTAACCATAGCTCGAAAAGACTCCAGGCAATGTGCTAAAAGTCTAATATGATGTTTCTCGAATAAGGAAAGTTTAGCGGAATTAATTATTTCTAATTCTTCTAAAGTTAAAAAGTTTTTTCTATTATTTAAAGGAAGGTCCATCATGATTAATTTGGAGTTATAAGGAAACCGCAGCTATGACCAGACTCAATACGCCATTTCACACGTTCAACAGAACAATCCGAAAAAGTATGCCTGATTAACTTCAGCTCATGTTCACAAACAATAGGGTATTGCTCAGCTATGCCTTTAATTGAACAATGAAATTCATTCAAGTACCAACTTACCCCATCCTCCATTGGATGAAATTCGGCCCAATATCCTTCTTCGTGCAAAAGACTTACAAGCTGCTCTAATCGCTGCTTTATATTGCCAAGACCGATTTTTTGACGATAAGTTTCGGCCTTCTTAATTGCCTGCTGATCCAATAAAGCACCAATCATCTCTGAGGAATGGACTAATTCAATGGATCCCAGAAGATCTAATGCAAACTGTTGACTACCTGAATTAAAAAGATTCTGTCCTTGAACTGTTAGTTGCCATAAATTCGACGGCCGACCAGGACCGACAACAGGAGAAGAGGCTTCCACCAAGCCATCATCCTGAAGAATCCTCAAATGCCTCCTCATAGCCTGAACAGATATACCAACCGATCTTGCAAGCTTTGCAGCACTCACTTCACCCTCTCTCAAGAGTAGTTTGAGAGTCAAATCACGAGTAGAAGCATTTGCATCCAAACTCATCAAATCAACAAGTAGGTCGCATCTCTAATTCAAAAATAGTGCAGCTAGACAAGTTTTCTCAAAAGCGATAAACAAATGCTTAGAAATTTCGCAACGTCTTTCTCAAATCAGTCTGCGAGCAAGTAAAGGGTCCAGAGAAACATCAGTCTTAACCTCCAAAACGATTGCGTCGAAAAGATTTTTCGCATGTCTCTTGAATGATGACAAGTCAAGACGGATTAGCTGGCTTTGTCGTAGGCTCTTATATACGAAACCTTTTGATTTCGTATCCTCCCTCTCTAGCCATCTTCTTCCTTCCTAAATCAAGGCCCATGAAGGGGATGCAGCCAATCCATCCTCCCTACTCATTAAATAAATGAATGGCCAAGCTGAAAACTCAGAAAAATCTTTTTTGCAAATGACTAGGGAGTACAGTCCTCTGAGTATGACTATTCTGAGAAAGGTAGGCTGTAAACAATCCCAAAGACTATAACTACAACTAGGCCAAACAACTATGGACAAGCAAAATCCTGTTCAAGAAATTGTTTCTCAACCATACAAGTATGGGTTTGTTACTGAAATAGAAACTGAGAAAATAGAAAAAGGCTTGAATGAAGATGTAATTCGACTAATTTCAAAAAAGAAAAAAGAACCTGAATTTCTACTGAATTTTAGATTGAAAGCTTTTAATCAATGGCTAAAAATGAAGGAGCCTAATTGGGCAGAGCTTGGATATCCTCAAATAAATTACCAAGATATTATTTACTATGCAGCACCTAAGGCAAGTGAAAAAAAAGAAAGTCTCAATGAAGTTGACCCAAAACTTCTCGAAACCTTTGAAAAGCTAGGTATCCCCTTAAGTGAACAGAAAAGACTTACAAATGTTGCGGTAGATGCAGTATTTGATAGTGTATCTATAGCCACTACCTATAAAGAAAAGCTGGCTGAACATGGAGTTATTTTCTGTTCAATAAGCGAGGCAGTGAATGAATATCCAGAAATAATTGAGAAGTATATTGGCACAGTAGTTCCTATAAACGACAATTTCTTTGCTTCATTAAATTCTGCAGTATTTAGCGATGGATCCTTTGTATATGTTCCAAAAGGTGTTAATTGTCCAATGGATCTTTCTTCATACTTTCGAATCAATTCAGGAGATACTGGTCAATTTGAACGGACATTAATTATTGCCGAAGAAGCTTCACAAGTTAGCTATTTGGAAGGATGCACTGCTCCAATGTTTGATACAAATACTTTGCATGCGGCTGTCGTGGAACTTGTAGCACTTGAAGAAGCTTCAATTAAATACTCAACAGTACAAAATTGGTATTCCGGGAATGAAGACGGAGTAGGAGGGATATACAATTTTGTAACCAAACGAGGTCAATGCAGAGGCAAAAAGAGCAAAATTAGCTGGTCACAAGTCGAGACAGGTTCAGCAATTACCTGGAAATATCCAAGCTGCGTACTACAGGGAGAAGAGTCGATTGGTGAGTTTTACTCCGTAGCATTAACTAATAATCACCAAAAAGCAGATACTGGAACAAAAATGATTCATGTAGGTGCAAAAAGTAGATCAACAATTGTCAGCAAAGGAATCAGTGCTGGCCAGTCTGCTAATAGTTACAGAGGCCTTGTGCAAATGGGCCCAAAAGCCTATGGAGCTAGAAATTACAGCCAATGTGACTCTATGCTGATCGGAGATAAAGCTTCGGCAAACACATACCCATATATTCGTTCGCAACAACCACAATCCAGTATTGAACATGAAGCTAGTACTTGCAGGATCTCAGAAGAGCAACTTTTCTATCTTCAAAGTCGTGGGATAGGCTTCGAAGAGGCTATTTCTATGATGGTTAGTGGATTCTGTCGTGATGTCTTCAATCAATTGCCTATGGAATTTGCAGCAGAAGCCGACAAATTATTGGCATTAAAACTGGAGGGATCGGTTGGATGAATCCAATTTACAAACTTTCCCATACCAATGATCTACCCAAATTATTTACCCTTCTAAAGTGATTAATAAAGACTCCAAATTAATACTTGAAATTACTGATCTCCACGCTCGAATAGAAGATCAAGCAATTTTGCAAGGTGTCAACCTAAGGATTAAGGCTGGCGAAATTCATGCAATTATGGGACGAAATGGGAGTGGCAAAAGTACTCTTTCAAAAATAATTGCTGGACATCCTGCATACACTGTCACTAGTGGAGAAATTAAATATAAAGGTGAGAACCTGATGAATATGGAGCCAGAAAACCGTTCTCGCGTTGGTATTTTTCTAGGATTTCAATACCCAGTAGAAATCCCAGGCGTAAGCAACCTCGAATTTCTAAGAGTCGCTACTAATGCAAGAAGGCAAGAATTAGGCGAAGAAGAACTTGATACTTTTGATTTTGAAGATCTAGTTCAGAAACGTTTAGAATTAGTTCAAATGGATCCAGCCTTTCTAAATAGAAGCGTTAATGAAGGCTTCTCAGGGGGGGAAAAAAAGAGGAATGAAATACTTCAAATGGCCCTTTTAGAACCAAGTTTGTCAATACTTGATGAAACTGATTCAGGCCTAGATATTGATGCACTTCGTATCGTCGCGGCAGGCATCAACCAACTAGCCAAGCCAAATACAGCAACATTATTAATTACACACTATCAAAGACTACTTAATGAAATAACCCCAGATTTTGTGCATGTAATGGCCTCAGGAAGAATCCTACGAACTGGTGGAAGTGAACTTGCGCTTGATTTAGAAAAAGATGGCTACGAGTGGGTTGAGAAGATCAACAAGGATAAGGAGAAAGTATAAATATGACTGACTCAAATCAATGGTTGGACTCATTACCGGCACCAAACGGAATTCTAGAGTCGGTGCAACGTCGTGGAAGGGAAGCCTTAACACAAACAAAAGCACCTAACAACTCATTTGAGAACTGGAGGCTGACTGACATTCGAAAATTAGAAAATTTACTAACTTTGCCCGTTTATAAAAAAGAAAATAGTATAGAAAATGATTTTCCGTTAAAAGTTGTACGCCCCCCATCTGATGGAATAAGGTTAATTTTAAATCACAACTCTGATCCTCTTGAAAGAGTTAACCTCCCGAAAGGGTTATCGAGTTTAACTAAACTTGAACTCGAGCAGAATCTTGGGAGAACGAATGCAAAATGCTTATTTCAAGAAGAATGGCCTGTGGCATTAAACTATGCATCTGCTTCTAATTTATTAGCCCTAAAGGTAACAGGCAAGGCCCCTCCAATTGAATTAATCCTTTCAAGTAATCCAAATCAATTCAATCCAACTCGAGTAATATTTGTTCTGGAAGAAAATGCCGAATTAGATTTGCTAGAAATAGCAATGGGTTCAGAAGAATCTGCACATAGTCATCTCATAGAAATACATCTTTCACAAGAATCAAAGGTTCAACATGGCATGATAGCTATTGGCAAGAAAGATTCTCATTTGCTGTGCAATATTGCGATTCAGCAAGATATAAGAAGTGAATATTCTTTGACGTGTGTGCAAACTGGATGGTCTCTTGCACGATTAGAACCTCATGTCGTGCAAGTTAATGGTAATGCAAAAACAAACATCAAAGGACTTCAGTTATCAAAGAAAGATCAACAACTTACAACCAATACCCAAATTCGATTTGATGGTCCAGATGGAATGATCGAGCAGTTACAAAAATCTGCTGCAACTGATAAATCGCAATGTATTTTCAATGGGGTAATTGAAGTTCCGAGAATTGCACAAAGAAGCAATGCATCTCAACTTAGTCGCAACTTGCTTCTATCAAAAAAAGCACGGATCGATACAAAGCCAGAGCTAAGAATCATTGCTGATGATGTTAGATGTGCCCATGGAGCAACAGTCAGTCAATTAAAGGAAGATGAATTGTTTTATCTTCGCAGTAGAGGCATTTCATCAGCGAAGGCAGCAGATCTATTATTAAAAGGTTTTTATCAAGAAATTCTGAGCTTACTGCCCGTAGAAGCTGACAGGTGGGATGTGTTAAATACACTTCTCGATTCATAAGGACAGAGATAAATGAAAAATGATGAAAAAACTATTGCAGACCTAACGCGAGGTGATTTCCCAATTCTCTCTCAGAAGTTTGACAATGAGAAATCCATTATCTACCTAGATCATGCTGCAACAAGCCAAAAACCTATAAAAGTCATTGAAGCACTTACAAATTATTACTCAGAAAATAATGCCAATGTTCACCGTGGAGCACATGAACTTAGCAGAAGAGCAACTGATGCTTTTGAGCAAGCAAGAGAAATAACTTCTAAATTTATAAATGCACCAGAGTCAAAAGAAATCATATTTACTAGAAATGCAACTGAAGCAATTAATCTCGTCGCACGTTCATGGGGCGAATCTAAACTCAAACCAGGAGATGAAGTACTGCTGTCAGTAATGGAGCATCACAGCAATTTAATCCCTTGGCAATTAATTGCAGAGCGTACAGGTTGCATCCTTAAATATGTAGGCATTAATCAAGATGGTGAATTGGATATTGAAGATCTAAAACAAAAGATATCTAAAAAAACTCGCTTATTAAGTATTGTACATATAAGTAATACATTAGGATGCTGCAATCCCATCAAAGAAATTGCAAAGATTGTCCATAATGTAGGAGGCCTAATACTTGTTGATGCCTGCCAAAGTCTTGCGCATCAAAAAATAGATGTGCAAGACTTAAAAATTGATTTTCTTGCTGGTTCATCTCACAAGCTATGTGGCCCAACAGGCATTGGCTTCCTTTGGGCTAGAGAAGATCTCCTCAATCAAATGCCGCCTTTTCTTGGAGGTGGTGAAATGATTCAGGATGTATCTTTAGAAAAAAGTTCATGGGCAGACTTACCACATAAATTCGAAGCAGGCACTCCAGCAATTGGAGAAGCCATAGCAATGGGAAAAGCATTACAATATCTGCAATCAATAGGTTTAAATCAAATTCAAACCTGGGAAAGGGTACTTACAAAGCACCTTTGGGGGAAATTAAGTGATATAGATGGCGTAAAGATTATTGGTCCAAAACCAAAAAAAGAAAAAAGTCGAGGTGCTTTGGCAACATTCTATATACCAGGCATACATGCGAATGATATATCTGCACTTCTTGATTCGAGTGGAATATATATTCGAAGTGGTCATCATTGCTGTCAACCACTGCATAAACTCTATGGAATAAAGGCAAGTGCACGGGCAAGTTTAAGCTTCACTTCAACAATTGAAGAAATCAATGAATTTGCAAAGGAATTAAGCTCTTGTATTAACTTTCTGAAGGAGAATAGCTAAAGCCCAAGAGATTTTAAAAAGAAATTTTCAGTCATCTCTAAAACTTTAATCTTTACAAGACTGTCCCTAAAACCATGCCCTTCTTCACTAAAGGTATGAAGTTCCACTGGAATCCCATTATTCCTTAATGCAGCAACCATTAACTCAGTCTGTTCAGGAAGTACCACTTTATCTTGCATGCCCTGAAAGAAAATCACAGGGCAAGTGATTAAATCTGCGTTACTTAATGGTGATCTTCTCTGATAAAGAGTCTGGTTTTCAATCAATGGTCCTACTAAGTAATCTAAATAACCAGACTCAAATCGATGTGTTTTTTGAGCCATAGAAACAAGATCACTCACGGCATAGCGGCAAGCACCTACACGAAAAACATCTGTAAAGCATAAGCAACCTAATGTTGTAAATCCTCCTGCACTGCCACCCTCAATAGCAACAAACCTTTGATCAGCTCTCCCATCAGCGATTAAGGCCTTTGCTGCAGCCGCACAGTCAAAAACATCTACTTCCCCCCCAAGTACTTTTTAAGCGATTGCGATATTTACGTCCAAAGCCAGTCGAGCCACCATAGTTGACATCAACGACACCCCATCCCCTAGAAGTCCAATATTGAATTCCAAGGTTTAAACCTTTACTTGCCATAGCAGTAGGACCGCTATGACTTTTAACTATTAATGGAGCAGTTCCTTCTTTCCCATGACTGGGTGGATAGTACCAAGCATGGGTTGATTCACCGCCCCAACCTTCAAACCAAAAACACTCAGGAATACTCAGCAATGCTGGATCAAAATCTAATGATGAAGAGGGTGTGTGCTGCCAACTGTAACTTTTGAGATCAACTTCTAATAAACCAATTCCCACATTTGAATTACTTGCAATCGCTACTGCCTTATGAGAGTCAATATTAATAGCTGATAAATCATCAAAAGGCTGATTAACCTTAGAGATTAATCCATCACTAGAAAGATGATTTAATGACCAATATCCATTTTTACATGCCAGAGAGAAAATCTCATTTTGCGATGCACTTGTAGTCGACATACCATACACCCATTGCGGCAAGCCTATTTCTGCAGATAGAGACCAGTTTCTATCAATAGATAGATTATTGTTTTTACTTTTATCAATATTAATTCGAATCAAGTTCCACCAATTACTGCTATCTTCAGAAACTAATAACTGACTATTATTGAGCCAAATTGGTTGAAAGAATGAGATATTTCCATCGTTAGGCAAATCATCAATTTGTAAAAAGAACTTTTGAATCAGTTCACCATTAATATCTAAGGCTGACCAGCAAACCCTACTTATATCCCATGGCATATTTGGAAATTCCCATTCAATCCAAGCCAGTTGATTCCCATTTGGTGCAATAACTGGATATCCAAGAAAGTCATTAGCTATATACAAAATATTTGGATCCTGCTCAGTAAAATCTAATGAAAATGCAACCAAAAAATCCTTTTCATTTTTTTCCATAACACCAAGCCAACGATTACGCGATAAGTCAATTAATCCATTTGCAAGCAATAACTCAGAGCCCCTAGAAAGGCAACGTGGATGATCTATAGGGCAAAGCCAGTCGCCAATATTAGCCTCTAAAATATTATTTAAATGGAATAATTGATACCAAAGACTTCCGTTACAATCGTCAATCCAAGTGATATGAATTTTTCTACCTTCAATTGCAGTGGAAACAGCCCCTCCTCCATATTCATGAACTCTTGTGCGAAGATTTATAGGGTATGGGGTTAGCTCCTGCACAGGGAGCTCTGGACGTCCCCACGGTCTAATCAAGGCTGTAGAGCGTCCTCTTTCATGAGGTCTTTGCTCAATCCACATCACGCAATCTCCAACCAAACGAGGCTCCTTTGGAATAGGGGCTTGCCCAAAAACTTGCTCTGCTGTAATTGGTTGAAGAAGACTTTCAAGCATAGGTTTCGTTCTCAGATTGTCATTGGTCGATGTTTTAATGATTAGTACATAAACCAGCCTAAAATCAAAAAATTAAATGAGGCTTCCCATTGGCTAAAAGCTTTGCTCAACTGGCTAAGAACGCCGAAAAACAGAAGTCCGCAATATCAGTTCCCAAAGAACCTGTTGAAAATCCTCCTCTAGCAATCCACACTCTTGGAAATCAGGTTTTGCGTCAACCGGCAAAACGTGTCAGCAAGGTTGACAACGCAATCCGAGAGTTAGCCAAAGACATGCTAGTAAGCATGTATTCAGCCAAAGGCATTGGTTTAGCAGCTCCTCAAGTAGGAATACATAAACAAATCCTAGTAATAGATATAGATCTGGAGAACTCAACCACTCCACCCCTAGTACTAATTAATCCCGAAATCATTAGTACCAGTTCTAGCCTAGAAACCTATGAGGAAGGTTGCTTAAGTATTCCTGGTGTTTATTTAAATGTCATTAGGCCTTCAACTATCAAGATCAGTTTCAGAGATGAAATGGGACGCCCAAAGAAAATGAATGCCGATGGTCTTATTTCTAGATGTATCCAACATGAAATGGATCACCTCAATGGAGTGCTCTTCGTCGACAGAGTCACCGATGAAAGCAGTCTAGGCAAGGAATTAAGTGAGCACGGCTTTAAAAAAGAAGATGTCCATATGCCACCAACCCCATAAACAGATAAGCAATTTTTTTCTGATAGTTTTCAATAAAGCAGGCTCCAGTTGGCTCAACTGGACCAGCTAAAAATCATTGAGAAAGGGCATATTGCTAAATTAGTCGTTCAAGAAATTTATTGGTGCATGACTCAGGTCACGGTTGGAGAAAATGAAGGAATTGAATCGGCCCTTCGCCGTTTCAAACGTCAGGTTTCTAAAGCAGGAATCTTTGCAGATCTAAAGCGCTTACGCCATCATGAAACCCCAATAGAAAAATACAAAAGGAAAGCTCAGCAACGTCGGCGCAGACGATAGTTCCCACACAATTAAATCCCTTATTGAAAAATGTCAGCGACTCAGAGGATCAGCGAAATTACTCATTACCCAACCAATAGCACTAGTCATACTAAAAATAGAAGTCATATGATGTTATGGCCAAAACTCTGAAAGGACTGCGTCATTGGTTAGCAGAAGCCCTGGAATTCACAGTAGGCAATCCAAGTGAAGCAAGGCATTTGCCCCCTCCTATAGGCCCTCAACCATATCGTGACAAGCCTGAAAAAGTCCATTACTAAAGCAACCCAAGCTAAAGAACCTTTTGTAGATCCTATAAATAGTTAATTACAATCAATAAATAGAAAGGTTTCCATCCATCAATAAAGGGTTTAGTCAATTATTTTTAATTAAATTGGCATGACTTTTTACTAATGAGTGACGAAACAATCTTCAGCAAAATCATTGATGGAGAAATACCTTGCGAGGAGGTATTTAGTGATGAATATTGCTTAGCTTTTAAGGATATACAGCCTCAAGCTCCAGTACATATATTAATTATACCCAGAAAAAAAATTCAAAGCCTTAATGAGATCAAGGAAGAAGACAAATTCCTATTAGGGCATTTGGTATATGTAGCATCAATAATAGCCAAAGAAGAAAACCTTGAAGACTGGCGAACAGTTATCAATACAGGGAGCAAAGCAGGACAAACTGTTTTCCACCTCCATATACATGTGCTTGGCGGTCGATCAATGAAATGGCCGCCAGGGTGAATTGATAGGTGATTGCTTTAATATAAACTTAGAAAGGCTGGAAGAAATTAAATTAAGTCTTGCATATCGCAAATATAGAGGGATCCTTGGTGGAGAAGCTCTTCAAAAGTGAACTTAAATAGCAATGGCGAAGAAAAAGCGGCTATAGAAAATAATTTAGAATGCTGGTTCGCAACCTCTGAATTATTAGAATACTTAGGAATCTCAGAAACTGATCTTATTAAGGAAATAGAATTACTCACAGAGGGGATTCATTACAAACACCTAGATCCAAATAATCCAAGAAGTGAAATGCTCTGGCGGGTTGATCTAATAGATGAAACTCTTTGTTTGCCAATACCTCCCTTAGAACGAGAAGCAATGAAAAATGCTATATCTAATCATATAATATGTAATTAAAACCCAGCAAGGAATCAGCCAAAATTAGGTTAAACCAAGTCCTTTTCAATAAAAAGTAAAGTATATGCATAAATAAGCTAATGAATTATAGTTGTATAAGGTCTCGAAAAATGATTGAAAAACCTAAATTACCATCATATCTCAACATCACCATCTATTTAAAAATTGAATGAACTGGCAAATAATAAACTACAATACTGAAATAGGTCCCCTTTAAAGAAATACCTATAAAAAACATTCCAAAAGGATTGGCTTAAATACTTTTGATATGCCCATGACCAAGACAATTGCAGGAAGATCAAAAGCACTAAGTTCTCAGCTCGAAAAGCTAAGGAGGCTTTCTCAACCTTTCTTTTTGCCAATTGATCAAGCCAATGGGTGGCAATTTATTTGGCTACTAATCTCCCTCCTATTTTGCGTTGGAGGTCTCGTTCTAATCTCCTTGACAGGTTTAATTGAGATATTTGAAAAATTCCAACCTGTTCTAACAGAAAAATATTTTGGAGGAGTTGCAAAAACCACTGAAAATATCTGGACTTCCTACTGGGGGCTGATCTTTACAGGGCTTTTCATTACAGGCGGCTTTAGTTTCTTTAGTATGCGTCAGCATTTAAAGAGTCGTAGATGGCTGCATTGGATACTACTAGGGATAATAGTTTTAATGCTTCTAACCGTTAATGGAATAAATGCAGGTATTGGCTTTATAGCCAGAGATCTAACTAATGCACTGGTGGCGAAACAAGAAGAAGGATTCTATAGAATACTTATTATTTATGCCTGTTGCTTTGTTGTAGCACTCCCAATTCGAGTATCCCAAATCTTTTTTACATTAAAGCTAGGAATTATCTGGAGAGAGTGGTTATCCATAAGCCTAATATCTGACTATATGAGTAATAAGGCATACTATATACTCAATCCTAATGATGAACAAGCGACAGATGTTGACAATCCAGATCAAAGGATAACAGATGACACTAGAGCCTTCACTGGTCAAAGCCTTCAATTTACTCTTGGGATATTTGATGCACTACTTACGTTCTCTCTGAACATAATAATTCTTTGGACTATTAGTACAACGCTGACCCTTTCTTTATTTGGTTATGCAGCATTTGCAACTGCTGTACTTGTAATAGCAGGAAGGAATTTAGTAAGAATTGATTTTGACCAATTACGATATGAAGCAGATTTTAGATATGGATTGGTGCATGTTAGAGATAATGCAGAATCAATAGCTTTCTATTCTGGTGAAGAGCCTGAAATTATCGAAACAGAAAGAAGATTAGGAGAAGTAGTGAGAAACTTTAACCTTTTAATTATATGGCGAGTTTTGATTGATGTAATGAGAAGATCAATAGGTTACGCAGGCAATTTCTTTCCATACCTAGTGATGGCAGTTCCATACTTTAAAGGTGAAATTGACTATGGGGGTTTTATTCAAGCCAATTTTGCATTTGGAATGGTGGAAGGATCACTATTTTTTGTTGTAAATCAAATTGAAGAATTAGCTAAATTCACTGCTGGGATCAGTCGTCTTGAAGGGTTCCAATCAACAATTGAACATTTGAATTTTAAAGAAGGGCAAAATAACCAAGTAATAACTTCTTCTGAAGAATCAATTCTCATTAACAATGCAGATCTTTACCCTCCTGGAAGTCAAAAGGCAATTATTAAAGATCTAAGTATTAGCGTAGAGAAATCAGATCGCCTATTAGTAGTGGGACCTTCAGGCTGTGGAAAAACATCTCTTCTAAGAATGATAAGTGGCCTTTGGATGCCACTGAAAGGAACAATCAAAAGACCTGAGGTGGGCGAACTATTATTCATACCTCAAAAGCCATATATGTTATTAGGCTCACTTAGGGAACAGCTTTGCTACCCAACAGAAGAAGATAGATTTAGTGATGATCAATTAAGATCTGTACTTGAGGAAGTTTATCTTGACTCTCTCATCGAGCGTTATCCTGATCTGGATGTTAAGCAAGATTGGCCAAGAATACTCTCACTAGGCGAACAGCAAAGGCTTGCATTTGGAAGATTACTTCTAAATTCACCAAGATTTGCTGTACTAGACGAAGCAACAAGTGCTCTCGATGTCAAAACCGAAAAGCATCTATATGAACTTTTGAAAAAACGTGATCTAGCAGTGATTAGTGTTGGACACCGACCAACTCTTATAGAATTCCATTCATCTGTACTTGAATTAGTTGGAAACGGCAATTGGCGACTACTCCCAACAGAAAGCTATGACTTTGAAAAGTCTTAAGGTGGTCGAATGACTTCAAGTAATTCTCAACCAGCAAAGCAGCCCGATCTTAAAGAATCAGCTGAGAAGATTGGAACTCAGCCTCCAAGTACTAGTGCTACAACAAATGACTTGCCAGAGTTTGGGTGGACTAGCTATGCAGAAAGAGTCAATGGAAGATTCGCAATGGTTGGATTTGTTGCAGTCCTGTTAATTGAAATAATAAGCCAAGAAACATTTTTGCGGTGGGCTGGAATCCTCAATTAAGAGCTTTGAATTAAATTTCTATACGTACAAGATCAATATCCAAACGACCATTTCTACTGACTTGAACTGCTAAAACCTTGCCTATTCCATCTAAGCTCAATCTTTGAGGAATGCCTTTCGGGCTTAACTCTATTCGTTGCAGTGTTCTTAAAGATCTCCGATAAATCATCAATTCCGTTTGATCTGAACGTTGCCGGATAAATGCTATTCGCTGTCCATCTGCAGTCACAGCAACACTTATTGGTCGTGAATCTTGTCTATTTATTCCAGGTAGAGGAACTAACTTCTTCAATCTAAGGTCCACTAATTCTATTTTCTCTTTCCCATTGTAATTAACCAATGCAGCAAGCCATCTTCCTGCATTATAAGGTTCCCGATAACTATCAGCAGCTGAAAAGATATTATTTAGAGAATAAATTGGCCTCATACTATATGCACTGCACCCACCTAAAAAGAATGCAAAATAAATTGTTAAAAACAGTTTTATACCCATTAATTTATATTTTCAAAAATACTTGATCCTCGATTAGAAATTGGTTGATCTGGCTCTAATTTATCACTCATATCAAAAAACTCTATTCTCCACTTCCCTTTATGAGCAACTTGAATTGCCAGTTGAGATGCTGTAGGAGAAAGGCTTAGTCGTATTGGAATTCTCTCTTGAGGAACTAAAAGTTCATGTACTCTTCCCATCAGTCTATCTTCAATTATTGGCATTCGCCTATTTCTTCTCTGTACTATTAATGCCAAATATCTTCCATTCCAACTTAAAGATGGAGAACTATGAGGTTGATAACGAGATAACTGTCTTAATTGAATAATCCGACCAGTTTTAACTTCCTGAAGTTGAACTGTTGGCCTTCCATTTCTATTAACTATTAAAGCCAATTTTGTACCGTCGCCACTTAAGGCTGGTTCCTGCTGATTAGAAGATAAAAGGCCGACAGGTGAACGTTGAACTCTTGGAGCACACCCAAGCAAGCCAAGCAAACTTATTAATAAAACAAACTGCTTCAAAATCTTTTCAAAACATCCAATCAATCATCAAAGCGAGAACTATTATCTCGTTCTCTAGGACTTCTTTGAGAGGGTCGATTAGATCGAATTTGTTGCCTACTAGATGAGGAAGATTTGTAATCATTTTGATTCTTTCGTTGAGAAGAACTTGAAGAATCTCTCCCGTTATTTGCTTGCGTGCGTGCAGAGGAAGACGTAAAAGCTGCGTCCTCAGCCTTTACACGTATAGGTGAACCTTGTGGAACCCCAGGCTTGCTTGATTGATAAGTACCTCTCTCTGATGATCTGGAATCATTCAATCCACTGCGTCTTCTACTGGCTGTTTGCTGATTACTGGACGGACGTGATCCTCGACGTTGATCTTCACGAGAAGACCTCCTTTCGCCAAAAGTTGCACTTGGCCTAGAAGCCACATCCTCTTCTCTAGCGAATCTAGCCATTCTCCTTGCTTTTTCAGAAGCCACATCCATGCTCCCATCTTCCTGTCTAAACCTAGGCCGCCTGCTAGCAGCTTGTTCTGGAATTGCTGCTCTAGAAGTCCTCCGTGGTCGATAAAAATCATCCTGACCTTGATCTTCAATGTTGTCTTGACTAGAAAATCTTCTCCTTAAAGGCACTCTTTCTTCAAACTGCTCATATGAATCATTGCCATCCCAACCACCTCTTAAGCCTCCATTAGGCATTCTTTCAGGAAGCGGATCTTCATCAAAAAAAGAAGAACGTCTTGCTTGATCAGTAGCTACTCCACGCAAGCGAACGCTTTCATAAGCAAAAAATACAGTTGTTCCAGCAAGAAGAAATTGACCAAATTGAAGAATTGGATCTAATCGCCAACCCTGAAAGAAAAGGATTCCTCCGCAAAGTAACCCTATCGCAGCAAAAAAAACGTCATAATCACGAGCAAGCGCTGGCTTAAAAGACCGCATGAAATAAAGTCCAGCGCCGCATACGGCGAGGACAATCCCAACAATGCTGGCCCAATTGAGACTGGCATTGACCAATTTTGATCCCTCGAAAACAACTGAGTAAGAAGCTGAAAATCAACTTCCTTGTTTCAGTAGTCTACGAATTCTGTCGTGGTTGACTAGCGCCCACGTGTTAGTTGATCTCTTTGGCTAACCCAAATCAAAAAGGCGGCTGCAGGGACAACGATTATTAAGGCTGCTTGAATAAAGCTGCCAACCATTGCCTCAGCGGAGAGTCTGGCGACCTCCCTAGAAACTCCAGCGCCGAAAAGAAGATTTAACGTAGACAATGCCATGGCAGCAGCTAAATAGAGGCAAATACCAACACAATCCTACGGATTAAATGCGACTTTCTACGATGAATGGGTCCATGCTTTGAGGTTTGTGACTCCCTTTCTTGTTGAAACACTCCCAACTCTGCATCTACTACTGGGTTTGGTGCTATCAGCACTGACCTTGCTTTTTTTGTTAAGAATTATCCTGACCTGGTATCCGAATATCAGCTTAGAGAAAGGATTTTGGCTTTTAATTGCGCTTCCAACAGAGCCATTCTTGGCAATTACGCGGAAATTCATTGCCCCAATTGGAGGTGTGGATATTACTCCGGTCATATGGGTCGGTCTAACTAGTCTATCCAGGGAGTTATTAGTAGGTCAGCAAGGCCTAATATCACAAATATTAATCAAAACGCAATTAATAGGATAGAAGCCGAGGAAGCATTTAGCTAGCCAACTTCAGCCGTCAAGGCATTAGGGGATTTGTTAATTCGACTTGATGGAAAGGATTTGCCTCAGAAATTAATACATACAAGGTTATTTGCTTCTCTCCAAAGGTAAAAGGTTGTTTAGCAGCCTAATTAAGTCAATATCGATTTTGAGGCCTTTATTTCCCCCAGCAAATTATAGGCAAAGTTGAAAGCTTGCCTTTTTCGCATGCTATAGCAAAGCTCCATTCTTCAAAGACTTCTAGATGTAGGCTTACTTGGTATTTCAAATCTGAATGAATTGCAGATTGAAAATTATTTATCACTTTCCAACTTGCAAGATCATTTGCAATATTACCTTTTTGCCATTTGATGGCAGCTTCTTTGCATAACCAATGTTGAAGTACATATAGCCTCAGTTCATCATTATTTAATTTTCTGATCTGCGCAGTTTCGTGGTCGTCGAAGTATCGATTGGCTATTCTCTTTGGTGAAAAAGATCTGTCAGTCCTTTCGATATCAACCCCTATCTTGTTTCCTGACCAGCCAATAAGAAGTGCATCGCAGCAATGACTGAAACTAATATGCCCTAATTTAGCGGGGAGCTTAGGTGGTTCCCCTGGATTGGCGACCAAAGGGATGTCTAGAGGCGGGAGCTTCAAGATTTGCGATAATGCGTGCCGTGCATAACCTCTAGAGTGTCTATATTGATTGGCTTTTGTCGTTGGCAAGCTTTTAGCTGTTGCCTCTTCGTATGTATTAATTGGTTTCAGCGGGCTTCCTATTGGAAAAAACCAAAGAGCCATTACGCTTGGTATCTTTAGTTCATTCGTCAGTAATGACTTTTCAAATTGGTGATCTTGCACCTGACTTCACACTCCTGAATCAAGAAGGCAACCCTGTTCAGCTTTCATCATTTAGGGGACGTAATAAGGTGGTGATCTATTTCTATCCCAAAGATGACACTCCTGGGTGTACAAAGGAAGCATGTAATTTTCGAGATTGCTGGGAAATTCTTCAAGCAAATGACATTAAGGTTTTTGGAATTAGTAAAGATGCTGCCAATTCCCACAAAAAGTTTATAGACAAATATGATTTACCTTTTGACCTTTTAATTGATCCTGAGCCATGCCCTGTAGCAAGTTCATATGAAAGCTATGGATTAAAGAAGTTCATGGGGCGAGAATATATGGGGATGCTAAGACAAACATTTGTTATAGATAAGATGGGGCAATTTCAATTAATTTATTTAAAGGTTAAGGCTTCAACTATGGGCTCACAGGTTTTGGAAGATCTTAACCTGTCTTAATTGTTTGAAGATGAACCATCCCTTCTAAAACAAGATTGGGATGATGAGTTGCGTTTATATTTCGATTCTGTAGCTCCTGGAAGATAAAGGTTGAGTCACCGCCGCAGAGCCAAATTTTCAAATTGCAGTTTTTTTGAGCTTCAACTATTACTCCGATTGCAGCTTCAAGTATGCCTCTTCTCATTGCATCCTTCGTTCTCGTAGGAAACTTCTCTGCAGTCATGTTTGTTATTGATATTGGTGGAAGTTGATGGGCTCCTCTTGCCATTGCATCAAGTTGAAGTTGTAAACCGGGTATTAATTGCCCACCAGCAAACTCACCATTTTCGTTAATTCGAGTAAGGCTAAAAATTGTTCCAGCATCTGCGATTAGGACACCATTTGAATTAACTCCAAATTCATTTTCCTTTTGTAAGGCCCCCCACGCACCCATTGCACGATCAACACCCAACCAATTAGGTAGGTTTTTTAGCGGGACATCCTTTGTTTTTACTTGTTTGTTGCAGTCCAATTGGAGGTCATTTGGGATGGGGCCTACTGAGGCCCATGCTTCAAGACAGTTTCCTAAAGCTTTCATTCCTTTTGGTTCAGGACTGGTATGTATGAATTGCCAACCATTCGATTGCTGTATGGCCCAATGCCAGCGACTGTTACCTATTAGAAGGTAACTTTGCTGTCCTTGACTTTTAGATGCCATCTCCCATCACTCCTGGGAGATGGATGCCGCACTCTTGCTTTAAGCCACCAAATCTCGTATCTCTTCCTTTGGCTTCAATTCCATCTGGTCCACTGGAGTGCCAATCCCCAACTGTTGAATAACCTTTTTCAAATAGTGGATGCTGCGGCAGGTTGTTTTTGTGCATGTAGTAAAAAATATCTTTTTGTGTCCAGTTCAATAGTGGTCTAATCGAAAGACGGTTTCTAATAGGATCTAGAAATGTCATGCTTTGCCGATGCTTCGTCTGATTACTTCTAACTCCACTGGCCCAGCAAGCAATATCAAGCTCCTCAAAAGCTTTATCTAGAGGCTCTATTTTTCTAATGCGGTGATATTCTTCTAAGTCTTTAACAGATTCACTTTCCCATAATTTTCCATATAAGGCCTCCATTCTTGCTGGTGAGATTTCACTTTGAGTAACTTTTAGATTTAAGTTCAATTGATTACGAAGTTGTTCAGCGTATGAATAAGTCTCCGGAGCGAGATAGCCAGTATCTACCCAAATAATTGGAATTTTTAAAGCACTTTTTAAATTATTGACCATATGCAAAAGAACAGCTGATTGAATGCCAAAGCTAGTTGTAACAGCAAAGTTTGAACCAAATTGCTCACAAGCCCAGTTCAATTTTTCTTCTGGTGTTAACTTATCCAGAAGCTTTCTTGATTCATTAATTGAGATGTCTAGAGCTTTCATGCTTTTTAAACTCTTCTTCTCAGAGAGTGCTTTTGCAAGGCAATCGGCCTTACATCTTCTGCTTTGGAATGTTGTGTTTCCATAAATTTTGTTTAGTGTTTTGAGATGATCTCAGGCCTTATCCCAATGGCCGATACTTTTTTTGATTCCGAACCAATCGTGGTGGTTGGCGGGGGGTTTGGAGGCCTGACAACTGCATTGTCGCTGAGCTGCCGAACACCTCGTTTGCCCATTATTTTAGTCGAACCAAGGCCTAGGTTTGTTTTTTTGCCATTGCTATATGAATTACTGAGTGGAGAACTACAGATTTGGGAGGTGGCTCCAACATATAAGTCTTTATTAAATCATAGAGGAATAGTTTTAATACAGGATTTAGTGAGCAATATTGATACTGTACTTAAGGTTGTAAATACTGCTGCGGGATTAAAGTTTAAGTATTCACAACTTGTCCTAGCAACAGGCTCTACTCTAAATGATTACTCTCTTCCAGGCGTGAAGAAATATGCCCTTAATTTTAATACTTTGAGTAATGTTATGACTCTTCGTCAGAAAATCAAACAACCATATATTGACACCTCAGAAAAACAAGTATATGTGATTGCAGGAGCCGGTGCTGCAGGTATAGAGTTAGCTTGTAAGTTGGCTGACTTATTGGATAAACGAGTCGAAATTCATTTGATTGATGCCTCAGAATGTGTTTTGCAAAATGGGAAGTCCTTTAATCAGGAGCAAGCTCATCTTGCCTTACAGGAAAGGGGCGTTAAGTTGTCTTTACTGACACGCATTATCAGTTTAAAGGCCGATTCTGTAGAGCTTGAAAAATTTTCTGAAGATGGATCTAATCGCTTTTCATTACCTTGTACAAATTTGATTTGGTGCGCTGGCATTAAGTCTAGCTTTCCAAATTTCTTAAATGAGAACTTTTCAGAAGGTTTACGGTTGCCAATAGATGAATATTTTCAGATTATTGGTTTAGATGATGTTTTCTCTTTAGGGGATGTTGCAATTAATGAGTTAAATCCCTGCCCCACTACTGCTCAAGCTGCTATTCAACAAGGCGAAGCCCTGGCTCAAGTATTGATAGACCTTCGAAAAGGTAAGGCCCCTAAGCCTTTTGATTTCATTGATCGAGGGGAGATTTTAAGTTTGGGCGTTGGGAATGCAACGATCACTTCAATGGGCCTTACTATCGCAGGTCCATTGGCTTTTCATATGAGAAGGATGGTTTATTTGTCAAAGATGCCTAGATTATTGATGAAGGCTAGATCTGTTGGAGCATGGCTTTTAGATTGTTGAGTCATTTTCTATTTGTCATTCAATCACCCTGAGTTGTTATAAGTGATTTTTGTGAGGCTTTAGCCTTTTACTTGATTTGATTGAAGTGGAGCTTTCTTATTGATGCGTTTGGAACAAATTTTGCAAAATTTAGGGCACCAGCACTTTTTATAAATTATTTACCAGAGGGCTTTAAGCTTTTTAATGTAGCTTTAAAGGCCATTTTTTTAGAGGTAAGTAAGAATTGTCTCTAGGCCAGTCACCAAAGAACGAGCATGGATGAGTTGATCGCTGTGCTGCAAAACCCGCAGGCGTTAATCACTCTGTCTGTTTTGGTGATGGCAGTAGCTCTTTTTATCTCAGGGAAGTTGGCCCCTGAGCTGACTGGTCTGTTATGCGTTTCTTTATTAATTGCTACAGGGGTATTGAGTCCTCAGAAAGCTTTGGCTGGCTTTGGTAGTCCAGCTTTAGTTACATTGATGGGACTTTTTGTTGTCTCAGCTGCCTTATTTAAAAGTGGCGCATTAGATCGTTTAAGAGAATTAATTGCTTCGGAGCATATACGCACTCCTCGTCGATTAATTGCGTTTATGGGCTTAGTTGTTGGACCTATCTCAGGAGTAATTCCTAATACTCCTGTCGTTGCTTCTTTGCTACCAGTTATTGAGGCTTGGTGTGCGAAACGTCAACTCTCTCCATCTAGGGTGTTACTTCCACTTTCATTCGCCACTGTTCTTGGCGGGACATTGACTCTTTTAGGGAGTTCAGTGAATCTATTGGTTAGTGACATTAGTCAGCAATTAGGTTATGGATCTTTGGAGCTATTTAGTTTCACTGCTATTGGTATTCCAATTTGGCTAGTTGGAACTTTGTATTTGTTGCTTGCTCCACAATTTCTTTTACCTGATCGTGGAAGAGAAATTAATGAGTTAGGGGGCAATCTTGATCAGACTAATTACTTCACTGAGGTCACTATTCCTCAAAATTCGAATTTAGTTGGTCAATCTCTTCATAACAGCCGCTTGCAACGTCGATTTGATGTTGATGTTCTGGAGCTGCAAAGAGGTAGGCAACGCTTATTGCCTCCACTCGCTGATCGAAAGATTGAGCCAGGGGATCGATTGTTGCTTCGAGTGGCTAGAGCTGATTTATTGCGATTGCAACAGGAGCATACTGTTCATTTAGCAAAACCTGATGCGTCGATTGAAAGCGATGCATTTACTGCTGCCTCAGATGAAGTCTTGAAAACAGTGGAAGTTCTTCTTCCTGCAGGCTCAACCTTGGCGGGTGCAAGCTTGCGTGAATTGCGATTTAGGCAAAGGCATAATGCAACTGTTCTTGCTTTAAGACGTGGCCAACAGACGTTACAAGAGCGTTTAGGGCAAGCAGTGCTGCGTGAAGGAGATGTTTTATTACTTCAGGCACCAATGGATGCTATCCGTGGTCTTCAAGCAAACAATGATTTGCTTGTGTTGGATCAATTAGAGGATGACTTGCCTACTGTAAGACGCAAGCCCATAGCTATTGCTATTGGAATATCTATGTTACTAGTTCCAAGCCTGACTGAGTTGCCTCTTGTTGCTTCAGTACTTTTGGCAGTTATTGCAATGGTAGTAGGAGGTTGTATTAGGCCTGGGGAGGTACAGAGATCAATTCGTTTAGATGTCATTCTTTTGCTTGGATCCCTCTCTAGTTTTAGCGTAGCCATGCAGACAACTGGTTTAGCGGATGCACTAGCGACTTCCCTTGAATCTGTATTGGATGGATTGCCGACTTATATCGCGTTATTGATTATTCTTTTTTCAACAACATTATTTACCCAAGTTATTAGCAATGCCGCTTCCGTTGCACTTTTGGCTCCAGTAGCAGTTCAGCTAGCACCAAGTTTGGATTTGCCTCCAATTGCTCTTTTGATAACTGTTTTGTTTGGGGCTAGCCAGTCTTTCTTGACACCCATGGGTTATCAAACAAACCTTATGGTGTTTGGTCCTGGTAGGTATCGTTTCTTGGACATCACTAGATATGGAGTAGGGTTGACAATATTAATGACACTGATGATTCCTAGGCTAATTATTTGGCAATACAATTGATTTACATTAGAAAATTTTCAACGATACTTGGGCTCTGAAGTGTCACCAACTACATCTATATATCGACAACAGGCTTGGTACCGGCGAATGACGGTACCACAATTTACTGTGGTGACAGGTCTGCTGGTTATTGCTATAGGCACATTCATTTTATCTACTCCTTTATGCTCTAGTCCCCAAGTGGGTATTTGGGAAGCTCTATTCACGGCCACCTCTGCAGTTACTGTTACTGGGCTAACAATTATTGATGTAGGTTCCGAGTTGACTACCTTTGGTCAAAGTGTTTTGGCGACAATGCTCTTGATTGGTGGATTAGGCTTGATGGCAATAACAACTTTCTTGCAAGGCTTCGTCGTTAGAGGTACGGAACTTAGATGTCGATTAGATCGTGGGAAGACACTTGATGAATTTGGAGTAGGTGGAGTTGGAAGAACTTTTCGTGGCATTGCCCTAACTGCAGCAGTTTTAATATTTTCAGGTGCTTTTGCATTATATTTTTTTGGTTTTAAAGATATAACTAATGTAGGCGAAAGACTTTGGGCATCTTTATTTCATAGCATCTCTGCCTATAACAATGCAGGATTTGGGCTCTGGTCAGATAGTTTGCAGGGATATCGTACTAATTGGGTTGTTAATGCTGTAATGATCATGTTGATAGTTTTAGGTGGTTTGGGATGGAGAGTAACTAGTGACCTTTGGATTAATCGCAACCAACTAAATCGACAAAATTTGAGTTTACATACTCGTTTGGTTTTGCGAACCACTTTTCTATTGACCTTATTTGGTGGGATTGGGTTTTTAATTACTGAATCGTTAGGACATGAGAATTTCTTTTCGACTTTAGATTTTCCTGAGCGATTAATGACTGCTTTATTTGCTTCCGTTAGTGCAAGAACTGCTGGCTTTACCAATTTGCCAATATCTATTAAGACCATTTCTGACTCTGGTCTTTTAGTTTTAATGACATTGATGTTTATTGGTGCCAGCCCAGGTGGAACAGGTGGAGGCATTAAAACTACAACAGTTGCAGCTTTAATGGCAGCCACTAGATCTACTTTGAGAGGCCAAGATGATGTTGTAATACGTAAGCGCCAGATTTCAGATAAGGTTGTATTAAAAGCAGTTGGAATAACGGTTGGCTCATTGCTTTTTGTTTTGATGATGGCTCTTCTACTCAGCATTACTACCAATCTTGGGGAGGAAGAATCTTTTTCCTTTTTGGAAATGCTTTTTACTTGTGTTTCTGCTTTTGCCACCGTTGGTTTTGATGTGGGAGTAACTCAGCAATTGGGTCACTTTGGGCAACTTGTTCTTATTGTGGGAATGTTTGTGGGCAGATTGGGGATACTTTTATTGCTTAGTGCAATTTGGGAGGCTATGAATCGTGGCAAAGTGCACCATAAAAATCGTATTGGTTATCCAAAGGAGGATCTTTATGTTTGAGAGTTTTCACTCTGAGGAACAACCATGAGCGAGTGGTGGCAATGGCCTCTTAAGCATGAGGCTGATGATTTAGGTTTTGCAGTGGTTGGCATTGGCCGTTTTGGTAGTGCGGTATGTCGGGAACTAATTCAAAATGGAGCCCAAGTTCTTGCTGTTGATTCTTCAGAAAGAGCTATTGAGGACTTGCGTCAGCTGGAACCATCAATTGAGGCCAGGGTTGTTGATTCGACTGATGAAGAATCAATGCGTGAAGCCGGTGTTCTTGAAATGGGTACTGTTGTCGTTGGGATTAGTGAGCCGATTGAAGCGAGTATTACCACTACTTTGATTGCTAAAGATACTGAAGGCAGTCGAGTGCGATATGTAATTGCAAGAGCTACAAGTGATTTGCATGAAAAGATGTTGAAACGTGTTGGAGCAGATCGAGTAGTTTTTCCGTCCAGAATGCAGGGAGAAAGATTAGGGCTTGAATTGGTACGTCCTAACTTGATTGAAAGGCTTGAATTAGATGATCAGACTGGTATTGATGAGATTAAGGTTCCTGCAATTTTTGTCGGCCGTTCTCTTAGAGATTTAAACCTTAGAAAGAATTATTTGGTAAATGTTTTAGCCGCTGGACCGAAGGAACGTTTAACAGTGAACCCTCCTGCAACATATGTTCTTGAGCCTGATCATGTTCTTGTTGTCATGGGACTTATGAAAGATCTGCAAAATATGCCTCAAAGTTAATAGATGCTTGCTCTGGGCTTAATGAGTGGGACGAGTGCTGATGGAGTGGATTCAGTATTGGCAGAATTCAAAGGTAGTCCAAATAATCCGCAATGGACTATTAGGAGTACTGCCTCAATTGCTTATCCAGATTCCCTTAGGAGGAAAGTTCTTGATGTAGGTCAGGGCTTGCCTTTGAAAAGCTCTGATTGGTTAGAGCTTCTTGAAGCAATTACTGAAGTGAATTCTGAAGCAGCTAAGGCATGCGATCCCAAAGGGTATGCAAATGTGATTGGCTGCCATGGGCAAACTGTTTGGCATCGCACACCTTCTCAAGAAAAGCGTGGTGCGAGTTTGCAGTTATTACAGCCACAATTACTTGCTGCTTTATTAAATAAGCCTGTAATAAGTGACTTTAGAGCTGCTGATCTTGCACTGGGAGGACAAGGTGCTCCTTTAGTGCCAATTCTTGATGCAGCAATACTCGGCCGAATTGCAGGTTGGAGAGCAGTTCTTAATATTGGGGGAATTTCAAATCTTTCCCTTATTCCACCTTCAATTGGTCCCAATTGCTTGCATCCTGTCTTGGGATGGGATTGTGGACCTGGGAATACTTTGTTGGATTTTGCGAGTCAAAAAGTTAGTCATGGAGCTTTATTGTTTGATGAGGCGGGAAAAATGGCTGCCCAAGGTGTTGTTGATGAATCAATTATTCATCAATGGTTGAAGGAACCTTATTTTCAGAAATCACCTCCTAAATCAACTGGAAGGGAACAATTTGGGATAAAGGATTTTCAAAGTCGCCTAGATCAAGTTTCTCCTATTTCTCCTGAAGATCTTTTGGCCACTTTGGCTGCATTTACAGCAGCTATTGTTGTTCAAGATCTTGAGAATCTTCAAGCTAATAAGCATATTTATCCCATTGAATTAGTAATTGCTGGTGGTGGTTGCCGAAACCCAGTCATCTTAAAAGAAATTAATTCAAGAAGTTATGGGATGAGAACTTTAACCATTGATAAATTTGGCATACCTATTGAAATTCGTGAGGCACTTGCCTTTGCGCTTTTGGCTTATTGGCATATTCTTTTGCACCCAGCGGACACTTCTTCTATAACTGGTTCTAGTAGATCTGCGGTACTAGGAATTAGAACTGATCCACCTTGATTGAATTCTGACTTCACTAATCTTTTTCATTCCTGGAAGGTTTATAAAGCCTAAATCTGCGCGGTGCTCCTCTGAGTCGTTTAGTTTCTTGGGCTTCAAGTGCTGAACGAAAACTTTCAGTCATTGAATTAGATACTTTTTCTTTTTGAGATGAAACAATTTTCTTATCGAATTTTTGAACGCCTTGTTGAATAAGCACTTTTGCCATATTGCTCACAGTTCTTGACTCTTGTTCGGCAAGGTGGCTTAGACGCAAACAAAGATCTTCTGGCAGCACCACTTGAATACGCGGCGACTTGGGCTTCCCATTTGAAGAATTTTGCCGGGTTGCCACGACCCAATGACTGTATTGGTTACTAAATAGTGTACAGAGGTATGCAAGGATAGTATCCAGGAGTATGCTTTTCTAAAGATTTTGAATACTCCATGCGGTGACCAGCTTCGAAAAAGCTTTTGCGCGCCATTGCTTTTTCGATGGCCTTTTAGCTCTAGAGATGACGTCATTTGCAATGCACATCGATTTTCTAATGGAGGGACTTATGCCTAAACCAACTCTTCCCAGAGCCAATCGTTCTCAAACTTCTTCAACTGCTGAGAGGAAAATGACTTTTTCAACTCGGCGCCGCAGATCTCGCAGAATGGGTGAAAACAGTGATGTATTGATTTCTGCAGTAATAAGTCCTTATCTGCTTACTCATTTGCATCATGTTTTGCAGCGAGCTGAGCATGGTGCGAATCAAGAAGGAAGGACTACTAAAGCTGCGAATTTCGCACAATTGAGAAAGGTTCTTTGTATGGATGCAAGAAGTATGAAGGATGCTTCTGCTACAGGAATGCATGAAGGCGATTCAGAACAGTTGCATGATTCAAAAATTGAGTCAAAAGTTGCTTAGCTGAATAGTGTTTATTAAGCATCCTTATTTTTATGAGCAGTAATGCTAAAGAGCTTTATAGGCGGATTCAGTCAAATCCTGAGCAGACCCAAGCTTTGTTCAGACAAGCGCTGCAGGACCCCCAAGGGGCAATCAATGCAATTTGCCAATTAGGAGATGAGCTTGGCTTGTCTGTCACACCATCTGAAGTGAAGGAGTATTTGGCGAGTATGGATGATGGTGACACAAAGCAATGGGTTGTCAAAGCTCGTGGGGGGCTTTAGAGGATTGATGTTGCATGGCTTCCTTAATTTGCTCAACTTTGCTTGAAGGTTGACTTTCCCTTCTGTCATAGCCTCCTCCTCCTGCTAATGTCCAAAAAAACCAGTAACTAGGAATTGCCAAGCCAGCTGCTAGAACTATTGCAGTTATTTGTTCTAGTCTCATCATGCTTTATGACCTGGAAAGGTTTCACTACAGTCTGGCTTGACTCCTAGCAGGATGATGTACATAAGATTATTTTTCAAGAGTGCTGAGACTTGAGGGCATAAGCAAAATCTATCCAACTAGTGAAGTCTTGAGGGACATCACTTGGGAGGTTAGACCTGGCGAACGGATAGGGCTAGTAGGGGCTAATGGAGCAGGTAAATCTACGCAATTAAAAATAATTGCCGGGCTAGAAGAAGCCACATCTGGAAAGGTCTTGAGACAAGGAGACCCTCATGTTGCATATTTGCAGCAAGAGTTTGATGTTGACCTCACACGTACAGTTAGAGCAGAACTGTTTCAGGCTTTCTCAAATGCAGCCAGGGTCTTAGAAGATCAGCAAATTGTTGAGGAAGCCATGGGTTCCTCTAGGGCAGCAGAGGAACCGATTTATCTTGACAAACTGATAAAAGATTTAGGTACGCTTCAAAGCCATTTTGAGGCATTACATGGGTATGAGTTAGAGGCTCAAATTGAGAAGCTTCTTCCTACTCTTGGCTTCTCTTCAAAGGATGCTGATGGGTTAGTTGGTAATTTTTCTGGTGGCTGGCAAATGAGAATTGCGTTAGGCAAGATATTGCTTCAAACGCCTGATTTACTTTTGTTAGATGAACCAACAAATCATTTAGACTTAGATACGATTAAATGGTTGGAAAAATATCTAATAAAGCAGTCATCTGCTATGGTTGTTATTAGTCATGACAGAACTTTTTTAGATAATATTTGTACACATATTGTTAGTATTGAGAGAGGTAAGTCACGCACATATATAGGAAATTACAGTGCGTATATTGAGCAAAAGAGACTGGAAAAAGAAGCTGCCCAATCAGCATTTGATCGTCAGCAAAAGGAGTTGGCTGCTCAACAGACTTATATTGATCGTTTTAGAGCAAGTGCGACTAGGAGTACTCAAGCAAAAAGTAGAGAAAAGCAACTTGAGAAAGTTCAGCGAGTAGAAGTGCCTCTTGATAATGAAGTTGGCCCTAGATTTCAGTTTCCAGATCCACCCAGGTCAGGGAGGCAAGTAGTCTCTGTTGTAGATTTAACACATACTTATGGGGATAAGATTCTTTTTCTTGGTGCAAATCTTGAAGTTGAGGCTGGTGATAGAATTGCATTTATAGGCCCAAATGGTTCAGGTAAATCGACACTTTTACGTTTAATTATGGGGCTTGAGTCTCCTTTAGAAGGGAGCGCTTCTTTAGGGAAATATAATATTCAGGTTGGTTATTTTGCGCAAAACCAAGCAGAAGCTCTAGACTTAACTAAAATAGTGTTAGATACCATATTTGAGGCAGTCCCAACCTGGACTCAAACTCAAGTTCGCTCTTTACTTGGTAGCTTTGGCTTAAGCAATCAATCTGTTTTTAAGGAAGTTGGCGAATTAAGTGGTGGGGAAAAGGCAAGGGTGGCACTTGCTTTGATGCTTGTTAAACCATCAAATCTTTTACTACTTGATGAACCTACAAACCATCTTGATATTCCAGCCAAGCAAATGCTTGAAGATGCTCTTAGAGACTATAAGGGCGCTGCCTTAATAGTCTCACATGATCGTTACTTTATTTCTCGTGTTGCAAATAGAATTGTTGAACTGAGAGATGGAGAATTGGTACTTTATCGTGGTGATTATTCATATTTTCAGGAGAAAAAGGCAGAAGAGGCTGTAGAAGCTTCTAAAGCAATTGAATTGGCTAAACGAGAAGCTAAAAGAATTGCTAATCGAGATCGGCAAAGAAAGCAAAAGAAGTTAAAAAAGAAATAAGATTGTATACCTAGATTGTAGTACTATCGTCTTAACGATATCAATTATTATTCCAAATATACTATCTTGCCTCAATATTATTCATTTCAATAGGAGTGATTTTTAATTGAAGCATTCTGGTTCCTCTGATTACTTCAAAACCTAGAGGTTTATTTACACCATTGGAGTTGATTTCTTTTACTACACTTCCAGGACCTTTCATTGCCTTCCCCCCAACGGAGATAATTATGTCTCCAACTTCTAGCCCTCCTAAATCTCCTGGGCTTCTAGGTAGTACATATTGAACTAGGGCGCCTTTTCTTCTTAAGCGTTGACTGTGAGTTTTGTTTAATGGGATTTGAGACAAACTCACCCCAATCATTGGATGACTTGCCCTACCTCGCTCTATAAGTTGTTGGGCAATTTTTCTTGCTCTATTAATTGGGATAGCAAAACCTAAGCCAGCTCCAGGGCCTGAACGAACAAGAGTATTGATTCCAATAACTTCTCCGTCAGCATTCAGTAATGGACCTCCAGAATTACCTGGATTAATAGCAGCATCAGTTTGAATAAGGTCAAGCCTTTTCCCTGATATACCAAGTTGTGCAACATTGCGATTTAAGTTGCTAATTATCCCAAGAGTCACTGTGTTTTCCAGCCCAAATGGGTTGCCTACTGCAATTGCCCAATCACCTACAACGAGGCTGTCTGAATTTCCTAAAGGTGCCGTTGGCCAAGGCCCTGAACCACGAAGTCTTATTACTGCAAGATCTGTAAGTGAATCTCTTCCCACTACTCGCCCTCCAATGCGTTGTCCATCCGACATTCCGACTACGACCTTTGAGGTGTTTTCAACTACATGGGCATTAGTTAAAACAAGGCCCTCAGGAGCAAAAATCACACCACTTCCTTGACTTCTTTCAATTCTTGACTTTGGTCTTCGCATTCCCTCTATGCCAAAGAAGCGGCGAAAGTAAGGATCCATTAATAATCCCGGTGGCAAACCAATACTTTCCTGAGTAATTACTTGTCTCTCCGTTTCCAGGGTGACTACAGCAGGCCCAGTTCTGGCAACTGCTTGTGCAACAAAAGACTTACGAGATAGTTGGTTTAAAGGAGCAGCTCTTAATGGCTTCGGCCGCATAGGGCAATTGAAATTTATGCTGAGCAGGCCGATACTGGTTACAAAGAAAACAATCAGTTTTCGTTTGATTCGTTGTTTCGAGCTGATAAATTTCATTTGGGTGATTTGAGGTAACGCTTTTAAATCAGCTTTTCTAAAAACCATTAATTAATTAAAGGAAATTTAGTTGCTGATTGAAGAGAGTTTTTATTAAGACCATGATCAGGATCCCCCCTCCAATCTTGTGTTAGCCGGTCCAGAATTCTTTTCGCCCCATCTCCAGCAAATAGCTAGTAGATTAGCTTTAACTATTGTGCCAACTTCACTCTGGCCTTTTCTATTCCTTGCCTTTGGTGCTTCCAAAGCCCTTTATCCATCTTGATTTGGTCTTGATATGTACCATCCATGGGATAGGGAATCATGAAGTAGATCTCTTTGCGCATGAACTAAAGCCTTCGCACCTTTGTCAAAACTGCCATGTTTAGCTCTTTGATTCCAATTTTTTATGTTGTTGTAGTCATTGCTTTGCTTTCGCAGGCATTGCGTGTAATGCGTAATGGGTTTAGGACTAGCCAGAGATCCAAAGATCAAGATTCTGGATTGCGAAATTTCAAGGAAGATCGCACTGGCAAATTAACCATTCATCCGGAATTGTTAGATCAAGATGGTCGCATTACTGAGGAAGAATTACTTACGGTTCGTTTTTCTGGAGATGTAGACCCTCCACAGTCAGCCGAAACTTCTGCTGAATAAGTTGGTTGCATTATTTTGCTTCTCAACGAAAGACACATCCAAATGATTTGATAAGGAGTAAATGGTGGATCAAAGAACCCGAATTGTTGCCGCAGTCTTAAAGACACTCAAGTTGCCTCCAAGGTTTCGCTTGCGTTTATTGAAGGAGGATCCAGTCAGGCTTGAATTAAGTCTTACCCCTGCCTATGGCAAACAGCCTATTCAAGTGGGTCTTGTAGAGTCGCTTGACTTAGTTGCCAGAAGAGACAGAGAGGGACGAATCCCTAGAGACTTGCAAGGCACATGGGATTGGACTGTTCGCCATGGGAAAGTGAGCACTGGTGGATGGAATCCTTTCTTGAAGGAAGCTTTGCAAACTATGTTTGAGACTGGTCTTCCTGCAATAATTTATGAGGAATTAACAGGTGAGGCCTACCATCCTGTTGATGGCTCTAGACATGTGAGGTGAGCAAAATAGCCAATGGATCAAAAATATGATGTGGGATTATTTCTGGGTGATTCAAATGGTCTTGCCAGAATCTCTACAATGATTTCACTTAGAGGATCCTATGCAAGAAAAAATTGAACCACGTTTTGGCTTTGTTAATTTTGCTGAAACCTGGAATGGTCGTTTAGCCATGTTAGGCATCCTGATTGGGCTAAGTACTGAATTGTTGACTGGTCAAGGGATATTGGGCCAGATTGGAATTGGATAAAACTTCGAATTAAAGTTTCAACAGGCTTCCTAGTTATTTTTGGGGATCTTTATGAGTTATATCGATTCTTTCTAAGGCCTCTATTTTCAAGCCAAAGTAGCTAATAGTTTCATATAAGAATTTTGCCAAGGCTTTTTGTCAACAACAGGCGTGATGGTTCTCGCCTAATTAGCACCACTTTGATTACATTTACAATTTCAATATTTAATTTCCATAATTTTTGGGGTCAAGTTTTGACTGTATTTAGTTTTTGCCTGTCCATTTATTGGGGCCTAGCCTATCGGAACCTTGAACACTGAATCTTTGCAAAGATACTCTGTAGGCGAGCTTAATGCTGCTATAGGTTCTTTGCTTGATCGAGGCTTTGAACCTCGTTTTTTACTTTATGCATCTGTTTCTAAACCACAACTCAAGAATGGTCATTTATGGTTAACCCTTACTGATGGAGATTCAAGTATTAGTGGAGTGATTTGGGCCTCTACTCTTAGAAATATAAGTTTTAGGCCAAATGATTCAGATGGGGTTTTGTTGGTCGGTAAAATTAATTTTTGGAGAGCAAGGGCAAGTTTAGTTGTTCAAATAATTGATATTAGGCCGTCTATAGCTACTGTGCTTCGACAGTTTGAAGTAGTAAAGGAAGTATTAAATAAGGATGGCTTATTAGATCCTGAACGCCGTAAAGCTATTCCTCAATACCCTACTTGTTTAGCTTTACTTACTAGCGTTCCAAGTTCTGCACTTGCTGACATGCTTCGAACCTCTAAGGAAAGATGGCCTCTTGCAAAGGTATTAATTTTTCCAATACCAGTTCAAGGCCCTGTTGCTTTCAAAATTAAGTCAGCATTGTCTTATTTAATTTCTAGAAATAGTCATTTGGGAGTTGAAGTAATTGTTTTAGCTAGGGGCGGAGGGAGTCGTGAAGACTTGATGGTTTTTGACGACGAAGGTTTATGTCGTCTGATTTCAAACTGTCCAATACCAGTGATTACTGGTTTAGGGCATGAAGATGATATTACTGTTGCGGACTTAGTAGCAGATCATCGAGCAGCTACTCCAACGGCTGCAATTATTTCTGCTTTGCCGAGTAGAACTGAATCCTATGCTCAATGTTTCCAAAGAAAAGAGCGGCTTAACGATTACATGGGTTGGCTTTTGAGAAATAAAAGGAGCAAGGTCCTTGAAATAGCAAAGGCTTTTGAATTTTATTCACCATTAAGAGTCTTGGCGCAACAACGTGCGACGTTAATGCAAAAACGTCAATTGCTTTTTGCATTGTCACCTGACAAGTTGCTCTCTAGAGGATTCGCAATTGTTAAAGACTCCTCTGGTGTAATTGTTAAAAGTATCAAAGGACTTTCTCTAGGCCAAAAATTAAATATCAAATTTCTTGATGGTAATATAGAATCAATAGTAGAACAGAAAAATTCTAAAAGTAAGACATATGAATAAGAAGAAGCCTAATTTTGCTAATCATGATGAAAATAAAACTAATTCAGATCAATCAGTAAATAAGGATCTCCCGACATCGATCAATGATCAAAGATCTCTTGATTTCAGATCTTCGATTAGCAAGCTTAGCTATGAAGAAGCTTTAGAGACTCTTGATTCGATTCTTGATAACTTGCAGAGAGATAATGTTCAAGTAGAAGACCTGCAGACTTATTATTTGAAAGGAAAATTTTGTTTAGAACATTGCTTAAAGTTACTGGATAAGATTGATCAAGAAGTTCTGCAGATGGATCTTGAGACTTTTGGTGAAGATAAGGAAAATTAATTTTCTTCCCCTGCATCTTCTGCTTTTATATCAATTGTTGCAGAGCTTGCAGGATTGTTATCATAATTTGTACTTTTCCCCTTGGAGGATTTATCTAGCGACCTACTGGCTCCACATAAAGGACAATTTAAGTTATTACTAAATGAAGTTAAACCACATGATTCGCATGTATACATTTTGGATTTAATTGAGCGCCATCCCAGCCAGCCGATTCCTCCCAATAGTAAGGGCACCCCAAGAAATAAAAGCATTAATCCTCCTGCTATATCTAGAAGCACTCTCCCTATCGCTGTTGGTAACAGAAGTATTAAAAATATAAGGAGCAACAGTAATGGTGAGATTTTTTTCATATCAATTAGTTTGAAAGAGCTTGTTTCTGCTTTTATTTCTAGGCATCTGCATGCTTGCCAGAACAACACTCCAGCATTGTCCGAAATAAATAATTACTCCCATCATCCAGACCCAGAGTGTTAATACCAGAACACCTCCAATAATTCCATAAGCCTGAAATCTTGAGCCAAGAGAAAGGATGCTTCGGCTCACGGCCAAATTTAATATTGTTAAAAGTGTGCCAATCATAAATGCGCCTGGTATTAGAGGCCTTATAGGTACGCGCCTGCTTGGTAGTAAGGCTTGGAGTAATAAAGCCATTATTGATAGGCCAAAAAGTGGCACTATGAATTGGCCTACTTCTAATACTGGAATTTTTGATAAGGCATTAGCAATCCATGGACTTGTTTGGGTGAGATCTTCATAAACAGCTCCAGGGATCATTCGAACGTTTGCACTTATTTGGTCAACGACTACTAATAGTCCAACTAGCAAAACGACTAGAAATGCTTCTAAGCGGGTACGCAGAAATCTGAATGCTTGAATTCGCAATGGTGCAGGGACTTTTGGCGGTGGTAGTGCATCTGCCCAAAGTCGATCTGCTCCTCTTTGCAAAGTTAGATATGCATTTCCAGCGGTGATCATCAGAAAAATTGCACCTAGGATTCCAGCCCCAAAACCTTGATTGACAAGTTTGAGTAGCGTCGAATCGACCAATCCAACGACGGAAGGAGGCAAGGCTTGCGCCGTCAGGTTCAATATTTGTTGATCTAGGCCTGTTTGCTGTCCAAGAAACCAAGATGCCACAGAAAGAGATATCAGTAAGATCGGAAAGAAAGATTGGAGAGTGTAATAAGCAAAAGCTGCGCTTAGATCAACGCAATCACAACGTGTCCATCTTTCATACGCCCGCCAAAGACTGACTATCAACCATTTTGTTCTATGCCTCAATCGCAATCTCACGTTTTTTGCACTTTATTTGTTATAACGCTAGCTGTGACTCGAGGAAGAGCTACTAAATAGTTTATAAATGACGAAAATAACTCTAATAAATCTTCTCTTTAATGTTTTAGTAATATTACTATCACTTATTGATCATTAAAGAGGGCTTCGGCCCAGGGCAAAAAACGTTTTAATTCAGTATTAGAATTTGCAGTCAGAACCGGGAATCCAACAGTACTTAGGTCTTGGCCAGGAATAAGATTGGATGGATCTATATTTAGCCATTTTATTGGGCATTTAAGTTCAGATAAAATCAACCAAGCTGCGGCCAAATCCCAAATTTTTGGAGTCGCTTCTAATGCTGCAATTGTTTGGCCAATTGCCACGCTTGTCATATTTAAACTAGCCACACCAAGTAATCTAATTTTTCCTGGAAAAGGCTTATTTGGTTTTTTTTGCAATACTCGAATTGAACGACTACATAAAGAAACACATTCACTCTTAGTCAAGTTTCTTTGTTCAATAGAGATTTCCTTGCCATTGAGCCAGACTCCTTTACCTTTGATTGCAAGTATTCTTTTATTTAATGCAGGAACGTCTAAGAAGGCTGTCTCTGGTTGGCCATTAACAACACGAGCCATAGAAATGGCCCAATATGGAATTCCTGCGGCAAAGTTAGTTGTTCCGTCTAAGGGGTCTACTACCCAATATGCTTCAGAATTAGGAACAGTTTGACAACCCTCTTCACTTAATACACCTTCTCCTTTATTTATTTTCCCAAGGGTATTTACAATTGTCCTATCACTCCAACGATCGCATTCAGTGATCAGTGTTCCATCTGGCTTTATATCTGAAGCTATATTACCAAAGTCCTGCATTTGCCTCTTGGATACATGATCTAAGAGGCTTTCAACCTCTTTAATTTGATTCATATCTAGATTTTTTGGATAATTACTTTTCATCCCTATTTTCTATAGTAGATGCTTTACAAGCTGGTATTACTGGGTATGGCTCGATAGGTAGATCAGTCAACTTTTCATTATCTTTCTTTGATGATGAAATTTCATTAGGCTCACATGCTTGGATTCTATCAATTCCTGTCCTGCGTTTAAGCTGTGCCAAGCTGGTATTGTATACGGTAATTGCATTAGTAAATCTAACTTCGGCTTGAGTTAAGTCTCGTTGATTGTTAACAACTTCTCTTTGTGTTGTGATACCTGCTTGGAACCTAAGCCTAGCAAGTCTTAAGGCTTCTCTAGATGCTATAACTTCTCTTGTTGATGTATTTATATCTTCATTAGCAGTTTGCAAGTTATAGTAACTCTCTTCGACTTCTTTCCGCATTTCTTCTCTGGTAGATGCGAAATCTGCTTTGGCTTCTTCAGCTTTCTTTTTGTGATATCTATAAAGTGATCTAGCTTTTCCACCATCGAAAATTCTCCAAGTTGCATTTAGCCCAATTGTGTTACTTAGACTTGAACCATTGTCATCCATATCAACACTTGATGATGTAGCTATACCTGTTTGACCATCATACGAACTTGTACTATAAGTATTTACTAAACTCAGTATAGGTTGAATAGATGCTAGTGCTGAATTCGCATTACTATTGCTGATTGATATATCCAGTATTAGTCGGTCAAGTTCTTCTCTAAATCCATAGGCTGCAATGATACTTTCTTCAAGTGATGCTTCCCACAGGCCAAGGATTTGTGTTGGGGTTGCAGCAGTGGGTGTTATCTCTGGTGGCAGATTTAGAAGCGATGCCAGCGCTCTTCTGGTAATTTTTTGATCACCAAGCTTTCGTGTTAACAGTTTTTTATCCCTAGCAAGCTGAGTCTCTGCTTCTAAAACTTCTAGCCTAGTTGCAACACCTGATTCAAAACGAGCTTTTGCATCACGAAGGCTAATTAATGATGCACGAATAGATTCTTTTCCTATACGTACGCCTTCATCTGCTTGTTGTAATAGAAAATATTGAGTTAGTGCATTTAACCTCACATTCCTTAGAGAAATAAAGTATGTATTCTTTGCTTTTTCATAAGTATCTCTTGCCGCAGCAATTTCTGGGACTCTCGCTGGATCAATGAGATTCCATCTCACTTGCAAAGATAATGCTCTTTTCCATTGTCTCCCATGAGTATCTCCCCCGAATTTTGAATTTCTAAATGTCTCAATAGAAAAATATTCAGGCAGACCATTGGCTGACAAATTAATAGTTGGGTACCATCTGGCGATTGCTGCAAGAAGTAACTCCTTACTTTGATCTACTTGTAAGCCCATTGCCTTGATTGCTGTATTGTTTCTCTCTACTAACTCTGTAACTTCTTCAACAGTTAAGGGTATTTGCTCACGAATTTTGACTTGAGAGGTTTGATTAGGAAGTGACAGGTCATCAGGTGCTTTTAGTCTGACAAGCTTTTGGCTGAAACTTGTTCTGTCAATAAATAATTCAGATCCATTTTGCCTTGGACGTGATCCTTTGATTTCAAGTGCACTAGTTACAGGAGGTTGAGCCGTAAGTGCCTTTTTGCCAGCTTGATTGGATTTGGAGGCGTACTCCAATTTTTTAGCTGGCAAATTGTTTTGCACAGCTTGATCTGCTCTGACCGTATAAACCCCTTGAAATAGGAGTCCAGTCAGGAAAATGATCCTCGCAGTAATCCTCCTCACAACAATTTAATAACTTAAGCGGAGCTTAGAGAATTTCTTAGACTTCACCAATGACTGCGGCCATGATGTCATCAGCTCCATGCACAATTCTTATTTCTACTTCAAGGGTATTACCAAGTTCTTCAACAGTCATGCCATCAAGAAAGATAGCTTCACCCTCTTTTAACATTACTGATGGGAGAAGTAATTCTTCGCCAAGTTCTTTCCCAGACAGGCCTTTTAGCAAATCCTCGCCTGTGAGTAGACCCGTGACGACCTTATCTTGTCCCCAGTATTGACTTGGCAATCCATACAAAAAAAGAGTTAAGCCTTCAACAAGATTGATTTTTTCAGATATTGGGGTTAATGCTTGTACAACGAGTCGGCCAACAACCCAACTACAAGATCTTTTTTGCCCAAGTTTTGTGGGAAGTTTCTTTGATGCTTCTGAGATTTCCTCTAGAAAAGCTCTAATACTTCCAACACCATTTTCCTGCTGAGGCAGATCTTCGTAATGTTTTCTTGGTGGTAAGGCCTTGCCGCCAATTAAGTACCATTCATCTGAAAGCCATGCAAAGCTTGAACCGATTTTTTCTTTGAATTGAAGTTGAAGTTTTTCGACTTGTTTAATCACCGTTCTTGCACAAACCTCATCCACTGGCTTCATTGCATCTGAGCTTGGTCTGAATTTAGTGAGCCCAACGGGTACAACTGCTGTTGAAAGAACTGCAGGCCATTCTCCTTCTCCAAACTTAGCTAATTCCGTTAGGGATTCTTCTAAAGCTTCTTGATCATTAATTCCAGGGCAAACAACTATTTGCGCGTGGATTTGTAAGCCTCGTTTGGAAAACCAACTTAGTTGCTCTAAAAGCAATGAACCTCTAGGGTTTTTTAGTAATTTTGATCTGAGATGTGGATTTGTTGCATGGACAGAAACGAATAAAGGCGAAAGTCGTTGGGTTTCAATTCTGAGCCAGTCTGCTTCTGTCAAGTTTGTAAGAGTTAAATATGAGCCATATAGGAAGCTGAGACGAAAATCATCATCTTTGAGATAGAGACTTTTTCTCTGGCCAGATGGTTGTTGGTCAATAAAACAAAACGAGCATTTATTGTTGCATTGACGCAAGCCATCAAATAACGCTTCTGTAAAGCCTAGCCCTAGCTCATCATCTGAGTCTTTTTCCAAGTCAATATGATGATGGATTCCATTAATATCAAGTACTTCAAGATGTAGTTCTTCTTCGACTATCAGAAACTTGTAGTCAATTAAATCGCGAGGCTGTATTCCATTAATACTGACCAAGCTATCTCCTGGTTCAAAACCTAATTCTTCTCCTATTGAACCTGGTTTGACATAAGCGACAACAGCAGGTTTTGGTTTGGAGGAGGCATAGACAATAGAGGACATTGCGACACTCTCTGCTTGTTCAATCCACACTGCTCAACCAGCCTTTCCTATCGATTTAACTGTAGTCATGACCATAATGCCAGCAAGCAAAAGCCAAAAAGCAATCTATATCCAACAAAGATCCATGTGCTATGTCGTTGTAGATATTTGAGTAGCCAATCAATACTCAACCATGAAACTATAAAGGCACTTAAGACACCAATAAATAAAGGTAGTAATTCTGCATTGAAATTACTATTTAATGCTCCTTTTATTTCAACTATTCCTGCGATTGTGATTGCAGGAATACCAAGTAGGAATGAGAATCGTGCAGCGTCATTCCTTTCCCATCCATTGATGAGAGCAGCAGTTAATGTGATTCCCGAACGAGAAACCCCTGGAATGAGCGCTAGAACTTGTGCTAATCCAATCATGAATCCATCTTTCCCAGAGACGTTTGCAAGGTGCTTTATTTGTTTGGCCTTTTTTTCTGCATAGGCAAGTACGAGTGCCATTAATACAGAAGTCAAAGCAATACTTGTACTGCTTCTTAGGGATGAATTTTCAAAGTTTGGCCAAAAAACTTTGATTGCTAAGCCTGTTATAAATATTGGAATTGTTCCTAAAGCAATAGAAATGCCAAGGCGAGCATTCTTTTCACGCCATTGGGCTTTTCTCATTGCATTTGTAATTCCGAAAAATACTTTCTTCAGGTCTTTTCTAAAGTAACCAATGACTGCAAATATGCTGCCCAGTTGAATTGCTGCTGATACTGAGATTCCAGGGTCGCCCCACCCAAAAAACATTGGCAGGATTTTTAAGTGAGCAGTGCTACTGATAGGTAAGAATTCTGTAACCCCCTGAATAATTCCCAAAATGAGATATCTGAAGCAAACTTCAAGTAGCGCTGGATCAGTCGAAACGTCAGTCATTGAATTGATTTTTAAATCACAAGGGTCTTATGCAGGACAATGAATTAGCTGAGAACTTTTATCTCAGCTTTGTAGTCATCTATTGTTCTTATCCTTTCTTTCATATCTGAGGGATTACGCTTTCCGCAAGATCAATCTGACAAACTTCTGAGCAATTTGGCCACTTTTCTAAGCACCACCTCTGATTAAATCTCTTCCCGTTTCAAGGTCTTCTGATCAGAAGGCTTACCTATCTCAACCTAGGACTTTGCAGTTCTGGGCAAGTGCAATGGTGGTTTTGCCAGTCTTTCTTCAGGCGCCTTGGGTTCATTTGCACCCCTTTTCTGCTTGTTTATTTACTTTTGTTTTGCTTGGCACTGGTTTTGGTTTAGCTCAAATTGGAGGCAAGAATTGGCATCAGCCTGGCTCACTCTTAATTGGAGTGAGTGGAAGTTGGCTAGGAGGATGCTTGTTTTGGGGTTGGTTACGTGTACATCCTTTATTTCATTTGCCTGTGGAAGCTGTTGCTCTGCCAATGGCATTTGTTGGACTAAATACTAGATGGAAGTTAGGAGCAAGCTTTTATTTGTCTTGTTTATTGGGGACAGCTTTTACCGATTTGATGATGCTGATTACTGGGGTAATGGATCAATGGCCATTAGTTGTTCGTGCTTCTTTCCAGCAAGCTCCTGAATTGCTGAGTCAAACTGCTCAGAAACTTTTAAATCCAACTTCATTGATCCTCCTTTCAATAGCTGCAGTGATTATTTTGTTCATTGCAAGGCTTATGAGGGAGAGAGCAATTCTTACTTCGCCATCAGGGAGTGCTTGGTTGGTGGCTAGTGCAGCATTGACAACCACAGTATGGATTGATGGATTATTTTTGTTAACTGCAATAATTGAGCCAAAATTCAGTGGATTGATTTAAAAAGGGAGAAAGCTATTTGCAATTATTTATTGCTCGATAAGAGCTTGTGAATATATCAATACTGCTTGATTGCAAGTTTAAACTCTTCTATTCTCCAAATCAGAGAATGTAGATCTCATTTGTTGCTTAGTCATTTAATGATTAGGTTGTTTTTCTAGAGTTATAATTTTTAAAATGAGTATTCTGAGATTTTTAGCAAAGGTCTTCCACTAGCAATTCTTTTCCGTCTTTTTGGCATTTTAACAATGCTTATTGGTTGGTTACGGACTTTCTAAAGGATTCATGAGTGTTTCTGTCTTCACTAACGCTATTTCCTTGGGTCCTTGGGATGTAGTGGTTGTTGGCGCAGGAGCTGCTGGGTTAATGGCGTGCTTGGAAATACCTTCTGAACTTAAGGTTTTACTTTTAAATCGCAACACGAGTAGGCGCTCGTCAAGCAGGTGGGCACAAGGTGGAATAGCTGCTGTAACTAGGCCAGAAGACAGTATTGAGAGTCATGCTGCAGATACTTTTTGTGCAGGAGCAGGATTATGCGATGGCGATGCTGTTCGAAAACTTGTATCAGAAGCTCCCAAATGTGTCGAACGCCTTTTGTCTCTTGGAATGGAGTTTGATCGTGATTGCAATGTATTGGCTACTACTTTGGAGGCAGCGCATAGCTTTAGGCGTGTTTTGCATGTTCAAGACAGAACTGGTCGAGCATTAGTTGAGGTTCTTCAGGATCAAGTTGAGCAGCGTTCAAATGTTATGCATATTCGAGGAGTAAGAGTTACGCAGCTTTGGGTGGAAGAAGGAAGATGTTGCGGAGTCCAAGTGTTAGAGGGTCCAAATTTGTATTGGGTTTCAGCTGGGGCTGTTGTTTTAGCAACAGGTGGTGGGGGACATCTGTTTGAAAATACGACTAATCCAGCTCAGGCTTGCGGTGAGGGGTTGGCTTTGGCTTGGAATGCTGGTGCTGTAATTGAAGATCTTGAATTTGTGCAATTCCATCCAACTGCGCTCAGACTGGATGGTGCGCCAAGCTTTCTCATTTCAGAGGCCTTAAGAGGCGAAGGAGCTGTTTTGGTTGACAGCTGTGGACAAAGTCCTGTAGCAGATTTGGCTGGTGCTGATCTGGCTCCTAGAGACCAAGTAAGTAGAGCTTTAGTTAAAGCAATGCAATGTCAAAAGGTTGCTCAAATGGGCCTAGATTTAAAACCTATACATCCATCAAAGGTGTTAGAAAGATTCCCTAACATCCTTGGTCGGTGCCGTGAATTTGGGTTAGACCCTCTAAAAAATGTAATTCCAATTGCGCCTGCAGCGCATTACTGGATGGGTGGTGTGGCCACAAATCTTCAAGCGGCTTCGACTTTAGAAGGGTTGTATGCGGTTGGTGAAGTGGCGTGCACTGGTGTACATGGTGCGAATAGGCTTGCAAGTAACTCACTAATGGAATGTTTAGTTTTTGCCAGGCAATTATCTTCTATAAATTTAATTAATGAAAGGAGTTCTAGAAACAAGTTGGCTAAGGAAATACATATCACTTCGTCCTCTATTGATTGTAAATATACTGCAAACTCTTTAAGAAGATCGATTCAAAGCCTTAGACAAATATGTTGGCTAAATGCAGGGGTTGATCGTTCAGTAAAAGGCATGGAGCAATCCCTTTCATTGATCAGGAAAGATCTACAAACTGTTGAGCAAGAGCAATTGTTGCAATTTGTCAGTAACCAGAATTATGATCAGAATTATTTTTTCGATGACATAGCTAGGACGAATCTTAATCTACTATTAGACTTAAGTCGTAGGCAGCTTGTAAGCTCACTTCTTTTGGAGGCTTGCTTATTTAGAAGAGAAAGTAGGGGTGGCCATTTTAGATATGATGCTCCACAACCTTTGCCTTATTGGGAGTGTCATACTCAGCAAAGAATGGGCTCTTCACTTTCAACAAGAAAAGTCAAATTATAGAATTGATTGGCTAGTCAAAATCCCTAGATTTATACCCACTTATTTCAGCTAATTCTTCTAGGGACTTCACCCCTGACTCTATTTTGCCATTTATTTCCCAAGATGGATATGCATTAACACCCTTTCTTTCGCAGAGATCACTTTTATTGTTTTGTCCGTCTTTTGCGCATTCTATTATTGAAAGTTTTTCTACTGCTTCCTTCCCAAACATTTCTTTTTGATCATGGCAGTGGGGACACCAGTATGCGCTATACATTACTCCTCCTCTTGACTGGATATGTTTTGCTAATTCTATTTTATTCCGATTACTTTGGTTAATGACAATCGGGGGCACCCCATTCTGACTCCCAATTGTTTCTGCTTGACTAGGATCTACTGAACTTGACCAGACTAATCCTCCTAATAAGACAAAAATTGAAATTAATATTCCTCTAAAAATTAATTTATCAGGTTCGTCCCACCTACCACCTATAAGTGAAAGTATCAAGAGAAATATTGATATTAAAGCTGATATAACACAGAAGAAACAAAAAGCTTCTATTTTAAAAACCATTATTCCCATTAATAATAGGCTGAATACAGCCATCCCACATGATGTGGCAAATAATCCCCACCAAGTTCGCAGCGAAATATTTGATTTTCTTTCGGAAATTCCAGGAATTAGAGGTAATATTGCCATAGTAAGGATTGTGAAATAACCTAAAAAACCTAAAAATGAAAGTGGAATCGATAATTCATTCCCTAAAAGGATTGTGCCCCAGTTACTATCTAGAACCTGAGAACACCCATTCGTACCCCCAGGGCAGGCAATTGATCCTATCCAGCCCCATTTGGTCATTGTGATGGAGCCGGTGTCAATTACTCCTATGGTTGCCAGGATTGCCATTAGCACTCTGACCCATTTCGACCCTTGGTCTTGCCGTCGGCGACTTTTGAGGCGAGTTGTACCCATTTTCTTCAACAGACCTCTTAATTTTGCCAGTTATTTTCGATCTAGGTCTATATCTATTTTTGGTTAATGATTTAAACCCCCACCCAGAAAGGTAAAATGAAAGAACTATGACAAAGAATAGAGGCGGTCTAGCAAGCCTTGGTAAGTCTCTAGACTCAAGTTTTTCAAAGCCTTCGGTGGCGTTTGCTCACCTTGGCTGTGAGAAGAATCGAGTAGATACTGAGCATATGCTTGGTTTACTTTCTGAAGCTGGATATGGTGTAAGTAGAAATGAATCCGATGCAACTGTAGTTGTTGTTAATACCTGTAGTTTTATCCAAGAAGCTAGAGAGGAGTCAGTCAAGAAACTTGTAGGCCTTGCTAATCAGGGTAAAAAACTAGTAATTGCTGGATGTCTTGCGCAACATTTTCAAGAAGAATTATTAGATTCATTACCTGAAGCTCAAGCCATAGTTGGAACAGGTGATTATCAACATATCGTTGAAGTTCTCCAAAAAGTTGAAGCTGGTCAGAGGGTTAATCAGGTAAGTTCAACTCCTACCTTTGTAGCAGATGAAACATTGCCCCGAGTTCGAACAACTGGGCAAGCAGTTGCATATTTAAAAGTTGCAGAAGGTTGTGATTATAGTTGCTCTTTTTGTATCATTCCAAAATTGCGAGGTAACCAAAGAAGCCGAACAATTGAATCAATTGTTTCTGAGGCTAACTATCTAGCTAGTCAGGGAGTTAAAGAATTGATATTGATTAGTCAGATCACTACTAATTATGGAATTGATTTATATGGAAAACCTTCTTTGGCAAGGCTTTTAAGAGCTCTTGGTGAAGTTAAAATCCCTTGGATTAGGGTTCATTATGCATATCCCACAGGCCTGACTTCTGATGTTCTTGATGCATTTAATGAAGTGCAGAATGTTTTGCCATATTTTGACCTTCCATTACAACACAGCCACCCTGAAGTTCTTCAGGCTATGAATCGCCCTTGGCAGGTTGATTTGAATGCGGAAATTCTTAACCGAGTCCGCGAAAAGTTGCCTGAATCGGTTTTGCGTACATCATTAATAGTTGGCTTTCCAGGTGAAACAGATGCCCACTTCCAGCACTTAGTGGACTTCTTAGAAGAACAGCATTTTGATCATGTAGGGATTTTCACTTTTTCATCGGAAGAAGGTACAAAGGCATCTACTTTGCCTGGGCAGATTCCATATGAATTAGCTCAAGCACGGAAAGATAAACTAATGGCCATTCAGCAGCCAATATCTGAACTTAGAAATCAAAGTTTTGTTGGCAAAACTGTAGATATTTTGATTGAGGGAGTTGATCCTAAAACCAGTGAGATCACTGGTCGATGCTCTAGATTTGCGCCAGAGATAGATGGTGTTGTTGTTTTACAGCCAGTAAAGGGTGCTGTGCCTTCTATTGGATCTTTTGTGCCTGCATTAATTACAGGAGCAGATTGCTATGACTTAACAGGCGTCTTGGCAACTATGCAAGATATGGTAAATGCTGCAAAGGCTTGAAATTTCTGGTGCTTTTTAAATCAGATTAATTTTGAGGCACGAAGAACTTTGTTCAAAACGTAGGCACCTGCAAATCCAGCTCCTACCAAGCCAAGATAAAAAATGATTCCCATGATTGATTTTCAAACTCATATCTATTAGATCAGATTGCTGATCCATAAAGTAGAAAACCTTCTTTAATCTTGGATATATTCATTCCCTGTTAAAAGGCATTGTTCGGCACGCTGAAGTTCTCTTCCTAGATACAGAGCATGATCAATTCTGCTTAAAGGGTGTGGAGCTGATCCTTCGGTTAGTTGAATACCTAATTCTTTTGCAGATTGACCTTTGTAGGTTCTGATCGGGGTCCTGGCTCCACCACCTTTACAGGCAATAGGTTGCCCCGTTTCTGGATCGATGGCTTGGCCTTGTTCATTTAGGTCATTGCTATATAGCTCCACGATCAGCTCTTGCTTTTTGAAATCAATAGCAATAATGAAATAACCACTTGGATCTAGCTCGATAAATCTTCCCGAGAGTCGCTTGTCGAGTTCGACAATCTTTTGAAATAGTGGTTTTTCGATGATTCCTGCTGTCATTTTTCTAATTTACGAATTAAACGTTAGGTTGATTCGCTTTGAAGGGCAAATTGAAATTAATGGCTTCAATTTCTTTAAGCATCTGTTCATTCGTTTTAGGTAACCAATCACTAATTATCTGATCCATTCTCTTGTCATACCATCTATGAATACTCGTATTTGGTTTTGTGATAAACCCTCTTCTCTGCTTATGTCCCCCTCCGGCTCCAGGGTCAAAGCTTTGTATCCCATGTTTCAAAGCCCATGATATTGGAGAGTAATAACAAACTTCAAAGTGTAGGTTCTCAATTTCTTCACTACTGCCCCAGTATCTTCCCCAAAGCATTGTTTGGCTTTTTATGCACATTGACATTGCTATAGGTGTTTTAACGTCGTCTCTATGTGCCACAAAAAGTACTATGTGATTTAGGTGATTAGATAGTGCTAATTGCCTAAAGAAATCTTTTGAAAGATATTTACTTCCCCAAATCCCCCATCTAGAGCAATGTTCTTGATAAAAATCATGCATAAGCATTAATAAATTTTGGTCAATTCCTGATCCAGTAATGGCTGAAACTTTTATTCCTTTTTGAGTAATACTTTTTCTTTCCCTTTTGATATTCCTGCGTTGGTTCGCGTTAAAGTCGGCCAAGTAATCTTCAAAATCTTTTTTCCCATTCGCTTCCCAAAGGCTTTGCTTGTTAAGCCATGTTCTATATTCTCTTGAGTTTATAAGACGTATCCATTTTGGATCAGCATATATAAAGTTACAACTAACAATTTTATTTTCTATTGCAAATTGGTCTATAATGTCAATCATTAAATTTGTTAGTGTCTTTTCACACTCATTCTCGTCGATAATAAATTTATATCCTTCTATTGGGCTAAATGGACTCATGCCAATTAGTTTGGGATAATATTTTAAATTGAATTCAGATGCAAGCCGAACAAAGGCCTGATCAAAGATGAATTCACCATAACTATGAGATTTCAGGTACAAAGGTGCAAATGCTATAACATCTTCTCCTTTCCACAGAATTAGGTGAACTGGCTGCCAGCCAGTCTTCCTGCAAACACTTGCAGAGTTTTCAAGTATGATTAGCCAATCTATTTCGTAAAAGGGTACTATTTGGTTTCTAAAAAGTTGCTTGCATTTTTTATAAGGAATATCCTTAATTGATGTGTACCACTTTGGCTTGATTTCTGTCATCTAATTCATAAGCTTACTTGCTCTTTTCTCTCCGATTGCGTAAATATTTTAGTACAAGCTCATTGCCTTCCAACTTTTTATAATTATTAAAATCCCAGGCTTTACCTGTTTCAAAGACTTCAGGTAGCTGATTGGCTCCTTCTGGTACCCATGTATAGATTCCGCCAAGAATCTTGGGAGTTAAAGTTAACTGTAGCTCATCAACTTGATCGCTGCATAAAAGGGAATAGATTAATTTAGCGCCTCCTAGCAAGGCTATTCGCGTAACTCCTCTATTAAATAATTTCTCTAGATTCTTCGACCAGTCTTCATTTAGTGAGATTATTTTTTCAAACCCTACCCTTTTTAAGCTTACTTCATCCTGTGGATAAGGTGCAATTATCCATCGCTTTATTGGTTGCTTGAAGAAGGGAAGATTATTATTGAAATCTTGTTTTTTACTGACAACGATTGCGATTGGTTGTGGTGGGCGTTTGTCTATTAATCTTTTTTTGATTAACTCTTCATCATGAATTAAACACGTATTACGATGAATCCGTATTGTTTTACCGCCTATTAAGACTCCATCAGCCCATGCTAGTGATTCTTCTAGGGCTCTTCTATCTCCTCTCCCGCCAATCGTTGCTTTACCTCCACTTGCTAGGGCAAGGCGACCGTCAAGGCTTATTGCTAAAATAAGTTTTACCCATGGTCTTCTCAATGATTTATATAAGAGCCATATTTTCTACCGCTTCAGGTATTACACCTAAGATAGGTTTTTCTGCATAAACTTCGGCTGAGTTATTTGGGCTTTCTTGAAGTTTTATTTTGTGAAGATTGACGCCAAGCTCAGCTATTGGGCCTTGCAAACGATCTGAAATATTCAAAGCAATATTTTCTGCCGTTGGCACACAGTTGGCAAAGTAAGGAATGTCTTTATTTAGAAATGTGTGATCAAATGGTTCAACAATTAATTCATCAACAATACGATAGAGCTTTTCTAAATCGCATATCATTCCAGTCCTTGAATTTATGGAGCCACGCACAGTTATATCTACCAAGTAATTATGCCCGTGCCCATTAGGCCTTGCGCACTTCCCATAAATTTTCTCGTTTTCTGCTTGACTAAGTTCTTCACGTGCTAAACGATGTGCAGCGGCGAAGTGAGTTTGAATTGTTAAGAAGGCATCCATAGCATTTCCAAGATAATCGGTCCAGAGGGTTGGTTGTTCATAGAGGCGTAAGGCCAAAATTGGCAAAAATGGCTTAAGTCTGTCCCAGATAGCTTTTGATAGTGCTTCTGTTGTGGGCAGACAACAATTAGGGTTGGAAACGTCAAATTCAGGCCAGGCTTCATTTAAAAAATGAAAATTCAGTTGGCTTGTGACTTCATTAAAGATTGCTTCCTTCACTTTTGATAAGTTAAGCACCATCCCATTACTATCTAGACTTCCTTGCATAGAAAGAAGCATTTCATAGTTGTGCCCATGCCCAGGAGCTAATGCACAAGCCCCAAATTTCTCGAAGTTTTCATCACTTGATAATTCTGGCAGCCAATAGCGATGGCTGGCACTAAATGTTGCACGCCGTGTTATTACACATGCTCTCCCCTTCCCATGTTTTGTAGTTGCTTTTTTGACCTCAGTCATTGCATACCTAGATCAAACAATATATTAATGAATTGTAGAGAGATTTTGGTATGAATGTTTCTTCTAATTTAAATTCCTTAAAAAGCGTTTTAGGAGGTAGAAATATATATCTAATAGGAATGATGGGTAGTGGTAAAAGCCTTACTGGACCTTCACTGGCGAAGCGACTTGAATATAGCTTTGTTGATCTTGACGTTGTCTTGGAAAAGGCTACAGGCAAATTAATCCAGGTAATTTTTGAAGAAGATGGTGAAACAAATTTCCGACAACTTGAAAAACAGGTCCTTACTGCTACTGGACAACGCCATTCTTTGGTTGTTGCAACTGGCGGGGGTGTTGTCACACTGTCTGCTAATTGGGGGGTGCTCCATCAAGGAATAGTGATATGGCTAGATCCTGGGAGAGATCGATTGTTGGCCAGATTAAGAAAAGATACTATCAAGCGACCTTTATTAGAAACTAAAGATCCAGAAAAAGTTTTTGATCAAATTTTTGCAACTAGAGCTCAATTGTATGCAGAAGCTGATCTGCATATTTCGGTCCAGGATGAAAGTGCAGAACAAGTAGCCCAAAATATTATTGATCAGTTGCCTTCTATATTGTCTTTGTAGGAGGCTTTATTCTTATGGCAAACCATTGCACAGTTATTCCAGAATCAATTTGTAGTTCACAAGCTGTTTCAAGCAATCTTTGAGCCTTCTCTTTAAGTGTTGGCTGATCTTCTAAGTCTTTTGGAATACTCTCTAATTTGTTAATCCATTGCATTAACCATTCCAGGGTTTCTTGTGTACTTAGAATTATTTCCTTCTCACCATGTTCAAGAACTATATAGTGATCATTTTGACGTATTAGAGGGTCAGACATAGTTAGTTATTTTGGAAGGGTAGTAGGCTTGATCTAGCCAATGGAAGGAGTTTTTCTAGGCTTCTTGATTAAATTTCATTGGTTTTAGTTAATTCTTTTCTCAAGAAATGACATTTCTAATTTATCTCTCCAATCAAATAGTGACTGAAGGCGAGGATCATTAATAAATTGTGGACATCCTTTGCCTTTTAGAGAGTTTCCAGAAGAACAAGGGAATTTGAGAAGAGATAATTGTGCAGCCACTGCAATATCGGCTGCACTGATTGAGTCCCCTACTAGCCATTGGTTGTCTTTGACAACATCTGAAATTTTTTCCAGTGATGACAATAATGAATTTTGTTCATCTTGGTCTATTAATTCATTTATGTTTCCTATCCAATCACAGTCAACATTGCTAAACGCAGTTCTTAAATAAGTAGGCACCTCTTCTGGTATTAGAGCAGCTCTTAAATGCTTGTCGAAAGCAGCAGCTTGTAACAGTGCTGATTTGGTTGACTTAGCAAAAGTTGTATCAGCCCAATCCTCAATAAGCTCTACCTGAGCGGCTTCTTTTGGGTTCTGAGGGATTAGTTTCGTTTCCGGATGGCGATCATCTAGATAGCGAATGATTGCAGTGGAATCTGCAATTGCTGTTTCTCCATCAATAATAATTGGAACTTGTCTTTGACCTGAGAGCTTAAAAATGGATAATTGACCAAGGCCTGGCGTCACTTCGACACTTCTGTAGATAAGTCCCTTGGCTTCCATTGCCATCCTGACCTTTAAGCAGAAAGGTGAATTACGGAATTGATGAATTTCCAACATGGCCCCTCTAGGCAAAGACAGGCAAATCAACCAGCAAATTAAATAGCATTTTCATGCAATGGGTGAATTCTTCTCAAATGTTTCTAGGTATCCTAAGTACCTCATTACAATAATTCTTGGCGTTTTTACTGCGCTCTTAGAGCCTCTTATTAAACGTAGCAAGAACCCCATTACAGCTATATCTCTTATTGGGGCATTTATTAGTGGGTTAATCACTCTGCTACTTGTTTTACAAGCAATGGTTTTCCCCACTCCAATTTCATAATTATGGCCCAGGGACGTCGAGTTGAAAGAGTTGCCGCACTCATTCGTAGAGAGGTGAGTCAGATTTTAATGAATGGTATTAGAGATGAAAGGGTGAATAAAGGTATGGTGACTATTACTGAAGTTGATGTTTCAGGTGATTTACAACATTGCAAGATTTTTGTGAGTATCTATGGCGAAGTTGATCACAGGGATGAAGTGATGGCTGGTTTGAATGCTGCAAGTCATTTTTTTAAGGGTGAGCTAGGCAGGAGGTTGCAGATGAGGAGGGCTCCAGAAGTTAGGTTCCAATTTGATAGAGGTATTGAGAAAGGCACAGAAATACTTAGTCTTTTGGAAAAATTAGAAGAAGAGCGCAAAAGTCGGAATCCATCTTCTTCTGAATTTGATCCAAATTAATGACTTCAGGCATTCCTCCTGACCTAAAAGAAAAAGTTGCCGAATTATTGGTTGTTAGGTGTAGCGCACATGCTTGCGACTCTCAGAGAGATTATCCTCAATGGGAATTAGCTAACAATGAACTTCAACAACTTCTTCAAGCAGGGGTGGGAGGAGTTATTTTGTTTGGTGGATCTATTGTTGAGCTTGAGTATCGTTGCAGGACATTAAGAAAGTGGTCTACGAAACCTTTGCTGCTTTGTGCTGATATTGAAGAAGGTTTAGGTCAGAGGTTTGCAGGTGGAAGTTGGTTCGCTCCTCCAATGGCAATTTCTAATATCTATTCCAAAGATTCGACAAAGGCTATACAACTTGCTGAAAATTATGGTCATTCTATAGGTACTCAAGCTAGACGCTGTGGCCTGAATTGGGTTCTTGCACCAGTTTGTGATGTGAATACTAACCCTGATAATCCAGTCATTAATGTTCGTGCTTGGGGTTCTGAGTGTGAAGTCGTTGCAGACCTTACATCAGCATTCATCAAGGGACTTGCGTCGCAAAGAGTACTTTCCTGTGCAAAACATTATCCAGGGCATGGAGATACAGAAATTGATTCTCATTTGGACTTGCCTTTTCTTAATCATAATATTCAGCGACTTAGAGAATTGGAATTAATTCCTTTTCAAGCGGCCATAACTCATGGTGTTAATAGTGTGATGACTGGCCATTTACTTTTAAATCAAATTGATGCTGGGAATATTGCTACTTTTTCTGATTATTTAATTTCGGAAATACTTAGAAAGCAAATGGGTTTCCAAGGCTTAATTGTTACTGATGCTCTTGTCATGAAAGCAATTACTGATCGATACGGCCCTGGAGAGGCTGCTGTAAAGGCTTTTTCTGCTGGTGTAGATTTAATTCTTATGCCAGAGTCCCCTCTGGAAGCTATAAATGCAATTTGCCTGGCTTTAATGTCAGGCCGTATACCACTTGATAGATTGCATCAGGCCTTAACACGTAGGAGAGAAGCCTTATTAATAGTTCAGAACGCTTCTGATTCCACTAATGATCCTTTTTTTGATTTTCAGGATCAGGAATTTGAATCTTTACAGGATCGGGCTTTAGTTGAAGAATTGATCAATACCTCTATAGAGGTCCGTAATCCAGTCTCAATTCAAAATAATAATCATGGTTTGAACTTGATAAGGGTTGACTCTGTTTTATCTAGTACGACTCTTTCTAAGCAGGCTCCTGCAATTCGTATACCAAAGATAGCTGGTTATAAATCGCTTATTACTCATGACATGAGTATTAAGCCTTGGAAAGATAATTTTGCAGAGCCAATTGATTTGACAAATTTTCAACATGGATCAATATTCCTTCAATTATTTATTCGGGGCAACCCATTCCATGCGAAAAACTTTAGCCAAGAACCATGGGTTGAAGTAGTTAACCAACTTCAAAAAGAAGAGTTATTGTCTGGGTTAGCTGTTTATGGCAGTCCTTATATTTGGAATCTTTTGTTAGATGTTTTGGATCAATCTTTACCAGCTGTATATAGCCCTGCTCAAACCAATGAGGCCCAAGCAAAAGTTCTTTCACTTTTATTTCCATCTATTGATCAAAGTCAGTATGCTCATAATCCACTGCTTCAAGAATTTACTGATTGATCTCTTTAGGAATTTGAATTATGAGTTTTAAATCTTCCCAATCTCTTCAAGGCAAAAGAATTATAATTACTAGATCCCAACATCAACAAGCCGAAGCTCGTCGAATCTTTGAAAAAATAGGAGCTAATGTTTTGGATTTACCAGCTTTGATCATCGGCCCTCCTGATGATTGGACTGCTCTTGATAACGCCTTGAAAAGGCTAGATGATTTTGACTGGTTGATTTTTTCTAGCAGTAATGGTGTAGTTGCGATCCAAGAAAGATTGCATTTAATGGGCAAAGATCTTGCTTCTGGATCAGGCCAATTTAAAATTGCAGCAGTTGGAAAGAAGACTGCTAAAACTCTCGAAACCATCGGAGTAAAAACAGATTTCATTCCACCTGACTTTGTGGCAGAAAGCCTTTTAGAGAATTTCCCTGAATCAAAGCTTGGATTAAGGATTTTGCTTCCCAGAGTTCAAAGTGGTGGGCGAAATATTTTGGCTAATGTTTTCGAAGAGCTTGGAATGGTTGTTGAAGAGGTCCCAGCGTATGAGTCTAGGTGCCCGGAAGTAATCCCAGCAATAACTTTGCAGTCAATTCAATCTTCCAAAGTTGATGCGATTGTTTTTACAAGTGGTAAAACAGTCAGGCATTCTTCTCATCTTCTCGAGAAATATTTTGGTAATGAATGGCTTAGCAAGCTTGAAGATATAAAGTTGATTTCAATTGGCCCTCAAACAAGCTTGAGCTGCAAAAAGTATTTTTCTAGAGTTGATAAAGAAGCACATCCTCATGACTTAGAAGGTCTGGCATTAGCATGCATAGAGGCTTTTAAGGCTTGATCTTTCCTATTGCTATCGATATTAGAATCCAAGGAGGTTATTATAGGCCATAATTACTTTCTACTAGGTCTCGAAATCTATCAAGATTAGCTTGCAATTCGTTGGTGACCATACCTCCTAATATGCTTGGCTCCATTAAGGGTGCTAATACTTTAGGTAGTTCATATTCAATATTTAGCTTAACAACTGTGTGCTTTTCGTCTTCACAGTAGAAACGAACACATCCTTTTGTAGGAAGACCACCAACAGATTCCCATTTTAGTTTTTGGGCTTCAATTCTTTCATTAATTTGAGCTTTCCATTTAAAACGAAAACCATTTGCTGCCAGTGTCCATTCAGTTAGATCTGGGAGTGTTGTAGCTGATTGGTCAATTGTTTTAACTGATTCAATCCAGCTCATCCATAGGGGCATTGCTTCTAGGTCACTCCAGATCGCCCATACTCTTTCAACGGGAGCTTTGATTTCAGTAGTAACAGTGTGATTAAGCCAGCGTCCCATTTCTAAGCTACCGAAGAGTTACTTGAAAGCATGACTTTTTGCCCAAGCATTGCAGCAGCAGCTAAATGCCCACTCATAGTGGCACCTTCCATAGAGTCGATATAATCCTGCTTGGTATAACTACCAGCTAAGAAAAAATTACTTATAGGAGTTGATTGTTTTGGTCTGTATGGTTCCATACCTGGAGCCTCTCTATAGAGAGATTGGGCTAGTTTGACAACATTACTCCAAACCAAATTCAGCTCCCTGGACGATGGGAAAAGCTCTCTCACCTGAGAATCTGTATGAGTGACAATTTTTTCGACTGATTGGGCGATCCAAGGATCACCAGGAGTAAGCACGCATTGAAGTAGAGAACCAAGATCTTTTTTCCGATAATCTTCTGGACTAGCTAGTGCTAAATCCGCGAAGCAACTAAAATCTGCATCTGCTGTATACAGTAAGTTATTTAATCCAGAAGCAGATTCAAGATTATTTCTTTTAGAGCTATTTTCTAATTCAGTAACCCATCCATCGTAACGTAATTGAACTGTGGCAACTGGGACTGCCTTGAGTTTATCAATGAGTTTAAATTGCTGAAATTTCTTCCATTCCTTTGGAATTAATTTCTGAATTCCAGGTACATCACAAGCAGCTAAGTATTGATCTGCAGTTATTATTTTTTCTCCTTCAGGAGTATTTAATTTGAGTCCAGTTATCTTTGGGTTTTCCCCCTGATTGAAAATAATTTCATTTACACGATTGCGTAAATGAAGCTTGCCACCTTTTGCTTCTATGTATTCAAGAATTGGCTTTGTAAGCCAATTATGCGGAGAACCTTTTAATAGATTTAATTTTGAAGCTTCTGTTTTTGCAGCAAACATCATAAAAATTGTCAGCATGCATCTTGCTGAGATTGCTTCACAATCGATAAATCCCAACGCATATGCTATTGGATTCCACATTCTTTCAATACTTTTTTGACTGCCACCATGGTTGAGGAACCATTGCCGGAAGCTAAGTGAATCAAGTGCTCTAATAGTTTGCATAGCACCTTCGTAATCCACTAGACCCCTAACAATTGGACTAGTGCCTAAAGCCAATGCATTTCGGAGTTTGTCTATCCAAGTTAATTGGGGTGTTGTAAAGAATGCTTTTAGGCCATTAAAAGGTGCTCCAAGTGCAAAACGAAAGTCTAGAGATCGCAGATCCCCCCCACGATTCACAAATAGATGTGTGTGGTCTTTCGGCAGAAGATTTTCAATTGCACCTACTTTCCGCATTAAAGCGAAAAGATTGGCGTAGTTGAAAAAGAAGACATGTAGGCCCATCTCAATGTGATTCCCATCTGGATCTTCCCAGCTACCTACTTTGCCCCCCACGAAGGGTCTAGCCTCGTAGAGGTTGACGGAATGACCTGCATCGACAAGATCGACAGCTGCTGTAAGTCCAGCCAGACCAGAGCCAACTATTGCAATCTGCACCCTTTTAGAAAAAATCAACTTTATGACTATATTTATAATTGGACTATCCGTTTACAGGATAAAATTCATTTTCACTCAATAAAGTGGTCCAAAGTATTCAACATATAATCCAATGACTAGTTCAACCCATGCTCAGACAGCTCATTCAGCCAGTGATGGGAAAGGCATTCTTATTACAGGACCTGCTATGAACCAGCTGGCTTGTCTTTGTCTTGAGCAAGGCGAAGATCAGGTATTAAGAGTAGGTGTTCGATCTGGTGGATGCAGTGGGATGAGCTATACAATGAATTTTGTAGCCTCTTCAGATATTAAAGAAGAAGATGAGATTTATGAATACCTCACTAAAGATGGGGCTAGTTTTAGAGTGATTTGTGATCCTAAAAGTCTTCTCTATATATATGGAATGCAATTGGATTTCAGTACTGAGCTAATTGGAGGTGGTTTTAACTTTACTAATCCAAATGCGACTCAGACTTGTGGTTGCGGCAGTTCTTTTGCGGTTTGACATGGACCTTTTAGATGATTTTGCGTCAAAAACAGTTTGTTGACTAGTTGAATTTCATGGAGAATTCCCAAGAAAGCTTATTCAATCAGGCCATGGAGCGTTATCAGTCCGGAGCGCCTGTGAGTGACGTTATTGGAGATTTTGAGGCTATTACGGCTTCAACACCTAATCAATCGGCTGGTTGGACTTGCTTGGCTTGGCTGCAGTTGCTATCTGACAAGAATCAGGATGCACTTCGTTCAGCTCGCATGGCAGTCAAGCTCAATGCACAAGATCCTCAAGCAAGAATTAACTTAAGCTTGGCATTGTTGGAGACAGGGTCCAAGGGTGTTAGAGATCACATTGAGTTTGTTAAAAGGATATTAATTACATTGCCAGACTTTGAGAAAGAGTTAAGAAGCTCTTTGGAAGATGGATTAAAGAGGAAACCAGGCTGGCAGTCATTATTAAAAGTTCAACAGTGGCTGGAACTTTGATTTGGCTAGACTTTTATTGATTAGTAATGGTCATGGAGAAGATATTTCTGGAGCTGTTTTAGGATCTGGCTTAAAAGAATTTGGTCATCAAGTAGATTCTCTACCAATAGTGGGTAGAGGTCATGCTTATTTAGATGCTGGAATTCCTATTATTGGTTCTCCTCAACAATTCAGTACTGGAGGTATTGGATATACAAGTCTTAGTGGTCGCATAACAGAATTAATAGAAGGTCAATTGTGGTATTTGATTACTCGTATTTTTAGATTATTGAGAATTGCCTATAAATATGATTTATTGATCGCTATTGGTGACATCGTTCCAGTTGCTGCAGCATGGTTAGCTCGAAAGCCTGTTGTTTCTTATTTAGTTGCTTATTCAAGTCATTATGAAGGACACTTGAAACTCCCTTGGCCTTGCTCGAGCTTATTATCTAGTAATCATTTTTTGTCAATTTATACTAGGGATGAATTTACAGCTAGGGATTTAACTTTGCAACTAGGTCGTGATGTAGAGTTTCTTGGTAATCCTTTTATGGAAAAGCTTTTAGAATCTTCAATATCTTTACCTACACATGATAATCGTATAGGTATATTGCCAGGCAGTAGACGCCCCGAGTTAGATCATAACCTTGAATTAATTCTCCGTACGATTGAGTTCCTCCCAGAGAAGCTTTGTGAGGCTGGAGATATCAGCTTGGATATGGCCTTAATACCAAGATTAGATACATCTTCACTGCAGAGAGTTGCAATTAAGAGCGGTTGGATATTAAGAATTGACTTTAACTCACCCAACTTTAGTCAATTAGTGAAAGGTGGTTACACGATTAATGTTCATCGCAATTCTTTTTCCGATGTTCTGCGGAGTAGTGATATTTTGCTTTCTATGGCGGGCACGGCGGCTGAGCAGTCTGTTGGTTTATCAAAGCCTGTTGTTCAATTAGTAGGAAAGGGCCCCCAATTCACGCCTGCTTTTGCTGAGGCTCAACGTAGATTGTTGGGACCTACCGTTTTTTGTGCATCTGGTGAGCCCGGTGAAATTAGTTGTTTGCGTGATACTGCTCAGTTAACTTTAGACTTACTGGCTAGATTGAAGTTTGATTCGAATTTACAAAGGGCTTGTCGTATTAACGCAGATAATCGCTTAGGTGACTTTTCAGGAGGAAGAAGAATAGTTGATTCAATTAATCAACTACTAACGGAACTTTAATTGTTATTTAATATCGCCCACACAGTCTTTTAGAGCTTCATAGAGGGTTGGATATTTTAATTTAACACCTAACTTTTGTAGTTTGATCGAAGTTACTTTTTGTCCTTTAAGAACTACTTGTGCTCCATCACCTAATAGTAATTTTAAAAGTGCACCTGGAACGGGTAATAAGCTTGGGCGACTAAGACTTTTGCCAAGTGCATTGGCAAAGTCTTTCATCGTTACATTATCTGGGGCAACAGCATTAAATACGCCTGAACATTGTCTCTTTAATAGTGATGCTTCAATGATTTGACATAGATCCTTCCTATGTATCCAACTCATCCATTGAAGGCCATTCCCGATAGGCCCTCCAAACCCTGCTTTGAATACTGGCAGCATTTTCCCTAATGCGCCTCCGTCTCCCCCAAGGACAATGCCTATTCGGAGTACAACGAGACGGGTTGCCTTGGGCTTTGTGGATGCGGCTTTCTCCCAGTCTGCACAAAGAGTTGCCAGAAAGTCGTCTCCACAAGGACTATTCTCTGTGAACTCTTTATCTTGACTGGTTCCGTAAAACCCTATTGCAGATGCATTGATAAGAGTTCTTGGAGGACGTTTCAAGTCTCTAAGTGTATTAACTAATAATTTTGTGCTTTCTATTCGACTGGCTTTAATTTTCTCGCAATGAGGATTTGTCCAACGCTTTTCAGCAATTGGTTCGCCCACAAGGTTGATTACACCTTCTGCTTTTTCAAGGGCTTTTAATAACTCTTCATTTGTCCAGCTAGTTGGATCTACAGGGTTTAGTTGTATTCTATTTAAATGATTTTCATGCTTGGGTTGAATCAATTTATTGGAAGCCTTCCTGCTAATAATTGTCAAATGATGCCCATTATCTAATAAATAAGGTATTAATGCGCGGCCTATAAAACCACTACAGCCAAATAGGACTAGGTGCATCGGTAGTAATAATTGCTTTGCGTAGGCTAGGAGGTTTTAAGTAGACTTGTAGATCTCTTTAAGACTTTGCCGAATTAATTGACTTTGGATTGCTTTGACTTTCTTTTGGGAAAATTCCCAGCCTATAAAATTTTGATTAAGAGTAGAAACGCAACTAAATTGATAATTGATTGCTTGATGCTTTAACTTGGACTTTCTTAAGGTTTTGAGATGCCTGACGATTTAGAATCTCCAAAGAAGACTAAAACTTTGAGAAAAGGGGCTTTAGTAAGAGTTAAACGTATGGCTTATATGAATAGTCAGGAATTTAAGGCTAGTGATCCAGAACCTCCTAGATATATTTTTGAAGGGCCAGGAGAATTGTTAGCAGTCAAAGGAGAATATGGACAAATTCGATGGCGGATGCCTGTACCAGATGTTTGGTTGAGAATTGATCAACTTGAAGATTATTCTTGAGGATCAATCTTTATGGATTTTTGAAGCTCACGATTGATTTCTGCATAAGCAGTTGGTAGAGACCTAGAGGCATCCGGCAGTCGCCAAAATGCCCCGCTAAGTACAGCACTTAAATCTCCTAACCCTTCTAATACTGGATAGTTATGAATTGCTTGGGCACGATCTGCTATTGCTGCGGCTTTCCATGGATTCCATTCTATAAGGCTAATGATACTCAGGTAGACACTTGGCCATGGATTGGTTGGCAGTAATTTCTCTAAGGCCCCAAATTGCTCAGACGCTTCGCTTGGTCTATTTGTGAGGATAGATAATAAAGCAAGCATCCATCTTGATTCAATGTCGTTTGGGTTGTTGGCTAATTTGCGGATGGCTGTTTCCCTAACTTCTACTTGATATTGGAAATGACCGTCAATCATATGCTCTCTTGCTATTTCATTGAACACTTTTTCCAGTCCTTTGGGTCCTTCTGCTAATTGATTGGCAAGTTTTGAAAATTGCTTAGTGAACTTAATAGGTCGAGGTGCTTCAGCTAGGCGTTGCCATAATGAATAGCTACCCCCATTTTTACGAGGGAAGAATTTGATTGCTTGATAGTACCCGCTTGTTCGGACTGCTTGGTCTAATAACATTGCTGTTGGACGAACAGAACCTAGGTTCCCTTCTGCTAAAAGAACTAATTCTGCTTTGGCAAGAACAGATCTAATGTCTTCGGCGTTATTGCCTAATTGACGACCTATAAGTTGCCCCCCGTTTCTTCTCCCAAAGTAGCTCACATTGTGTTGGTTTAGATCTGGAGTACTTGGTATAACAATCATGGTTTTTGGCTGAGTATTTCTTGAAGCTCCTTCAGCATTGAGGATTATTTCTTCCAAAGGACCCTTGACCTTTCCTGTTAATCGGGATATTTGAGCATTCCAGGCTGATGGAAGTGTTATGAAGACACTGACTAATAGAGCCGAGAAAAGTTCTGGCTTTGATTTTTTTGGGAACTTGGTTTGCACCCATAGCCCCCATTGCCACCACCCTCGAGTAAGTAATAGAAGCAGAGGTGGTAAAAGAGGACTAATATAACGTTCATCTTTGTTTGGACTTGCAGTTGTCAGAAGCCAACTCAAGGTCAAATTAACAATTAGCCAAAGCCAGGCGAACCGGTCGTCTCTTACTTCCGACTTGTCTTTGATGAGGTTGAGATTTTTCCTTAGTGTTATGAGCCAAAGGATACCTCCACTAATCCCAATCATTAGCATTATCAATCCAATTTGTTCTGGAATAAGCCGTGGGTACCAAATCCAATTTTCTGCAGTCCATAGTGATGGGTCGCCTTCTAAGCTTGCTGATTCAAAGACAGCACGATTTGTCCCTCCAAGAATGGTTATCCAGTTATGACGTAGCCATGGAAGTATCATGAATAGTGAGCTCAGGCAGGCTGCTATTAGTTGATAGAAAGTAGTTCGAGCTCGTTGCCAAACTATTGATGTTGTAGTTAATAATGCCGGCAGCAATATTAGTAAGGCACTTTGCTTGACTAATATTGCTGATGTACAGCAAATTGCCGCTGTTATTGCTTGTATCCATTGACCACCTTGTTTTGGATGTAGCCAACAACTAAGTCTCCACAATGCCAAAGTAGTGGTCGCAGTAAGAGGCATTTCCAGTACATAATCCGACCGGAGGTGAAGTATTTGAGGGGAAACAGCTACAAAGACAACACTGAGTAATGCAAGGCCTTGTCCACGTAATTGGAGCCCCCATCCGGCTACGCTAAATAGAAGAATGCCATTCCATATGCTTAAACTCCAAGCAGCTTGGCTGGGGCTATCTCCTGCCAAGGCCATGATGCTGCCATTTACTAGTGAGGCAAGTGGCGGGATTTTGGGAGAAAGATCTAACAAAGGTTTGAGCCCTTCCCATTGCCCTGTTTCAAGAAGTCCTAGTGCTCGTCCATGCTCAAGTGCATTATTCAAATATTCTGCTTGATCCCATGCAGGCAGGCCTGCATAACTTTGCCACCACAATCGATCGACAATTGTGGAGATTATCCAAAACAGACAAATTAAAGACCAAAATCTTATTTGACGATTCATTTAGATACCGAATCGACGATGCTCTTGTTTAAGGGATATGCGCTTTTTCTTAGCCTCTTTTAACATCTCGCGTCCATCGTGAAGATAATTGTCGACATATCCCATTGTGTAGCGCTCGAATTCATTTAGAGCATCTTCAACCTGTGAAAGACAGTGATAAAGACTTAGTCCAAAGTCTTTCACCGCATCAGGTGTTCGGTTTGAGCGATATAAAAGGTCAATTTTTTCTAAATGCTTTTTACTGTTTGTTAGGTATTCACAGAATCCCTCCATGAGATGGTCGTCATAGGGGTCTGCTGATAATTTTCTCAATTGTTCTGGGAATGGATTGATGATTTTCCCTATCAAACGGTCTATTGGGATGTAAACCTTCTCTATCCAATTTAAAAGATTGGTTTCCTCGGCAGCTGTTTTGATGTTGATAGCACTCGCTGCAGCACTAGCTCTGGCGTTGCGCGCACCTCTGTTTTTGGCCTCATTTGATAGGTATTTTTCTTGTCTTTTTTCTGAGTCATAGTTTTTTCGTTTATCTGGATCTCCAAGCACTTCCCAAGCTGCATTGATGGAAAGAATTATTTCTTGGTCTCCTCCTGCATCGGGGTGATGTTTTTTTACCAGCTCGCGATATGCAGATTTGATTTCTTCAGCACTAGCAGCTGGATCTACCCCTAATTTTTTATAAAGGTCTGAAGTCATTGAGATCTTGATGCTTAATTTCTAAAGATGACCATTCATTTGAGCAGGCATAGTTGCGACGGAGCTAAACATAGGTGTTGAGAGATAGCGCTCCCCAAAGCTAGGAAGAACTACCACTAAACGTTTATTCTTCATATCGGATCTTTGCCCAACTTTTATTGCTGCTGCTACAGCAGCACCACTACTAATACCACTTAGTAGGCCTTCCTCTTTTGCAAGTCGTCTCCCCATCTCCATCGCTTCATCGTCACTAATTGCTAAAACTTCGTCAATCAAATCTTGTTCTAGTACTTTTGGAATAAATCCAGCTCCTATCCCTTCAATTCGATGTGGTTTTACTGCGCCACCTCCTAGAGCTTGACTAGATTCAGGCTCGACTGCAATGACGATCATTTTTGGATTTCTTTGTTTAAGTAGACGAGTGCAGCCAGTAATAGTCCCACCGGTACCTACGCCGGCAACAAGACCATCAATATGACCATCACAGTCTTGCCAGATTTCGTCACCAGTTGTTTGCTCATGAATAAGAGGGTTTGAGGGATTGTCAAATTGCTGTAATAGGTATGCATGCGGAGTGTTCCGAACCAGATCTTTTGCTAAGTCAATGGCACCTTGTATGCCTAGCTGACCTGGAGTTAGCTGTAGCTCAGCACCATAGGCTCTGAGCATTGCACGCCTCTCTTTGCTCATGGTATCTGGCATTGTCAAAATTAGCCGATATCCTTTTGCAGCAGCGACCATGGCTAGTGCAATTCCTGTATTGCCGCTTGTTGGTTCAATAAGCACAGTTTGCTCTGGGCAAATAGTGCCATCTGTTTCTGCTGCTTGAATCATTGCCCCAGCAATTCTGTCTTTAACTGAGGCTGTTGGATTAAAGCTTTCTAATTTGGCAATTAATTCTGCTTGGCAGCCCATGGTGACAGGAATTCGGTTGAGGCGCACTAATGGAGTGTGACCAACCAAGGCAGTTATGTCAGAGGCAATTGGCATTAGTTATTACGAAGGAATAACGACATCCTTGAATTAAAAATAGCGATAACAAATAGAAAAGCTCCCACTGCTTTTCAGCAGCGGGAGCTCTGTATTGAAATTTAGATGTTAGTTAAAAGAAGCCTTCGCTTAGAAGCGGAAGGTTGTTTTAACTAGGCCACCGGTAACGTCATCAGTACCATCTTTCTCGATTGTGAAGAAGGAAGGTGTAACAGTGACGTTATCGCTAACGCTCATTGAGTAGTAGATCTCATAAGCTAGTGGGTCGTCATAGCCAGAGTCATCTCTGTGACCTTCTGCAGTGCCGATCCCGAAGCCAAGAGCATTACCTTCTGCACCGAAGTCGCTCCACACAAGTCCAACGGACCAAGTGTTTTCGTCTTCAATGTTGCTGGCGTCGCTTTCCTTTTCAGGAGTTTTCCAACCCATGCCGGCATTTAGAGAGATGCCGTTATCTAGGTCGTACTGAGCACTAATTCCCCAGGCATCAAAATCTGCAGCGTCTGCATTGCCTGTGGTATTACCACCATCGGAAGTGGTCCAAGCAGCAGCAACTGTGAAGTTGTCGCCGACCCAAGCCAACTGAGCAGTGATGTCGTCAGAACCTTCGTCTGTTAGGACGCCTTGAGAAGCATCAGTAGCTTCGTCTGATACGACCAAGAGGCTGGCGCTTAGGTTGTCGTTTGCATAGGTGATACCGGCACCAGCACCTTCGGCGAGGCTATAGGCGGCGTTAGCACCTGCATAGGTCAACACATCCAAAACAGAATCGCTTGGATAGGAGCTAGGCCATACACCAAGCATGTCGTCTTGACGAACCTTGGCACCAACAGTTGCTGTTAGTGATTCACCAACAGGGAACTGGTAGTAAGCACGGTCGATCTGTAGAGCATCGCCGGTGCTAGAAGCTACTTCTAGTGCTGCAGCGCCAGAAGCAGATAGAGGACCGGAACCAAAGTTGCCAGAGCGAATTCTGGTTTTCAGAAGATCCTCACCAGTGAAGCTGCTGTCTAGGTCGAGCTTGGTGTCGTAAGTGAAGGTTACGGCTTCACTGTTGGCGACTTCATCAACACCACCAATTACAAAGCTTGTGGTGCCAGAAAGTTTTGTAGTAGCTGAGAAAAGTCCAGCTTCCAAGCCATCGATATTGGCTTCAAGTCCATCGATACGGCCTTTGATAACCGCAAGCTCAGGACCAAATTCGTTGATAAGACGACGCTCTTCTTCGTTAACTTCGGCAATGTTGCCAAGGCAATTATTGAGAAGGGCAGCGGCTTCATAGCGAGTCATGCTGCCATTAGGAGTAGCAGCTGTGCAGCCATGACGCTCGGCCAAGTTGGTCAACGCCTGGAAAGCCCAGTCAGTTGGATTAACGTCAGAGAATTGAGAAGCGCTCTTTACTTCTTCGCTAGAAGCGGAGTAGTCAGAGACACCATTGATGTTGAGCTCAGCAGCAGTTGCAGCCATAGGAGCCAAAAGGCCCAAGGCAGCAGGAGCTACCAGCAATTGCTGGAAAAGTTTCATTGAGTTCCTCACACGGAAAGGCGCAATGCACCATTCCAATCCTCTAACTAATTGTTTGATTAGGCACAGCCTGATGTGACAGATTTATCAATGACACCAACCTTTTGTGCTTTGCCTCTGATGTATTTGGATTGCAAAAATAATTTTGTGTAATTGGAAAATTTTTTGATATTGATTTTTTAATTTTATATGGATCTCAATTTATTGTGGGATTAGAAGTATTTCATATGAGATTTAGCCAACGGTTTTTTAGCTTCAATGTTTCGAATATCTAATTCATGGATCAGGCTTTTGGGGCTTTTCGAGTCTTCATTATTGGAGAAGAGGATTCCATTGCTGGCCCTCATTTTTATTTGGTTATTAGCTCTTAGCCTTGCCTTGTTTGATTTGGATAATCTCCCACTTAGAGATTTTGATGAAGGTACCGTTGCAAGGGTTGCATATGAATTAAGCCATTCAAATTGGCTTGACAGACTTTTGCCAACGTTATGGGGTGAGCCTTATTTGAATAAACCCCCAGGACTTCATTGGCTGATTGCGTTAGTGATAGATCTAAGCGGTTCGAAGCATTTATCTGCTAATGAGCTCCCTTCTGAATTTTATATAAGGCTTGCACCTGCCTTCTTATCAAGCCTCGTTGTTCCTTTGGGAGGTTTGATTCAGTGGCAATTGCGCCCAGGAGACAGGAGTTCTTGCCTTGCAACATCGGCAATTTTGTTGACTTTATTGCCTGTGGCACGTCATGGGCGCTTGGCAATGCTCGATGGGGCCCAATTATCAGCAATGGCTTTTTTGTGGTTGATGCTTTTATTAGTTATTAGTAGTACTGCAATGCTGCGCATGAAAGCCTTGGGAGTGGGCTTTGCTTGTAGCAGCATGCTTTTGATGAAAGCCCCTTTGCTAGTGCCAGGCTTATTGGCAGCATTTTTCCCAATTGCTTGGTCTGGGGAATTAAAACTTTTTATCCGATCAAAGATATTGATTTGGATCATCATTGGTTCTTTACCAGGTATTTTTTGGCATTTATTTAACTTTTTAAATAGAGGTGTAGGTGCTCTTTGGCTTTGGTGGGGTGATGGTGCAGGCCGAGTTCTTTTTTATCCTGGTTCAGGCAGTGATCTTGGTTGGAAGGTTCCCTTTATAGAGATATTGGAAGGGGGTTGGCCTTGGCTTGTGCTTTGGCCATTAGGTATTCTTTGGGCCTGGAAAGATAGAAGTGAGCGTTGGAACAAATGGGTATTAGGGACTCAATTGATTTTGCTTTTAGCAATTTTGCCTCTTCAGACTCAATTGCCTTGGTATAACCACCCGTTATGGCTACCAATTTCTTTGTTATGCGGCCCTTTGTTTGCATGGTTGATTCGCCGGGAATCACCTAAACGACCTCCCGGAGCAAAGATTTTGAAAGCTGTACCTTTTTTTTGGCTTGCTCAGGGAATAATCCTGAGTGGATTTGCATTATTCGGACTCGTAGGCATTCCGTTATCACTTCGCCAATATAGTTTTATCGCAATAACTTTAGGGATAGGTTGGGGGTTGGGAGGTTTTCTACTGCTCAGTAAATTGCCGCAGAAGCGCTTATTGGGTTCTATTAGCTTGATTGTTGGGAGTGTATTAGCTTTATTTCTATTAATGGGCTCACCTTTTTGGCTATGGGAACTTAATGAGCATTGGGATGTTCAGCCTATAGGAAACTTGCTAGCAAGTTCTAAGCTTAATTCCGAAGTTGCGCTAGATAGTGATTTTGAAAGACCAAGCTTGAATTGGTATTCAAGAATGCGAATACGCACCCTTAAAGTAGTACCTTCGGCCCAATGGATTTTAACTAAAAGATCGATTCGTGATTCAAGCATTATCAATAAAAAAGAATGTATTGCCTTTGATAAGGCAAATGATTGGAACTTGATGTTTTGCCCAGACAATCCTTTATAAGTTTTTTAAAAGAGATTTGGGATGGTATTTCACTTGCTACCAAAACATAATTTACAAGCAAGTTGCTTTGTTAAGCGATGGTTGATTGGATTCTTTTTAGTGGTTTTCTGTTTGCAAATTTTTAGGATATTCACTCTCAATGCAACATATGATCAGGGCTTATTTCTGCAGGAGATATGGAATATTTCTAAAGGAAGGCTTTTCGAAAGCACACTGGCCTCTGAATTGTCAGCAAAAGTTTTATTTGAAAATGATGTTCCCACAATTGGTTATAGGCACCTTGCTCAGCATTTCACGCCATTACTTATAATCTGGACTCCTTTAGTACAATTGCTAGGGGTTTGGTCATTACCTTTAATACAAGTAGGGTTAATAACATTCGCTGGTTGGACCTTATTTCTTCTGGGAAAGGAATACTTGCCTCCTAGCCTTGCTGCATGGATCACATGTAGCTTCTTTACAACTGCAACCGTTATAGGACCAGCTTTAGAAAACTTTCATGATCTTTGTGCAATCCCGTTACTTACTTTCGGACTATTGCTTGGAATAAGTAGAAATAATAAGCCCTTATATTTGATCAATGCTTTATTAATTCCTTTAGTAAGGGAAGATGTTGGGCTGCTTTCTTTCTCTATTGGACTTTGGATGATGATTCGACGCCCAGGTTGGAGATCCTTAGGGTGTGGATTATGTTTATATTCGGTAATAGCAGTTCTTATAATTACTAATACTTTGATGCCAATATTTGGTTCGGAGCTGACAGATCGTTTTATGCAAGAACGATTTAGTCAATATTTGGATGGTCAGAAAGGAGGAACATTAGATGTATTGTATGCAATGCTTTCAAACCCTAATTTAGTAATTAAGGAGATATTTACTCCTTTTGGAAGCACATTTCGCTTTCTTCTAACTTTGGCACTGCCACTTGCATTCATGCCATGGCTTTCAGTCGATTCATGGTTACTTGTTTTGGTACCGCTTTTTGTAGCTCTTAGTTCTCAGGGCGGTAATGCTTTAGAGGTCAGTTTAAGATTTGTTCTTTATTTAGTGCCAGGAATATTTGCAGGTACGATCTTTTGGTTACGCCATAGACCTAATATTTTAAAGTATAGTCTTTTTTCGAGATTTTGGAAGATTTGTTTGATATTTGCCTTTGCTTTTGCATTAATTGGCAATCCTCACAGGTCTCTATCTTTTATTATTCCAGATAGTATTAGCCCTTGGGTCCATATACCCATTCAAAAACAAATTAAAAGAGGTTTCGATGCTAGGCGGGTAATTAATGCAATACCATCGAATGCTTCTGTGGCAGCAGAAACTCATCTAATTCCACAACTAGCTATGCGCAGAATATTATTAAGATTCCCTGAGAACTATACTTATCAAGATCTTGAAGGTAAAATAAACTCTGTAGATTTCATAATTAGTCAGCCAGGCTTTAATATTGATTATTCGCCTGCATTTGGCCATCATTCTCGCTGGGCAATTAATAGTCTAGAAAGATTGGAAGAACTATATTCTTCTGGAGAGTATGGAATAATATATTGCAATAGCAAAATGCTATTACTTGGCAGGGGGCATGAAACGAAACCATTGCTTAAAGAATGTTTTTTAAATGAAGTTTCTAAAGCACGGAAGAGTTTGGACTATTTAGAGGAATAAAACATTTTTTTCAGCAGATTAAATATTTAACTGCCATTCATTTATTGATTAATCTTGTCAGTTTTAGTTTTTTCCTCTTTCAAGCCTGATTGATGTGACAAGCTCAGAATATACAGATTGTTAACTCTTGGAAATTCGAAGAACTTTAAACAACAGATTTGGTTGTACATGCGGGGCTATTCTTCTTTTCTTTTGGCTATGCGCTGCACTGCGTCATAGTCTTTTCCAAAGTAATGCATATGACCTTGGCCTTTTTGACCAATGGCTTTGGTTAGTTAGCAGGGGGCTGCCTCCATTCTCCTCGATGGAGGGAGTTCATGTCCTAGCAGATCATGGAGCATGGCTTCTTTATATAGCTGGCTTTGCTTACAAATTACATGTAAATATTCAATGGCTCTTTTTTAGCCAAGCAGCAGCACTTAGCTTTACAGCGATTCCCATTTGGGCAGTAGGAAGGCAAGCAAATTTATCGAGAAAACAATGTTGGTTGGTATGTGGTCTGTGGTGGTTACAGCCAGTAGTTTTTAATGCAAATTTATTTGATTTCCATCCTGAAGTTTGGGCTATGCCCGCCTTGGCCTGCTCTTTCTGGGCTTCTAGAGCTGGTAAGCCACTTGTCTGGTTTTTGTTGTTGGTATTGATGCTTGGCTGTCGTGATGGACTGGTTTTAGTAGTTTTTGGATTAGGCATTGAGCATTTGATTCGTAAGAAATGGGTTTGGGCATTTGCTGCAATTGGGTTTGCTTTGAGTTGGTTGGCTTTGCTAAATAAATGGCTGTATCCAATGCTGACTGGGAGTAATCAAGGTCCGAAGGCTGTATCAACTCTTTTTGCTTATTTAGGTAATAATTTTGAGGAAGTTTTATGGAGTCTAATTAGCAAGCCCTGGTTGTTGATAAATGGTGTGGATTGGTTTGGTGGCATTATCTATTTGCTTCTTATCTCTATCTCGGTAATTCCTTTTTTGAGCAGGCATTCATTGCCTACATTGTGCGCAGGCTTACCACTTATCGTTGTTAACTTGCTATCCGAAGAGGCACCACAGAGAACTCTAATTCATCATTACAGCCTTCCTTTGGCAGTAATAGCAGTAGTTGCTGTGACAGATGCTTTGGCGATTGTCCCGCGACCAAGCTTCCCTTGGCGAAGCTTGGCTTGGAGTGCCGTTTGTTGGGCGGCTTTAGCAAAGCCATGGTTTTTTACTGGCCCCTACTTGGAGAGAGTTGATTCAATCCCATCTTTTCGTGAGGCAATTATATCTATCAATCAAAACTCTAGATTGCTTACTACAAGTTATTTGGTTCCTCATTTAAGTCAGAGGTTGGAAGTTAGTTTTCCTACGGGAAATGAACCAGAAGCTTCTCTAAATCGCTTCGATGCTTTACTACTGAAACCAGAGGATCCTGGGTGGGGCTCTACTCAACAAATTCAGCAAAGATTACTTGACAAGGCCCGCAAGGCAAATTGGACTTGTACGAATTGGGCTAACGGATTAAGTCTCTGTAAAAAACCTAATCTCTCAAATTGAATTACTATTATGTTTTTAAATAGTTGGTTGGTTTAATGCAATGAATAGGATTCTTAGATTTTGGTATTTAGCTGATAAAAAGATTTTTTTAACTGGGTTAATTTTTTTTATTATTTGTTTCCTATTACAGATTTGGAGGATGCAAAGCCTTAGTGCATCAATGGATCAAGGGATTTTCTTGCAAATACTTTGGAATGGGCTAAGAGGTCATGCATTTGAGAGCACACTTTCTTCACAGCTATCGACTAATGTTGTTCATAGTGGAGAGTTGCCCTCCCTTGGTTATTACAGATTCGGGCAGCACTTTACTCCTATTCTTGTTATTTGGATTCCTCTAGTTGCGATTATGAATAAATGGGCTTTGCCATTTATTCAAGTTTTATTAATCTCGTTATCTGGACTTCTACTTTATAAACTAGCAAGACTGAAGCTCGAGATAAGGATATCTAGGATGATTACCTATTCTTTTTATCTTGCCAATGCAGTAATTGGACCTTGCCTTGGTAATTTTACAGACCTCTGCCAACTTCCGCTTTGTTTCTTTGGTTTAATATATGGACTTGAAAAACGTATTAAATGGCTTGTCTTCCTTTCAGGGTTGCTCATGCCAATGATTAGAGAAGATACTGGTGTTCTCCTAGTTGGAATAGCTGTTTGGCTTTTATTACGCTCCAAGGGTAATTCGATAATAGCTTTATTCTTTCTGGTTTATGGCGCCTCTTATGTGTTGATTGTCACTAATTTAATAATGCCTTTATTTAGTGATGATAACTCAAAGAGGTTTATGATAGAGAATTTTGGTCAATATTTGGAAGGCAAAAGTCAAGCAAGTTCTTGGCAAGTACTTCTCTCAATTCTCAGGCAGCCATTAATACTTTTTCGGGAGCTATTTAGCCCTCTAGGACGAACTATTCGTTACTTTGCAGGACAAGGTTTACCTCTGGTATTTATTCCATTTATATCTATAGATAGTTGGCTTCTAATGGGTTTGCCATTGCTTGGCTTATTGCTGGCTCAGGGAAATCCTTTGGCAATTAATTGGCGCTATACTTATCTCGTCGTTCCAGGTTTATTCTCAGGCGCAATTTATTGGTGGCAATTAAATAAGCAAATATTTGCTTTAAGGACTTTTAGGAATTTATGGAAAGGATGTATCATTCTTTCATTGATATTTACTATTACAAGTAATCCTAATAGGACTTTATCTTGGGCAATACCTTATAGTATTAATCCATGGGTATATAGACAGCCATGGATGCAATTAGAGCATGGAAATATTGCAAGGCAAGGTTTGAGAATGATTCCAAGTCATTCTTCCGTTTCAGCTAGCTCATCTCTTGTTCCTCATTTGGCTTCAAGGGAGGTGATTATTCGTTTCCCTTATCACACTAGCTATTTAGATCGTTCACAGTTAGCTAGATCAGTCGAATGGATAGGAATTGATCTTGATGAGCATAGAAGATATGCTCATGTATTTGATAAAGAATGGCGTGACTTAAAAGAGGTTTTATTAACTTTGGAAGATCTAGAGGCTTCTTATAAGCCTCAGTTTGTAAGGGATGGTGTGATCATATTAAAGTTGAATGGAACTTTGGACAGCAAAATTTTAGATGAATATAGAAATCTGATTGATGAAACCTATTTGATTCGCAGTAAATCAGGCAAGTCGCTCAGGTAGAGACTTTCGATTAAGCTTATTTGTTTTCACCCTTACAAAACAATCTTTTTGCTGTCTGTTCAGCAAGAATGAGTGGGCATTGATCATTTCACGTGTACGTAATTGAGTTGGCTTTAAAGTTCAGCCCTTTCCCTTTAACTGTTCAGAGAAAAGAACTTCGATCTGCCAGGGATTTGTATCAGAAGGTAGTTAGGTCTATGGAGAAGGGAAACCCTCGCTTGCTTGAATTGTGCTGTGAAAAAGTAGATGAGAAAAAAGTGACTCTGCTTGTAGAAGAAATATTGGCTGTGCAAATGTATGAGCAGAATGCTGCTATGGGAGGCAGTAAGCGTCCAGGATTTTCTTTTGATGCTTAGCAACTTTGGTGAAGACACCTTGCTTGATCAATCAAACGAGGCATCTCCTCGTTTGATTTTGCAAAATGCTTCTTTTTCTTGGCCTTCAGGAATCAAGGCATTGGATCAATGCAGCTTTTCAATTCCTGGGCCTGGAATTTGGATGTTGGTTGGTAGTAATGGGAGTGGTAAAAGTACATTGTTTAGAATTATTAGTGGAATGTTGGAGTTGGATTCAGGCTCTATTTACTGTACTTTTAAACCTGCTTTGATGTTTCAAAACCCCGATCATCAATTGCTTTTACCAAGTTGTAGTAGTGATGTGATGATGAGTATTCCTCAAAACCTTCCACTTCAAAGCAAACGTAAAAAAATCCGCTCTGTTCTTAATCAAGTTGGCTTGCCTCAGATGGAATCCCGTCCAATTCATACTCTTAGTGGTGGGCAGAAACAACGACTTGCCCTTGCCGGAGCATTGGCTAGTGAGGCGAATTTGTTGCTTTTAGATGAGCCAACTGCATTACTTGATCCTGATAGTCAGAAAATAGTTTTAGACACCGTAAAGACTCTTTGCCAACGTTCTCAGAAGCCAATTAGTGCATTATGGATTACTCATCGGTTGGAGGAACTTGCCTTTGCAGATGGGGCTGCAATCATGGAAGAGGGTCGAGTCGGTCAATGGGAATCTAGCCAACTGCTAAGAAAGCGCATAAAGCCACTTGCCGGTTGGTAGGGGTGAGGGGTAGGTTCTATCGGGTGCAATCCTCGGTAGCTCAGCGGTAGAGCGGTCGACTGTTAATCGATTGGTCGCAGGTTCGAATCCCGCCCGGGGAGCTTTAACAAAACCACAGCTTCAATTTGTAGGCTGTGGTTTTTTATTGATTTCTGGATGAAAAGGTATCTGAGTGGGGTCTAAATCGGAAGAATTTATAAAGAGAGTTGAGTGTTATTCTTCTAATTTTTGGCCAAATCCATTATCAGCACTGATTTCTGGGGAGAAAGGGGAATTGCTACCTAAATACATCTAGTTCTGCATTGCAACAGAAATCTTGAGAGAATCCATGAAAATTTCATGTAACTGGTCTTCTCTGGTTACACATTTCTCCGGGACTCCGATCTAATGAAGCCTTGCATTTTGCTGATCGAAGATGACCAGGACATGCGTGACCTGGTTGGAGGCCATTTGGAGCATAGTGGTTTTGATGTTCAGCGGGCCGATGATGGCATTAAGGGACAAGCCCTAGCGCTTCAATTTTCTCCAGATCTAATTGTTTTAGATTTGATGCTTCCTAATGTTGATGGTTTAACTCTTTGCCAACGTCTAAGGAGAGATGAAAGAACCGCAGGGATCCCTATCCTCATGCTTACTGCTTTGGGTGGAACTAAAGACAAGGTAAGCGGATTCAATTCGGGCGCAGACGATTACTTGACCAAGCCTTTTGATCTTGAGGAACTGCATGTCAGGGTCAAAGCACTTCTTCGAAGGACTGATAGGGCGCCATTAGGAAGTAGTGGTAGCCACCAAGAAATCCTGAGCTATGGACCTTTGACTTTGGTGCCCGAGAGGTTTGAGGCTATTTGGTTTGATAGGCCTGTTCGTTTGACGCATTTAGAGTTTGAGTTGCTCCATTGTTTGCTTCAAAGGCATGGGCAAACTGTTGCACCTTCATTGATACTTAAAGAAGTTTGGGGCTATGAGCCTGATGATGATATTGAGACGATCAGAGTTCATGTTCGCCACCTAAGAACGAAATTAGAACCAGATCCAAGGAAGCCAAGGTTTATTAAGACAGTTTATGGCGCAGGTTATTGCTTGGAGTTGCCTACAGGAGGCCAGATTAAGGATTTGAAAGACCTTCTTTCTAAGGTTAGAACAGAAAGAGAGTCAATTGATAGCGAAGTAGAACGCGAAACTGCTTAAGCACTGAGTTGCTTTATTTCTATTAAAGCTATTTCCCAAGCCAGTCTGGGTTGAACAAAAGTAAGTATTTGTGATCGAAGCTTTTCAAGTCTGCCTAGCGTCATTATATGTTTTTTAGTTATCCAGATGTTTTGTTGAAACCAATTAATTAGCCATATTTGACTATCAATATCCAACTCTTCAGTTATGCTTTTTGCTAAAGATAGAATTGCAATCGAATCATGAGAAGATAAATCCTTAAGTTGAATAATTATTTCTTGAGGTATTTTTTGCCAGTATTTTAGGTGTTCAATAAAGGCACCTGGAGATCCTCCTGCAAGATTAGTTAGCTCTATTTCTTTCATGCCATTGTTTATATCTAAATTTATTCCCTCTGAATCATTTTTCATTGCAAAGACTTTATTGAAGGCTTCTGAATTTAATTGCAGGAAAGGAATTGCTTGACATCGGGAGCAAATCGTAGGGAGTAATTGTTCTGGTCTTTCTGCAATTAGAATTAAGACTCCATTTAGTGGCTCTTCAAGAGTTTTTAGTAGTGCATTCGCAGATGCTTCAGTCATTGTTTCCGCCGATTCAATCACAACTAGACTCAACTCAGATTCAATAGGCTTCTTATTTAGGAATTTAGTCACATCCCTAATTTGCTCTAGCCTAATTTTGGCAGGAGCTTTCGGATTGATATTTTCTTTTTCGGCTAGGGACTTATTGATTAAGTTTCCTGCATTTGTATAAGTTGGCTCAATCCAAATTAGATCTGGATGATTAAGGGCTTCTATTTTTTTACTAATATTCTTACCTGAAGAATGAAAAGTTAGAATTCCTTCGATGAAACACTTTGCGGTAAGTTTTCTGCCTACTCCATGAGGGCCTAAAAATAGGTATCCAGGAGCAATTTTCTGATTCAAGATAGCAGAAGTTAATATTTCAATTGGGAGCTTCTGTCCCTCAACTTGTTTGAATATCTTTTGTAAAACTTCTAACTTTTTCATTTCATTAATTGTGTGTTCCAAAATTCTTGATTAACTCATTCTCAATATCGTGACTTACCTTGGTAAGTATCTGATTGGCATCAATTCTCACCCAATTTCGTTGCTTTGATAGTAATGAAAACCCTTCGGCGACTTTGGCTAAAAATACTTCACCTTCTGCTTCAATTCGATCATTTGCAATTTCTTCTCTTCTAGAAAGACTGGTTTTTACTGAAAGATCTAGCCAAAGCGTGGTATCAGGTATTAGCCCTTCTGTGGCAATGGATTCAAGTTGTCTAATGATATCCAAATTTAGATTTCTTCCATAGCCTTGATATGCAAGTGTGGAACCACTAAATCTATCGCTAATCACCCAGTGACCTTGATCTAATGCTGGTTGGATTACTTGAGATACATGTTGAGCGCGGTCTGCTGCATAAAGAAGTAATTCTGCTAATGGTTCTGGCGAGATGTCATTAGGTGGACGCAAAAGTAATTCTCTTAAAGAGGCCCCCAAAGAAGTACCCCCAGGCTCCCTGGTCACAATTAACTTTGCATTTTCAGAAAGTAATCCACTTGTAGGTAACCATTTATATAAAAATTGGATTTGCGAGCTTTTCCCACACCCATCAATTCCTTCTAGGACCAGGAAGCGTCCTTTCATTCTGCCCTTAGAGATAAAGCGTTGAGGACAACAGTTATTGAGCTAAGAGCCATTAAAAGCGCAGCTATTGGTGGTGAAAGAAGTATCCCAAAGCCAGGTAATAACAAGCCAGCTGCAATAGGCAAAGCAATCAGGTTATATCCAAAAGCCCAGAACAAATTCTGGCGAATTTTGCTCATGGTATTGCGGGCTAGCAAGAAAGCTTTTGGTAACCCTTCAAGTTGATCTCCGAGGAGAACTAGATCTGAAGTCTCTTGTGCAATTTGTGTTCCTGTTCCAATGGCAATACCAACGTCTGCTGCCGCTAGTGCTGGTGCATCATTTATTCCATCACCCACCATAGCGATAGAGCCTGTTTCTTTTAATTGCCTTAGTTTTAGGAGTTTATCTTCTGGTAGTAATTGCCATCCAAGTTCATTGGTCTTAAACCCTAGCTGTCTGCCTAAGCGATTAACAGTTTCTTTCCGGTCACCACTGAGCATGAAAAGGTTAATGCCTAGGTTGCGCAATCCATGTAGTGCCTGCGCACCATCATCCCGGACTTGATCATCAATCATGATCAAGCCAAGAAGTTTTTTACCTTTAGCTACAGCAACTATTGATTGTCCAGACTCAAAAGCTTGTTGCAGTTCTAATTTAAGCTCGGATTTAAATTCCACACCTTCAGAACTGAGCCATTCTGGTGTGCCTGCTCGAATAACTTCTTCAATATTTTCTAGTTTTCCTATGATTCCTGCACCTGGGATTGTTTTCGAACTAATTGTCTTAAGGGTTGCAATATTCTTATTTTCTGCTGCTTGAAGAATCGCATGAGCAAGAGGGTGACGACTTGTTTTTTCTAAGCTTGCGGCTAGTTCCAACATTTGACGTGAATCGTTTGTTCCAATCAGCCTGGACACTTGTGGCCTACCAATGGTCAGAGTTCCAGTTTTATCCAAAATTATTTGATTTATAGAAGCCGTTCGCTCTATGACATCACCTCCTCTAAATAGCCAACCATTTCTTGCTGCTTTACCTGAGGCGACTGTTATTACGGTTGGGGTAGCCAAGCCCAAGGCGCATGGACATGCAACCACTAATACGGCAATGGAAAGTTGGATCGCAAGACCCAATGAGGTTTCTGCTCCACCGCCAAGTGATGCATGTATCCCATGGCTATGACCGTGTATCAAACCTTGGCCGCCTGCATTCAGCACCTGTGGCCATAACCTGCTTCCTAATTGCCACCAGAATAGAAATGTTGCTAGTGCAAGACCTACAACGCCATAACAAAATATGCCTGCTACTTGATCTGCAAGACCTTGGATAGGTGCCTTCCTGGCTTGAGCTTCTTCAACTAAACCAATAATTCGCGCTAATGATGTTTCGGCTCCAATACGCTTAACTTCTAACACTATGGTTGCCTCTAGGTTAAGACATCCAGCAGCCAATTCACTACCTGGAGAAGCTTCTAATGGCAGTGATTCACCCGTTAGATTAGATACGTCTACTGCTGAATAGCCTTTGACCACCACACCATCTACTGGGATACGGTCACCTGCTAGTAATTGCAATTTCTCGCCAGTTTTTAAGGCGCCAACTCTTACTTCTTTAATTTCGTCATCATTGATTAATAGTCTTGCCGTATCTGGTTGTAATTTTGCAAGTTGCTGAAGGGCGTGTCCAGTTCGGAAGCGTGCACGCTCTTCAAGGAACCTCCCAACCAGAACAAAGCCAAGGAGCATTACAGGCTCATTAAAAAAACATGGCCACCCAACTCCAGGCCATATCAAGGCAACAAGACTAGAAATATATGCGCTACCAACCCCCAGCCCAACGAGAGTATCCATGCTTGGCTGCAAATTAATTGCAGCTTTTAACCCATCTCTAAGTATTGGGAAGCCAGGGCCTAATAGCGCGATAGTTGCTAGGCCAGCATGAAAAGGTAAAGCCCCTAATACAGGCAAGTTGATTGTGCCAATATCAGAAAGGTGTCCAAGTACTGATAGCAGTAATAAAACCAATGCAATCATTAATTGTTGCCATTGCATCAACCAATTTTTTGATGCTTCTAGTTCCTTTGTACTTTTCTTTGTTAAAGGGTTCGCGGATCTGATTTGAGAAGGGAACCCTCTATCTGCAAGAGCTTTGAGGATAGGGGCTAGCTCTGAATTAGTGCTCTTGAGATCTAAATAGGCTGTGCGTGCTACAAGGTTGACACTTGCGTTCACAATATTTGGCTGTTCAAGCAGGATTTGTTCAACCGTTTTTACACATCCACCACATTTCATCCCTTCTACATTGAGTAGGGCAGTTTGGATAGGAGGTGGCTGTTTTTGGTTGCTCACGGGTTAGTCAGGTATATAGATAAGCTAATGTCCAAACTCTTTTTTTGAGCAGGAAATTGTTTATAAGCGAAAACTTCAATTCATAAATTTTTAGTATTAGGCCAGATTCCAGGCAAGATGGTTGTCAAGATCCTTTTATTTGTTAACAGTGCCTAGAAGCGAAACCGACAATTTCATTGATAAGGCCTTCACAGCCATGGCTGAGGTCATAGTCAAGATGATGCCAATTGAAGCAAAAGAAAAAGAAGCCTATATCTATTACCGAGATGGCTTGGCTGCTCAAAATGACGGGAATTATTCCGAGGCGCTAGAAAATTATGAAGAGAGCCTCAAGCTAGAAGAGAATTCAATTGATAGAGGTGAAACCTTAAAGAATATGGCCATCATTTATATGAGTAATGGAGAAGAAGATAGAGCTTTGCAGACCTATTTGAAGGCCCTTGAAGAAAACTCTAAAATGCCATCTT